>NZ_CANTZW010000024.1 GCF_947855115.1 uncultured Parabacteroides sp.
CTTGCTTTTGGTTCACCTTGCCTTGCCAGATCGAACCTTGAGCAGAGAAAAATCCGTAGCTGCCGTTTTAACATGATCTAAATCAGTACCCGGCTTCCACATCCATACAAGCCACGATTCGTAAGCGCTTTAACTTTACGGGATCACATTCCGTTTCTCCCTTTCCTTGTCTGTTATCATAATAATGGAGTAACCGTCTTGCGTTTCGCTTTGTCAGACAAGCCTGTTCGTCAGCCTTCTCGAAACATTCTTTCGCTGATTCCATCAAAGCTTTATCATCTGTTTCTTCAGCCTGATCCCAATAGAACTTACCCAACAGATTATACGCCATAGGAATATCCTCCATAATATCTTTAATTATCTTCTCATATTTCTCTTTGTCTTTTCGTTTCTCAACAGACATGGCATATAGCAACTGTCCCAACATACAACCTTTCTCCGAGGCTTCCCGTAACAACTGCCTATACTTTTCCCGATCTTGGTTCGCCACCAAGACAGCCTGCAAAGTAATATGGCTAGGCAGGTTCATCGCCCTCAACTTCTCTTGTTTCTGAAGAGCATCCTCCTTCCTTTTATGGTCAAGATCGTTCATGGCGTCGAACAATAACCGGTCGGGATCATCCTCCTCGTAACGATGCATGTATTCCTCCATGGAAAGCCCACCTTTTTCATTCGCTAGAAAATACATCATTAACATATTCACGAAATTATGCTCCACACCCAACCCATCATGATAATAACCAGCAAGTTTCTCATACGCAAGTACCTCCCCCCAACGGGCTTTCTCTATATAAATCTTTACACTATCCTCCCAGTTACCTTGCGCCATTGTATTTACCGCAAAAGCGAAAAAACAAACAATTCCAATGATCTTTCTTGTCTTATGCATCATTCTACTCCTTTCTACCATATGGTTACCTTATTCTACGACTTGAACTAATACACTTTTCATAATCGATCCAGAAGACTGAATCCCTCCACCTTTCTTCGTATAAGACGCAGTACAAGTTATAATATGAAAACCGGGCTCTATACCATCAACCACATATTCCACTTGATACGGATAATGATCTATATGTCCGATTTCTTTGCCTTCCCAAGAGAAAACAATGTCAAGCTCCACATTCGTTTGTTCACCCGGCTCCAACCTCAAGGTTATCTTATCACCGTTACGAATTGTTTCAGAAGAAACCGTAAATGTCGGATTATCCATTATCACGTCCTCATCTCCATTACAACTAGTCATTAAAAAGACTAACAACACAAAAAACAAGCGCATTACTTTCATAATAATTAAATTTAAATGTTTGTAGAATATTATTGCTTCATCTTTTTCTCAGAATCAATGTCTTTACTGTCTATCCTGCCATTTCTAATGAATAAAATCTGTAGTTTCTCCTCGACAAAGGTCATCAGCGATATGCAGGATCACGTCATGTAATTCCAAATCATCCTTATAGAATTGCGGAATGGCATTATACCCCAACGCAGCTCCCAGAATATTTCCCGTAACCGCCCCCGTGGAGTCACTGTCTCCAGCATGATTCACGGCAGCGATAACGGCCCGTTCAAAGTTATTGAAATAAGCCAGCGTACAATAGACAGCTATAGCGACCGTCTCTTCCGCTACCCAGCCCGCTCCCAACTCTTGCTCAATAGTAATCACATCATCAGTCGATATATCAGACCACAAAATAGCTTTCTTGATAAGCCGGACGAAATAAGCTACCTCATCAGCATGATCCGAATACCTCCCGGATATCAAGGCAAGCCCTTCACGAATATATTCCTTATAGGTTTCTTTATCCGGATGTTCGTCTTTTGCCAATCGATATATAAGATGAGCCACCAAAACAGCCGGAATATAGCCCAACGGATGCTGATGAGTCAGTCCTGCCGCATGTTCTGTCAGACGATAAACAGTCTCTATCCCAATCGTGCTACCATCCGTCACGGCAAGTAGCGGGATGGGCGCGATACGCATTACCCCTCCACAGCCTTTACTGTCATTATTTGATTCCTTACCCGATAATATATCCGTAATAGCCATAATACAAGTATGTCCCGGTGCTCTTCGGGCATTCAATTCCGGCAGATCACGAATCCAGCATCGCTGAAAATCCTTCTCTCCTTTATCAACCTGTGTGAAATACCACTCGATATACGCCTCACGTATACCATCCAAAAATTCCTCTCCATCTTTTTTTGCGTTCAAAAGCCCACATGCCGTAAAAAGTGTCATTTGCGTATCATCCGATATGACTGCCTTGCCAATGGCATACGGGTCCTCCAGCCACCATTGTTCGGTGTCTAAGCGAGTGATGCCTCTCATTCCATATCTCCTTTGTATTCCAGAGAATGAGCTTATGAATTCTACCGGATACCCTAATGCGTCACCAATGGCACCACCAATCAGTGAACCACGTATCCTATCTTTAATCCTTTCGTCTTTCATACAATTTTATATTATATCCAATCATGCTCCTCCTGTCTTTCCCTCCAAAAATACCTTTATCTAGCAAAAGTATCATACCTCCAGACTTCATAATAGACCATAACGTTTACTCCGTTTTTTAATATATATATACAAACCGGCTTAACTCTTTCCTTGTTTTATTCTATCGGCATACGAAGGCCAAGCCTTTTGAAAGGTTTCCCTATCAAGAACGACAAGAGAAACCTGTTCAGGAAAAGCATTCTCACCTATATGAAAGGCCTTCTCACTTCTCACGTAAACCGTCAGCGAATGTTCTATATCCGCAAAAGCATCCGATTCAATCTCTTGGATACCTTCCGGTAAGACAATCGCTCTCAACGACTCACATCGTCCGAAAGCATAGGATGCGATTCGTCGAAGAGTAGACGGTAGCTGAATATCTTTTAAGCTATCACAATCGTAAAAAGCTCCCGCTTCAATTACCTCCAGCCCTTCACAACCAGATACACGTTTCAAGGAGTAACATTCCGCAAAAGCATTTGAAGCAATTATCCGAATGGACTTCGGTATATGTATCTGTTGAAGATTCCAACAACCACTAAATGTACCAGACTCAACTCGAGTAAGAGAATCAGGCAGAGAGATCTCCTCCAAGTTTATGCAACCATTAAAAGCATCCTCTCCAACCCTCTCTATACTCCCAGGTAACAAGACAGAACGGAGCTTATCACATTCCGCAAATACACAAGGCGCAATCTCCTGGATACCGGAATGCAGAACCAACTTTATCAGCTCCTCCCGATTTTTCGGCTGCTGATTATCATCATCAAATAGGCTCTCAAGGTATCCGACACTCTCACGATTTGTGATCACTTCTGTATCGAAAATATGCAAGGTATGACTTGCTTCTTCATATTTCCATGCCATGTCTTCTTATGTTTTATTAATATAGAGACCTTTTTTCTATATTCGTACATAAAAATACATCTTTTTAACATATCATAACAATAGTAACCATTCGAATCTATAAATTTCACGTAATTGCTTCAAGGAATAGATGAACATAAGCAACGCCCAAAATCGAGAATTACTCTTTCCGGACATATCCCGTAGCCCTAGCCTTACCGACTTTTTCGATATAACCATTTTCCAGCAACTCTTTCAGGGTACGTTCTATGGTAGTTTCGCTAATGTCCGGACAGAATACCACAATATCCGATTTCTTGATTATTCCCAATTTCTTGTCAAATACGGCTTTTACCCTGTCTGCTTTGGATAATTTACGATAATTGAGATGTTCTACCCTATCTTGAAATTCCTTATAACCTTTCAACATAATCCCCAGATAATATTTAACAAATGGGATATAATCATTGGTTCCCTCATGCCAAGAATATGAACTGTCTTGTAAAACTTCGTAATAGGTCTCTTTACTTTTCTCTATAAGCATTTCCATACTGATATATTTCCCGACAATATAACCGCTACGATACAGCAATAATAATGTCAGCAGACGGCTCATTCGTCCGTTACCATCATTGAATGGGTGTATACACAAGAAATCCAGGATAAACATCGGGATAAGAATCAACGGGTCATATCGTCCTTCATCTATCGCATTATCAAACTGTGAACACAACTGCTCCATTGCTTCAGGTGTCTGAAATGCCGGAACAGGGATAAAACGTACCCATTGCTTTCCGTCCTTTCCCGATTCCGCAATGACATTGTCTATATTCTTGAATTTACCGCCCAAATCGCTTTTGCTGAAACTGTACAAATCCCGATGCAGTTGTAAGATATTATTAGGACGCACTGGAATATATTCATAACTTTCATGCACTGTTGTCAAGACTTCTCTATATCCGACAATCTCTTCCTCCGAACGGTTACGGGGTTCTGCCTTTTCCATAACCAATGCTTCCAAACGCTCATCAGAAGTATATATGCCTTCAATCTTATTAGATGCTTTCGTACTTTGAATCTTAGCGATATCCAACAATGCGGTCAGTACATCCGGTTTGGTTTCAATATACAACTCTTGTTTCCCCTTGAATTCATGGAGCGCGGAAAGCATATTAACAATTTCTGGTGTCAGCAGATTACAGGGTATTTTTTGATAATCA
Organism: uncultured Parabacteroides sp.; assembly: GCF_947855115.1. Classification (GTDB taxonomy): domain Bacteria; phylum Bacteroidota; class Bacteroidia; order Bacteroidales; family Tannerellaceae; genus Parabacteroides. The sequence goes on from NZ_CANTZW010000024.1 coordinate 4,564, forward strand.
AATATGTGCATATACAATTAATTTTAATACAAAGGTAATCCCTTTTCACGGATTATTTGCATCATAAAAAAACGAATCTGCATCATTTGTTTGTTTAATGATGCAGATAAGTATTTTCAGAAAAACATGTACATGAATTTCAAAAAACACGTACGACTTTTCACAAAAACATGTACGTGTTTCAACATAAACATCATGACATTTTCAAGACATTGATAATCAATATATTAAAAATAAATAGATTACCTTCTTATTGTGAGATTCTTCTTATTCAGGGAATACGAGGAAAGAAAAAATAGTAGCATAAAGAAACGATGAAACCAATCACGTTGCTAATAGTTTTTCAATAATCTCTTGCGAATGTAAATTTTTTTTGAAAACTTGCCACAATACGTTTTATCTCAAACCTGAAAGCCTAGATAAGCTTTAACATAAAACACTCAAATCTATGGATGTCAATCGTATTAGTAAATATATATCACTTCTACTGCGTCATAAGCCTGACGTTGGTGGTTTGACACTTGATCATAATGGGTGGTGTGATACCGACGCTCTTGTAATATCTGTCTCAAGGAAATTTCCCGGTTTCGACCTCGACACGCTTGAAAAAGTCGTTGAAACCAATAACAAGCATCGTTTCTCATTTAACAAAGACAAGAATAAGATCCGTGCGAATCAAGGTCATTCAATCGAAGTTGACGTAGAATTGAAAGTCGCAACACCTCCCGATGTGCTTTTCCATGGGTCAGCCACTAAGTATCAATCATCCATATTATCCGAAGGTCTGACCAGACAAAATAGGCTTCATGTACATCTATCCAAAGATATCCTTACAGCTATTTCTGTTGGGCAACGACATGGAACACCAATTGTTTTTGAAGTTGATACTAAAACAATGAAAGAGAATGGCTTTTCATTTTATCTATCTGAAAATGGAGTGTGGCTTACCGATCATGTACCCCCTAAATTCCTTAAATTATTAACATTGTAATTTCCCTAATCACAATAAAGAGAATATGCCAGAAGCTCTATTTAAGAAGCCTGCTTCATTAGCTGGTTAAGTTAACTTAGTTGGTCTACGAAGTTAACTTAACCAGCTTACTTTGATCTCAACGTATCACGAACCTCCATCAAGGCAAAACCTAGTAGATTCTCACCAGGCCATTTTCCCGGTTTTATAGCATCCTCATGCATTTCTTCAAGCCCAATTCCCCAGACCATGTCTTTAGGACTTGCTTCAGCAATAACTTTGTTCACTGTTTCCTCTAGGAACAAGTTCATCTTAGTATTCTGAGAGAACTTAGCCATGTTTCCTTTTACTACGATATCATATCTCTTACTTTTCCAAATATCATCATTATAATTCTTTACCTTACGCCCCATTTTTTTCAAATTCATGGGGTTATACTCACGTAGAATCATATCGTAAACTTCCTCGTCACCAAACACACGAGCCTTTTCTGCCATCATATACTGCTCCATACAATTATAATATTGTTCATCTACAATAAAGGAGCATGGATACCATTGGCTTAAACAGGCCTTAGCCTGCCCTTTCGCCCGATCGGAATGCCCCCAGAAAAAAACAAAGTCGGATCTTTGCCAAACCTTCTTTTCATGTAATAATTCATTTATATTATATCTCATTATCTACTAAATTAAAGATTATGTTTTCAACAAATCACGAACTTGCATCAAAGCAAAACCTGACACATTTTTACCTTGCCAATAAAAAGGATCCTTAGCGTCCGGATCAGACGCATCCATACCGATTCCCCATAGATCATGCAGGCTGGTATCTACCAAGACTGCGTTTCCTGTTGACCGCAGGAACTCTGCCAGTAATTTATTTTGGGAAAATTTGCAATAATTCCCATTCAAAGCTATGATGTACTGGAATTGTTCCCACCCAAGCTCATCCACATGCTTGATAGAACGGTCCAGCTCCTCTAGCTTGGCAGGGTCTGTCTCTCGCAGGATTAAACGGCGAATTGTCTCATCACCGAACAGACGTGCTTTCTCTGCCGTCACATATTGTTTTACGTTGCTATACTCAATTTTGTTCACCACAAATGAACAAGGCCATATCCAACTCAAACAGTCTTCCACAAGGTTCATTTCGAAAGAAGGAGTAGAGTTAAAAAACAGATATTCCAATTTCTCACCCAGCGAACACCTGCTTTTTGTCCAATAAAGCGTATAAACAGGCATTCGATCCTTTACCCGAATATCTTTCTCAACCTCATATCGGAACGCATTTTGAGTAAGCCGTAGATTCTCTATCCCACAAGGCTCCGCTTCCAAATAACGTTGGCACCATCGCTGTTTTCCTAACGGATCTTCTGGAGCATACCCAGTGTATAGGTCATCAGCTACAGACACGATTAACTCTCTTATCTCCAGTTGTTCTTTATAATAGAAAGGAATCGCCTCATAACCGACAATGGCTCCCATGATATTACCCGTTACCGCACCCGTAGAATCAGAATCTCCCGAATGATTGACCGAAGCGACAATCGCTCCCTCAAAATCAGTTAAATGTCTTAAAGAACAATAGATCGCTATCGCTAAAGTCTCTTCCGCTACCCATCCTTCTCCAATACGAGCGATCGCTTCCGCATCCGGCAGATCGCCTTGAGCCAAACGTACCGCCATTTGAAGTAATTGTCTTAAATCGGAGATATCCGAAGAATCGTCCTCGTATTCCGCGTATAATAGTCCGACACCTTCATTGATAAGTTGGACAAACCGTTCAAACGTAACCTCTTCAGACAAAAGAAGACCGTATAATAAATACGTAAGGAATGCCGCAGGTAAATACCCCAAAGGATGCTTGTGAGTAAGCCAAGCCGTATCCCCGCCTAACCGGATCATCTCACGAAGCGTACCCTTCCAATTCCCGTGCCATTTTCGTGAAGCGGCAAACAATCCTATAGGAGCCACTCGCATCACGCCACCGCAGCCTTTACTGTTATTTATAACTTCCGCTTTGTTCGCCAAGCGATAAATAGCATCCAAACAAGTCGAACCCGGTGCTCTTCGAACATTTAGTTCCTCTACGTCACGAATCCAACAGGTATGATCTTTACTCGGGTCGATTTCCCCGTCCTGCGTTTGTAGCCATTCCACATAAGCGGTAGCTATACGCCTTAGCAAAGGAACTTTCATTCCTCGAACTGCCTCTTGCGTAATACCCACCAAAAGGCCATTTGCCGTGAATAAAGTCATTTGCGTATCATCGGATATTTCTGCCAAACGTTTATCATTTAATTGATAACGAAGAATACCTGACTGGCCAAAATGAGCTTGGATAGCATCCCAGTTCGCAAATTCCACCGCAAATCCCAAAGCATCACCAACCGCTCCACCGATTAAGCTTCCCCTAATCTTGTCTCTCATATTGGTATTAAATATTTCATGCCATGAAAGAAATGCAAACCTGATTCCACCTAATATTTGAAGCTTCCCCCCCCCAAGAACTCGCGTAGCAAGGAGGTTCCGGGAAGTTTCTCTGTGGGGATGTAATTGAAGTAACGGAGGAAACGGAGCAGACGATACGCTTCCGCGTTCGCTTTACTGCTCTCCGGAACCTGCGCCAAGATAGGCTCCACATATTTCCGCAAGGCTGCCAGCTCATACAACATGGCGCTATTAAACATGGCATCCGCGTTCTCTTGGTACGGGAAAATCCATTTATCCTCACCGCAACGCACGCTAGGCCAACGGTTGATCGTTTCTTCCGCAGAATATCCTCTAAAACGGTAATCCCGGATAATACGGCGCAGCAAACGATTGTCCGTTGTCGGTATCCAGTTGTGGTTATCCAAGGAGATAGAGGTCAAGACCGAGACATACACCCGGTATTTATATTTATCATCGATAAACTCCGTCAGTTCCGGGTTCAAGGCATGTATACCCTCTATCACCAAAATCGAGTTCTCTCGAAGTTTTAATTTCTTTCCCTTGAAAATCCTTCGGCCGGTCTCAAAATTGAAACTAGGCAAATCAATCTCTTCCCCGGATAACAACTTTTTCAAATCTTTATTAAAGTAAGGCAAATCCAGCGCATACAAAGACTCGAAATCATACTCGCCATGCTCATCCTTCGGCGTATCTTCCCGGTTCAAGAAATAATCATCCAAAGAAATACCTACCGGATGAAGCAAATTAGTCGTCAATTGTACTTGCAAACGTTTACAGAACGTAGTCTTTCCCGATGAAGAAGGACCAGAGATCAATACGATACGGATCCCCCCCTTATATCCATCGGCGATCTTCTCGGCGATCTTGGCAACCTGCTTTTCCTGCATGGCCTCCGAGACCAGGATGATATCTTGCGACAAGCCCTTCTCTATGGCCAAATTCAAGTCGCCCACATTATCCAGACCGACGGTACGCTGTAAGATAAGATGCTCCTTATAAGCCTCAAACATCTTATCCTGATTGATAACAGGCTGCAATTCCGACGGGTCTGTCTGCTTCGGAATCCGCAGCAAGACTCCATCCATATAAGGTTCCAAGTCAAACAACCGTATGTAGCCGGTAGAGGGGGTCAGACAGCCATAGAAAAAGTTGATATATCCATCCAACTCATAATAAGAGGTATAAGGTAACCCCGCCGTCTCGATCAGCCGTGCCTTATCATTCATACCCCGTTCACGAAACAATACGGCGGCATCCACCGTGCGAACGCTCTTATGGAGAAACGGGAGATCCGCGTCGATCAACTCCCACATACGTTTCTTGATCTTCCCGATCGTCTCCAAGTCGATGTTCTTGCCATTATGGATCACGCAATAATAACCCTTGGATACCGGATGTTCCAGATTCAAGATAGCCTCCGGCCATATATCATATACCGCCTTGGAAAAGATATGGCAAAGCGAACGGACATAGGTTCTCAATCCGGATAATTGGGTATAGTCGATAAATTCGATATCCTTCGGTTGCCAACAACGGAAGTTCAAGTTCTCCGTCTTATTATTCACTTGCGCGTTCATCGGCCTGTACCGAAGCGGAGCGCCAACCGCCGTATAAATGTCCAACAAGGAAGAGCCGATAGGTACATCCTTGTAGGTATTATTATTTTTACAGTAAATTGTTATTGTCTCAGACATACTATTTCAGTTATTATTTGTAAATTTGTTCCCTAAAGTTAGGAATATTAATCGGATAAACAATCCACTTAAACGTAATTTAAATGGACTATTCTTTTTTTGATTTTCTCCGGCTGATCGGCTCCTTGGCGCTGTTCCTGTACGGAATGAAGATCATGAGTGAAGGATTACAGAAGTTTGCGGGCGACAGTTTACGTCGGATACTCACCGCAATGACCACAAACAGAGTAACCGGTGTGCTCACCGGTATGTTAATCACGGCACTCATCCAATCCTCATCGGCTACTACCGTGATGGTCGTTAGCTTTGTGAATGCCGGCCTTTTGACACTGACTCAATCCATCGGGGTCATCATGGGCGCTAATATCGGAACCACGGTCACGGCATGGATCATATCGGCTCTCGGCTTTAAGGTCGACATAGCCGCGTTCACTCTCCCGTTGCTAGCTTTTGCCCTACCTCTTTTCTTCTCCAATAAAAGCTCCAGGAAATCGGTAGGAGAGTTCGTTTTCGGTTTCGCGTTCCTTTTCATGGGATTACAAAACCTACAAGCGAACGCCCCGGATCTAAGCGCAAACCCGGATATGCTGGCCTTCGTGCAGAATTACACGGATATGGGATTCTTCTCCATCCTCCTGTTCTTGTTTATCGGAGCCATCCTCACCATGATTGTCCAAGCCTCCGCCGCGACAATGGCCATTACGTTAATCATGTGCGCCAACGGCTGGATTGATTACCACCTCGGCGTAGCTCTCGTATTGGGAGAGAATATCGGCACGACAATCACGGCAAACCTAGCGGCTTTGACCGGTAACACACAAGCACGAAGAGCCGCGCTGGCGCACCTCACGTTCAACATATTCGGTGTCATCTGGGTATTGATTCTCTTTTATCCGTTTACCGGAGGTGTTTCTTGGTTCGTGACAAATATCATGAAAGTCAGCGATCCGGCTGTTGCCGTATCATTCAAACTAGCCGCATTCCATACCGCATTTAATATCAGTAACACCTGTATCATGATTTGGTTCGTGAACTTGATCGAGAAAACAGTATGTACGCTGATCAAGCCCAAGGTCGAGGACGAGGAATACCGTTTGCAATACATCACCGGCGGTATGTTATCGACAGCGGAGCTTTCCATTCTACAAGCCCATAAAGAGATCTCGTTATTCGCCGAGCGCACAAGCCGTATGTTCGGGATGGTAAAAGACCTGTTCTACGAGAAAAATGAGGAAGCCTTCCTGAAAACATACAGCCGCATCGAGAAATATGAGAACATCAGCGACCGTATGGAGATCGAGATAGCCAACTACCTGACCCAAGTATCGGAAGGACGTTTGAGTTCCGAGAGTAAGGAGGAGATACGTGTCATGCTACGTGCCGTATCCGAGATAGAGAGCATAGCGGACTCATGTAATAACCTGGCCCGCAGTATCAAACGCAGGAATGAGTTTAAGTCTGAGTTCACGCCAGACCAAAACAAACATCTGGACCATATGTTCGGATTGGTAGGCGAGGCATTGAGCCGTATGAACGTGGTCCTTCATAAGGTAGAACTCATACATGACGATGTCAATCCTTCCTACAACATAGAGAACGAGATCAACAACTATCGTAACCAGTTAAAGAGCCGGAATATCGAGGATATCAACAATAAGCTATACCAATACCAGGATGGCGTTTATTATATGGATATGGTTAGTGAAAGTGAAAAGCTGGGCGATTATGTATTAAATGTTGTTCAAGCGGTTATCGAGAAGAAAATATAACGTATATTTGTTGACGACAATATCAACAGCCCTTTTCCGTTATTGAGAAAAGGGCTGTTTTTAATATATATCCACTATGAGCTGTAAATATTATACGATCGTTACTCTCTGTCTGTTAGCATTCTCCGCTTGCGAGAAAGACAATATTGATGTCCCGGCAACCGACAATGATGTAAATCAATGGATTGAGCAAACGATGCGAGAGAACTATCTTTGGTATTCCGAGCTTCCGGATAAAGGTTCCTTGGATTTCAGCCTTGATCCGGAGACTTTCTTCAAGAGACTATTATCGGACAAAGATGGAAAGGATATCTCCGAAGGCCATCATTACTTTTCCCAACTGGAGAAAGCGGCCGCGACAAAAAGCATTTATGACGCAAATGACTCATACGGATTTGATTTCGCCACTTCCAACCTAAAGGACGGAAACAATACGTACAAAATAGCCCTTGTCCTTTATGTATTAAAGGATTCGCCCGCCGAAGAAGCCGGCTTGAAACGAGGAGACTGGATACTCGGGGTAAACGGTTCCTGGGGTACTATCCAAGACTATGATATATTAAGAAACGGGGGAAGTATATCCCTTCAGCTAGGAGAAGTCCAAGCGAATGGCCAAGAGTTGGCCCCGACCCGGAAGGTTACCTTGAACGCATCTCGTGCGGTAGAAGATACCCCGTTCCTCAAAGATTCCGTATATACGTATGGTAACCACCGGATCGGTTATTTAATGTACAACCATTTCGCCTCCGGACCGGACGAGTATAATTATGACGATACGAGTTATAACCTCTATTTACAACAGCTCTTCGAGAAATTCAAAAGCAGGAACGTCAATGAGTTCGTACTCGATTTACGCTATAATGGCGGCGGGCTGATCAATTGCGCCCAGTTATTAGCCTCGTTGTTAGCTCGAGAAGACGTTTTGGGAGAACCCCTATGTATCATGGAGTATAACGATAAAAACTCCGGTAAAAACGAGACCCTGCCCTTACTCAAGACAACAGAGGTCATGGCAGGCAACTTAAACCTACAACGATTGTTCGTTCTGACAGGCTCGACTACGGCTTCCGCCTCCGAGCTTATCATCAATTCGTTACGTCCCTATCTAAATGTCCGTGTTATCGGCCAGCAGACTTTTGGAAAAACGGTTGGCATGACGATCTATAACGAATCCCAAAAATACGGATGGATACTTTCTCCCGTCACCTTCCATATTTACAATAAGGACCGGGAAGCTGATTACGAAAACGGAATCCATCCAGATGTAGCGGTTAATGAGTTTAAGAGCGACCTGGTGGAATTCGGAGACTTGAATGATCCTTTACTAGGGCAAGCTGTATATGAGATAATCGGACTGCCAACGTTCTTGCGATCCGCTACCCCGACAGAGAACCTGGAAATCCAATATAATCCCCCATTTTCCTATAAGGATAACTTATTACAGATTCCGGGTAATTAAAAAATAAGATATAAATGGAAAGTTCATTTCTCAAGATCATAAACGGGAAGATATTAACTCCATCGGGACTCCTGACAAACGGCCAGATCATCATCTCGAATGGAAAGATCATGGAGATCACCGAGCGGAACCGGGAAATCTCCCATGCGGAAATCATCAACGCTAAAGGAAATTACGTAGCCCCCGGCTGTATCGACACGCATGTTCACGGTGGTAACGGGCACGATTTCACGGAAGCTACCCCTAAAGCGTTCTACGCAATCACAAGAGCGCATGCCTTACAGGGGACAACAACTTTATATCCTACATTAGCCGCCGCTCCTATCGAAACCTTCCGGGAAGCGATCAAGACCTGCGAGCACATCATGAACCATCCCGAACATGGGGCCCGCGTCATGGGATTGCATCTTGAGGGGAATTATTTGAACATGGCCATGAAAGGCGGGCAAGATCCCAATTACATCTATCCCCCCGATCCACAAGAATATAAGGAATTACTCAATAGTACCCAGTGTATCAAACGCTGGAGCGCCGCACCAGAACTTGACGGCGCACTGGAATTCGGCAGGTATGCGTCAACTCGCGGCGTATTAGTATCCCTAGCTCACACTACGGCCGATTACCTTCAGGTGAAAAAAGCGTACGAGGCCGGATTTACCCATGCCACCCACTTCTATAATGCCATGACTTCCGTCCATAAAGATCGTGAATACAAACATGAAGGGACGGTAGAAGGCATTTATCTCATGAAAGATATGACCGTGGAGGTCGTGGCCGATGGCATTCATGTACCGCCGGCAATCTTAAAGTTGGTATACCAAATCAAAGGAGTAGAACGTACCTCCCTGATCACGGACGCAATGGCTGCCGCCTGCGATAACGGCACGGGACATTTTTCGGACTCGCGGGTAATCATTGAGGATGGCGTATGCAAACTGATTGATCGATCGGCCATCGCGGGAAGTATAGCGACCGGAATTCACTTGATCCGTACGATGGTTGAGAAAGCGGAAATACCATTACACGACGCTATTCGTATGGCCTCCGAAAGCCCGGCTCGCTTGATGGGCATCTTAGACCATAAAGGTACGCTAGAAAAAGGGAAAGACGCAGATATCATCTTATTTAATAACGATATGAAGATCCAAGAGACTTTCGTAGAAGGTAAACGACTTCTAAAAGAATAAGAAATACGATAAACTTTGGCTTCCTGTATCCTGTTTTTAGGTAAATAAGGGCATGAATGTATATGGAAAGCGTTAAAGAACATTATTGGAGATATTCACTGATCACTATTATATTAGGACTCGGGATAATTTTATTTTTTAAGATTATCCCGTTTCTTGGGGGTATACTTGGGGCATTCACCATCTATATATTACTGCGCAAACAGATGTTTCACCTGACCGAGAAGTTAAATATGAGACCGGTTCTTGCCGCCTCGCTGTTATTAGGTGAGACGATCTTATGTTTCTTAATCCCGATCACGCTAGCGGTCTGGCTAGTCATCAACAAGACACAAAATATTAATCTAGATCCGGGCATACTGCTAAACACAGGCCAACATATCGCGGATTTAGTTCAGGAAAAAACCGGTTTCGACGTGTTGGACAGAGAAAACTTGTTGAAGGCCGCCTCTATTCTTCCGCAAATCGGACAATTCTTAGTGGGTAGCATAAGCAGTTTCACCGTAAACGTCATCGTATTGGTATTTATCTTGTATTTCATGCTGATCGGTGGGAGGAAGATGGAAACCTATCTATATACTTTATTCCCATTTAGCGACCGAAACAAAGATGAGGTGCTCAATGAGATCAATATGATCGTAAAATCGAACGCAATAGGTATTCCTCTCTTGGCGGCTATACAAGGTATCGTAGCGGTAATCGGCTATTTTATCTTTCAGACTCCCGATCCCTTGTTATTTGGGTTTCTCACCTGTATCGCCACGATCATCCCCATCGTAGGGACTGCTTTGGTTTGGGTTCCTCTGGCTGCTTATATGGCTTTAAACGGTGATTGGGCACATGCCTTAGGCCTGACTATTTATGCCTTGCTTATCATCACGAACGTAGATAACTTGATTCGTTTTATCCTACAAAAGAAATTGGCAGATATACACCCGTTGATCACCGTTTTCGGTGTCGTAATCGGGTTGTCCTTGTTTGGTTTCATGGGGATTATCTTCGGACCGTTGTTATTATCCTTATTCCTTCTTTGCGTAGATATTTTCAAGAAGAGTTATTTAGATAAATAAATAGGATTTACCGGACAGGATATTTCAAAAAAACATACCTTTACATTATATTTGAGTAAAACAAATAATATGTCACGTAGAACAGTAAATAATTGGAAACTTATCAAAGGACAACCTCTTACCGAGCTAGACAAGAAAATCCTATATATCCAGCATAAAGGACATCTAGTACCCTCCCGTAAACTCATCAAGACTCCGGAACAAATCGAGGGTATTCGTAGAAGTGGCGTGATTAATACCGGGGTACTGGATTTGATTGAGAAAGAGATCAAAGAAGGTATGTCTACAGCCGCTATCGATAAGCTGGTATATGACTACACGGTAAGCCACGGAGCGATTCCGGCTCCCTTAAACTATGAGGGATTCCCTAAAAGTGTATGTACCTCTATTAACGAAGTGGTTTGTCATGGTATTCCCAGTGAAAAGGAGATATTGAGAGATGGTGATATCATCAACGTTGATGTCTCTACGATTCTGGATGGTTATTACTCCGATGCTTCCCGCATGTTTATGATCGGGAATGTTTCTCCGGAAAAGCAGAAACTAGTACAAGTCACCAAAGAATGCCTAGAGATTGGCATGAGAGCGGCGAAACCGTTCGGATTCGTTGGCGATATTGGCTACGCCATCCAAAAGCACGCAGAGAAAAACGGATTCTCGGTCGTCCGGAATTTATGTGGACATGGTGTCGGACTGGAATTCCACGAGGAACCGGAAGTTTGTCATTTCGGCCGGAAAGGGACAGGAATGCTCTTGGTTCCGGGTATGGTTTTCACGATCGAACCTATGATTAACATGGGTACTTGGAAAGTATTTATCGATAAGGAAGACGACTGGACCGTCATCACCGAAGACAAACAACCCTCCGCTCAATGGGAACATACCTTCTTAATGACAGAGACAGGCTTAGAAATCCTTACTTATTAATATCTTATAGTGCCTGTTTTTTAGGGGCATTTACTGAATATCCCTAGTTGTAGAGACGCAGCACGCTGCGTCTCTACAACTGGGGAATATCTGATGTAATTAGTGCTTGTAATTAGCGTTTTCGAGCTTTTTCCCGAGCGGCCTTCTCCTTCTCCCGTAAAGCGGCCTTTCGGGCTTTTTCTTTCTCTTTTAATTTCTGCTTGTATAGGCGCTCTTTTTCCTTACGCTCCTTTTCTTTCTCTTTTAGGCGTTGTTTGTAAGCACGTTCCTTTTCCTTACGAAGCTCCTCACGGGCTTTTAGTTTTGCCTTGCGGTCGGCTTCCGCTTGTTTCAGCTTCGCTTTACGGGCCGCTTCCAATTGTTTCTCCCGATCGGCCTTTGCTTTCAACAAGGCACGTTCTTCCTCCTCCTGTTTCTTTAGAAGCTCCTTCTGTTCCTTCGCTTTCCGTTCACGCAATTCTTTATCAGCCTTTTGTTGGGCTTCGAAAGCTTTGCGAGCCTCTTCCTTACGAGCTTCTTCCTCGGCTGCTTCCCGTTTACGAATCTCTTGGATTTCCTCTAAAGTCATACCTTGATCCTCAACCGGCGGTTGAACAACGGAAACCGTATCTTTACGAAGGGTATCGGAAGACAAGATTTCCGGTTTGTCGAACGTAGGAACCTCAATCGTATCCGGGACAACCGGTATAGGCTGTATCTCGGGCTCTCGGACGGGTTCTTCAACAGGCCGCTGTTCCTCCGGCTCCGCAACAGGTTGTACCTCCGGTTCAACTTCTTGTTTCAAATCCTCTGCCTCTTCCGGTATTCCGGGCTCTTCTTCAGAAATGATTTTATCATTATTTTTCTCCTCTTCCTCTGCGGCTTCCATACGGATTTTCCAACGGACGGCCAAATCCGGCAATTCCTCACCAAAGCTCTCATCGAAGAAGGTGATATATTCATCCAATGTCTTACCCCGCATCAAAGTCTCGTAATTATCATCAGAAATCGGCAATACAGCCACCGCTTTACTCAAAGCCGTCGCATAACCATCCTTTCCATAGATCATCTTATAATATTGGATAATCTCGTCGAAATTGATAAATCCCTTTATTGCCAACATACTGATCGGCCCAGCCTGTTCCAATACCAAGTCAAACTCTTTTACCATGAAGTTGGCAAAGTTATAAGCGGCAACAGCGAATAACAATTGATTCTGGTCTACGCTACCCGTAGGATACACCAGAAGCATTTGATAAGAAGTATTTCGTTCCGGGCTAAATACACGAGCCGAGTCTTCGGCAGATAAGGTTCCATCCTCACCCAGACCGAATCGCAAATTCCAACTCATACCTTTTACGCCACCTTGTACCAAGGCACGTCCCCGAAGAACCCCTTTCAACATCTCTCCGGCTAGCTCGGTGACATCTGCGTTCGGATACTTTTCGACCAATGCTTTCAAGGCATTCTTAAAACCTTCCGCATCCCCGGCCTGCACATACGATAACGCATCCAAGAACATAAACTTAGGCATCAACGTAGCCAACGGATATTTCTCGCTTACATACCGGAAACTCTTACGGACATAAGAGGTATCGCTCGCTAGGTAACGATTATAAGTAGCCTCATAGATCGAGTCTTGCACCACATCCATCATCCGGACATTATACTCGTAGTTCGGATCGGCTACCGCCACCGCATAATCACTTTCCGGGAAGACACTTATTAGCTTATTCTTATATTCGGTAGCCAAGGCTGTATTACCGGTCTTAAGCGCCATCAAATATACCTGATAATAACTTTCCAAACGATGCTCATTATCCGGGAAACGGCGCTCTAGGTTCTCGAAAGCCTCAACTGACAAGGGAATATCTTCCAACTTATCCTTATAGATCATCGCCATATTGTAAAGGCCGTCGATAATAATAATATTAGAAGCGTCTATATCTTCCTGCGTGAAAGGTAACTGCTGTAGATAATACTCACGGGTATGCGGATCATCGGCAGCGACAGCCGGCAGGTCACCTCCTATCGAATCGGTAGGCAGCGGTTGGCCATCCGGCCCTACCTCCTGATCTCCTTCTGCCATCATCTCTTCATCCAAATTCTCGTTAAAAGTAGAAAGTTCCTTTTTACGACGGCGCCAGTTATCTTCCAGCGGACGGCGTCCCCACTTACGCTGGAATTGCGTCTTACCCTGCGCAACAGTCTGCGGATTATAAAAATAGAAAGACGTTCCTCCAGACGTACTCGGCAACACAACCGTATTGGTCTCTGTACCGGGACGGTCTATTCCAGTACCTTTCGCCTCCTGCTCGGCCAGATAAGCCTCCTTCTCAGCCAAGGCTTTCGCCTCTTCCTCTTCTTTCTTTACCTCCTCGATCTTCTTATCGATAATCGCTAATCGCTCCGCTTCTGGCAATTTAGCCAAAGCTTGCAAACTATCTTGCAAATGGACCGCCTCTACATGCACAACCAACTCGTCCAGAATCGCCGACAGTTTAGAGACCCGCTCATAGTCCTTGTATTCCTTCTGTATCCCGGCCAAGGCACCGCTAAAGCAAGGCTGCGCTTTCACGTAATCCCGCATCGTAAAATAGATATCTCCCAGTTTTATCTGGCAGATCGCCTTATCCATTCCATTCTGCGTACTCTTATCGATACCAAGCTGATAATTCTTTATGGCATTCACCGTATCTTCCCGGCTGAGGTACACATTTCCCAACGCATAATATACTTGGTCTAAATAATCTTTATTCTTCTGGCTTTTTGCCATTTTCTCCAGCATCTTCACTACTTTCAAGTAGTTCGTTCCCGAGAACACCTCTGTCTGCCGGATACGTGAGGCAAATTCCAGCTCATAAGGAGGATTCGAGCGGGCAACCTCACCAAAGGTTTTATAAGCCAACCCGTCTAATTCCTGATCTGCATAAATTTGCCCCAAAAGATACTTCATCCGGGTACGCTGTTTCCGGTTTTTCTCGGCTTTGATAGCCGTTTTCAAATAAGGGATGGCATCCTCGAATTGCCCGTTCTTGATCAAATAATCGGCATACACCGCCGCATATTGTTTTAAGGCAGATGCGGGGATACCGTTCTTGTTCATCTTATCCAAGATATCCTCCGATTCATAGAACCAGCCCATCTCGGAATAACAACGGGCTTGCCACAAACGAGCCTCGGCCACGACCTCCTCATCCTTCGCGTAATGACGGGCTATATAGGAGAAAGTAGCGGAAGCTTGCAGGAAATCGGCGTTGTAGAATTGCGCCTGTCCCATAATCAGCCAACTGTTTTTTAAGAAAGGGTTATATTCCTCTTGCTCCTGAAAAGCACGTTGTTTAGGATCATTCCGCCAACCCGGTTTCTTGGCCGGCTTCGCCTTTATGGAATGTAACTTAATGGCTTTATTGCTTTTTTCGATCGTCCGGTCAAAAGGGCCCCCCGGCTCGGATTTATCTTTAGGCTGGGCACTGATCGGGTACATATAGATCATGTCGGAATAATTTTCCTTATACCCGTCTAACTGACTTTTCAAGGCTTCGTCAAATGCCTCTTTTCCATTGAAATAAATATTATAACGGGTCGTAAAGGCATGATAAAAACGGCTCGCTTTCGTGTTCTTCTTCGTACTGCACGACCAAAGCAAGAGTACCGTAAATAACGCCACTATGTAATAAAACCCTTTTTTCATTCCTTAATTAACGCCGGAACAACGTTTTTATTGCCTTCAGTACCAAAAACAAAACCACCAAAAACAGGATGATAAACGCTCCGGAAGGCACATCCAATAAATAGGAAAGAAGCAAGCCCGACACACAACCCAGAAAGCCAATCACAATACTTCCCCACATGATTTTCTTGAAGTCGGAAGTAAATAAATTCACGGTTATCTGCGGCAAAGTCAACAAACTCATCAATAACATAATTCCGACCAGCCGAATCGAAAGAACGATCGTCATGGCGATAAAGCACATCATCGTATACTCGATCCATTTTACCGGCAAACCTTGCGTGACAGCGAAATCACGATCAAACGCCACGTAAACGATCTCACGGAGGAAAAGGGAGAACATGAGTATCAACAATACAACCAAGCCCAAGATCCATAAGATATCTGCCGTAGAGATCGTCAATATATTACCAAAAAGATAAGCGGATAGATTCGGGGCATACCCCGGCGTAAGGAAAATAAAAATCACTCCTAAAGCCATACCTAACGACCATACGCCCGCTATGGCGGAATCCTCTCTCACGTTCTGTGTCTTACTCGCCCACTCCACACCAAAGGCAGAGAGGATGGAGAATAACATCGCCATCAAAATCGGGTTAGTCCCCAGATAAAACCCTAATCCCAAACCACCGAACGAGGCATGCGTGATCCCCCCGCTGATAAATACCAACCGGCGGGATACAATATAAGTCCCGACAATCCCACAAGCGATAGCGGTAAGCAAGCTCCCGATTAAAGCGTTTTGAAAAAAGGCATATTGCAATAAATCCATAAGATTTTTCCTGAATTAATGAGTACGGCGCTCGCCAACAATCAAGAATGCCTCATCCTTCAAGGCATCCGGCAAATTGATACCCCGCAGTTGCAAACTACGAAGCCAACCTGCGACTTCTACTTCCCGAAGAGTATAAAGCACTTCGCTAAATTCCTCTATAGCATCCTCATCGTAAGCGTCCGCTTCCACTCCCTGGAACCGGTCTAATTCCTCATCGTTATAATACTCGACTTTCTTACTGACAGCAGCCAATAAACTATCTCGCTCGCAAGTCTCATGTTGCCCGCAACAAACCTCCGGGATTTCCCGTGCCTCGGGGATCTCCGAGATCTCCCCTCGTTCCAGCATTCTTTGAAGTTTCTTATTCCGGAAATACCCAGCAATAGCGGCAACGACACCTAAACAAATAAGACTTATGACAATGTACCACATAATTCAATTGAAAGTTGAGAATTGAAAATTGAAAATTAAAGGACTGATTCCCTGATAAAGAAACCGGCGACCTTAAGATCTTCCCAATAATGGGGGTAACTTTTGCTGACCACTTGCGGGTGGGCTATCTCTATCCCTCCGGGACGAACCAAAGCGGCAGGTGCAAATGACAAGGCCATCCGATGGTCCTCATAAGTAGCGATTACCGGATGTGGCTCCGGTTCCCCGCGCTCACCATTCCATTCCAAGATGCTATCATTATGATCCGTCAACACATAACCTAATTTACGAAGCTCTGTCTTCAAAGCCTCGATCCGATCCGTCTCCTTGATCTTCAAAGATTGAAGCCCCGTGAAACGGAAAGGGATATTCAATAACGCGCAAGTCACCACAAAGGTTTGAGCCAAATCCGGTTCATTCACGAAGTCATAAACCAGCTTCTCGCAGACATTTCCGTTATGCCTCAACACGACTCCGCGGTTCGTATAAGTAGTACCCACGCCTAATTGAGCGAACAACTTCGCTCCGGCAGCATCCCCCTGTAAACTATTCTTGAATAAACCGAGCAACTCGATCTCAGCATCTTTCGACAACGCCATGATCTCATACCAATAAGAAGCGGCACTCCAATCGGATTCCACCGTAAAACGGATCGGCTTATATTCTTGGGGGAGCACCTTGATCGTATTCCCTATCCAAGAAGCTTTCACTCCGTATTGCTCCATCAATTGCAAAGTGATATGGATATAAGGCTTGGAGATAATGGTCCCTTCCAGATGCAACGTAACCCCATTTTCCGTCAGAGGAGCGATCATCAAGATAGCGGATATATATTGAGAGCTGACATTTCCCGGTAGCGAGATCTCCCCGCCTTGCAAAGCACTCCCAAAAATACGCAAAGGAGGATAGCCTTCCTTCTCCATGTATTCAATCCGGGCACCTAAAGCGTTCAACGCATCCACCAATACCTTGATCGGACGGTTTTTCATACGTTCGGTTCCCGTAATCGTCCATTCACCTACCACCTTCGAGAGAAAAGCAGTAAGGAAACGCATCGTCGTACCCGCTGCCCCCACATTAAAATCCCGATCGTTCGAGTTCAATGCCTTTACCATCAAATTCGTATCATCACAATCAGACAAGTTCTCCACATCGTATGCGCTATAACTCAGTGCATTCAAGATCAATGCCCTGTTACTGATACTTTTAGAAGCAGGAAGCTTTACGGTAGTCCGGATAGTGGAACCCGGAGCATTTAGCTGATAATTCATTGCCTTCGTATATTCAAGATTCGAGAGGCAAAAATACGAAAATTAGCGGAGATATGGAGTATATTACGATAGGAAATGGGTGAAAGTATACTAACGATCGATTCTTCCTACACGTATCGTCAACGAAGATTTCACAGAAGGGATATTACGTGTCTCAAGTGCCTATTATGAACCTTCTTATATGTGCGAACAGAGAAATTATTGGTAAAGGAACTTTAATCATTTTTTTTGACAACATACCCGTTATAGTCCCACCCTTTCCATAGGCATGGAAAAAAATTCCCACCTAGGCGGGAAAAAGTTCCCGTCACGGTGGGTAAATATTCCCATGATGATGGGAATGACAAAAATATAGCCAATGAAAAGCATTAAGGCAGAGCCTTCGTCTTCAAGAAATGCTTTTGAAAGAAGAGAATCTGGTAATCGATAGAATTATTCCAGTATTGCGAATCATGATTACCCGGGCGAGTGATAAAGTCATGGTCGATACCTTGCTTTAATAACGCCTCGTGATAATTCTTGTTCACTTCCAAGAAGAAATCACTGTCACCGCAATCGAAAATCAAGGCGATCTGATCTTTCTTCAAGGTTGGTACCAGATTGATAACCGTACACTTCTCCCAGTTCTCCGGATATTGCTCCTTCTCACCTATTTGTAGGCTCATCTCCCAGTTTTTCGGGAAAGGCCGAATATCCATGCCACCACTGGTACTTCCCGCCGCGGAGAAAACATCACTATGGCGAAGGCCATTCCACATAGCGCCATGTCCTCCCATGCTCAAGCCGGTAATAGCACGTCCTTTACGATCGGGCACTGTCTTATAATGGGAATCCATGTATTTCACCAACTCATTCGAGATGAAAGTCTCATATCGTACATCAGCGTTCAAAGGGCTATCCCAATACCACGTGTTCTTGCCATCCGGACATACGAAAAAGATACCCTTCTCGTCGGCGATCTTAGGAAGATCCGGCTTGATACCGATCCATGTACGGGCATTACCACCATAACCATGTAACAAATAAATCACCGGGCAAGCCTTTTCAGCGGCCCTATCCGGGCTTACCACGATTACTTCGATACTTTTATTCATCGAAGGGCTTTTCACTTGCAAAGTATCCACCTTCGCTGCCTGTAAACCGAGCGGAAGCAAACAAACCAACGCTACCGCTACCGCTACCTTTTTCATCCAATTCATATCAGTGAACATTAATGATTAATTCCCCCGTAGCCTTGTTTCCAAGGAACTACGGAGGACAAATATACAGATTTTACAGCCAAAACTCATTTACTTAACGAGAAAGGACGATCCTCTTTCGCGGTTCCTCTTGTCTTCTCCGGTTGATTCCCCATTTGAAGCTCCAGTACGCCTCCATTCACGATATCGCTGTAATGGATATAATTACGTGTATGTACCTTTCCGTTCAAAGTAGCGTTTTGGATATACACGTTCTCCTTGCTATTCCCTTTCGCCTCAATCACAAACATCTTGCCATCCTCCATCGTGATCGTAGCTTTCCGGAATTTCGGGCTACCCAATACATATTCGTCCGTCCCCGGACAAACACTGTAGATTCCCAATGCGCTCAACACATACCAAGAAGACATACCGCCTTGATCCTCATCACCCGGATAACCATTTTCCGAGCTATTATACAGGCGATCCATCACCTGACGAATCCAATATTGCGTCTTCCAAGGCTGGCCTGCGTAGCTATACAAGTAAATCATATGCTGGATCGGCTGGTTACCTTGGGCGTACTGTCCCATCTTCGCCAATTCCATCTCCAGCATCTCATGAATCTTCGTTCCGTATGTTCCATATTTCACGGTACTGGGCAAAGCGAAAACAGAGTCGATCTTCGCCACGAAACGCTCATCACCTCCTGTCAAATCGATCAACCCTTGGATATCATGGAAAACCGACCAGTTGTAATGCCAAGCGTTCCCCTCGCAATAAGGACCACCCCATTCGAAAGCATCGAAATCCGCCCAACTGCCATCCAACTTACGGCCTCTCATAAAACCGACAGACGGATCATATACATTCCTGTAATTATAGATCTGGCGGGCAAAGACCTCCTCATAAAACTTATTCCCTGTCATTTTCGCCAACTGATACGCACAAAAGTCATCATAGCAATACTCCAACGTCTGTGCTGTAGACCCCATGGATTCCGGGTAAGGTATATATCCCAACTGATAATAATCCTTCCAGCGAACCCGTCCGTTGGCACCACCCCAAGGCCCTTTATTCATCGCCTCGTGCGCATACGCTTTCAAAGCCTTCTCCGGATCGAAAGTACGGATGCCCTTCACCCAAGCGTCGGTCAACAAAGAGATCGAGTGGTTCCCTACCATTCCACCGGTCTCGCTCGGGAACGACCAAGAAGGCAACCAGCCACATTGCTCCTGAGCGTCTAGCAAGGCTTGCATATATCGCCCCTGCATCGTCGGGTGTAAGATGTTGGTCAACGGGAACTGGGAGCGGAAGGTATCCCAGAAACCGTTGTCGGTAAACATATATCCATCATGAATCTTCTCGTCATACGGACTATAATAGTAAGGAGAACCATCCTCTTTCTCCTCATAAAATTTATGAGAAAACAAATTAGCACGGAACATACAGGAATAGAAAGTTTTCATATCCTCCTCGGTTCCACCTTCCACCAACACACGATTCAATAGCTGGTTCCATGCGTCAGCGGCCGCTTGCTTCGTCACTTCCACCGATGAGTGCTTACCTAGTTCACGGGCCATCGTGACCTCCGCTTGCTCCAAGCTGATATAAGAGGTAGAGACCTTGGCCTGTACCTTGGAGCCTCTCGAGAATTGTACATAAGCACCGATTCCTTCCCCTTCACGGCTCAAATTATTTTTCTGGATCGTGTTCTTACGATTCTCCCATGTACCATAGCTAACGAAAGGCTTGTCAAACTGAATGATAAAATAATTCTTATGAGTCTTCGGGGAGAAAGCCCCATTGTGTACATAACCGGTAATCCGGTGGTTCGCCACATCGATTCGTACCTGACTGGTTTTCGTATAGCCATCCAGCACGATAAAAGCGTCTCCCTTCGCAGGAAAGGAAAAACGGAAATGAGCGGAGCGGGTAGTTGGCGAGAACTCCGTGGTAATACCATTCTCCAACGTAACCTTATAATAATGGGGTTTGGCAACCTCCTTATCATGAGAGAACGGAGTCGCCCGTTTGGACTCATCAACAACTAATTCCGATACAGGCATCAACGAGAACACCCCGTAATCTCCCACCCACGGGCTACATTGATGTGTCGGTTGGAAGCCCCGGATCGTAGTGGCCGAGTATTGGTATTTCCAGCCATCACCATTTTTCCCGGTCTGTGGAGACCAGCTATTCATGGGATAAGGAACCGCCGTAGTCGGATAGGTATTTCCCCAACTCAACTCGTAAGTCGAGTTTGTCCCTTGTAAAGTATTCACGTATTGCACCAAGTCTTTCTCCGCAAAAACAGGAAAAGAAAGGGTTAAACAGAGGGCTAAAGCCGCCCCCTGTTTATAAAAAGGATTGAGTTTCATGCTATTTTATTTACTGATTAATTATTCAACGCCCCAATTTGTATTCGGTTCGGGCCCCATCTCCAACTCCAATACGCCACCTTTCATGATATCCGTATAATCCAGATAACATTTCGGATAATCCACCCCATTTAATTTAGCGGATTGGATATACGTATTTTCCGGGGTATTGTGGTTGGCTCGTATGGAAAATGCATTCCCCCCGCCAACTTGAATCTCGGTTTTCTCAAAAATAGGACTGGATATCTCATAACGAGTATCACCCGGACAAACCGGATACAAACCGCACGCCGCCAAGACATACCATGCGGACATCTGACCTACATCCTCGTTCCCGACCAAGCCTTCCACCTTATTCTTATACGCCTTATCGCAAATGAAACGAGACCATTTCTGGGTTTTCCACGGCTGTCCCAAATGATTATACAAGAAAGGCACATGGTGAACCGGCTCGTTCGCATGATTGTAATAAGCGTTCCACAGGAAATCCGTAGGGGTCTTGTCGAACATCGTATCCAGATCGGCGATCACACGCTCCGTTCCTCCCATCAGTTCCACCATACCCGGAATATCATGAGGCACGAACCAGCCCTGTTGCAACTCGTTGCATTCCATACAACCGTACCACTCCTTCAGCTTACCCTCTTCCGGCCAAGCCTCGAACTGACCATTCGCTTCCCTCGGACGGAAACTATGTTTCTCCGCATCATACAAATTCCGGTAAGACTGAGCCAACTTCGCATAATAAGCCGCATCCTCCTGTTTCCCTAATGATTCCGCCAACCGAGACATACACCATTCCGTATACGCATACTCCAAGGTCTTGGAGATACTCTGCGGAGTTGGGGTATACCCCAACTCCGCATTCCCGAACAGTTTCGAGGTTTTATCCGCATACCGATAAGCCTCTTCCATATCCAAGCTACAAATACCTTTCGCATAGGCATCCGCCAAGACCGATATAGCCGGATTTCCTAACATACAGCCGCTATAGGCGTTCAACAACTCCCATCGCTCATAATACTCACGGCCACTCTCCTCGGCCATCGTTGTCAAAGACTTCAACAAATCGTTCACCAATACCGGGTTAATAATCGTTTGCAAAGGCATCTGGCTACGGAACACGTCCCAACCGCTAAAGATCGTACGCTTCGTGAACGTATCCGACTTATGCGCTTTTCCATCCGCGCCCATATATTGACCGTCCACATCGGTATAAACCCTCGGATCGATCATCGTATGATACAAGGAAGTATAGAAGATCACCTTTTGCTCATCCGTTCCACCGCTGACATCTATCTTAGACAAAGCCGTATCCCATAACGAACGGGCACGAGAACGCACCGCGTCAAAATCCCAATCCTTGATCTCCGCTTTCAAGTTCTTTTCCGCACCCTCCAAGCTTACAAAGGAAATACCGGCCTTGAGAAGAACCTCCTCGTTCGCCTCGGTCTCAAACTCCGTAAAGAACCCGAGGTGCTCACCCTCATACGATTTTGGTCTCTCCAAGATCTTCGCGTTCGCGGTCAATGTCTGGAAAGCCGGGCTCTCCACAAATTCCCGATGACGATCCTGTCCTTCCGGGATATCCACGCTCCATACACCATACTCCTTTAGCGGTTTGGAGAACTGCGCATAAAAATACACGGTGTACCGGGAAGAACCTTCACCATTCCCCCATCCACCGCCTTCCGGCGTACATTCCATGCGTCCGGCGATCGTATGGTCATCTATCACTTGAACCGCCTGATACGTAGAAGTACCTCCCACACGGCGGGCTAAATCCAACTGGATGCGAGACTGTTTATTCTCGGGGAAAACGAATCGCAGCATACCGCTATGAGGAGCCGCCGTCGCTTCCGCTTGTATCTGGTAATCGCTCAGCAATACCTTATAATATCCAGCCTCAGCCTCTTCGGAAGATTTATCATATCGGGAACGATACCCGGCTACGCCCCCCTCCTTACCGGAGTTCGTGCGCAGGTCGCCCACGGTAGGCATTACCAATAAATTACCCAGATCGCCATACCAGCCGATACCACTCATCTGTGTAAAGGCGAATCCCTCGATCGTCTCGTGCTCGTAACTATATCCGGAACCATTATCGCCCCCCGTAATCGTATTCGGACTTACCTGTACCATACCGAAAGGGGTAGTCGCACCGGGGAAGGTCTTCCCCAAGCCATGATAAGCGCCGGCGGCCTCAGTATTCGTACTCGCCCCGATAAAGGGGTTTACATAGTCGGAGAAATGCACCTCCTCGATTGTCCGTGTCGGACCGGAACAAGCAGTTCCCACCAATACGAGCGATAACGCCGCAGTCGTTACCCATCTCAAATTTCTTTCTAGCTGTATCATCTTTTTATAAGTTCTATTCTACGTACCTTCGGCTGGGCGACCTGATACATACGATCCACCAACATATCGATTTGTTGGTTCCAAGCCTCCCGTATCTCCGGATACATCATCTTGGAATAGTTATCCAGATGGCCGGCCAAGAAGATATTCGTATGAAGATTCGCCCTTAGCGTATCCATAGCGGCGATATTATCCTGAAATAACATACCTTTCCGCTTCAAGATATAAAATTCTGTCCACGCATATTCCCGGAAACGCTTCTCGATATTCCAACGTTCCTCATTCAAATGCATGACCCGAACGGCCTGCTGATATTGCGGTGTGTTCGTTAACGTCGCTAAGTTAATACCTTTTGCCAAATCCTCGGCCGAAAACGTAGAAATTGAATCCCCATCTATCTCCAGCCTATAGGAACCACTCAATCCATCCACCCGCAATACCTCTTGGTTTATATCCTCCATAATCGGAGCGTACAAGGTCGCCTCGTATTGCGTATGCTTTTTCTCCCAACCCCGGGGGATCGTGTCCATCGGATAAGGCAAGGACTTCGCCAAATAGGTAAAAGAGACCGTACCCTTGTCCGATACTTTCAACTCGTTCACGAAACAATTCTCGTTCGCCAGTAACACACGCCGGGAAGCATCTATATCGACTTTCGCGACCGGCTTACCTGCTAATCCCTGAGATTTCAAGAAGAAATATGCCATTAACATATTACCGTGGTTATCCGGATGGATCCGATCACCTTGCGTCAAGGTAAACCGCGGGTCTTTCGCTTGCTGCACCCTGTTCACTTCCAAGATCGGATTATGGAAATCCACGAACGCCCAATCGTTCTTCACGGCTGCCTCTTTCTGCAAGCCGATGATTTTCTGGATCGTAGCGTTCTTTCCGGGGAAAGGCTTATTTTTCTCATTTTGCCAAGTCTCGTCGTACGGCGTACCTCCGATCATGATCACCCTTGTATCTTTGTGAGATTTCATGATTCGCTGCATCGCTTGAAAGGTCGTATCTACCCGATACATTTGCCGCTCTACGAATGCCGCGGGATTATCGCCGTTATATTCGAAATAGCCGCTATCGTTCATACCGAAAGTAGCCGTAACCACCGTCGGATTCTTACCATATACATCTTCCTCGATCCGTTCCAACATATCCCAAGAACTGTCGCCACCGGTACCGGCGCTATACATCCGCATCCGCATATCCGGGAAATGAGTGATATAGTACAGCCATATATAAGAATGATAATGTCCACCCTCTGTTATGCTATTACCTAAAAAAACAACCCGGTCACCCCTTTGGAAAGGGGAAGGAGCTTTCTGCGCATTGCCACCTATAAATACAGAAAGCATACACGCCAAGCTAAAAAGCCATCGATTGGTTCTCATCTTATCTACTCCTTTGGCTCTTAAAAGTTCAATTGTTTATCCGATACGGCTACCGCTACGAATGAATCGGCACAGCCATAATACAGATACCATTTATTCCGGTAATAGACCAAACCTTCTACGAAAACCGTACCCGCGGGGTATTGGCCGCTTTTCTCAAAATCATCCGTCGGCTGCAAGAAAGGTTTATCCAGACGACCGATCAGTTTCGTCGGGTTATTTACATCGAACAAAGCTTGTCCGGCACAATAAGAGTTCGCCGGATAAGCGGTGTCTCCTTTTTCTCCCGGCTCATTTTTACCGTTATACAACAGAAGGATACCCTCTTTCGTCAAGATAGCGGGAGGTCCACATTCGGTCAACTGGCTATCAAAATAGCCAGAACGGGGAGAGAATAACTTGAGTAACTCACCATTCTCGTCCAACAGAGGATTCCAATCGGTTAAATTATCGGAGGTAGCCGCATATACGTTCTTTTCTCCCCAGTACATGAAATACTTGCCATTCACTTTCGCGATAACTTGCTTATCGCCCTTTAAAGTCGTGACTAACGATGCGGATTTGGTCGCCTCATCCTTGAATTTACCATTATAAGCTTTTTCAAAAGCCGGACCGAACTTCGTCCAGTGTTTCAAATCCTTTGAGGTCGCCACCGCCAGACGAGGCACCTTGCGGTTCCATTGCGTATACAGCAAGACATACGTACCATCCTCGGTCATAGCGATACGGGGATCTTCCGTACCTCCGGGACATTCATTCTCCGCTTGATTATCTTTAGCCGGATAAAAAGCCGGCTCCGTATCCCTCTCGAAATGGATACCGTCTGTAGAGGTAGCATATCCCAAACGGGAAGTCCGGGAACCGATCCCCTGAGCGGAGTTATCTTCCGCACGGTACATCACCACGATCTTTCCATCGTAAATCGTAGCGGCCGGATTAAATGTGTCACTCTCTTCCCACGCTATGGAATCTTCCCGCATCGGGCAATAAAACTTGGTCGGCAACGGCCTGATCACCGGATTCACTCCTGCCGGACGCTCAAATCCGTCCAAGCACCAAGTTGTCTCCGATGTAGTTTCCGATACAGCTTCCTCTGTCTGATCTTTCTTCTGAGAGCCGCAAGCTACGGTCACTAATCCCAATAAACCGAAAGCAGAGGCTAATAATGTTTCTCTAATCATGTTATTCGTAGTATTAAGTTATATTTATTTTAGCCTTTTATTCTATATACCCCTCAACAGGATAAAACACTTACGACATAATAATTTAAAAACAGCTATTAACATAAGTCAACAAAAGGGAATCATATGGTTCCTATTCCGCAGACAGCGATAGAGTGTGTTTTCCACTTTCCAGCAGGACCGAGCCCGCTGATATTTCTACATTATTTCCATCTAACACACAGCTCAATACATTAAAGGGAACGATAAAAGTCGCCGTACTATTCGCAGGAATTTCCAGATCAAGCGAAAGCGATTGGTTCTCCACAGCCCAAGACACACGTGCCGTACCGTAAGGAGTCTCTTTCGCCACTTTCGCCCACGTCACGCCATCCGGCATCTGAGGTTTGATGAAGAAATGCTTATAGCCCGGTTCATCCTCATCCGGCAAGATCCCTCCGATCGCCTGGCAAAACCAAGCACCGATACCATTGAAACAGTTATGAACCTTACTACGTTCCCCCGACCAATATTCCCAAGTCGTAGAGGCTCCTTGATCAATCATATATAGGTATCCCGGCTGCTCTCTCTTTTTCAGCATGGAATAGAGAAAATCGGCCTCTCCATTTTTTATCGCCCAATCGGTCAAGATCGTAACCCCCACCAAACCGACGCCGATATGTCCTTTACAATGCTCCAGAGTCTCTCGATACAAACCTTCCTTTATCTCGGGCATATCCTGTTCGTCCGTCACGCCGACCAACATCGGATAAATCCGATCGATCTGGGAACCTGTAGCGTATTGTTTCTTCTCCGGATCGTAGAAAGTCTTCCGGATCAGCTCGTTCAATCGCTTACGACGCTCTTTGTACTTAGCGGCATCCTCCGTTTTCCCCAGTACCATCGCAATCTTCTCCATCGTAGCGAGGCAATCGCTTATAAAGCAGTTACTAACCAGATCTACCGACGACTGTGCCGTATAATCGACACCCGCCGGAGCCAACCAATCCCCTAAATACCACGCCCTATAATCAGTATCCGGCCAGCGTTTCAGCAATCCATCGACCGTATACGTATCCACATAACGCAACCAATGTTGCATAACCGGATAATATCGCTCGATCAGACGGCTATCCCCATAATTCAAATAAGTCTGCCACGATCCCGCGATAATAAAGCCACACCAGTACGGACCACCTCCCGCCGGGTATGGATTCGGTACGCAATGCGGCATACCTCCATCCTCACGGATACAATCCTGCCACATCTGCATCCAGTTCATATACACGGAAGGCCCTTCATACAATGTCTGGAAACTCTTGCAAGAGGCATTTCCATCCCCACCGTACCCCATACGTTCATAATGCGGACAGTCTACGATATAACCGCTGAATGCCAAGTTTTTGAAAGTATACTTGATCATCGCATAGATAGCGTTCAAATCCGGATCTGAGCACTCGAAAGACGAGGCATCCTTATAATCCGTATGAATCAGATAACCGGTTACTTCCTCCGGAGCTTTCGCCAAACCGGATATCCTTATATATTGAAACGCATGGTGGTTAAATTTATTCCGGAATACCTCTCTGCCCTGTCCGGAACCAATATACCAATCCTCATACTGTCCGTTCTCCTCTTGTGGCTCGAAATCTTCGTTTTCATTTAACCAATCCGTATATTCCATACGGACCCGATGACCTTCCGGCAATTTTGGAAAACGCACTTCAACCCAACCATTTAGCACCTTTCCCATATCTACGAGCCAAATACTATCCCCTATCTGCTTGATTTCTTTGGGACAGATAATTTCCTGTATTCGATTAGATTCACACATTTGGGGAGTTACCTCTATCCCCGTAACCTCCACTTCCTGTACCGGCATCCAATCCTGTTTGTCAAGCGTAGCGGTTGTCAAATCCGGCAATGCCTTTCGCCCATCCACACACTCCCCTCCGAATTGATGGGGATACCAAGTACCGGTACCGGTCTCACTATACATACTTCCCCTGCCTTCCCAAGAGCCATCTGTAACAAGTAGCGTACTTACGGTACCATTTGCTTGAATCTCGTCTAATTGCAGTTTAACTAACGGTCCATCATGAACGGCATTAAATGTAGCTTTCCTATACCAACCACGGCCCAACCAGACCAATAAATCGTTTGTCCCCAGTTTTACGTATGGCGTAAGATCGTATGTCACGGACAATGACCTTTTGTTTAATTGAGATACCGCAGGCGAGAGAACATCTTCCGACATCTTCTTCCCATTTAAATAAATCTCATGATACCCCAAAGAGTTTACATGAAGCAGTAATGTGGCATCACTGTCTCGAAGCTCGAATTTCTTCCTTAGCATCGGATTCTTCTCTTCCGGCATTCCTATATATTGCCCTTGCCATTCCGCTCTTGTCAGAAGCCCCACTCCAAAACGGTTCACCGGGCTCCACTCCGAGGCATCCCCTTTATCGTCCCATATCCGAACCTTCCAATAAGCCAACATACGAGAACGAAGCTCCTTTCCCTGATAAGGAACCATCACGGAAGCGGAGGATTTTATTTTACCGGAATTCCACAAATCGGCTTTATCTTGAACCAACAGGGTACTATCCGAGGCCACTTGTATCTCAAAATAAGTTTGTCGCACGGCTTGTCTGTCCACCTCTATCTTCCAGCTAAAATGAGGATGGGTATTATCAATAGCTATTGGATTTTCCAGATTCTCACAGCGAAGATCTTTTAATATGATTTTCCTCCCCGATTCACAACTCGACATAAATAACAATAAGGTTACAAAAAAGTAGATTAATAGACTTTTCATGATAAATAGATTGAGATTCCGCATGAATATACTCCCGAACGCTTAATTATACTTATATCCCCGATAAATATTAATATTTATTAAGTCACTCACCATATCACGATCCATAATCACCTTTCACGATACCGCTTACAGTAACAACGACATTACTATTAATAGTAACGATCGTATAACGTCCATTCGCATCCGATGTTACTACCCTCGGTTACGGTCATAGATCCTAAAGCGGTAATTGTAGCACCCTCTACAACCGGTAAGGTCACAGTATATGTGACCAGGGTTGGTTTTGGTTCAGGTTCGGAAATATGGAATCCATTTGCCGTGATAACCAATGTGCCAGCGATCTTCTCCAGCGTAAATTTACCGGAAGAGCGATCTTATAACGGATTGGAAAGACTACAGGAATCTTTACCCAAAAACAACGAATTATACTGCCAATCAACGATATTTCAACTTCCGGTTCATTTTATATGGCTATATGGATATCGCAGTATAGCGGGAAGACGCACGTTCCGTGTGGAAATATTCGCCTTCAAAAGGCCGGAAAAGCAGGTAGGAACTGTATACGTTTTCCCCAGCCAAAAGACATTATAGCGCTATATGGATATAACGTAATATTCAAAACATGCTCTGCGGAAAACGGAGGGAGCGAGGCCGTAAGCCCGACAGGCTATTGCCACTCATGAGGAAGTATGGCGATACGCTCACCCTCCCTATGGTCTTCATGGGCGAACGGATACAGCGAAGGAAAAATACGGCTTAGAGGAGATAAAAAACTCCTTGGGGAAGCCTTTCTCGCGACTTACCCCAAGGAGGAGAGTTTATTGCCATTTACAAAGAGTTCGTTACCTGACGATCACTTTCTCTGTCAGTTCCCGATCGCCATCGGAGGCGCAAATGATATAGAGACCTGACGGAAGCGTGAACTGGTATTGGGTCGCATTCACGGAGATGTTACGTATTTGCCTACCATTTACGCCGAACACCTTGATCTCTTTCACCGGCCGGAGGGCAGATACGATCACTTCTCCTTTCCTCGCAGAGTAAATGGAGATATTGTTCTCCAATCCTTCTTCCAGGACACTGCTACGGAGATAATAACGTCCGTGGCAGTCGCCGGAGACTCGCAGGTTGTAACTCTCTCCTTCCAAGACCACGCTCTCGCGAGTCCGTGCGTCGTAAAGGTAGAGGGGAGCGGCCAACTGGTTGATACCGCTGATGGTAATCGTCGTCTCGTCACCGTTTCCGTTATAGATACCCAAACCGACATTACTTATCTCCTTTACCGCATTCACCTGTGCCGCCACACTGCCTGACACGGTATAAACCATCGGCGCATCCAACTCGGAATCAAGCAAGAGCACCGCATCTTCGGAGGCCTCATAGCCGTCAGAGGCCTTGTCAGAAGTCATCAACGTCGCCACGCTCCGATACCCCTCACGTTCAGCTGTCAGGGTCAATACCGGGTTGGAGGCTGTATAAGCCCGTGTCGTTCCGGTCTCGGCGGCAGGAGCTTGCGCCATCATATCCGTGGTGAAGGTAACGTTTTGGGTTATCCCTTCCGTCCGGGTTGTTTCGCCATCATTCAATTCCACGAAGAAGGCGGTCATCGGCGGGATCAGGCCGGTGAGGGTCTCACCACTTCCCGTCTCGTTGCCTGCCCATCCAACGTCAGGCGTGCCTACCACGGCCTGGCTTGTTCCTCCGGAAAGCGTCCAGTACTTCTTCGCCAGGGTGGTATTTTCCGCAAAGAACTTACTCATATCCAGATAGGTCATGTAGGGGTTACCTATCAGGAAGTGCTTACCGTCGCCATCCACGGTGGAAAGCTCTACCGTAATCTCTTCGTCGCCTGCCATCTTTCCCGCGTTAGTACGGTTGCCGGAAGTGAGGTCCGGCTTTTGGGAAAGGGAACGCGTGGCAGGTGCCTTCTCATAGAGATACTCGGTGTCTGCCTTGGGAAGACGCACCAAAGCCTTCCCGGCCCCGTTCACGTCCTCCACCCGTGCGTAAAATCCCTTGCCCAGGGTGTAGGGCACCCACACGTCGTTGTACTCAATGCTCCAGTTGGATTGTACGACATCCACGTCTGTACAGCTTCCCGCATTATTGCCGCTGTATGGATTCTCCACGTTGGAGTAGGCGATCGCCCTGCTCCAAGCCTTTTGGTAGAAAGCTGGAGACCAGCGGTTGTAATCGGTGGTATTGTAAATGATGTGGTTGAATGCGGGGGTCGTCTGCCTTCCGTTTTCCGAAGGAGCATACATGTCTCCCGCATAGACATCGCACAGTGGCGAGGCCATCCAATAGGCCGTGCCCGGAGTCATCTCTAACTCTACCCGTGCCGTGTCATAGATGAGGCGCTGCTGGTTCATCAGGGTTGCCCCAGGCTTGAGGTAGATCTCGTTTACCTTGTTGATGTAGTAGGGTACGATGCTATAGGGGGACCCATTTCCAGTCGCATTCGTCACCGTATCCACCGCCATGTCGTATTGGGGATTGTTTTCCTCCAATGGGATGTCGAGGATCTTGTAGTCGTCGTTGCTACTGCTTGCGTCCGTATAGCTCGGCGTTGTCAAAATTAGTTCCTTGTTGTCGGGGACGGTGATCTTGGTGAAGTAGAGCGGAGAGTAGGCTTCCTTCACGTTGTCCGTGCCGTTTGCGTCCATGTCCGGGTTCTGACTGTAGCCGCTGAAGTAGAGATCGCTCTTGGTGGATTGGTTCCACTTCGTATCGTCGTACCATTTATCGGAGGAGGAGCCCTTCCAGGTCAGGTACTCCGGCACGATCTTGACGGGAAGGGTCGCCACGCCGTCACACTGGCTGCCCATTACTCCGTCGCTACCTATCTGTACGAAGGGGATGTAGAGGGTGTATTGCTTGCCTTCCCGCATGTATTGGTCGGCGTTGTCGTTCCACGTGATGGTCACAGTACCGGTCACGTCATAGTTCTTGCTCGTACTCTCTTCCCCTTTCTCTTCCGGAGGCACAGCCTCGCCATCGCCGGTGATCGGGATGTCCATTGCGGTAACGGTGCCTACCTGCTGCATGTTCTCATCACCTCGATCAATATAAACGGGGTTCACCGTCGTCGCATGGGTTGAGATACCGAATGAGGTCACGCCTTCTGCCGCTTGCAGGGCTTTGCGGACGGGGATCTCGAAGGTGTGGGTTTGGTCGGCCAAGTGCCTGCGGCCGAGGCGCAAGGGCACCCCGCTGTCATTCTCCGCGATCTGCGTGGTCGAGAAGCCCACGTAGAAATCCGGGATGTCGTCGCCATCGATCGCCAGATCCACGGCGCTCGCGCTGGAGCAGTACACGTATTGGCCCGCGGTCGATTCATCTTCATACACGTAAGGCATCGCCACGATCTGCGGACTGTTCACGACCAAGTTGAAGGTCTCGTTCGGCCCGACACCCGTCCGGATCAGACCTTCGTCGAACAACCCCTTCAACAGAGCTTTGTCTTCTTCGCTGTTGTAACTGCTGGACGAGATCCATGATTCCATGTCTGACCAAGTGAACCCGTCCGTGTCTCTTCGATCCAACCGATACGCACTGATGACCATCGACAGGGAGTCTTCTCCCTGGTTTCCGAACAACAACTTGTCATAATCCTCCTTCGGTCCGAGGTACCAATCGAACACGTAGTCGTTGAATGTCTCTTCATCTTCCAATGGTTCCATTGTATCTTTGTCGTACACCGCAAGGGTCGGGGTGATCTTTCGGATCGCACCGAGGCAGAGGGCCGTCTCGGCATTCGTTTCCGCCTGAACGAGGATGTTGGTGGCGGGATAGACCGTGAACTCCGACATGAGGGTACATTCGCCGACCGTGATACCTCCATCTCCATCCCCGGCAACTTCCGAGGCGGCGAAGGTTACGACCCAATATTTACCCGATGCGGTCTGTTCGTTCCCCTCGACATCTCTGTATTTTTCGTTCTGATACCGGAGGTCGGTGTTGCCCACATCAAGGATGCCGAGGTAGAGTCGTCTTTCAGTCGTATTATACCATGGACAGCGGAGGCGCGGGATGCCGAGACGAGCATACAGTATCTCAATGGCGGCTTGATAAGCCTCCTCGCTAAAGTTTTCTTTTTCAGGGTTACAGTCAGTTACATCGATCAGCCGGTGCCCTTCAGTTGAATATTTCTCCTGCCACATTTTGATATCCGCATTGTAGTCGCAGATGGCACGGTAGTTCATGATCTGCTCGTTCTTGAGGGCTTTACTGCGCTCGGTGGTATAAAACTCATAACCGCGTTTTTCCGGGTAAGCCTGATCTTGCCCATTGTTTTGTCGCATGGCTGTGGAGACAGGTACACGGACGGCAAAGGCTGCCCGATACAATTCGGCATTGTCCTTGATGGCGTTGCTTACGGAAATCCAATTTTCCTGATTCTCATCCAAGAAAGAGAAGTACACATTACCAACCACGGAGTTCAGGAAGTCGTGACTACCTTGCTCATCAATTTCACCCATCAAGCCGTAACGGTACTTGCGCAGATCTAAGTCTGTGTAGTCGTAACCGTTCGGATTGTTTTCGTCTTTTTGGTGTGCCACGTATTGATTCTCCTCCCATCCCATGTTGCGGAGGATGGTCTCATAATTTGTGCTGATGATAAGCGTGGAGGCATCGCAGGCGTTCTCACGCTGCACTTGGATATTGGGCAGCGACTTGTAGATGCGGATGTCATCAATGGCGTAGTCACCTCCGTCTGAATTTGGGGTGTTGTTCTCGATGTCCACCACATATTCGGTGAACTTATCCAAGTCTTGTCGGTCGATCGTGATTCGATAGCAGAGTTGTTTCCAGGTCGCTTGATCGTATCCGTCCCTCTCCATCTCTCCGGATACGAAGCGGTGGAGCACTTCTGTCTCGCCGTTCTCCTCTTCCCCACGCAGGACAAGGCTCAGGTTAGGCAGCGTCGAAGCATTACTCAGGTCAGCGACCCATACTGTGACGGTCAGTTCCGTATGCGCACAGAGTGTCCCTTCGAGCGGGATGCTGACGATACGTCCCGGCTCGGCGGAAGCATTCACGTAGTAGAAGTAACCGAGTTGTTTTTGGTTCGAGTTGTGCCAAGTTCGATCGCGCATTTCCTTACTCCGCAGCGAGGGGATGTTGTTTGCGTAATACCAACCGTAAGTCTTGTTGTAGCTCCGGTACGAATTACGGCTCGGGTAATACGAAACTTTCCAATTCGATCCGTAATCGTTGACCTCCCGACTTCCCCAGCTACCCGTCGAGCTCAAACTCTGCGAAATATTCTCAACATTCGCTGTACGATACAACCCATAGGCATCTTCCGGCATGTAGTATTGAGGGCTGATCCAAGACAGATTCGGACTGACGAAACTGTAGGTGGTCTGCGACGGATCGACCGGCGTGCTCCGCATGTTGTTCTCTTTTGTGAGGCTTCCTGCATTGATCGGCTCACCGTAATCGAAATCCACGACTCCGATCTGCTGGTATTCGGCCGGATAATCCTCGGGATTACGCTTCTTGACGTTCGTGATGGCGGTTTCTGCAGCGAAATTGGAGTCTTCCTGTGGGGTTAGGATAAAGCGCATGATGATGGGGCTTTGCGTTCCGGGCCCGTATGAATTTGTGTTGGCTCGAACCTCGACCGTGGTTTCCTGGTTAATCCTGACTGTTGAATAATCCTGATCAAGGGCAATGGTCTTTGAGGAGGAGTAACGATTGGTTATGGTTTGGTTTCCTTGTTGGATTGAGAAACTGAATCGCCGCCCGTGAAAGTCGCTGTTGTTCCAATAATAACTTTCCGGATCAAGGGGCATTTGTAGGGTGATTCCGGTCGCACCGATAGGGACGGTGATGTAGCGCGTCTCCATGGCGTTGCCGTTCGTGACGGCATCAAGGCGGTCGCTTATCTGCGAGGCGGGTTTGATCAAAAACTTATAGCGTTTGCCGATAGTCGGCTCGGTGTAGATACCTTCGGATGCATTGATATCGGTCGTTCCGTCCACATTGAAACTGACATCGCAAAAGACCGAATCCTCAGTAGTTACGTTCCTCGTGTAGGAGATTTGATGCACGTTCGTTTTCGTCCACTGCGACCAATGCCAGAAATAGGAAGCACTATTTCCTCTAGTTTGAAGCAGATTAGAGCCGCTCGTGCTCAAATTCGTTATATTCGTTCCGTCCCCGTTCGTGTTTTTCTGGTACCAGCGGAAATAGTAGTAATACGAGAAGTTCCCGATGGTGAGCGTCCGGCTTGAGTTCGACGCAACATACACGGTGTCCACGAGCGTCGGGATATTCTCCTGCGGAAACGTCTTCCCGCTTTGCGTCCGAATCGTATACGTCTGTCCCCACCCGTTCGCAACAAGCCCAAAAAGTGCCATAAGCAGGAGAGCGGATACTCTGCGGTGTTTTCTCCTATGTAATGATGTTACCTCTTTCATGGTTAGTTACCTCCTGTTGTTGATTGATTCGTAATCCTAATGGTATAGGGCACCGACACGGTCGATGTCGTACTGCTCTGGTTCGTTCCCTCAATAACCAGTGTCAGCTGGATCTCTGCCGTTGCCGTATTTGCCAGTTCCTGCGCTGTGACGGTGAAAGAGCCGGATTTTCCTTCGCTCCCTTCTGTAGCCTTTACGGAAAAAGCCTTCGCCGTGTCCTCCAACCAGGGCGCAGCCGCATTATTTTCAGGGACATTGATCAGCAAGGGTGAGTCCTCGTCGTTATTGCTCACCAGGACGGCGCTGGTAAAGGTCTTACCGTCCAGATATGATGAGCCATCGTAATGTTTCAGTTTGGCATTTTTTAACGACGAGATACTATCTAACTCATAGGTAATCGTGATATCCCCGCCATGTCCTCTCGTAGAGTAGGTATATTCCGGAACGATGACGCCCGCCCCCATCGTGATGGTCGTGGGAAGCCCCCCGATGGGCATGTGTCTCATATCGAAACTGATGTCGGTCTTCACGTCGGAAATCTGCAACGGGATACGCAGCCAGTCGTTGCGACGGATGAAGGAGAACTCCGTATCCTTGGGTGTATTGTCCCGATCCTCCACGTCAACCGTGACCTGCAGGTTGTTCAACCCCTCTATTTTCATGAAATCGGTCTCGTTGGTATAGAACTGGAACGAGTCCGAACCGCCGGCGTCTATTATTCGCTCTTGTTCTTCGGCTGTTCCTCCAACGAGTACCTTCTCAGTATAGTTTTCTGTTGTCGAACTTGCCGGGAAAATAGGAATATACGAGTCGTTCATGTCGTCGTCTAACAGGTTCCTTGTAGTCTTGTTCATCGCTTCATCATAAGGCAGTAGATATATATCGCCCGAGGTGCGGAAACCGTTTAACGACAGTCCGTTTAACGTGATCGGATCGTTTAGCGTATTCGTAAGGCTCACCGTCACTTTCCCGACGAGACGGATCAACGGGATCTCGACGGACGATGTCGTGGCTTCGACAGCCACACTCTCCTTGTAACTGCTCATCGGGAAATAAGGCCCCGCCTGGGTCGAACCGTCATCGAACCCGGTCGCATCGATCGTGCCGACTGTTTTTGTCTTGTCAAACACCTCGCCCTCTCCGAGGTCGTTCAGGTATTCTTTATTCTCGTCCGGCAAATTGGCGAACGCATAAAGATCATAGCTCTCCCCGATAAGGAGCGGGACGCTCACCTCGTGACGGCTATCCGCGCCGCCCGTCTCCTGGGCGATGTCGTCCTTCGTGTTCGACAGGACTCTGTCGACCTTGTCATCCTTCATCACCACGATCCACCAATCCTTGATATAACGCTCGTAGGACGTATCCTCTTCCCGCCCTGTGGTCGCTCTCGTATAGACCGGAACGGCATTCCCCAGGCTTCCTAGCGACACCACCAGCGTTGCGTAGCCCGGGAACGGTTCCTTTTCTCCCATGTCATCCGAGCAGCCGGGCAGGACGCCTCCGGCCAGTGCCAGGACCGTCAGTCCCAGGAGGCATCTGCGCAGGCTTGCCTTCATGTTGTCATACTCTAGTTTCATTCGGTTGTCGTATTTATCGTATCGTTTTCCTTTTCTTTTACAATTCCGCGTCATCGTTCAAACGGATGACCCAGTCCTTGACCTGTACCTTGTAGCAGGCGTAACCCACGATCGGATAAGGAGGTTCATCGGGGTCAGGGTTTGGTGTCGGGTCCGGATCTGGATCGGGATCGGGGTCTGGTGTCGGGTCCGGATCTGGATCAGGGTCGGGATCAGGGCAATCGGGGCAGAGAACCGGTGTCAAGAAGAAAATGATCGAGTACTCATCCTGGCGGTCGAGATATTCCTGGGCAGAGATCCTGTGCCCCTCCATCTGTGTCAGCAGAAGGTAGTTGCAGAGGTTGACATTCAGCACATCCTTCTCCCAGTCCTTATGACGGACAATGAGGCGGTAGTTCTCGCCGTCCATCAGACGGAGCGTGTTCAGCTCGGCCACGGCCACGTACCGGTTCGCCGCCTCGCCGTTGATCCTGTCGTCCCCATCACCACCGGATATGTCCACGCTTTCCTGGTAATATGGCTCGTACGAGATGGCGGGATCCTCCAACAGCCGGTTATCGTAGTCCATATAACCGTTGTCGGCCACGACCTGGAAAGTGAAGTCGCCGGCATCCATGCTGTAGCCTTCCGTATCCTGCAGGACAATCCGCAACTTGTTTGTGTTTTTAACGAGGGAGATCTCTTTCTCCTCGTGACGCTCGCCCGATACCACCAGCGTGTCGAGCGCATGCCAGAGGGGTTCCAACTCATCCGCTTGCGTCGAGTCGGCCTCCCGGAGGGCGCGCACCTTGATGTCGCGTACCGTCGAGCCACCCGGTGTCAGCTCGGGCCACTTGTAGGAGCCATCGTCCAGGCCGGCCCATGTCAGGAGGACGTAGCTCCCCGGGGCTAGGTCCATACGTATGTCGTTCGCCTTCAACTCCTCGCCCGTTATGTCACGACGAGAGAGGTAGTTGCCCTGGTCGTCACAGATGAACAGCGAGGCTCTCGTCACCTCGTTCTGGAAGGCGTCGGCAAACTTCATGTTATAATCGTAGACGAGGTGCAGGCGGTATTCGCAAGGGGCGAGCGTGTTATCATGGATATACTCGCACGAGGCCAGCCCGCACGCCACCAACAGCGCACACGCCATCCTCGTCAAAGGATTTGTCATTCTTCTCATTTTTCGTTCTGAAATTGTTTGTTTACGTTGGATCTCGACCAACGGATTCGTTTACTGCTCCATGGACAAGAAAGCGGGACGCCTCCCTTTCCGGGAGCGCCCTGCCATGTACTTAGAGTATGATATCGCTGTTCGAGCGTACTACCCAGTCCTTGACCAAGACGACCACGTTGATCAGTATATCGTCATCCTCGTTCGGTTTTTCCGGGTCAGGCTCGTGCGTGCCGGGAAGGCCGATGTCCGAGATCCCGGAGACGGACAGGTCGTAGATGTTGTTACGTACGATGCCGAACTCCATCACGCCTATTTCGCTCGGTTTTTTATTGTCCGCGTGACGGATCCAATACGGGTAGTAGCATACGCCGTTCTCGTAAGGATAGACCACCTTGTTGACTTCCGCTGAGTTTTCCTCCAGAAAGGTCTCGATAGCGTCTTCCTCGGTGAAATATTCCTCGCTTCCGCTTTCTGCCTTTTTCTTTAAGTCAGCGATATATCCGAACGGATCCTCATGTTCTGCGATAGCAGCTTTCTTGAAATCAGACTTCTTTATGCTCGTTATCTCATTTTTCGTGAAGCTCACATAGCTATACACCATCGTTTCCTGCTGGTTAAAGGCCCAAGCGTTGAAGACCGCCTCATGGTTTCTATATGCCTGGCCTTGATAGACATAGAAAGTCTTGCCACCTGTTTCGGTAGAGATGGAGCTGAGGTTGTCGCCATCACCTCCTTCCGCTAGGCCTTCCGCTCCGCTACCGCCGTATGTGATAGGCTCGGTCTTGACACCCGTTACCTCCTGATTTTCACCCAACTTCGTAACAACCCACTCTTTAGGGAAGTAGGTAGCCTTGAATATGGCGCCGGTAGAGTAGCCGTCCAGGGAGTTCGTGGCAGTGGTCGTGTTCTCCTGGGTGTAGCAAAGGAGGACTTTCTGGCTGTCGTCGAAACTGTCATTGCCTGATAACTCAGTCTGAGGTTCAGAACCCCACAATGCTTCATAACTGTCTCCAGAGAAAGGGTTGTCATAGCTCAACATGGTTGAGCCACTCGCTGCCGTAATAGAGCTTATAGAACTTACACTTCCCTGGGTCTTACTTCTCGTCCAAGGGTCGATGACGTAATTGTAAGAAGAAGTCCCCCCTGTGACTGAACTACAAATCTCATTGCCAAGGTAAATATCTTTATTTGCATCATCAATCTTATCATCAGCACCGCTTACCGTCTCGGACACCCTCTTCAACAGATAAGAGCCGCTATTAAGCCGGTTGACTACCTTCACTTGATCCAGACGGACTTTGGCGATCACGTCCCCCGCTGTTCCTCCTTCATCCGTGGCCTTCAGCTCATAGATAAAGTCCGTGACACCATCTTTCCCCGCCATACGGATCTTCGCCGCCAAGCGCTCCACGTGTACTTCCGCCATAGGGGCATCCGTGGAGGTGGCGTTCGCTTTCAATATAACACTGTCGAAAATCTTTGAGTCCATTCCATATTGGTCGTTATGTGTCGACATGATGAAACTATTGGCAGACGAACCTTCGTCACTCCAAGCGAATATTTGTATCTGGTCGGCCAGATTTTTACCAGTGGTAATACTTTTGTTTTTTACCTTGTCAATAAGAGCATCGGCGGCAGTTTTACCCAAGTTCGTCACCGCGATAATGCCAAACAACTTATTATCGTACTCGAACGTTTGGTCATTGATCTCGACCTCTACGGAAGAGGTCCAGCTGTGCCATGATTCGGAGCTTCCGCTCATGCTACCGACCTCATTCGCAAAACCGGCGGCCATGATCATGCTTGTGCCCTTGAACTCGCTCGGCTCCGTATTGTTCTCTCCCCTGTAAAGGAAGACGGTCACGTCTTTGACTTCGGACTCTGCCTCCGAGCCAGCCTCGCCGGATACATCTCCGACCTTGTCTCCTTCCTCACCGCCTGTCGCGCGGGTCTGAACACCCTGGCGTACGGTGACGGTCATGTAGGTTTTCGGTCCCTCGTTGCCGTCCGTGTTGTCTCCTTGTCTCTCGCCGAGGTCGTCCGAGCAAGAAACCGCTACGCCCATGAGAGCGAGCGCCCATAATGTACTTTTCAGTTTCATTTTTCTCATTGTTTTTTGATTTATGTTAAACACTGGTGATTCATCGATAACTCTATTCCCTCCGTCCTGCGGCGATCTGGTCCAGGTTCTCCCGAGCGGCATCAGACAAAGCGGGGTCATCCGTCAGGCTCTCCAATATCCCCGCAGCCTCGTCCATCCGGCCCTCCAGCATCAGGACAGCCGCCTCGGCCAGGCGCTTCTCGGGGCGGTCGGGGGCTTTCGACAGGTAGCCTCTCGCCTTGTCCAGCTGGCGGGTATTTATGGCGTTGACCGCGGCGTTGAGGTTGGAGGTCGGATCGTCCGGATACATGCGGACCGCTATCTCGAACACCTCGTTGAACGCGGTACTGCCCGCCTCGTACGTCTCGGCCACGAGGAACATCTCGTTCAGGCTAAGCTTCGACGGGTCGGTGTGGATCAGTTCTCTCGCCTCCTCGACCGTGAGGTTGCGGATGTTATAGCTCACCCGGTAGTCGGAATGCCGGAGGGCGGGATATACGTCACGCAACAGGATCCTATAAGAGGAACCGCCGTTGAGTTTTTTCAGTTTCCACTCCCTGGCATCCCAGTCGGCGGGTTCGTCGGCACGGATGATGGAGAGCAATTCCTCCTTGTCCGGCAGGTCACCTTTCTCCACGGCCGCCTCCAGACCTTCCCAGTCCTCTGCCTCATACTCGACCGACAACTCCACACCGGACAGGTCGCAGCGTCCTCTCACGTACTCCAGCAACGCCCTCGCACGATTCTCAGCCAGGTAAGCATTCCCCTTGTACGGACCTTCGGGGGAGGCGTAACCCTTGATGGATACCTGCGTGATCGTCGAGTAAGCGTCCTCGCGCACGGCTTCGATCGTCTCGCGTATCTTACGTAGCTCGGACGGATTATTGCGATAGTCGGGATAGATGGCCGTCTGGTTCACCGGGAAATCAAGATAGGCGCTACCGTCCAGGTGGCGGGCCTTCACGGTTTCAGGAGCGGGGGTTACATACGCCAACACAGGGTCGATAACCACAGGTTTCGAGAAGTTCAGCGCCAAGAGCGGGATCTTGCTCGCACCCAACGTTTCCCAGCCACAACCGCAGTCATCCATCACCAGCGCCACGTCGGCCTTTTCCATCCAACCGGCGTACGGTGTACGGACCAAGTAATCCACCCGTTGCTCGGTTCCGTTACGACGACGGATTTCCAATTCATTCTTTCCGCTCCGTCCCATGCGTTCGTACAGGATATGGCGGACCTTACCGTTGATGATGATCGGATCCAGGGCCCGAACACTGTCACCGCTCTCCACCAGCGGGGTACAGACCAACGAACGGTCGCGGGAGAGCTGCAGCGAGCTGATGTCGGCTTTCAGAGTTATCACGAGCTCGTTCCCGACGCACTCGGCGTTCTTCTCCTCCACCAGGAAGGTCCCAGATTCCGGTTTTTGGGCGTATAGAAGGGATGCGCATCCCAACATCATATATAATAATGGATAGTGCCTTCTCATAATTCCAAGTTTTTTAAAATAAGTAAATCGCGCTGACGGCCGCCTGGGTCGGGCCGAAATAATGTTTCTTGGCGGTCCCGGTCTTGGTCCCGCAGTTGGCGCAAGGATATTTCTCGGACTCCAAGTATAAATAGCCCACGCCTAGGGAGGCCTCTACGTTCCAGTTCCTGCCCAGGACCCAACTGTATCCGTAGCTGATGCCGGCACCTGTACCCCAACCCTGGTGACGCCCGTTCTCCGTGCCCAGCCATTTGATGTCCGACACGTTATATATCAGGTAAGGGACATGCAGGCCGAGGAAATGGCCGTCGAACGCCTCGCAAAACCAATAACGCGCCTCGGGATGGAGACGGAAATGCTTAATGGATCTCCCGAAGCTCCCGTCGTCCCTTTTACTGCTGAATGGGTTCAGCCCGGCCTCGAGGTCCAAGCTCCAATGACGGGCCAGACGGAATTCCAAGCCAAGGTTCGGGGTTGTCGTCGACCAATACAAGGCGTTCGTCTTGATCCCGACAACCGCGCCTTGATCCTCCTGAAGAGCTGTCTGCGCGAGCAGGGTCGCGCTCGTGATGACAC
Source organism: uncultured Parabacteroides sp. (assembly GCF_947855115.1). Classification (GTDB taxonomy): domain Bacteria; phylum Bacteroidota; class Bacteroidia; order Bacteroidales; family Tannerellaceae; genus Parabacteroides. The sequence goes on from NZ_CANTZW010000024.1 coordinate 46,899, forward strand.
ATAACAGGCCTGTTAGTAATAATCGTTTTGTCATAATTCGCACTCTTTGTTTTTAGTGTATTTAATATTCCGTGTTCTGATATCCTCATGTAACATATCCGTAAGCTTCTGAGGGGCCGCCCCATACAGATCTCCGTAAAACGCACGCATTCAACGTCTCGCGCTATCCTTGTCGGATTTCAAATCTGTGCAACTATTTATTCTCTCAAACAACGATTTGCCGGGGGTGAACCTCACAGAGACACGTGGCTCCAACATCAGGGGTTCTCCTGTTCTCGGGTTACGGACGGGACGGCTCGTTTGTACCCGGGGTTTGAATGTCCCGAAATTTTGGATCGAGACACGCTGTCCATGCATCAAGCGGTCTGATATCGTCTCCAGGAAGGCCTGGACATACGAATGTACCATCACCTCCGGGACATCAAGCCTCGTCGCCATTACTTTCTCTATATCTCTCCTATTCATGGCCTTATTTGAATTCTTTAAAAAGTTTGACCTTCATCCTCATCTTTACCTCCCTTACGAAAGGACAGATTCCCAGCGTTCGAAAAACTAAGGTTTCCTCCATTACGGGGATACATCTCTTCGTAAGAGATGGATAGTTAGGTATAGATAAGATAACTAGTTAATAACAAGATATTTATATCTTATCTATAATCTGTTTGCTCAACAATCCGTTTTATTCTCGCAACAATCTGCCTTATATTGGGGCCGATTTTTGCTTCTTTTCGCTATCAGTTTCAATATTTTTAGTAATTTTGCGTTATGCTATCCTTCTCTTACGAAGAGATTATAATTTCGCTCAACACCGGACGTTTTCTCTGTGATCCGTATAAATATATTTTTCATGACACTAACCGGACAGATCCCTTTGAGGGATACCTTTTGCCCGGTACTTCTCTTGACAAGAGATGGACAAATCAATTTATTCATGTCATACAAATTGATTATCAGATATTTTTATACCAGTGCGTCTAAGGGGAATTGTTTTTTACTCAACAAAACCTCCCTTTTCGCATAACACCTCCAGACACGGAGGTGATTTTTTGATTGTTTATGGAAGGATTCTTTAATTTTTCATTAATTTTGTGTCGCTATTCATCTCTTGTCAAGAGAATGGTATTCCTTAATGGCTTATAGGCCTTACAATAATCTTAAAATCAACCTGTTAGCTTTATTAATGGCGTTAGTGTCCAATGAGGTCAAATAGATTCTCGTTGTGGTTTCCGAATCATGTCCCATACCTTCACTGATCACTGAAATCGGAATGTTCTTGCTTCGAGCCACACTTGCCCAAGAGTGACGGTCCGTTTGGTTGTCTTTTCTACACCGGTATAGAGATGTTTGAATGGAAAGCGTCGGGTGGTCAGCCCCGTTCTACGGAGCGGTTATAGATGGCACGCAGAACACGCAAAAAACAGGTTACAAGGCTTGTCGGTAAAAGCAAAGACCACGTCATCTTCCGGTCCAACAGCAACAAGTACTGCCGCTTGTCCTCGCTGGATGGCATGATGGCGATTCCGGATGCGTTCGGTGGCATAGGCATAAAATGTGATACCCGCTTTGCCCAAACGGTTATTCTTTCTCTTGTTCATATATCCTTTTTTTAAGTCATCTCGATATGTTTATGTTACCCAGCCTAAAAAAGGAAGGGATTAGCAATAATAATCAGATTTTCCTGATTATTACAACGAAGATCTTTCGTAATGAATAAAAAAGACGAGCCACTTATTCGTGACTCGCCTTCTTTTCATATCTCCACCCTCTACGGAAAAACACGTACATGAATTTATAAAAACACGTACGACTTCCGGAACAAATACGTACGTGTTTTATGTAAAACATAATGATACTTTTAGTTCAATGATTATCAAGCCTTTATAAGCAAGAGAAGTTATCCCGCTTTTATTGGAGATAACCTCTCTTTCAAATAGAAAAAACTCTTAAAAGGATGTGTCTACAGGCTGAATATGCATGGCGGCACCACCATCAGACGCTAATGATACTGTTATCTTATCTTTTGCGGTAACTGTCAAGGTTTCTTTGACAAGATGATTAGGATTGATATCCGTGTCTTTCGCATCTTTATAAAGGGTTACCTTATAATTCCCTTTATCAAGGAAATCCAAGGCTATTTCCACATTACGGGCTTGACTGTTGTTGATAGCCCCGACGTACCAATCGTCTCCATGTTTACGTGCTACCGCTACATACTCATTAACAGAAGCGTCTGGTACGACCGTTTTGTCCCAAGTAGTCGGTACGGTTTGTAGAAACTCGAATCCCGGTTGCCCCTCATAAGCCTCCGGTGTGTCACAAATCATTCCTAGATAACTCTCCAATACAACATACATCGCCAACATATGGCAACGGGTACTAGTAACATACGGATTACTTTGTTGTATCTTGAATTTGTCTTTCGGAAGAGCCCGGAAGCCACCCAAATGATAATCGGTAGCACCAGCCAGCAAACGGGTAAAAGGCATAGATATATCATGATCCGCAGTCGTGACCATACATCCCTTGAAATTCTCATAATTGAGTGTCCCTTCCCGGGTAAACTCATTTGGATAGGTACGATGCAATCCGGAAGGCTTACTGGAACCATGAAACTGCACGAACAAATGATGCTTAGCCGCTTTTTCAAGGAACTCTTCCTGGATACGTATCATCTCTTGATCGTCACGATCCATGAAATCAATCATCATTCCAACCACTCCCCATTTCTCAAATAAGGCAAAAGCCTCGTCAATTTTCGCATATAAAGGTTTCCAATTCGTCCATAAATGGATTTGAACACCTTGGCTTTTCGCATAATCGCAAACCTCTTGCATATTCAAACTTGATACAGGTTTGGTAATATCCGAATTTTCTCCGGGGAACCCGAACCATGGCCCGTCATCCGTATACCACGGTTGCTCCGCATATCCGTATACCGAGTGGAAATCCAAACCGTTACGGGCGGCGAAATCTATATAATACTTATTGGTAGGGAAATTATTCCCCCCCAAAAAGGTGGTGTCCGGCGTCACGTTGCCATTCCACCAAGTAAAAGTGGTCTTACCGGGTTTGATCCAAGAGGTATCCTCTATCTTACACGGCTCATTCAGGTTTGTCAATAAATCAGATTCAATCAAAGCCCCCACCCGGTCGCTGATCATAAAAACACGCCAAGGAGACCGATGCGGAAGGTTCGCCTCCACTTTTATCTGCTCTTGATTAAGCTTAGGCGATAACTTCCCCTGTAAACACCCATTTTCTTTCCACAGATACATACCGGCATAATCCCTGACAGCCGCCTCAGTAATAGCCATAAAAATATGGTTCGGGTATTCGAACAGCGCAGGCATATCCATCAAATTCCGCTCTTTTATCTCCTCATAGCTCACATGCGAATACGTAGCCTCGTGAGAGGTTTGATAAGAAGGTAAATACATGCCCAAGAATCTCGGATTATCCACTACGTTGAATGTTGTATTCTCATCATACATAACGTATGATTTCCAATTCGGTTGCTCCGGAAATTCATAACGGAAAGCGATGCCGTCATTAAACGCCCGGACCACAAGATTGATCTTCCGGAAAGGAGCGGTCGTTTCCTCTAAAGGAATGACTACCTCTTTCGACAAACTATGGACAGTTTTCGACTTACCTACAATTAATTCATACGTTTCCTCTTTTGTACTAAAAATAGGTTTGTTCATCTTAAGTCCCTCTCCAAAGGCCCCGTTATCGAAAACGAGGCTTAAGGGAGAATTCTGCACCAATACTTGTTTTTGATACTGGATATCATAAACCGGATGTTCTCGCTCAAGTGTCAATGAGAACTTCAACTTCCCGTCCGGAGAGGCAAGTCGCACACTTTTACGAGCAAATAACGATAGGTTCCCAATGACAAGGAACAAGACCATTAAAAAGACTGTTACTTTCTTCATATATTCAAATTAAGATTACTCATACGCTGGATTTTGCTTTAAATTCGGGTTTGCGTCAACCGCTTCCTGCGGGATCGGGAACAAACTCCGGAAATCTCCGTTTGGTTCGTGAGAAAGCCATTCAGCTTTGGTGAAATGACCAAAACGAATCATATCGCGTCTACGCATTGTCTCTCCTACGAACTCCCAACCTAATTCATCGTAAAAACGCCCAAATTGCTCCGGGTAGCTTTTCCCTTGAGGAGTTAATACGTAGTTTGAAACCGTTCCGTACACATATTTCGACGGTTGCTTCAAATCATTGCCTGTCACCTTAGCTTTTTCCGGATGGTTCTTGAACGCACGCTGGCGCACGGTGGTGACTAACTGGGCCGCCTCATCCGCTTTACCTGTACGCAATAAACATTCCGCTTTCATCATATAGACCTGCGCTAAGCGAAAGACGACGAAATCATTATTCATGAAAGTCTTACATTCTTCTTGTATCTCGTATTTTTGCAAACGGAATCCATCAGCCTCTCCCGTGAAAATACCATCGGGCATACTATTGACAAACACAAGAGGTTGGCCCATCATATCATAAGATCCCTCCAATGGCGTGCCGTCCGCGGCGTATTGCGGCCCTTGTATCCAAGTCATATTCAAACGTTCGTCATCCAGATCATAGGTATCGATGAATTGAGGTACCGCCTTATAAGAACCAGGCCCCCAAGGACTATCTTGAAGTTTATAGGTCGCTTGATTAGCGGCGTGCAGGATCGCTTTATAAATTTCGAAACCTTGCGCATAGACAGCGTCAAAGGGTATCACAAAAATATTTTCCACCGAACTCTCGTTGTAAACTTTAAATGGAGCAAGATAATCCGATTCCAACTGGTATTGGCCACTATTCAATATATCGTCACATTCTTTTATACAAGCCTCCCATTGAGGTGTACCCGTATAAACTTCCGCGTTCAGATATACATTCGCAAGAAGAGCTTTCGCCCCCCATTTATTGAAGCGTCCATAGTTAGAAGCATCTTTTTGTTCGGGCAGATCATTCATACACTCCGTTAATTCCTGTACTACGAATTCATAGATCTCTGCCCGCGGAGTTTTTTCCGGCTGCTCGGAGGTAGACGCGGAAACAAGGGGAGCGTCTCCCCAATTATCCATCACCTGCCAGTAATAATAGGCTCGTAAAGCACGGGTCTCTGCGATCAAGGAATTTTTATTTTCAGTGTCGCTTATCGGAAAACCGTCTTCTGAGATAATCTCGATAGCTCTGTTCGCCAACAGTATACCCGTATAACAACAATCCCAATATTCATTTACATGCGCTTGGTCGGTATTCCAAGAATGAAGATGCATACGGCGGAAAACACCGCCATCGTCCCATCCCGCCTGGTTAGCCGGCTGTACGGTCTCATCTGTACAGATCTCCTGTATATAATATGTATTAAAACCCACAAAACCTCTCAGATTCGCATACGAGCTACCAACAATCTTAGTCGCATCACCTGCCTCGTACTTATAGGTGCTTTCAGTGATTTCAGAAAAAGTTTCCTCATCCAAGTTCGTGCAGGCTGTAGTGGATGTAAATAAACCTATACCTCCACAAAAAACACAGATATATTTAATAAATGAGTTCATGATAATCAATTTTTAAGTTAGAAAGTAAACATGGCTCCCAAAGTAAAAGAACGGGTAGACGGATATCTGTTTAGAGGATCCACACCCGGGTCTAATCCTTGCGTATTAACCTCCGGATCTATACCACTGTATCCTGTGATAGTGCATAGATTATTGGCTGTCGCATATACCCTGACTTTCTTTAAGAAACTGTCTTTCAACATCAGGGTATAACCGATCGTAATATTATCGATTTTCCAGAAATCTCCATTCTCGATATAATAACTTACATATTGAAGCTCTTGGTGATCGTTCAACGGACGTTTACCGAATACCGGATCATATGCCGTAGCCATTAAATTACCATGCGCCAAGCTGACAGGTACCTCATAATACAACCTCGGAGTATTTAATATCTGATATTTGAATGCGCCTCGCATGGTGATATTTAAGTCGAAATTCTTAAATGTCAAAGTATTATCCCAACTTAAGAAATGTTTCGGCAAACCATTTCCAAGGACCGTTTTATCCTCTTGCTGTTGTTGATCAATGGGCTTGGGGTTACCATCCTTACCTTGGATAATCCATTTGCCGTCCTCATCAACATCAATAGACTTAAATCCGTAGAAATTACCCATTTGCTCTCCTTCCTTTACGATATGAGTATCCTGCTTGATCGTATTCCCCAAATAGCCGGCGTAGAAATAACCACTCTCAACCCGGAATTGATTGTTCGACAAAGATACAACCTTATTACTATTCGTTGAATAATTGATGGTTGTAACCCACTGAAAATTTTTCGTTTGGACAGGTATGGCGCTAAGACGTACTTCCAATCCTTTATTCTTCATCGTTCCTGCATTCGCTAAAATAGTGGGATACAGATAAGGCGGTCTGGGGACATTATACTCCCATATCATATCGCGGGTTGTTCTTTGGTACAGGTCGATACTACCACTCAAACGCTCATTGAAAAAGCCATAGTCAAACCCAAGGTTCCATTCCTCCTTTTTCTCCCATTTAAGATCCGGATTGGCATTACTCTCTGGCTGCAAAGTCGGAATCCAAGAAGAGCCATTTGTCAAGAAGTTATTTCCAGACGCAAGCCGGCTTAACGAAGAATAAGCGTCATTCGGAAGAGAACCCGTAATACCGAAACCAGCCCTAACCTTTAACGTGCTAAGGAAATCAACCCCTTCCATAAAATGTTCGTTAGACACATTCCAACCGACAGACATCGCAGGGAAATTACCCCATTTATGGTTAGCCCCAAATTTAGACGAACCTTCATGACGAATACTCACCGTAGCCAAATAACGATTATCATAGCTATAGTTGGCACGAGCGAAAAAACCTATTAACTTGGATTTCTCTTTTTCAGTGCTCATGGTAGCCTCACCTCTTTTTAATGCCGATCCGGCCCCCATATTATTATATGTATATTGGTCAGACGGGAAATCCCAGTTAATCATATATTCATCTTCATAGACGTTGTCTTGATAAGAATAACCTACCAGTCCCGTAACGTTATGTAACCCGAAAGTTTCTTTATATTGCGCCGTTAACTCGATCAAGTTATCTCGTGAGCTAGCGCTTCCTTTTGCCGCATAGCCATTTTTGTTATCCCGGATCGTGGAAATATGGTTTTTAGATTCGGAATAACCTCTCGTCTGGTTCCAAGTCGTATGCGAAATCAAAGCCTTGACAAAAAACTGCTTGATAGGTGTCAGAGTGACAGAACCGAAAGAACGGATCTGCCTGCTTTTATTTTCCCCATCACTTTCATAAATCAAGGCGAGCGGATTGGCATATTCATACATGGTAGGATGCTCGACCCAGCTACCATCATCATTTCGCGGACGGTCTGTCGGGATATAAGCTAGCGCGTTCCTATAGATAACATCATTGAAACTAGATCCTGAGCCAAACGCGTGATAGGTCTGCTCACGACCCATAAGGTTAAGATTGAACTTCAATAAATCGTCCCACATACTATGATTCACCTCTATACGGGTGGTTAAGACATCATTTTTAGAACGTTTGATGATACCTTCCGCAGATTTGTAGTTTATATTCGCAATATAGTTAGACTTCGTAGTCCCCCCTTTCAGACTAGCGTTCGTAACCCAAGAAAAAGGAGTTTGCATGATTTCATCCATCCAATCGGTATCATATCCGTAATCCACCGCACCGGGTTTACCCTGCTTCACCAATTCCCGGTATTGGGAAGCATCCATCATATTTAATTTTTTCTTGATGTGCTGGGTGGTCATGTAAGCATGTACATCTACCGTAACAGGAATTTCCCCCCTTACCTTCTTCGTCGTGATAAAAATAACACCGTTATTACCCCGGGTTCCATAAATAGCGGCTGCCGAACCATCTTTTACGACATCAATACTGGCAATATCTTCCGGAGCGACCATATTAAGTTCTCCAGGAACACCATCAATAATCACGAGAGGAGATGCCCCTGTCGCGATACTACCAACACCTCTCAACATAATTTGTGTAGAGCTTGCGGGGTCTCCATCCGATAATATAACCCCCAGACCAGCGACTTTACCTTGCAACAGTTGGGCGGCATCTTGTACGGAACCTTGTATGAAATCCTCGCTTTTTACGCTGGAGATAGAAGAAGTCAACTCTCCTTTTCTTTGTGTGCCATATCCGACAACCACGACTTCCTCCAATTTTTGAGTATCTTCTATAAGATTAATATCAATCTTATTTTTTCCGGCCGTCTCTACATCCTGTGTGAGGTACCCGATATAAGATACCTGTAAACTAGCGCCCAAAGGAACATCAAGCGTATAATTTCCATCTATATCGGTGATCGTTCCTAAAGTAGTTCCTTTTACAACAACATTCGCGCCGATAATAGCCTCACCGTATTGACCTTTTACGGTTCCTGTTATCTTCGTTTTCTTATCCGCTGAAGTTGAGACCTCCTTTTTCAAAATAATATTCTTTCCCTGAATCTCGTAGGTCAGCCCTTGACCGTGCAAGATCTGTTCGATTACCGCATTGACCGGTTGATTCTCGGCAGACACGGATATTTTCTTTCCTGTATCCACATCCGCTGACGAAAATACAAACGAGTAGCCACTCCTACTCTTTAGCTCATCCATCGCTTGTTTTACCGTTATATCGCTCACCTTCAAGGTTATACTCTGAGCACTAACAGTTAGATTTAAGCAAAACAAAGCTACAGCCACATAAATGACCTTTTTTACAACTTTCATAAATAGCTTAATTTTTAGTAATTTAACTTGTGATTGAGATGACCTTTCTGAGGATTGGTTACATTTGTAATCCTCATCCTGATCATTGGCATAATGTGATTTGAGGATTTATGAATCGGAGGATCTAGCCCATTCTCCGATTTCATTTTTATCCTAACATTCCTCGCTAATCTCCTTTCAAATTTCTCATATTACAAACATTTTTAAGGTTAAACAATTATTTATCAGTTCGCATAAAGCAGGATACTGTCACCTTCCACTTTATATCTTACTTGATTTGTCGCAGTTATAATATCTAACACATTATAGATAGTATGTTCTTTCCTGTTGAATAGCGCGTAAAAACGATTATGGGCCAACCGTTCATCTACGATATGAATCTTCACATCATAGCTGCGGTTCAATTCTTTCACTATATCAGAGAGAGGCATCTCATCGAAGAAAAGCCCTCCATTTGTCCATTCCTTCGCATTTTTCACTTCGGCCCGGCTTATGGTCATTTCTCCCGTGAGTTTATTTAAGGTAACTTTTTCAAAAGGAGACAAATAGTTTATTCCCATCTCCTTCACATAATTCTCTAGCTGCACTTTTCCTTCCAGCAGATTCACGGTGACCTCTTCATCCTCATCATAATTCCGGAAGTTGAATTTCGTTCCCAATACTTTTACATTCAACTCTTTCGTCATCACGTCAAAAGGTAACTTCTCATTTTTCCTCACCTCAAAATAAGCCTCGCCATTCAACCGGAGATGACGGTCTTTCACTCCAAAACCCTGCGAATACACGATCTTTGAACCGGCGTTTAGCCATACCAATGTACTATCCGGTAAGACCAGCTTCGTCTTAGCCCCTAAAGGAGCTTCCACCAGTATATCCGCAAACTGGTTCTGTACTTGCCGTTCCCCCCACCAATAGGAAATAGTAGAAGCGATCAACAATAAAACGACCGCCGCCGCACCATAAACAATTTTAGGTATATAGAAGACCGTACGATGTTTTTGCCGGGTACGAGAAACGAAACGATCGAAAGCTTTATCGGTATCATAAGCATAGGAATCATCAGCGACCAACGCCGAGAACCAAAGTTCTTGCTCCTCATGATCAGACCGCGACCGTTCATCTTTTATATGTGATTTCTTTTCTTTCATATAGATTATATATCCAGCTTTATATATAAGACAATTATTTTCCTCCACTGGGTAGTGAAAACATTCATTTTTTTCCTTTATAAGGGAAAAAATGATATCAACAAAATCAGATATTTTTTCAGATCCTGGTGTAAGCGGGTCAAAGCCATCTTTATATGGTACTTAACCGTGTTAACAGAAATTCCTAATTCCGTGGCGATTTCCTCATTCTTCTTATGGTCAAAACGGCTTTTCCTAAAAACACGTTTACATTCATCGCCCAAGCTATCTATTGATTTAATGATTTCCCGCTCCAATTCCTGCTCAAGCAATATTCCCAATGGCTGTTCATCCGATTGTATCATAGTGTCCCACCCCAATGTATCAGACTCCATTTTCGAAAAACGAACCTCCTTCTTTTCCCTTTCAGATAGGATATGGTTATAGCAACGGTTTCGTACGGCACGCATCAGATAGGCACGAAGAGAAATCTTTATATCCAATGTCTCCCGAATCTCCCATAAATGAAATATCACGTCTCCAACTATAGTTTCCGCTAGAAATGGATCTCCAACCAACTCATTTGCGAATTGACATAGCACGACATAATGACGATCATATAAATATCGATACGCACCTTGCTCGCCATCTCGTAACTTCTGTATTATTAGCTGCTCTCTTACATCCATCTCTTCGCAAAGATGAGATTTTAAAATGAAAATTAAAAATGTTATTTCTAATAATACAATATTCTACTAAGGTAACCATACCAAAATTCTATCAAACCCGATTAATTCCTATCTAAATTACTCCGAAAGCCCGCCCATCCGGTAAATGTGAAGAAATTTCGTACTTTTGCAGATAAAACAATAGATCGGTATATCTTATGGGTAAGTACATAAACGCTGTTCTTTCTATCTTATTTTTATTTGCGCTTCCTGCCGTAGCCAAAGACAAAAAAGGAGAGTTGGAGATACAATTACAAGAAACCATAGCCAATAAAAAGGCACAAGTGGGAATCGCAATTATTATAAATGGGAAAGATACGATTACGCTTAATAATGAGGTGCGTTACCCAATGATGAGCGTTTTCAAATTCCATCAAGCGTTATCTGTCATGCACTATCTGGAGCAAAACGGGTTATCACTCGCAACTCCCGTATACATCAAAAAAAATGATTTGTTACCTAATACATACAGCCCCTTACGAGACCAATATCCTCAAGGGAACGTAACGATTCCTATCAGTGAATTATTAATCTACACATTACAATTAAGCGACAATAATGCTTGTGACATTCTTTTTAAGCACACCGTAGGAGTTAAAGATACAGACACATATATCCGCTCTTTAGGTATAAGAGACTTTTCCATTACCCAAACAGAAGAGGATATGCACCGTGACTTGTTATTATGTTATCAAAACTGGACCTCTCCTCTTGAGGCAGCCAAGCTACTAGACATCCTCGTTTCCCGCCCTCTTTTCGCAGATACCCTACAAACATTTATCCAACGTACCATGATCGAATGCGAGACCGGGAAAGATCGTCTGGCCCAACCGTTACAAGCAACCAATGTTATTATCGGACATAAGACCGGAACAGGAGACCGGAATGCCCAAGGGCAACTTATCGGAACGAACGATATTGGTTTCGTATTCTTACCAGACGGGAAAAGATATACGATCGCGGTGCTTGTTAAAGACTCGGAAGAGAGCCAACAAGCAACCGCGGAAATCATATCGGATATCTCCAGGATCGTATATCGGTATATCGAGCCATCAGCGTACTAACGGTTGCCATTTCATATACGTACCGGTTCGCCATAGCCACTCCATCGGGCCGTAACGTAAACCTGCCAGCCAATAATTGCTGAAGATAATCTGTATAGCCGTAAATCCAAGACAGACCAATACACTCAGCGAAACACTCAGATGGCTCCAATCCAAACCAAAACCGGAAAAGATAAGAACTCCTGTCACGGATTGCACGATATAATTTGTCAGTCCCATACGTCCGTAGCTAACCAATGGTTTCATGGCATTTTGAACTTTTACCGAGCGGTAAGCCTCCAAAACCAATACAACCCATAGATAGGCCGTCATCAAATTAATCAAATTGGTAGTCGTGGCGCCCATCCACGCATTGATAGAGACTTCGCGCCAAGACGCGGCAGGTATATAAAGTTTCAACACATATAACAGGGCGATTAAAACCAATGCGATCAATGCCCCGTAATTTAAACGGCTCCGGAACTCGTTCAAACGTTGGAACAAACGAATCCGGCCTACTATAAATCCTAAGATAAACAAGCCCAAGGTCAGATAGATACGGCCACTGGCAAACTGGAAATTCATCTTACTTACCAACCCATCCCAAGCGTTACTCTCGATAGTCTCGGCCAAAGTAGGGGCTTGCCGGGGAACCTCAGCGCGTGCCACTGGCGCTGAGGCCGGTTTTTCCACCACTTGCTCAACAGCGGGAGCCGTCACGGTTTTATATACCACGGGAACCAATGAAGCTCCACCCAAGAAAAGGAAAAGGGTTATTCCCACCAGAAGCTTTGTCGGCCATTTATACATCAATACCAGTATAAAGCCGAGCAACGCATATATCAACAAAATATCTACACGAACCAGTAAGCCATGCAGGAAACCGATCGCCAACAGCAACACCAGCCTCCACAAGAAACGAGGACGGAAATCAACGCCTTTCTGAGCAGCTCGATCCATCTGGATAAAGAAGCTTAACCCAAACAGGCAAGAGAATATAATGAAGAACTTACCAAATATCAAGTAATTAATGAACCACCGGAAAATCTCATCAGTCGTCCCTTCCCAAGGGAACATAGCCTGAGGGGTCATAGTCCCAAAGGCACCAAAGTGTTGCATCGCATGGATCAAGCAAATACCAATCAAGGAGAAACCGCGTAAAGCGTCGATAACCGTAATCCGTCCACCGGATGAAGCTAGTGTATTATTCCTTTCCATAAATCGTAATTATTTATTTTATTCGTCTAATCAAGTTTGATAACGCAAAAGTAAACAGGCTCTTTATGCGTCGCAATATCCTCAAACTTCAAAACGAAAACAATAAACTTTATCACGAAAAAAGGACAATATCCCTCTATTTCCTATAATACCGGATCACACGCAACTGTTGCTCCAAGGCACGCATAATATTCCGCTCCGTAAACTCCTTGTCCATAGCCTGCTCCAAAGAGACCGGATAAGGAAGAAGAGGCAAGACCGCCAAGAAGCCGGAGGCGGTAAGCAGATCTACCTCCATAACCGAACCACCCATTACAATCACCGGGATATCCTGCCTCATCGCAGCCTGCAATACCCCGAAAGGAGTCTTTCCCATGCAGGTCTGTTTATCTAGTTTACCTTCACCCGTGATAATAAGATCCGCACCTTGTATACGCTCATCAAAACGCAAAGCTTCTAGAACCATTTGGATACCCGGTTTAAGCACACCCTTCAGGAAAGCGACAAAACCACCGCCTAAGCCTCCCGCAGCTCCCGAGCCGGGAATCCGGTTCACCTCTACCCGCTCCGTCCTCTCTATTACTTCCGCAAAATTCCGCAAGCCTTCATCCAACGAGCAAATCATAGCATCGTCTGCCCCCTTCTGACGGGCAAATACATAGGCAGCCCCTTTTTCCCCATAGAAAGGATTATTCACGTCGCAAGCGATCGTAAACGAGGATTCCCTAAGCTGAGGCAACGCCATGGAGCGATCGACCGAATAAATCCGATTGAGGATCTGTCCTCCCGATCCTAATTCATTCCCCGCCTCATCCAAGAAACGGAATCCTAAAGCTTGCAACATTCCAGTCCCCCCGTCGTTCGTGGCGCTACCACCTATTCCGATCAAGAAATTCCGGCACCCCCGGTTTAACGCATCTTTTATCAACTCGCCGGTTCCATAGGTCGTAGTCAATAAAGGATTACGTTCCTGCATCGTCACCAATGTCAGCCCACTTGCCACAGCCATCTCAATAACAGCGGTACGCTTATCCCCTAATATGCCATATGCAGCCTCGACAGGCCGCATCAACGGATCGTGCACGGTACAAGACACGACCTCTCCACCCAATGCCGCGATTAAAGTCTCGGCAGTTCCCTCACCTCCATCGCCAACCGGAATTTTCACCACTTCACAATCCGGGAAAACCTTATGAACCGCCACCTCCGCACATTCCGCGATAGCAGCGGATGTAACCGAGCCTTTAAAAGAATCGGAAGCGATAACTATCTTTCTCATCTATCACTCTTTTTATCATATCAAAATAAGATGCCCAAATATACCAAAAAAGGAATGCCCTTTTTCAAGGACACCCCTTCAACTTTACGAGACTCAGGCTTTCTTTATTTTGCCCGTGTACACTTGATTACCTCTTGATTGATGTATTTGACCTTCTCCAAATCCATCTTTTCCACCTTTCGGTCATAAGTAACCAATCCATTTATCTCGTGTTCTACGTCTGTAGTCTGCGTATAGATGGCTGTACTCAGTCCGAAATAGTTTACCATCTGTTCTAGCTCGGTAAGCATTAATACATAGGTATCGGTCAGGAGCTCTTTATTCAACATCATCTCATAAGCATCGTTACGCACAGGCCACATATGCCCACGCACGAACAAGCCTTTCCCGCCGAATTCTCCAAGCGAGGCGGCTCGTTTATCATCGGGCCGGGGTATCGCCTTAGGCTCGATCTTGCCATAATGATGCATATCCACGAAATCTCCATTTCCGGGATCTCCATAAGCCTTACGATAGCCCGGAGCATAATTATATCCCGACATACCGTTTACCCAACGATTCGGATCGTACTTTTTCACCCAAGCGGTGATGTCCGTCACCTCAAAGGCCCCCCAATTCTCATTAAATGGGACCCACATCACGATAGAAGGCGAGCTGACGTGTTGGTCGATCATCACTTTCAATTCGTCACGGAACTGTTTACGAACCGCCACGGAATCCTCACCATCAGGCTCCCAAAGGTTCGGCATATCTTGCCAGACCATCAAACCAAGCCTATCACAATGATAATACCAACGTTGAGGCTCTACTTTGATATGCTTGCGTATTACATTGAAACCCGCACGTTTCGCCAACTCGATATCATACAACAAAGCCTCGTCGGTAGGGGCGGTAAATGCGCCATCGGGCCAATAGCCTTGATCCAAAAGGCCGATATGGAAAACAAACTCTCCGTTCAATAAAGGCCGAAGTACACCATCTACTTTTCCCATACTAACCGAGCGCATACCAAAATAAGAGGATACCTCATCTATTATCTTACCCTTTCGATCTTTCAACTGCAATTTCAAACCATACAAGAAAGGATCATCCGGGCTCCATAGACGGGGTTCCCGGATAGGCAGGTAAAAACTCATATTGGAATTTCCTTCGGTTCTTGCCACCTCTGAAGTTCCGTTATCCGCGATAGCCGTCACCTTCAACTCCGCATCGCCCGTATAAGCAATCACTTCCAACCGATTATTTTTTAAATCGGGCACAAGTTTTATCTGAGAAATATATTGTTTCTCTACCGGTTCAAGCCAAACGGTCTGCCAAATACCGGAGGTAAAAATATAATCTCCACGTGAACCATTCTTACCCGAAGCAGCACGACCGTCATTAGGATCATAAGCGCCTACTACAAGAACATTTTCACCGGATTTTAAATAATCAGTAATATTAAAACTAAAAGCATCGTACCCTCCCGTATGAGTACCCACCTTCTTACCGTTGATAAACACGGACGAGATCCGATCTACAGCCCCAAAATTCAATAAAACATTCTTGCCCTTCCATGCTTGAGGAACAGAGAAGCTACACCTATACCACAGGCAGGTATCACCCGCACGAGCTATACCGGATAATTCTGATTCCGGAGGATAGGGTACACGTATCTTTTCCGCTTTTGCGGGAAAAGCCGGAGGAGTGGTTGCCGTAACAGGATCAAGCAGGTCTTTTCCTCCCATATAATCCCATATACCATTCAGATTCAACCATTCCGAACGTGCCATTTGCGGACGCGGATACTCCGGTAAAGGAATCTCTGCCTTTAACGCCTTCTCTGTCCATGGAGTAGGCAATGTAAACTTCTCTAGGCCTTGCGCCTTCACGGGGAAGAGATCTCCCTCAAAAAGAAAGGAACAAAGAGCCAAACAAACAACGGTAATCTTTTTCATAAACCAACTATTTAAATAATTCCGGATAATATTTCCGGATCAAATCTTGATCTTCTTTCTCCAACTTATCGATCAAGACCGGCTTATCTTGCGGACGAAGGCCTTTTTGGTTGATTTTATTGATCAAGCTCCAATCCTTAGCCGGTTTCTCCGGGGTCGGATCGGCAGGCTCATGGGCTTGCAAATCATAGCGGGTAAAGTCGATGACGTAAGCCGGGGAATTCTCCGTATGCCAATCACGCAATAAGGCCAAGCGGAATTCCTTGTTCATAAACCATTTTATCTCCAAATTATTATAAGAATCACCCAAACCAGAGCCTCGTTCTACAAAGCGATAGTTCCAGTCGTCGTTCGATTTATATTGTTTTCTCCAAAGTTCGCCAAATTCTCCGAATGTAACAAAATGAGTATCCGGCCAGCGCTCCTTGGTACCCGTTACCCACATCTTCATGGCATCGCAAATGAGATCCTTACCGAACTCATGCACCATCTGTGCCTCCCAGATATTGGCGACCCAACCAAAGCCGTTCAATTCAAAACCCTTATCAAAATGAATCGCTTCCGTATGCATCACCTCGCGATGTCCCAAGTCGAGCCCCCACCCTTTGTACGTCTCGATCGGGCCGACACCTCTACGGCTGTTGTATCCATCAATACCATGTCCGGTCTGTCCGCTGCGGCGGGCACAGATAAAGTCCATCGTCCAGCCGTCCAGATTCACGCAATCGATGAAATCGCTTTTTCCCTGCGCCGGCTTGCAGAAATGTTCCGTCGAAGGGTAGAAAGGGTAAGAAGGAGAACCATCGGCACCGCCACCGTCTATATTATGTTGACTCCAGATCACGGCATGTGCCACATGGATGTTCTCTTTCTCCGCTAAATATCTCAAATTATCAGCCGATAGGAAACCTCCCATAATCGATTGAGGACGATAACCATTCCCTACCATTTTAGAAATGATTTCTATCGCCTCCGACATCTCCCGGTTAACCCGTTCACGAGGCAGATACATCGCCGGAAAATAACCGGGGAAATAAGTAACCTCATCCCCATATTTCTTTTGGCACTCCACCACGTAATCACGTATCTCCCGATAGTTCTTCCGCTGATCCTCCAAGGCATTCATCGTAAATCCCCACGTAAGACGGCCCTCCGGGTTATTGGTGGCAAAAGCCTCCCGCAAGGCACGTACTCCCTCAAGCGTATGCCAATCTCCCTCATCACGAGGATGTATCTTGACATCCCGGGAAACTTCCCAAGGTGTCGTACGTATCATCACACATAAGGTAACAAAGCGATTCCCTTCTATCGTAAGAGGTTTCACGTTCGCAGAAGCAATTACAGGCTCCACCGCGCTTAACTGGAAACCTCCGAACATTGCGATCATCCATACGACCGCCCATTTTCTCCAAACTAATATATTCATATTACTATTTCGCATTTGTACAATCTATTATTATTTCTTTATCCGATGGAAGTATCCTAAAAACATAATCCGAACCAGACACAGATTCCTTTATATGACCTTTCTCGCAAGCGATCACATAGTTGAAACCATCAAAACTGGCATTGATCGCCTTATCCTCTATTATCGTAAAAGGTAATTCCTTCCCTGCTGTGACCTTGAGCTCTAAAGCCCACGAGAAACCTACTTCTTTTGACAAAGAAAGTACCTCGAAACGAGTCTCATAAAAGGTGATCTCAAAAGGATGTCCTTCAGGGTCTTCCGCTGAAACAACCAACGTATCTTTACCGATCTCCGTCACTACCGGATTATCCAAGGTAAGTTCCTCCTTGCCACCGTCCTTGTCTAACCGGACGAGCCGGAGGCCGGCCCGTTCCATACCTTCGCTCCACATAAAACCATCTACAACAGGTAACGTATAGAACAAGAACTGATTCCCGTCACCGGGTTCATCCAGATAAGCGGACTTATAATTCTCATCAAAAAGATGGATATCCCTAAAACGAAACGTTCCTTTTTCCCATAACAAATTCGCCCGGTAATAACGGCTGTTAAACCAAACCGTCTTATTCCCTTCCCCACGAATATCCGTTAAGGTCGTGACAGCCGTCACTGGCGTAACCTCGAAACGTTCCTTGAACCACTTACCGGATTCACCTAACGTCTCCACCCGGATCTTATTTTCCTTCCTCAAGGAATCCAAGATAGGGATCTGCATCTCCAACCCCTTGCTCATATTACTCCACGTGAAAGAGTTTTCCTGTCCCGCTTGCGCATAGTTGAAAGCAAGGCAAGGTTGGTTCACGATAGATTCCAAGAAATAATCCACCCAGCGCCTATCCATACCCGCTTTCTCGTACACTGGCTCCAAAGAGATTACACCTTGACGTTCTTGCCCCAGACCATCATCATACTGATAAATAGGATCACTGCCCAACATACGGAAGATAGGAACGGGGATTTGCCCTTCCTTTGTCTGCGCCGGCATATAGGCGTTTACCCGGCTCGGGTAATATGCTTGATTCCAGTAACCGCCCCATAAGGTATAGCCGTCCGTTCCCACCTGATCCTTACAATTACATGAAGCTACGATTTGATATTTATCATACATATAAGCTAAGGTATGCGCATCAATAAACCAAGAACCGACCGATTTTGGGTATGTGCCGAATATCTCCTTGAACTTCTCCATATAAACATCCACCAGCCGTTCCCGTTCCTCCTTACTATATCCGGTGCTGAAGGCGATATTTGCGTGCGAGACCCAAGAATGTTCTCCACGCCATTTAATCCCGGCCGCCTCGATCTGCGGTTGCGTCAATTCCCACCAGGCACCGATCTCGGAGTGAGCATTGAGTTTACCTTTCAACAGATCTTGGTACAATGGGTTTATCAACGCATCGTACTGTAATAAGAAAGTTGCCGGTAAATCATACTTATTCACCAATTTCACTTGTTCGCAGACAGTCTCGTATAACAAGCTATCGGCATTCTCCACCCGGTAGTCTGTCTGACGGATGAAATTGATGATATTGATAATACGGGGAGATCCTGTATTATTATCGTTCGCTGTCGCATCAGGACTTGTCTTACATCCCACACAAAACAAACACAAAAGGCAAACAAGCCCGATCTTTTCCTTTAAAGCCATACCATATATTTATTATAATAAATAAGTCAAGGTAACCACATCAAATACATTTCCACGATTGAGATCAATGAATCGATACGGTTACCCTGCCAAAACTTATCGTTATCCCACTATTTACCAACCCGGGTTATTCGGGGCCAAATTCGGATTCAAATACAACTCATCCAACGGTAGGGAATAATAGTAATGCTTTGGGGTTACAAAGTTACGATTCTCTGCCGGTTCCACAATCAAGAAACCATTTTCATCTGTCAAACCAGGATTTCCTTCATTCAAGACATTCAAGTGCTCGTATTCCGAACCTTTCAACTTAATACCTTTTATGGCACCTATTAATTCTGTCTCAGCCGTCTTCCAACGTCTTAGATCATCCCTACGGAAACCTTCGAACGCCAATTCAATTGTACGTTCCCGACGTATCTCCGTACGCATATCCAATCCATTACTCTTGGCAAAAGCGTTGGTCAAAGGAGGCATCTCCACACCTTTCCGAGAGCGGATCACGTTGATCGTCTTATTCAAAACATCATCGCTTATCGCTCCATCTTTCTCGTAAGTAGCCTCAGCCAATATCAGCAATACTTCCGGATAACGGATAATATGATAATCAAACACATCCTTATCTGAGGGAAGGGAGGTTTCGGCCATAAACTTCCACAACTTATAGCCCGTACGAGTCTCTGGGCGTGTGGTAAATTGAGGTGGACATGTCAAAGCTCCATCTTGCGGGCTGATATAATCAGTTCCAGGTATCAAGAAGGTCTGCGTCATACGGGGATCCCGATCTTCATATTCGCTTTCAATCGTTGCATATCCCTTAAATCCAGAGTTACTATTCTCAATCGGAAGGCCCGTACTTTTACACAAGTACATATCAGCCAGCTTCCGGGTTGGAGTTCCCCGCCATCCCCAATAAACCGGGCATGCGGTACTATGTGTACGAATATCCGTCTCATAACGACTATCGAAAATGCCCTCTTTTGAATCATCGCCCGCATTGATAAACAAATAACGATAGCTCTCCTCACCCGAGCCTTCATACAAAGCATACTCTCCGCTGTCGATTACTTTGTTCGCCGCATCAATCGCTTGTTGCAGCAACTGTTGGTAATCCGAACGGTGCTGATGATATTTCGCCCAAGTCCCAGCGAATAAAGCAACTCTCGCTTTCAAAGCCAAAGCGGCACCTTGGGTCACTCGTCCAGCCTCTTCCGAGGTCAACTCGCTTTGCAGCGGAAGCTTAGGGTAAGTTTCATCAAGTTCCGACAAGATAAAGTCTTCTACTTCCTGCTGTTTATTCCTAGAACCATATAACTCGGGAGAATCTACGGTGAGCACTTTCGTCAAGATTGGTATATCATTGTATTTTAACATTAAACGATAATGTGAGTAGGCGCGAAAGAAACGGGCCTCAGCCACATACCGCTCAATCCCCGAGGGATCTCCCTCATACGTCTGGCTCTTCTCGATAATCATATTGCTCTGGCGTAGGTCAATAAACGTAGAATCCCATAATGCGTCCGTATTCGGGGCTATCAACGTACCGTTACTTGTTGTATTCTCATTCAGCTCATACGCAATATCGCTATCCGTATCCTTCGTTCCGAACGTCTCGGTTCGCGAATACAACCAATTGACCTCTTTCTCGAAATCATCTGGAGTCTTCCAGAATAACTCGTCTGGCAAATTGTCTTTTGGCAGCAAGTCTATATCTTGACAACTTGACAAGAATAAAGCGGAAACAATAAAGCTTCCCAATAATATCCGATAGTTTTTCATGACTTTTCGCTTTAATTTTTAAAATACGACATTTATACCAAATGAATAATTACGGGTAAACGGATAAGAGGTAATGCTACCGCTATCTTCTTCCGGATCCCAACCATTCGGCGTATTATGAACCTCAAATAAATCCTCTCCGGAAAAATATACCCGGACCTTCTGCAAGCCAACTCTCGAAGTTAATGCCTGCGGAATCGTATAACCAAACTGCAGGTTCTTCAAACGGGCGTAAGCCACGTTAAACTTCGTATTCGTCGATACGTAATAGTTGTAGTTCCGCTTATCTTTCAATGTAATCGCCGGATACTTAGCGTCCGTCCTTTCCGGAGTCCAAGTTTTTCCATACCAATATTCCGCAGATTGATACCATGCCTCAGGCATCGGGCATCGGGTCTCTCCTTCCAAGAACATAGTCCTACGACCAACTCCTTGTATAAACGCACTTAGGTCGAATCCCTTCCAAGCCATACTCAGGTTAAAGCCAAAATTATAACGCGGGTTCTTATCTCCTAAATATTTCACATCGCCGGAGCCTTCCTTACCGTCACCCAACACAGATAGTTTTCCATCTCCATCCAGGTCTTTGTATTTCGCGTCACCTACACTCAGGTCTCCAGGAATACCTCCTTCCGGAAAGCGAGCCTTATATTCCTCCAACTCCTGTTCTGTCTGGATAATCCCATCAAATTCATATCCGAAATACGAGTTCAACGGATATCCGGTCGGGGTCGCATTATTTCCCAACTGAATCAAATTACTGCCAACCCGGTCTACGACTTTATTTCTTGCGTCACTGAGATTAAAACGAACCGAGTAACTGAAATCCTTAATTTGATCTCTCCAGCCCAAAGAGACTTCCCAACCACGAATACTTAGATGCCCGCTGTTCGTACTCGGGGCATCCGCTCCTAACATAGAGGGGTATGTTTTAGGGATAAGCATATTCTTATTTTCCTTCCAGAAATAATCAAATGATCCGTACAAACGATTATTGAGAGTAGAAAAATCAAATCCAATATTTGTTGTCTGGATTGTCTCCCACGTACGTGAAGTAGAAATAATATTCCCAGACGTAGCCATCTGTCCTTTTATACCAGCTCCGAAAGGATAATAATCATTGGACAAAGAAATCAGTTGAATATAGTCATATAACCCGATACCAGACTGATTACCCATCTCACCGTAAGAAGCTCTCACTTTCAAATCCTCGAACCAACCTAATCTTTTCATGAAGCCTTCTTCCCCGACACGCCAAGCAGCGTTTACACCCGGGAACCATCCCCAACGGTGATCCGGGTCAAAGCGGGAACTTCCATCCGCACGGATCGTACCCTCAATGACATATTTATTGGCAAACGTATAATTCACCCTAGAGAAAAACGAATTGATAGTCCATTGAGTTCCCTCACTCCAGGCATTTTGATCTTGCGAACTACCCAATTGCAAAGACATATTTTCCTGCTGGTCAAAATTTATACGTTTCGCCGTGAACTTATCATAATTCTCGGATTCATGAGCAGTACCGACCATCACACTTAAATCATGCCTATCGTTGAAATTCTTTTTATAATCGGCATACAACGTGAAGTTCTTCGATAAGGTCTTCTGGTAACGACGTTCCGCGCTATTCGGCGTGCGTTTTTCCCGGACCTCATTATCATACCAATCGTAATTGATGATTTTCTTGTTTGTTACATTCTCATCCTGATCATATTTACGGATCACCGCTTGCCCCACGAGTTGCAAACCATCGATCACATTCCAACGTAACTGGTTGTTGACCGTTATATTACCCGTAGTCTTATTCACCATACCTCCGTCTTCCAGTACTTGAGCCGGATTATCGAATCCCTCGAACGTATAGAAGGTTCCCGATGGGGTGTACATCGGAGTCCAAGAACGTGTCTTGTAAATTAACTCCCATATATTTTGCCCTTCTGTCAAACCCGAAGAGTAATCCCTATTACTTGCCTCATAAGCCAAGTTAAGGTCATAAGTCAAATTCTTGAAAATCTCGATACTAGATTTAGCACGTACAAAATAACGCTTATTCACATCCTCTCCGAATTTGGGTATACCTTCCTCCCGTTGATGTCCTAAAGACAACATATAAGAGTATCTCTCCCCTCCACCGGAAATATTGACATTATAATTCTGCATATTGCCATTACCAATAAGCATATCATTCCAATCCTGATTCTTGAAGAATTGCGGGTAACCGGTCCAACGTCCCCACTCCGCATCGGTCAATACCTGATCACTGTTCTGCCGAATCAGCTCCAATTGCTCTTTTGTATATTCAGGAGTAAAAGACCCGTCCGTGATCTCCAGAGCCATCTCCGCATGTTGTAATAAATCAGCAGGTTTCCTCAATAATGCCGGAGTTTTTATAGAATAATACGCGTCGAAAGTAACCGATGTTTTCTGATTACGTTTTCCACTTTTTGTCGTCACCAGAATAACACCATCCGAGGCACGGGCTCCATAGATCGCAGCCGTACCATCCTTCAATACGGAGATATTCTCTATATCAGAAGGATTAATCATGTTAATGTTACCCTCCGCACCATCAATCAACACGAGCGGAGTACCTCCGTTGATAGAAGAGACATCACGAACCTTCATGGTCATATCCGAGCCCGGAGCGCCTCCACTTCGTGTAATCGTCAGGCCGGGTACTTCTCCTTGCAAAGCTTGAGCCGCATTCTGGATCGGGCGAGATTCGAACGCCTTTGCGTCGGCCGTAGCCACGGCACCACCTAGATTCGCTCTTTTCACCGTACCATAACCTACCACTACAACCTCATCCATCTGTAAGGCATCTTCACGTAGCCTCACATTCAAGTTCGTTTCCTTGCCAGGTCGTAATTCCATCATGGCATATCCGATATAAGAAACCTGAAGGGTACCATTCTCTGAGATCTCCATCGTAAACTTACCATCAAGGTCTGTAACCGTTCCATTGGTAGTACCTTTCTCAACAACATTCGCCCCGATAATAGGTTCCCCTTTCTCGTCTGTTACGACTCCTTTAACCAGACTTTTCTTTTGCAGAACTTTTTGTGAAGAAGGAGCGGACTTATCATTCTTTGTCGAAGGATTAATCAAGATGAAATTATTTTCTGTAATCTCATACTTTACCCCTTCTTGTTCGAAAAGACGTTTCAAGATAGTTTCCACGGTCTGTTCCTTCACATGTACAGATACTTTTCTATCAAGGTTAACCTTCTCGCTCTCATAGATAAAACGGAAGCCAGACTGTTTCTCTATCATAAAAAGAACCTCTTTTATTGTCTGGTTATTAACATCCAGAGACAACTTCGTTTCTTGCGAATAAACAGAAGCCGAGATTTGGAGTGAACATGCGATAGAGAATAATGTCGCTAATCTCATAATAGACAAAGTCTTTTTAAGGACCGGAGACTCTTCCGGCCTTGATATATTCCAAAAATTCATATATTTGTAATTCGATTGTTTGTTAACACTAGTGTCGTAAGCACTAATTTTAATGATCAAAGAGATGACGGGGAATGTTCCAGCATTTCCCGTTTTTCATGTGTAATTCATGCTATTCCAGTTCTTTACTTCATAGGCAGACTTTATTTAGAGGTTATACTTATATTTTTTCCTTTCACGCTATAGCTTATATCACTCAATCGAGATAATACATCCAATATATCCGTTATGGTTTCTTTCTGTATGACTCCGTCGTAGTGTATGCTATTTTCCAAGTCCTTTTGAAGATGGATGGTCACATCATACCTTCTCTCCAAGTATTTACAAACAGAAGCCAACGACATATGATCCATATATAACTTATCCTCCAGCCAACTATAGGAATGAGATAACACGCCCGCTACCGGTCTCATCTCGTTGGTTCGCTTATCGAAGACCGCCATGTCACCAGCATTCATCAGCAACTTATCATCCCCATGATCCAACTCGATACAACCTTCCACCAATGAGGCCTCAATAGTTTTTTCATCCGTATATGCTTGTAGATTAAAAGAGGTTCCATGTACCTTTAAACGTAATCCATTGTTCATTTTAATCACGAATGGCCTTTTGTCTTTCGAAACATCAAAGAAGCCTTCTCCTTGAAAACTTACTTCCCGGATCTTTTCCTTCGCATTATAAGAATAAGTAATATCTGATCCCGAATTCAATTTAACCACGGAGCCATCCGGTAAGACAATCTCCGATCGGCTACCGTAATCAGCACTCATTCGGACCAACATTTCCGGTTGTCTATCAAATATTCCCCTTCCCCAAAAGCTGAAGACAAGCAATAAAGCAGCCGCCACTCCTGAAACAATATAACCGATATTTATCAAGCGTCTTCGTCTATTATCCCTGTTTTTATTGATCCTATCAATCTTATCCCAAGCATATTGAGCATCAAAGTTTTCTCTCTCCAAATAAGTCCCTGTTTCTTTCCATATCTCTTTGTATCGCTCAAAGTCCTTTTGGTTAGACTCATCTTCAGCCAACCACTCGTCCAGAACCGGATCAATGGTCTCTTCATCCATCCTGTCAGATAAATGGTCAACAATGTGTTCTTCTATGTATTTTCTCTTCTCCATGAGTCTAGTCTTTGTTTAAATGACACCATAAATAAAAAAAGGTCCTATATGGACCTCAAAAAAAATTCCCTTATTTTACACACCTTTCATCTCCAGACATTTTTTCAATCTCTGTAAAGACCCCCATATTTGATTCTTGATTGTTTTCACGGATATAGATAGTTTCTCCGATATTTCTTTCTGTTTCAATCCTTTTATCCGGTGAAGAAGCAGTACTTCTCTACTACGATCCGGCAGACGGTCTATGCAATCGTAAAGAGCGATCCTAAACTCTTCTGTCTCCAATCGATTATCCTCATAAGACAGAAGTAACACGTCTTGATTCTCGGACAAACTTCCTGTATGGGTCTTCGAACGTATAAAATTCAAAGCCAGATGCCTGGCCATCCTATATAGATACCCTGATACATTTTCCTTTATCTCTATTCTTTCCCTATTCTTCCATAAATTCAAGAAAAGCTCTTGAACGACATCCTCCGCATCATTCCTATCCATCAATAAACTATACACATATTGGCAAAGACGCCCGTAATAACGATCAAACAGCTTATTATAACTGATATAATCATTATTACCGATTGCTATCATTAAAATCTTATCAACATGATTATCAGTCATATAATCTCTATTATCATGAATATTCACAATCACCTTTACTGATTAAAAGAGTTTCGTCAAGACTATGG
>NZ_CANTZW010000025.1 GCF_947855115.1 uncultured Parabacteroides sp.
TATGGTAATCTTCCCTTTCAGTGTTTATTAATATGTTTAGTCTGCACAGAACTATAGTTAAAATACTTATCCAAAAAAATGCACACCCCAAGACTCAAGAAAATCACAGCCGCAAATATACTAATTTTTATTATTAAAAAGCAAACTGTTTTAAAACATTATAAAACTAATATAATATTGATTGATATTATCAAACCTAAACCGGTTGTATTAGAAGCATTCTAACATTATGATAACCGATAGGTGCTTTTTTGATAGTCTTATCTATGTGTTGATTATGCTATTGAACATAGTTCTGTGCAAACTATGATCTCTTGAAAAAATAATGCGTGTATAATTAACAAACAAATTCATTCTATGAAGCACAAATTAACGCTTGTACTACTCTCGTTTTTCTTGGGAGTGCAGTGCATGGTCGCCCAACAAATGAAGGTGACAGGTGTAGTGATCAGTGAAGATGATGGAGAACCCGTTATAGGCGCTTCCATCGTAGTAAAAGGAACCACCACAGGAACCATTACAGACTTAAATGGTAAGTTTGAGTTAGAAACTCCAAAGGATGCTAAATTAATCATTTCTTATGTCGGTTTAAGAACCCAAGAGACTACAGCCCAACGGAACATGAGGATTGTACTTTCTTCAGACTCTCAAGCGATCGATGAAGTGGTTGTCGTTGCTTACGGTACAGCCAAGAAAAGCTCGTTCACGGGTTCCGCTTCCACGGTTGGCGCCGCATTACTAGACAAACGACCGTTGAGTAACGCCCTTTCCGCATTGGAAGGAAACACATCCGGAGTACAGATGACCTCCTCCATCGGACAACCGGGAGAAGCCGCTAAAGTAACAATCCGCGGTTTTGGCTCTGTAAATGCGGATAATGCTCCGCTATATGTAGTAGACGGTGCTATCTTCAGTGGCGACATCTCTTCTATCAGCCCATCGGACATCGAGTCTATGACGATCTTGAAAGATGCGGCTTCTACATCTTTATACGGATCTAGCGCAGGAAACGGCGTAGTTTTGATCACGACGAAGAAAGGTTCCAGCAGCGGTGGCGCAGGTGTTACCCTGAATATTTCACAAGGTTGGTCTAGCAGAGCCTACAAGGATTACGCGAGAGTAGGTGTATACGACTATTATCCTTTGCAATGGCAAATGTTGAAAAACTCAAATATCTCACTCGGGCAAAGCGCAGCCGACGCTGCCATGAATGCCTCTAAAGATATTATCAATAAATTAAAGTATAATCCGTTCGTAGGGATCGCAGACAACGCAATCGTCGGAACAGACGGTTTATTGAACCCATCGGCTTCTGCCTTGAAATGGGGAGAAGACCTTGATTGGGAAGACGCCGCTTATCGTACCGGGCATCGCCAAGAGTATAACGTAAGCTACAACACTAAAACAGAAAAGAGTGATACTTATGCTTCTATCGGATACTTGAATGACAAGGGATATATGATCAAGACAGACTTCGAGCGTTATAACGCACGTTTGAACTACAATATCTATCCGGTAAAATGGTTTAAGAGCGGATTGAACCTAGGCTTAAGCCGCACGAACTCCAATTACTCTACTTCTACTTCCAGCAACTCTTCCGGTTATAGCAATTTGTCTCGCTTCGTACGCTCGATGGCACCGATCTACCCGGTACACAAGCACGATATCGAGACAGGAGCTTACTTGGATAAAGAAGGGAACGTAGTTACCGATCCGGCTTTATATACCTACGACTATGAAGGAGCCCGTATCTCCAATAATGGCCGCGATGGTATCGCAGAGGCGTTGTGGAACGACCGCTTGATGTCTACCACGAACTCTAGCGCCCGTACTTATATGACAATCACTCCGATCGAGGGCTTGAACCTGACAGTAAACTACGCATACGACAACAAGGACGAACGTCGTAGAGTATACGAGAACCCGGACGTAGGTGACGGTACCGCTGGACCGGGACGCTTAAATATCCGAAACAGAAACTTCTTGACACAGACATTCAACCAATTGATCAATTATTCAAAGACTTTTGGCAAACATAATATCGATGCATTGTTGGGACACGAGAATTATAGCTTCCGTTTGCAGTACAACTACGGGATGAAGACAAATGAAATCGTCTCCGGAACGTACGAGTTCGGAAACTTCGTAAACGTAAGTGAATTGAGCTCTTACACACGCGAATATAAGAAAGAGGGATATTTCGCCCGTTTGAACTACGACTTTGATGACAAATATTATATAACAGCCTCCTATCGCCGCGATGGTTCCTCTCGTTTCAGCAAAGATAATCGCTGGGGTAACTTCTGGTCGTTCGGTTTGTCATGGCGTATTAGCCAAGAGGAATTCATGAAAAGCCTAACTTGGGTCGATAACTTGAAGTTGAGAGGCTCATACGGTGAAACCGGAAACGATGCCATCTATTATACGGATGACGATACCCAGCAGGATTACTATCCTTATCAAACCTTATACAACCTAGGCATCAACAATGGTTTGGAAGCAGGTATCTACTTCCCTACCATGGCTAACAGCAACTTAAAATGGGAAACACAGGTTTCTACGGATGTCGCTTTAGAATTCGGTTTATTCGGTCGCTTGAACGGTACGGTTGAATTTTTCCGCAAGGCTTCCAGGGATTTGTTATTCAACGTCAGCCAGCCTTTATCGAGTGGCGTGGAAACTATCGTAGAAAATATTGGTAAAGTTCGTAACCAAGGAGTGGAGATCGACTTGAACTATCAAATATTAAAGCAGAAAGACTGGAAATTATCAGTCGGCGCTAACGCTACGTTCATAAACAACAAGGTTACCCGCTTACCGGAGTCTAACCGAAAGGATGGTATCATCAAAGATTCCAAGAAGTTGATGGAAGGGCACTCTATCTACGAGTTCTGGTTACGTCAATGGTGGGGTGTTAATCCGGACAACGGAGATGGTTTGTATATATTCGACGCTGAAAACAATACGGATGCCAACGGTAATATCAAAGATGCCGTCAAGGCCACACTTGTAGAGAAAGACGGACAGGTATTGACCAACTCTTACAGCTACGCCAAATATGACTTTAGCGGTTCTGCCGTTCCGAAAGTATATGGTGGTTTCAATATCAACTTGAGCTATAAGGCATTTGATTTGTCTACCGTATTCTCATACTCGTTAGGTGGCAAAGTGCTCGACTCTAGCTATAGAACTTTGATGGATGTGGATAAATTCGGTTATGCCATGTCATCGGATATTCACAACGCATGGACAACCCCTGGACAAATCACGGACGTTCCTCGCTTGGACAATAACTCCACGCATGCGACCAGCATCGGGCAGTCGTATTCCACACGTTGGTTGACAAGCGCAAATTACTTAAACTTGCGTACCGTCACTTTGGCCTATAACTTGCCGAAGTCTATCCTAAACGTTATCAATATCAAGAGCGCTCGCGTTAATTTAAGCGCAGAGAACTTATTCATGTTGAAAGCCCGTCAAGGTCTGAATCCGCAGGCAAACTATGCAGGAGTGTCTTACAATGAGTATATGCCGGCTAAGAACTTTACGATCGGCTTAAATGTATCGTTCTAAATTCATTATACATCAAACAAAAGAAAAGATATGAAAAATATACAATTATTCAAGCACATCGCGGCGGGACTGCTTCTAAGCGGCTCGCTGATCGGCACAAGCTGCTCCAGCGATTATATGGATACGGTCCCGAGCGAGAACGTATCATTCACGACCGTATCGACTTCTCTTGACAACCTTTATCTAGCGTTGAACGGTATCCACCGTAAAATGGTATCCCAAGACTTGGGAAACCAAGGTTTGGGAGGCGAACCCGGCTTTATCATCGGTCGGGAAGCGCTGGCCGACGACTTAACCTGGGATACGCAGACCTGGCATCAAGGTTTCTTAAACTGGAGTTACCCGACCAACGCTACCAGCTCGTACAATTCCGGAGAGTGGGAGACTTATTATAAGTTCATCTTGAACGCCAACAACATTCTTAAAGCGTTGAATGACAACTTTAGCGATGAGTCAAAACTAACGGATAGCGAGAAAACATTCGCTAAACATATCAAAGGCGAGTGCTTAGCAATCCGTGCGTGGAGCCATTTCAACCTTGTGCAGTATTACGCGAACCCGTATCGTAACGGACAGGACAACTCTCAACCGGGAGTTCCCTACCGCTATAATCCGGATACTGAGCCAATGGCACGTAATACGGTAGAAGAGGTATACACGAAGATCAATGAGGATTTAGATGAAGCGCTGAATTTATTGGTAGACTACGAGCCTAACGACAAGAATCATTACAGCCTAGCCTCAGTCTATGGCTTGAAAGCTCGTGTCCTCCTGACCCAACAAAAATATGCGGACGCAGCCACAGCTGCGGTCAACGCTATCAACAAAGCAGAAGAAGACGGATGTAAGATTATGTCCCAATCTGAGTTGATGAATGGTTTCTCTAACATCACCTCTGCCACGAAAGAGGCTATGTACGCCGCAATGACACAGAATGATCAAACGGTTTATTTCTACTCCTTCTACGCATACATGTCTTGGAATTTCAACTCCAGTTCTATCCGTACAGGTATTAAATGTATTAGCCAAAGCACTTACGACCTGATGTCGCCGACAGATCTTCGCCGCCAATGGTGGGACCCGACCGGAAAAGCAGATGTGCCGACAAGCTCTTACAACCAACGTGTCTACCAGAATCGTAAGTTCACGGCACGTTCCACAGCAGATGCCGTGGGAGACTTCGCATTCATGCGTATCAGCGAAATGTACTTGATCGCAGCCGAGGCTTTCGCCCGCTCCAATCAAGACGCAAAAGCTAAACAATACTTGCAAGCCTTGCTGAAAGAACGTGATCCGGAATATAAGGATCTTGGCAATACAGGGACAAAATTGGCCGAAGAGATCATGACTCATCGCCGTATCGAACTCTGGGGTGAGGGTTTCCGCTGGTTCGACTTGAAACGTCTTGGCTTACCATTGGATAGAACCGGTTCTAATTTTGACGCTACTTTCTGTGGTTTCTTACATAAAGATCCGGACGCAATCGGTTGGATCTTTGAGATCCCCAAGAAAGAGACGGACTTTAATCCTTTAATGGAGACAAACTATTAACACACTCTCACGTTAACTTATATTAATTCAATCCCCAAAGTATACCTTAACAGGTTATCTTTGGGGATTTCTTATATTACTATTTATGAAAACAAATTATCTATTTTCAACTCTACTCTCTTTAGCGCTCGTATATCCCGGAATAGCGCAGGAGACACATTATCAACGTCCACCGGCTGTTATCGAGGAAGTGGCCCTAGCCAAATTATCCCCGATTATCCGGATTAGTGATAACAATCAATGGGCACTCCAATTGGAACGTTCCCCATATCGTTCGATCTCCAAACTCGCACGACCGGAACTTAAATTGGCAGGGATGCGTATCAGCCCCGAAACATTCAACACGAGCCGGCAAGCCGAATATACCGGAGCCAGCTTAATGAATATCGCCACCCAAGAGGAAATCAAGATAGAGGGAATCCCCCAAAACGCGGTAATCGTAAAAGCGTCCTTTTCTCCTTCATCCAATAAAGTCGCTCTATTCGTGGAAGAGGAAGAGGGTGTATACCTTTATACTTGCACTCCGGAACAACCTGTAGCGCAGAAAATTAGTCACCGTAAAATCAATGCGACAAGTGGAGCGGAGATCTTATGGATTAGCGACAATGAGTTTATCACGCTTATGGTTCCAGAAAACATGGGTAAAGCCCCGGAGAAACCAACTGTCCCATCCGGTCCCATCATTCAAGAAAGTAACGGAAAAGTGATGCCAGCCCGTACCTATCAAGACCTGCTGAAAAACCCGTACGATGAGCAATTATTCGACTATTACTTCAACGCTCAATTGGTGCGCATAAAAGATGGTATCGTGAATGAGATCGGAAAACCCGCGATCTACGGTAGCACACTTTCATTATCCCCGGACAAATCTTTGCTGCTCATCTCGACAGTTCATCGCCCGTACTCCTATCAAGTACCGATATATAACTTTCCGCAAAAATTCGAGGTAATCGATTTGCAAGGAAACACAGTCTATACCCTAGCGGACAATCCCGTCATCAATATCCCGATGGGATATGATACGACCTCACCTTATCCCCGCCAATTCGGATGGAGAGCGGATAAACCGGCTACCGTTTATTGGGTGGAAGCGCAAGACAAAGGAAATCCTAAGCAAAACAAGACCGACTTCATGGATATTATCTACCAGATAAGCTATCCATTCAACAGCGAGAAGCAGGAAGTTGCCAAGACAGAGAAACGTTTCCGCAACATCTTGTGGAATGATGACACTTTCGCTCTATTGACCGAGACTTCCCGGGAGACTCGTAAAAAAAGGACATTTACTTTCAAACCCTGCTCCTCTGAATCTCCCATCCTGTTATTCGATGTATCGACAGATGATAATTACAACAATCCGGGGAATCCACTTACGATTAAAAACACATATGGCAAATACATCGTATATACCAACAAAGCTCACAATGAGTTATTGATGCTCGCACAAGGCGCTTCCCCCAAAGGAGATATGCCTTACCTCAGCCGTTATAATCTGAAAACGAAGAAAAACACGGAGCTTTGGCGTTGCGAGGATGGGTATTATGAGACAATCCTAAAGGTTACGAATCCGGAAAAACTACAAATAATCACGTCGAGACAGTCCATCACCGAGCCGGCGAATCTTTGTACCCGTGACCTGAAAAAGAAGAAATTCACTCAATTGACTCATTCTGCCAACCCGTATCCCGCCATGGCAAACGTTAGCAAGCAAAAGATCAAATATAAACGTGCGGACGGTCTAGACCTGACCGCTACCGTATACCTCCCCGCCGGATACGATAAAGCGAAAGACGGCCCGTTACCCGTCTTAATGTGGGCCTATCCGAGAGAATACAAAACGAAAGCCGAGGCTTCGCAGGTCCGGGGTTCTCAATATATGTTCACGAATATCAACTATGGTTCTCCCGTATATTGGGTTTTACGCGGCTTCTGTGTAATGGAAAATGTAGAGATGCCGATCGTCAGCACCAGTGAAGGAGCAGAGCCTAACGACAATTTCATCGAGCAATTAACAATGAATGCCGAAGCCGCCGTAAAAGTCATTTCCGAAATGGGTGTAGGAGACCCGGATCGAGTAGCCGTAGGAGGACACTCTTACGGGGCCTTCATGACAGCTAATCTATTAACACACACTAAACTATTCAAGGCCGGCATCGCACGCAGCGGAGCCTATAACCGTACGCTCACCCCGTTCGGTTTCCAAGCAGAAACCCGTACTTACTGGGAAGCACCGGAAATATACAACGCGATGTCTCCATTCATGTACGCAGACCAGCTTCATGGCGCCCTGTTAATCATACATGGCGAGATGGATAACAATTCCGGGACATTCCCGATTCAGTCCGAACGCCTGTTCAGTGCCTTGAAAGGCCATGGAGCGATCGCACGCTACATCGTATTGCCTTACGAAAGCCATGGATACGCCGCCAAAGAAAACATCTTACATTTATTGTATGAGTGTGATCAATGGTTGGATAAATACGTAAAGAACGCTAAATAAGCAAAGAAAAAGGTTCAGCCACCTCCGTTGATCATCCACTTATTATCAACGGTCGAAGGCTGAACCTATTTTATACGTTCCTGCGCTATTCGCTTACTTCAGCAAAGAGCAAGGACAAAGATGATCTTTCTCAATATCCTTGAAATAATTGTAAGTACCTACCTTGATTTCAGCGCAAGCGGCTTCATCACAAACGATAATACCTTTCGGATGCAATTGTAAAGCGGTAATCGTCCACATCTGGTTTACCGCGCCCTCAACCGCTTGTTGTAATGCACGAGCTTTATTATGGCCATTTACCATGATCAATACTTCCTTAGCGTCAAGAACCGTGCCTACGCCAACTGTCACGGCAGTCTTCGGAACCTTATTCACGTCATTGTCAAAGAAACGGGAATTAGCGATAATCGTATCCGTAGTCAAAGTCTTGATACGAGTACGAGAACTCAAGGAAGAACCCGGCTCATTGAATGCGATATGACCATCCGGCCCGATACCTCCCAAGAACAGGTCGACACCTCCGGCCGCTTTCATACGAGCCTCATACGATGCGCACTCTGCCTCCAAATCCTCGGCAT
The DNA here is from genome assembly GCF_947855115.1 of uncultured Parabacteroides sp. Classification (GTDB taxonomy): domain Bacteria; phylum Bacteroidota; class Bacteroidia; order Bacteroidales; family Tannerellaceae; genus Parabacteroides. The sequence goes on from NZ_CANTZW010000025.1 coordinate 8,203, forward strand.
TACCATTCAAGATATTTACGTTCTCCGGTTTGATATCAATATGGCTGAAGAAATTATTCCACATAAAAGAATGATAGCTTTCCGGGTGATCTTTCGGAAGACCTACATACTCATCCATATTGAAAGTGATCACGTTCTGGAACGATACAACACCTTCCTTGTTCAATTCAATCAAGTTCTTGTACATACCCAGCGGAGAAGACCCGGTAGGCAAGCCCAGCACAAATGGTTTTTCAGCGGTTGGGTTCGCGGCTTTAATCTTCGCTGCTACATAATTGGCAGCCCATTTTGAGAGTTGCTCGTAATTAGGTTCGATAATTAATCTCATAATATTACGCTTTTTAATTGAAAGTTGGAAATAGAGAATTAAAGGATTCCTAATCTACATTCTCCAACCTTCTTGTTTATAAATTAGATCTGTCGTCAATAGTCTTTGTCTTTTATCCGGACCTTCGGAGATTCTTATTTTTCAATTCTCCATCTTCAATTTATTGGCCATCGCCTCACCCAAAGCCAAACATTCCTCGTATTTAGCGGCGCTTAAACCTTGTTTCTGCTCAACTGGCGTACCGACAGTCTCCCATTTCATCTTCTCTCCAAAAGCAGCCAAACGTTTCACGGCAGCTCCGGCCCACGTGAAAGATCCAAAATAGCCGAAGATACGGTTTTTCACTTCGCGCAACTCGATCTTGCTCAACACGGCTTCCACTTCCGGAAATAGTTGGTTGCTATAAGTCGGGCTACCTACGATAACTCCCTTATATTTGAATACATCTTTCAAGATATACGAGGAAGGAGTCTTGCTGACATTGTGCATCACGATGTTCTTGACTCCATGATCTGCCAAGGAAGCAGCGATCGCCTCAGCCATCTGCTCCGTGTTACCATACATGCTACCATAAATAATAACCACGCCTTCCTCTCCTTCGTAACGGCTCATATGGTCATATATATCTATCGCTTTCGACACATATTCACGCCAAACAGGTCCATGGGTAGAACAAATCGTCTTGATATCCAAACCAGAAAGCTTTTGTAACGCCCTTTGTACCGGACTTCCATACTTTCCGACAATATTGGAGTAATAACGAATCATCTCCTCCCAATAATGCTCTACATTCATTTCCGTATCAATCACGCCACCATCCAACGTGCCATACGTACCGAACGCATCGGCCGAGAATAAGATTTTATCCGTAACATCGTAAGTCACCATCACTTCCGGCCAGTGAACCATCGGCGCCATATAAAACACAAGCTCGTGACGTCCCGTATTCAAGGTATCCCCTTCCTTTACCTCGTGCAAACCGTCTTTGATTCCATGATACCCTTCCAACATTCCAAACGTCTTACTGTTTCCGACAATCTGTACGTTCGGATATTGTTGCCGCAACAAACGGATGCTTCCCGCATGATCTGGCTCCATATGGTTTACCACAAGATAATCCAATGGACGTCCACCTAAGGCATCCGCTATTTTTTTCAAGAAAATATCAGAATAACAAACATCTACCGTATCAATCAATACATTTTTCTCGTCTACGATCAAGTACGAGTTATAGGAAACACCGTATGGTAACGGCCACATATTCTCAAAAAGGGCCTTCTGACGGTCATTAACTCCTACATAATAAACTTTATCCGCAATTTCTTTTAACTTGTACATCTTTCCTAATTGATAATTGATAATTGATAATTAAAAATCGAAAATCAGAGAGCACATGCTTCGTAATTTTCAATTTTCAATCTTTAATTTTCCATTATTCAACGCTCTCCAGACAAACCAGCATCCTACCAAAACAAATGGTATACTCAGCCATTGCCCCATATTCAATACCATTCCCGCCTCGAAAGGTTCTTGATCGTTTTTCACGAACTCTATAAAGAAACGAGACCCGAATACGCATATCATAAACACGCCAAAAATAAGCCCTTCTTTTTTCCAAGCTTCCTTCTTGAAATATAACCACATGGAGATAGCGAAAGTCATCAGATAGCAAGCGGCCTCATACAATTGAGTAGGATGGCTCGGAGCGGTAAAAACAGGTTCTGCCCCCATTCTCCACGCATGTAAATTATCGATAAAACGAAATCCCCAAGGTAAATCAGTAGCATGCCCGTAGATCTCATGATTCATCAAGTTTCCCAGACGGATCATAGCCGCCACCAGCCCGGTAGGGACTACCAGCTTATCGAATGCCCACAACATACTTTTGTGACTTACCCGCTTAGAGTAGAAATAAATGGCGATAATTATACCTAACGTACCACCATGGCTGGCCAATCCACCTTCCCAAACCTTGAAAATCTCGACCGGGTTGGCTAAATAATATTCCGGCGCATAAAACAAACAATGCCCCAAACGGGCACCGATCACCGTACCGAGCATCGTATAAATCAAAAGGGAATCGATCCATGCGGGCGGCAGTCCCTCTTTTTTCCACATCCGCTCTACAATCATATAGCCAATAGCGAAACCAATCGCGAAAGCCAATCCATACCAGCGAATCTCTCGGGAACCGATGGTAAAGATAGCGGGATCGGCAGTCCAGGTAATAAAATCAAGCATAATCCTTTTTAATTGAAAATTGAAAACTGAGAATTGAGAATTTAAAACAAGGATGAATCTCTTCTTTCCATTTTCAATTCTCAACTCTCAATTTTCAATTATTTAAACTAGTCTTCTAATTAAGTTCTCTCTCTCGCCGTACAGCATATCGATTACCGGCAATTCAATCATCGTATACGCACCAGGTTGTTGCTTCATGCTCGCACGAGCGACAGAAACCAATATCTGGGCAGTCAAGGCCGGGTTATTGATCTTCATATCGAATTCGATCAACTGATTCTGGGTCTTACCCGATACTCCTTTACGAACCAACTTCACGCCATGCCCCATATCCAGCAGATTATCCACACAATCAACTTGCATTACGTGAGTCTCGTCATGAGCGAAATAATCATCCGCTTTGATAGCGGCAGACACCTGTTTGAAATCATAACCGTCTTCCACCTCGATATAAACCATACGACGGTGTACACCTGTACCCAAAGGAATCGTCATGCTTAGAGCGGCCTTTACGCCTTCGATAGCCTTCACCGCAACCGTATGCCCCATACTCATACCCGGACCGAAGTTTGTATAAGTAATGCCTTTCGGAACCATCGCCTCCAACAAAGCGCGTACCACGGAATCGCTTCCCGGATCCCAACCGGCAGAAATCACGGCTACCGCATTATGAGCTTTCGCTACCGCATCCAAGGAACGGCGTAAATCCACGATACCTCCATGAATATCGAAACTATCGACCGTATTGATACCTAAAGCCAGGATCTCTTTCGCATGCTCTTCCACACTCCGTGTAGGAGTAGCCAAAACCGCTACGTCAACCTTATCTAACTTAGTGATGCTATCAGTAACCGTGTATGCCTTCAACTCGTCCGGTATATCATTCGGATTACGACGGATAATACCTGCTACCTCAAAATCCGGGGTAGCTTCAAGGGCCTCTAACACATATTTCCCTATGTTGCCATAACCTACGATGGCGGCTCTAATCTTCTTCATACTTTAGTTTTTACTTTTCAACCAACCGCAAAGTTAGATATAATTTAGAGCTTTGACAATACGGAATACAGTTTTTATATCATTTTCAGAATGATATAGATACTTACTCTTTTACAAACGAATCCGGGTAAGTAGTAAACTGTTCCACACCGGTTTTCGTGCGAATCCAAGTCTTGAAGGTACGGGTTCCCTCACTTAATTCGATTACGCGAGCCCCGTTAGGCAAATGCGTATATTCTGTCGGTCCTCCCGTAAAACGACCGTAAGCCAACATGATATCATGCCAGCAAACCGCATAATCGTTATCATGATCATGACCGACAAACACCCCCATCACGTCTCCATTCTCTTTAATCGCCGTAAACAAACCGGAATTCAAAGCCGGAGCGCACGCCTTTTCTCTACGTATCCCATATAGTTGAGCGTTCTCATCGGAAGCCGCTTGATTAAACTCAGGTAGAGCGATATGGAAAAAAGCCAAGGAAGGCACGGGCTCTCCACCGTTATTCCGGGTAAAATCCGCACTTTTCTTACAATACCAATCGATCTGGTCACGTTTAATATAATCGTATCCTTTTACCCCTTTGAGGGTCGAATAGGTATTCGAATCGATACAATACAAGACGAAAGCATCCTTCCGGCCATCCGAGGAACGTACGGTTAACGCATAATTACCTACACCCGAGATTTCCGGTACCTCATCCGCAGTCAGGCTATACGGCAGGCTCTCGGCTACTTTCAACAGCTCTTCTTTCGTTGTACCCTGTTCATCATCATGATTACCGAAAACAATGGAGAATGGTATTTTCCGGTCGGAGACCGTCTTCAATACATTCCGCATATTTTCCAAAGCGGGCTTACTATAGATGATATCTCCCGTGAAGATCACCAAGTCCGGCTTTTCATCGTCCAATACTTGGTTCATACGCTCAAAAGCGATGTCTGAGCGAGGGTCTTGCCATTTCACGTGCAAGTCCGTAAACTGTACGATCTTGAACTTCTTGTCGGGGTTAAACTTTAACCCCGGTTTCTGGGCAAATCCCAAAGAACTCAAGCCGGTTGCCAATAACAAGGCTCCCGCAAACACCCATAGTTTGCGGCAAATAGCTCGCGATGCGAACTTGCGGTAACTGGCTCGCGACGCGAACCCGCTACAATTGGCTCGCGATGCGAACCCGCTACAATTGGCTCGCGATGCGAACCGATTTTTTAAATTCATCGAATCTCGTGTTTTTTGTAATTAATATTATTTATTCCTTTCCGAAACAAGCGTCGAACGCATGTGCGGAAGGTTGGAAATCCACTCTCTTCACCAATTCGCAAGATTCCCGTGCCCCATGTTCCCGATCCATGGCGCTATCTTCCCACTCTACAGAAAGCGGGCCTTGATAACCAATTGAATTCAACGCACGGATAATCTCCTCAAAATTAATCTTTCCTCGTCCCAAACTACGGAAATTCCAATACCGGCGAGGGTCGCCAAAAGTAACATGCCCACCAAATATCCCTACTTGTTTCGGAGTATCGCTCCAATATACATCTTTCATATGCACATGGAAAATACGTTCCGGAAACTGATAAATGAAATCCACATAATCCACCCCTTGGTATCCTAGGTGACTCGGGTCATAGTTAAAACCGAACGCAGGATGATTATTCACCGCTTCCAAAGCCCGACGCGCCGAAAAAGTATCGAAAGCGATCTCCGTAGGATGTACTTCCAACGCAAAACGTACCCCCAGTTTCTGGAACTCATCCAAGATCGGTGTAAAGCGGCAGGCAAAATCATCATATCCCTTTTGTATCATAGCGTCCGTCACCGGAGGAAAAGAATATAGGTAATGCCAAATAGAGCTACCCGTAAAACCAACGACCGTATCAACCCCCAGCATCTTCGCCGCACGAGCAGTCCGGATCATCTCCTCGGTAGCTCTTTTGTGAACACCTTCCGGATCTCCATCTCCCCAAATATAATCCGGTAAGATAGCCTTATGGCGCTCATCTATATTATCGCAAACAGCTTGTCCGACCAAATGGGTAGAGATCGTATAAAGCCGTAAGTCATATTTCTTTAACAAATCCTTGATGCCTTGATAATAAGCCTCATCCGTACGACGGACATCCACATGATCGGGAAGCCCTAATTCTACGCCGTCGTATCCGAATTCTTTCGCTTTTTGACAAACTGTTTCCAGTGATAAATCTCCCCACTGAAGGGTATACAATGTTACAGGACGTGCCATAATAGTATTACTTTTAATCGATTATTTTTATCCATTTATTCTCTGTCGTTCCGGTAGCGACAATTGTCTCGATAAACCGCATCCCACGGACTCCATCTTCCGCGGAAGGGAAATCCAGCGTCTCAGGTGTTGGCTCCTCACCCGCCAGAATCGATCGCAAAGCCAACGCAAAATTCCGGTACAAATTAGCGAACGCCTCTATATAACCTTCCGGATGCCCGCCCGGAGTACGGGAATTATGAGCGGCAAGGCCCGACATATACCCATTGGAAGTACGAACGATCTCCGCAGGGCGATCCGGCCAGCGCACGATCATCGTATTCGGCTCTTCTTGGCGCCATTCCAACCCGCCTTTCTCTCCATATACGCGAATATTCAAACCATTCTCTACACCTACAGCGACCTGGCTAGCGGTCAATACGCCTTTCGCTCCTCCCTCGTAACGGATCAATGCCGCGCCATCGTCATCCAAGAGGCGCCCCGGCACGAACGTATTCAATTCGCCACATAGTTCCACAGCTTTTAACCCTGTTATATATTCTGCCAGATTAAACGCATGAGTCCCGATATCCCCCATACAACCGGCTTTGCCCGATCTTCCAGGATCTACCCGCCAAGCAGCTTGTTTATTTATGCCCGCGCAGTCATTATACAACCACCCTTGAGGATATTCCACATAAATACGGCGAATCTTGCCTAAATCGCCTCTACGTATCCTTTCCCTAGCTTCCTTTACCATTGGATAAGCGGTATAAGTATGAGTCAGCATAAATAATTTCCCGGTTTCTTTCACTTTATCACGCAGTTGCTTAGCCTCATCCAAGGTATATGTCATCGGTTTGTCCAGCACGACGTGGAAACCATGTTCCAACGCCATCATAGCCGGACCGAAATGTACATGGTTTGGGGTAACCACAGACACGAAATCCATCCGTTCTCCTTCAGGCAGGGCAGCCTCTTTCTCTATCATCTCCTGATAGGATGAATAAATACGATTATCCGGCAAGAATAAAGACCATCCGGTAGCCAATGAATTCTCGGGATGAGAGCTAAAACATCCGCAGACCAGCTCGATCTGTCCGTCTAAATTAGCGGCGATACGATGGACGGCCCCGATAAACGAGCCTTGTCCTCCCCCGACCATCCCCATTCTGATTTTTCGTTTCATGGTATTATTTCGTTTTTATTAATTTAAGGTAATTACATTGTTGATTTACAAATCTATGAAAAATAAGGCTGCGCACATCAATTTAACGGCTTAATATTTTTTAATTCACAAAAGATATTGTTTCTTTGCGTCAAACATTTACCAAAAACAGTAACTATGGAAAAAAAAGATTTATGGGCTATCGCTTGCCTGTTTTGTTTCTGCTGTTGCGGTGGAACGGAAAAAGAAATCCTTATCCCTATTCCTCAAGAAAAATTATTACCCGTACAGTTTACGATCGATCTGCAAAAAGAAGTATTGCCTTTCCCCGAGACTAAAAGTATCCCCAAATTGGATATCCCCGAACCCATCCCTCAAAACCCAGACACGGAAGAAGACCCTTCCGGCCCGGACATTGATCCGGAAAACCTATACAACCGGATAGATTACATCGTGTACCAAAGCGGCTCTCCGGACATTCTGGTAAAACACAAGCAATTCACGCCTCAAGACCCGGATTTCACGATAGTTTACGATTCTCTGCCCTCCGGCAATTATCGTATTTGTTTCCTAGCCCACTCGGACAAGGATATCTCCGTGTCCGGGCAAACCGCCCTATTCAACAAAGTATCGGATACATTTCATCTCTTTCTTTCCCAAAAAGTACAAGCGGGAGAAAGCGTCATTAAAAACATTACCTTGCAAAGGATCGTCGGTAAAATCGAGTTCATATCCACCGACACCATCCCTAAAGACCTAAAAAGCTTCACGATGAATATCTCCGGCTATCAGAATAAGGTCGATTTAACAACCGGAAACGGCATCTCGCAAAACACGCCCTACACGCAGTCTTATACTTTTAAGGACTCCGATACCGGGAGAGCCAAAATCCCCCATTCTTTTTTCACGTTTATCCCTACCCCGGAATCTTCGCTCAAAGTACGCCTCACGGCGAAAAACCGGATAGACGAAATAACCCGGGAACGAGACATCAACGACATCTTCCCCCTCGCAAATCACATCATCCGCTATACAGGAATCCTCTACACTCCAAGGGAATCGGACGATACCTTCACCCTCGATATATTAAACGATGGCAAATGGAGTGGCTCCAGCGACAAAGATCTGGAAGACTAAAAAAAGCTGGTGCGCAAAACCTGTTACACCAGCTACTTTTTTCCAATCTCTTCGTACTTATCTCGCGTCTTCTATCTTGAAAAGAGCGTTAAATCCAGTCAGACTAAAGGTCTCGCGAACCTCATCGCGCATACCAACCAAACGTAAAGCCCCTTTATTGGCGGTTGTCGTTTTTTGTAAGACCAAAAACAATCGCAAGCCCGCGCTACTTACGTATTCCAGCTCAGAGCAATCAATGCAGACTTTCACTCCCGGTTCCTTCCATACCGGCAAAACCTTCTCCTCGCATTCACGAGCCGTATTCGTATCCAGTCGTCCTTCAATCTTAATTACAGTCTCTTCACCTTTTGGCTCAATAACTACTTCCATATCCTTATATTTTATTCGGTTATTTTCTTTTTCATGATAAAGACATTCCGATCATTCACTCTCTGATAAGAGACCTCATCCATAAGCTTCTTGATCAGGAAAATACCCAATCCCCCGATCGGGCGATCTTCGGCAGATAAAGTGATATCAGGGTCTTTTCTCAAGGTCGGATCGAACGCGACTCCATGGTCTACCAAAGTCACGACCAATTCTCCTCCTTCCCTGACCAGCGAGATGTCTACGGCATCTTCAACATCTCCTTTATACGCATAAAAAATTATATTTGAGACAGCTTCTTCCATCACCAGATTCAGACTCATCATAAAAGCGGTGCTTAATCCCAATTCTTCTCCGGCTTTTTCCAAGAACTGATTCATCGTGGAAAGCTCATGAATATCGTTCTTAATGCGTAACGTTTTTTGCATATATCAGAAAATTTTGCGCTAAAGATATAAAAAAAAGAAATACCCTTTCCTTTAATTCGTATCTTTACCTCCGGATAGTATTTAAAGAATGGAGCTATGGCAAAAAGATATTTAATAAACATATTCTTGCTGATCACCGTCCTATGCGGATTGAGCAGTTGCGAGGAAAATCCATATTATGACCCGAACGAGGGTCTCACCTTCGACTTATGCAGCCAAACATGGACAGACTGGTTCATAATAGACGGCTTAGATTGCGAACAGCAACTCATTTTCAGTCCCGACGGAAAGGGATGGGATACTAGAACCTATCATTATCCCAACGGACGCATAGACCGAGAAAGTATTCCATTCTATTGGTACTGGGACAGCTACTACACGGATATACTTTATATGGACTATGAGGATGGTCAAACCGTCTTGAGCGATATATGGATAAGCGGTTATACTTTTGAATGTCTATATAATGGCGAATGGGTAACATTCAAAGCCTACTAAAATGATACTCACTTCCATCGCTGTCATATTAAGGGTTTTATCGAATCCGCTCGGTAACGTTTTCCAGAAGCAATTAACCAACCGGTATAATCACCCTTTATTAATCAACTTCTTGACATTCCTGCTATTGAGCATATCCTGTATCATCCCGGCGATTCAAGTTCGATGGCTTGAGTTGCCCTTCGGATTCTGGCAATACTGCATCTTGGCCGGGATCGTGGGAGCTACCGGAAACGGGTTCTTGGTAAAAGCCTTGCAATGCGGAGATTTATCGGTATTAGGTCCTATCAATTCCTATAAGTCTGTAGTAGGCATTATTGTCGGCATCTTCTTATTGGGAGAAATCCCGAACCTATGGGGTATCGCAGGAATGGCATTGATCGTATATGGGAGTTATTTCGTTCTGGATACGATGGACGAGCATTTCTCCTTGGCTCTTTTAAAACGGAAAGAAATTCAATACCGGATATGGGCCATGGTCCTCACGGCTATCGAGGCGGTATTTATCAAGAAAATCATCTTATACTCATCTACTACTATCTCATTTATCGTCTGGTGCTGGTTTGGGGCGATTTTCTCTTTCGTTCTCTTATTCGTCTTCAAGGTCGATCTCGCCAAAGAACTCAAGCGGGTCAAAATCCGGGATCTCTCTTCCTACCTTTATTTAGTCCTTTGCATAGGAACCATGCAATATACCACCAATTATGTGTTCGACCATATGGAAGTAGGTTACGCGCTGGCCTTGTTCCAGCTCTCTACGATCGTAAGTATTTTCTTGGGATACCGTATATTCAAAGAGGTAAATATAACGAAGAAATTGATTGGTTCCATCATCATGGTAGCGGGATCGGTCATGATCATCTTATTAAAATGAGACATAAAAGGCTATGACATCAATATTACTATTTGTAATCTTACTGGCAGGAATAACATCTATCATACTTTACCATCCCGCATTCGGACGTTTACCTCGAGGAGAGAGGCTGGAACGAATCAAACGTTCGACCAATTACCGGAACGGCAAATTCCACAATATCCATCTCACGCCAACAACAACGATGAGAAAAGGAACGATACGAATGTTTTGGGACTTTTTCCTAGAAAAACATCCGGATCTAAAACCCCATAAATATTTACCAACCGTAAAAACGGATCTGCTTCATCTGGACCGGAATGAAGATCTTGTCATTTGGTTCGGTCATTCATCTTATTTGATCCAAAGTGGAGGCCGGCGTTTTCTGATTGATCCTGTATTAACAAATAAGTTTCCTGCCTCCTTGATGTTCCGGCCATTCAAAGGCACGGATCGTTACAAACCGGAAGATATCCCTGATATTGACTTCTTAATAATCACCCACGAGCATTGGGATCATCTGGATTATTATACGGTTAAACAACTGAGAGACCGTATAGGAACCGTAATCTGCGGATTGGGTGTAGGGGAATATCTTGAATATTGGGGATTCTCTCAGGAACATATCGTGGAAATGGATTGGTATGATAGCTACAGTATTGATAATGATTGCCTAATACATTGCTTGCCCGCCCGTCATTTCTCTAATCGATTATTAAAAAACGCCCAAACGTTATGGGCCTCGTTCATGATCGACGGCAAACAGCAAATATATATATCGGGAGACGGAGGATACGATACTCATTTCGCGGAGATCGGCAAAAGATTCTCACGGATAGATCTAGCGATCATGGAAAACGGACAATACAATGAAGACTGGCGTTACATACATTTAATGCCCAATGATCTCCCTCTCGCTATCAAGGATCTACACCCTAAACAAGTACTCACGGTACATCATTCCAAATATGCATTAAGCAAACATCCTTGGTACGAACCCTTGGAAAACATCCATAAAGCATCAATCTCTAAACCTTACAAACTTCTTACGCCCATGATCGGCGAGAAGTTGATTACTTGAAAAGATTTCAACTATATAGCTAAGTTTTTTTAGTATAGATAGGGATAATACAATGATTATAATAATCAACGTATTTAATATTCACGCAGTAGTCTCGCCGGGAATCGAACCCGGATCTAAAGTTTAGGAAACTTCTATTCTATCCGTTGAACTACAAGACCAACTCTTTTGAGATTGCAAAAGTATAATCTTTTCCTCAAATAGGCAATGGTTATCGTATGTTTTTCCAAGCGATCCGGATACTTATCATCTTTCCGGAAAAACATGTACGTGTTTATCGGAAAACATGTACGTCTTTTTCAAGAAACACGTACATGTTTTCGAGGATTAATATAATGGTGTATAAATCAGTCAAATATACTTTGCATCACTGATAGTGACTTAATTTCCGGAAAATCCGGGAGATGTAGACGATAATACTCTAGGATACGGTGGATAATGCTGACTCTCTCTTGGCGGGAAAAACCATAAAGCGCCATATTTTCAAAGCTGATACGGAGCAAACGGGAAAAGAAAGCGCTCTCTACCTTATTTAAATAATGCCGGTGCATCGGGATATGATCTGTAAACACTCCGTTCAACATATCAAAATAATATCCCGCCTTATGCGATTCCATGTTCGGGAAAATACCGAGATGGTGAAGGAGGCCTAGCAGGAAAACCAGATGGAAATTAGCGATACCCTTATCCGCATACTCCAACAGATGTATAGACTCGTATAGGTAATCAAATAAACGGGAGTCCGGCTCCGTATCTTTCACCACCCTGAAAAGAACCTCCGAGAGAAAAAGCGCCAATACATTCTTGACCGGATCACAGCAAATATCGTTTAGCGGGAAACAAATACGCGTCTCCTTGATCCGGTGCAGATCCCGCTTGCTTAAATGCTCTACCTCCATCTCCAGCACAGACAGAGGTATAAACAAAGCTTTCGAAACCATACTTTTCTTCCCACGGCTACGGCTGACCAGATACGAGGCCCGGCCAAACGCCTCCGTATACATATATATAATAGAGTATTTATCATTGTAAGGAATCGTATGCAAGACAATCCCTCTCGTTTTACACAACATAATTCGTATCTTTGCGATGATGATCTGTATGCAAAGATACAACTCTTTTTTTCATTCGCTTATTCTAGAGATTTTCCGTAAATCTGTATAAGGAATATACCTCTTTGGAATCAAGAGAGTTAGAAGAATTACCACGTTTTGGGGTAATGACTTGGCAACCGTTCCAATTGCCGTAGTCTGCATCGCTTTGCTTGTTTGGGTAACTCTTACGGATGCAAAAATACAGAGAATATTTTAAATATCATTCATTTAGGGTGTATCTATAAGCATTGAGCTAATGAATAAAACAAGAATATCATTTTCTTATAATTTTCAGCAGATAAAAGATTCCCTATTGCCTCTTTCCAATTATTCTATGATGCCGGGTTTCGGAATTATGTGTATAACAAATCGTTGGTTATCTTTATTCCCTCTAACATCAGGTTGAACTCTAAATTTACTTGATTGTCCGCTTCCTGAAATTAAAACTTCACAATTACCAAGTGTATCAAATTCAATACCATTATTTGACCAAAATTTAATCAAAGCCAATGCCCTTTCATAGCTAAGTTCATAATTCCTTGTATAATAATCTTTTGACGATTGCCCTTCTACGATAAGTATATATTGAGCTTCAGGGATTTTGTTCTTTGCACTATTCATAAAACGGACAATTGCTTGACCAGCTTTTAGTAATTTATCAAGCTGCTCTTGCCCTATATCATTGATGTTAGAACTATAGGTATTAAAAGAGACTTCAATGTCTTTTAATGTATGTCTTTTGAATTGCTCATCGTATTCGAAATACTTATTATCTATCTCTTTAATAGAATTGTTTAGTTCTTCAATTTTTCTGAGCTGTTCCTCTTTAGCGTTTACCTCCTTATCTAATTGTGTATTAATACCTTTCATCTTAACGACACACACTATAAATAGAACAAGCATAATGAAAAACAAGCTTGTCATGAGGTCAGAATAACTTAACCAGAAAGTATTACTTCTGTTTTTTGACATAATTACTTTTCTTCTTTTAAGTTTTTAATAGATTCTGTCATTGTTTCTATAGCCTTAAGAATCGATTTGTTTAACTCTATATCCTCAAGTTGAGCGTTATGAAAATCCGTTCTCAGATTTAATATTTCACCCTTCATATCCTTATAACATTCCGCTTGAACTTGCGTATATTGTATCATTATATCAAGCACTTCTTTCAGCTTATCAAATGTATCAAAGAACTCTTTGTTATTGGTGACAAAATTCTGAATGTGTTCCGTTGATGCTGTAAGTTGTGCTGACAAACTTTCTGAAACGTGCTTCCCCTCAGACATAAGCAAATCAAATTCCTTTCTCCAAATCTCCCTTGCTTCTGCTCCTGTCGGGAAATGGGTTGTTATTGCTTCTTGAAACTCTCGCTGAAGTTCGGTTGTTTTATTCTGATTACTTATCACAACAGAAAGTCCAGTGGAAAAATTTTCAAATTTGCCTATTAAGGTTTGTATTTGATTTATAACTCCTGACGTATTAGCTATTGTTGAATTTAGCTGCTCTTGATATGTACGAAAAACAGTTAATGAATCAGCTGAATCTTTTAATTGCATAAAGGTTTCAGCAATCTTGTTTGCAGTTTGCGTTAAACTTAATTTGTTTATTTCTGCTAGAACCAAATGTTGTTTTTCCAAATTGTCGTTTAACAGTTCTGCTGAATCAGCATAAGCATCTAAATTCCTTCCAAATTTATCTACAAAGTGTCCTAATACTCCCTTTAATGAATTTAGGCTTGAAGCCATACTATTTGATAATAATGGCATCAATTCACGTCTTAGGAAATTCATATAATCTCCTTTACCGTCGTCACATTTGCTTACAGCAGTCTTATATGTTACAGCACTATTATATACGGTAAAACCTAAGCCTAATAAACTTGCACACATAGCTACAACTATGCCGTATAATAAATGCTGTAATCCATTCAAGTTATTTGTGTTACCAAAAATTTGGTCAAAATCAACACCCAATAATCCTGTAATAATTCCTATAAAAGTGCCTGCAAGCCCTAAATATAGAGGAACATTAAGGCTATTTTGTATTTCATCCTCTAATGTTTCTTTTTGACTGTCACATATGTCTTCTAATACCCCTAAATCAGCACTTGTCCCTGTATTTTTGCACAAGTACTCATTCGTACGATTAATAATCATTTTAAATTTCTTATTGGAAGACTTACTTCCATCTTGAAAAACGATAAGTGATAAATCTGTATAATCTTTGCTTTCATCACCGTTTTCATCATTATGGCGTGGTGGAATGCTTTGCAAAAATTTCTGTAGAGATTCTTTGTTCCTTAATACACTTGGTGTAATAGACGTTTCTTTAAGCGACAGAGTGTCAACATCTTCAAATAAGCTATCAAGCTCTTTAATTTTTCCTTTTGTTTTAAGGAAACTACGAATTTGAAATATAATAACAGCAGCTACAACGATGACTGCGAAAATTAAACCGATGTATTCTTGTATCATTTCCATCTTTACAAATTCTAATTGTTCAACTTATTCTTCAAACAGTTTTTTACTTTGTGCGCTTTTGCGTTCTTTTACCTTACGTTTTAGTCCTTTCTTTAGTTCTTTCTCCCTAACTTTCTTTGCATCCATTTCTTCCTGTGTCATTGGCTGGTAATCCTCTATGCCATTGGGGTATTTACCGTCAATGTATAATTTTACCAAACCTGCATGTGACAATGGCTTTGAAATATCTCGAAAGTCAATATTTGTATTATAATCTAATAATACAATATCTTGAATTTTGCTTTGCGCTTTAATTCTTTCTATTACATGATGAACTTCGGGAACATTATCCAGTACCCATTTATACGTTGGAAGATAGATAAGCATCCTCGCTTCAAAGTATCCCAATAACTCTTTACTATAAGCTCCTTTACTGTGTCCTTTAGGCATTCCATATTTTCGTACAGTCCGTTTTAAATCTCGCATTGTATCATTTTTGAATGTCGCAAAATCCACGCCTGCATTCTCAAAGACTTTTAGTCCTTGCCACACCGCTTCGACACAGGTAGCCTTTAATCCGTCAGTAAAAGGAATAGGTATATTTCCATGTGGATAAAACGGACTCAATATTTTTGCATATCGCATCTCTGAATTAGAGGTAATATCCAGTATTACAGCATTAGGATATTCTTCCTTTATTTTTTCTAATTTCCTTTTTTTGCTTTCTATATAAATCATAATTCAAAAATTATCAAGATTTACAATATATTTCTTTGGAACAAATGTCTTTACCATGACTTCTGCTTGATGAGGCTTAAAATCATCATCGTCTTTACGCACATAATTCCTTTTAGTAGCGTTAAAATTAACTCTTTTCAAATCATCTAATTCTCCTCCGTGAGTATGAAGTTTATCTGCTGCATTAATATCGGAAAACAGTGTACCTTTTAATAAGGCAACATCTACTTCAATTTTTAGAATGACTATATCGCTCCCCGATTGTTGTAAACGATAAGCCATAGGATGGTCATTACAAAAGCTCAAACGAACATAATCCTCTAAACCATATTTTTTATCTAACTCTTGTGAATCATAATCACCACCTTGACACGGAATAGTTATATTGTTTTTCTTGCAATAATGCCATGAGAATAGACCGCCATGCAACTTAATTGATGGAATATTTCGCCTATCTGTAAAATGATATAGATACTGAATACCATTATTATCCAATACTTGTTTGAAAGCAAACCAGTTTTCTTTTCGTTCAGTAGTTAGGACTTCTAATCGTTTCCTTTCTGCTAACTCTGCTTGCTCTTTCTTTCTGGCTTCTTCGGCAAGCCTGTCTGCTTCCTGTTGTCGTTGTCTTCGTTCTTCTGCTATTCTTTTTTCATTCTCTATCCTTTCCTTTTCTTCTCTTTCTCTTTTTTTGCGTTCTTCTTCCTCTTTGCGTTTTTGCTCTTCGGCTAGCCTAACAAGTCTTTCATGTTCTAATTTTCTTTCTAATTCAGCTAAGGATTTCTGTAAAAAAATGTATCGCCTTCTTATGGACGGCTCTTTTGTACGCACTATTTCATGCGTAATTACATCCATTATTTGCTTTGCATCTTGAAGCTTTTGTTGCGCAATAAAGGTTTCAAGTTTATCTAATAATAACTTTACCTTTTCTTCTTGCTCCTTTAATTCATGTGCTTCTTTTCTTAATCTGTCATCTTTTAAAGTTTGAAGAGAAGGTATATTCTCAAATTTACGCGGAGAAAAGACGCGAGTTTGTAATTCATCTTTTAGGGAAGGAGTATTTAAAGAATACCAATCAATTGGCGATTGTTTAAGTTTGTCCCTATTTTGCTTTACATGTTCTTTCCTTTTGTCAAGTTCATCATAAAGCGACTTAGAGGCAGATGGCTTGAGTTCACCATTTGCAGGGATTTCAGTTGGTGAACTATCATATAATCCAAATAGTTTTTTAAGCCATTTAAAAATCATACCATATATTTTTAACACGAAGCGTGAACTACAAATCGTTCACCTGTGTCGGAGGTCCTAGGAAACCTATACAAACAGATATAACAATAGCAGCCCACGCTATAGCGTGAGAACCACTATGCAATCATCGTTTGTATGTTTGGGAAATTTCCTAGGTTTCCGACACCACGATTAGCATAACGCTTCTTCTTTATTCTAATATGCCTTGGAAAGAGTTGTCTCAATCCAGCTACAAAAGTACAAAAACTCCGTGATATGTCACCAACTATTACGGACTTTATTTTGATTTACAACTTAATATCTCGATTTTGTTTCTTCGTTGGCAATCCCAATGCTTCCATATACTCGTCTTTCTTGCGTCTGAACCAACTTACATGTGAAACGCCGTCTATTTTGAGGTCAAATTTTCCATCCGAAGTTTCTTTAAGTGAACAAATCGAACCATCAGTCTTAAAGAGCTGTCGGAATTCAGAAGAATAGAGTTTACCTTTAATGGTGACATCCTTGAACATGCACAGCTTTTTGATTAGCCCATCGCTAAAATTTAGAGTATCACGCAAAAACTTGATAGTAGGCATCAGCTTTTCCACATAAGGGAAGTAGCGTTTGACAAAATCCGTAAATTCCGACAGTTTGCGGTATTGTCGTTCGTAAGCATTCTTCATTTCCTGCATCTGCTTGACATGTTGTTCTTCTCGTTGTATGGCTTTTTCTTCAAGTTCCTGTATGCGCTTTTGCAAATCTTCATTTCTATGTTCAAACTCTTTCAGTTTACCACCACCGAAAAGAGAACCGACTTTTGCCACGAATGCGGCTTTCGCTTCCGTCTTGGCTGCTTCCAGTTTCTCCGACTTGACTTCCTGCCTTACCTCGTCAAGCTGTTGCTCTGCTTGTTGCTGCTCTGTCTGTAACTGTTGCACATTGGCTTCAAGTTCACCCGTCTGCCGTATCAAATCACGGTAGTATTGGGCTGTTGTCGTATGCCGTGCTTCCGAGCCACGTACGCCACGTTGCAAACCGTATTTTTCCATTACTCTTGCGTAACTGTCGTGATAGGCAACGAGTTTCTCACGTGTCAGCACATCATCGGCACACAGACGCACGATATTGGCTTTCTTGCGGTAGGAGCGTTTACCTTCCGTCTGCTTTTTCTTGGCTTTCCTGCGCTCTCCTGTTACTATCGGTACGACCGTGGCATGAATGTGCGGTGTGTGCTCATCCATGTGCAGGACTGCCGAAACGGTATTTTCCTTGCCGAAGGTGCGATGAAGCCATTGAAGGTTGTCATCACACCATTCGTCAAGTCTGCCCTCGTCCTGTATTTTCATCATATCCTCGTGCGTACCCGAAAGTACGATTCTGATTGCCCGCACTTGGTCTGGAGTTATCTTCCGCTTGATGCCAGCCGTGCGGATGCGGTGGCTTATCGCTTCGGTACGGTCGGACACTCCATCGGGAAACTCCACCAGTTCACGGTTGAGATGTGTACGTGTAGGGTCTGCGTTCTTGGGTATGGTCTTACGTTCTATGTGGTCGGATGCGCCCGTGTCAGCCGAGCCTTTCGCTTTGTTGATTTGAATGCTTATATATCCCATGCTTGTTTTTCGTTTTCAGGTTTGACAATTTGGTTTGTTGGTTTCCGTCTGCTGCGGTCATGTCGCATGGCAAAGGGGGGTGTCCAGAGGGGGGTAACCCCGTTGGCTCATTGGGGCATTTTTAGCTGTGCCTGCACTGCGTAAAGAAAATGCCCTAATGAGCTATGGCTTTTCTGTTCTCAAAAGCCTGTGAGAGTACCAGCGGTATAGGCAGATCTTTTCTTTTCATTGATATGATACGCCTTCCCTTGTCGGCTGGTCGGACAACAGGCAGGTCGGATGTCCGACCGACCAGCTTGCGGATAGTGGCATTTCCTTCCATCCGTTTGTCCCGCAGACTTGTTGGTGGATAAAAATCCGGTGAATTGATGAGTTGATAGGATAATATACTGATAACCAAAATGATATACATTCATCATCGTTTCATCAAACCGCTCGCCAAAAGAAAAGTGATGTAGAGTGCGGTGTGTCCTTTCTTTTTCATCAGCCCGATTCTCTTGTTGAAAGGTTGATGAAGACGTAAGTTGCTGTTTCTCTTTATGTTTATATATACTTTCATCATCTCATCAAAATATCAGAATTTTTCCAGCTGTATTTTGTTTACCGTGTAGTAACGTCCTATTCCTCTCAATCGGCGAATAATGACAATCCCGATTCACAATCTTGTAGAGAATTGTACCTACGCAAATGATTCCTTTTTTTCTTCATGTTCTTGATACAGGTTTTAGTGCTGCCTACATTCTGTCGGCAACGGGTTAAACATGGTTGCAAAGCTACGGAAGTGTCGGTAAAATCTTGATACGCAAATCTATGCGGAACGGCGCAAAATAGGTCATGCCAAAAGAAAATGCAGTATAAACGGGTTGCTCTTTCAGGTAAAAGGAGATAAAAAAGCCCGAAGTCGTGGAATATGCACGTCTTCGGGGACTGGTTGTTGCAGATAATTACAGATTGACTGACGTACTGATTTACAGATTCAATGACTTCATGTCGTCACTACGTCAGATTAAACCGTTAATCATCAAATGGCTGAACATAAAAAGTTCATTCTAACATTCATCCGGCATTCTGTTATTCATTGACACCAGCAGGACTTGTTTTTCTTTTCGTCGGCACAATCTTTCCAGCAGGGCATTGCGAATCATTGCGGTACTTGACGTGTCAATACGGAAAGCGAGTGCCACCACCATCGGCAGGGCATACATGTCCGCATAATAGCCGTTGGGCAGCCTGATACGTTTTTCTGCTTCAAGAGGATTCAAAACTCCACACTTGTACACGGCACGGATGGCGGCACGGAGCGTCGGGGCGATTACCCCGAACAGTTCCACCAGCTCCATTTCATTCATCCATATATTACCTGTATCGGATGGTATGGTAATTCTACCATAGCTGTCCGTTGTGATTATTTCCCGTTTCATATCCCTGCCATTTTCACGTTTCCGAATGATTTGCTCAGTTTGTCGCCCAACATCGTGAGGTCATTATCCAATTTCTGCACGGTTATCTTCGCATAGATTTGCGTGGTCTCAATGTTCGTATGCCCCAAAATACGGCTGACGCTCTCGATTGGCATCCCTTTGCTGAGAGCCAGGGTCGCAAATCCGTGCCTTGAGCAATGAAAGCTGATTTTCTTGGTGATGCCGCATTCCTTTATCATCTTTCCCATACGCTTGCATATTGACCAATAGTTGAGATTGGGAAATACAAGATTGTTTTCCTGAAAAGCCTTGTAACGCTCGATTATCTGCAAGGGAATATCCAGCAGCTTTACCTGAAACGGTACACCCGTCTTGTGTCGTTTGGAAATAATCCATTTCTCACCGTTCACTTCCACAATCTGGTCATTGTTTAATTCCTTTATATCCACGAATGAGAGGGCGGTAAAACTGGCGAAAACAAAAATATCACGGAGATAGGAGTTCTTGGGGTCTTTGAACTGAAATTCCATCAATGTTTTCAGCTCATTCTCCGTCAGATATTCACGCTCTTTCGTGTTCGGGCTTATATGGAACTGGGCAAACGGATTTCTCGGTATATGTCCGTTGAAATGTGCCCGCATCACCACACCTTTCAGCCACATGCAGTTTTCCCATATCGAACCGTTGTGCAGTCCGGCTTCGTTGGAAAGGAACACGGCGAACTCCTTGATGAAGTCGGGCGTAAGTTCAGGCATGGAGATGTCGTTCCGCTTGTAATGTGACCTGATGAATGCTGCCACATGGTTTCTTGCCCGCACCCTTGCCATATAGGTAGCCCTGACCCTGTCTTTTCCGACACGCTTCTTGAACACTTCATTTTCCTTGTCGAAAGCACCGAGCAATGTTTCATACTCACCGCCCAATCCCTGATAGGCATTGCGTACCATTTCTGCCGTTACATACGCTTCACGGTCGGATATACGCTGGTAATGCTTGATGATTTGAGCCTTGATGTTGTCAAGCACAAGATTGGTTTCCCTCGCTTCCATACTCTTGCCCTTTGCCTTGTTCCCTTTGGCATCCCAAAGCTCTTTCGGGATAGTCCGCTTGCAGCTGAACTGTGCTACCGTTCCGTTGATTGTAACTCGTCCCATGATGGGGACAATTCCGTTCTTTTCCTTACTGCCGTTCACGTAGAACAGCACCTTGAATGTGCTTCTTGCCATACTCGTTTCTTTTTGGTTGCAAAACTATAAATCAACGAGTTACCTATTGATAAGCAAAGCTGCGCAGAACGCCGCAAAATGAAACAGGGACTGTTAAATCTGCACTTTCATCGGGTAATGATTAGGAAACCGTTCTTTTGCTTTAATCTGCTTTAAGACGGTTTTCAACTGTCTGCCCAACTTCTGCGTTTTTCTTCTAACTCCCTAATTATCAAATCCTGTTGCGTTAATCTGCTGCAATTCGGCGGATATTCCAGAGATTTTTCGTAACTTTGTATTTATAATATACTTTTTCTTTTATAAAATGCGATAGTTACAATAATGAATAGCAGTGAATTTATCACCATTTTCAAAAATGGCCAACAGAATATGGCTAAATGGAAACCTCTTGCTGATAACAAAGAAACTAGTATCGCAAATGTACTAGACTTTTTTTGTTGTGCCGGTGGTATGACACTAGGCTTCGCTTCATTGCCTAAATACTTCCATGTGTTAGGAGGCATTGACATTAATAACACGTCGTTAGAAGCATATAAGAAGAATTATTTTACACCCACTCTAAATGTCGATATAGCATCTATAGAACCGCAATCAGCAATTATTGCCGATACATTCGGTTTATCGGAAAACAGAAGAAAGCCATTAATTATCATTGGATGTGCACCATGCCAAGGATTTTCAGCTCATCGTAAAAAGGATTATCGTAAGCCGGAAGATAAAAGAAACACACTAATTGGTTATTTTGCGGACATAGCTGTACATCTGAATCCAGATTTCGTTGTTATGGAAAATGTCCCGGAGATTTTAAACGGTAAATATAAGAATCATTACAATGAGGCAAAGGGAGTTTTTACGACGCATGGTTATCACATAACGCAACATATCTATAATGCAGCAGGGTTTGGAGTGCCACAAGCTCGTTATAGAGCAATTATTGTCGCTTCTAAACACGCTTCTTTTAGACTGCCAGAAGAGATCCTTACGCCCGACAAATATGTAACCGTTAGAGACGCCATTGGCGATTTACCTCCAGTAGACGCACGCAATCAACGCCCTAGCGATTGTTATCATAAATGCTCCGCACACAGACAGAGCACTATAGACGTGATCGCACAAGTACCTCATGATGGTGGCAGTAGACCTAAAGGTGTAGGGCCTCGATGCTTAGATAAAGTGAAAGGATTTAGCGACGTCTATGGACGATTAAGTTGGGATAAACCCTCCATAACTATAACTCAATATGCCAGAAATCCTGCTAGTGGTAGATACTCCCATCCGGAACAAGATAGAGGATTAACCATTCGTGAGGCTGCACGACTACAAAGTTTCCCAGACGGTTATGAATGGAATGGCAGTCTTGGGGATAATTTTAAACAAATAGGTGAGGCTGTCCCCCCACTACTATCATTAGCGATAGCGTCACAAATCGCAATAACTCTAGAATACAACAATAAACAATGAAGAGTCAATACAAATGCATAGACAGTTTCTCTGGTGCCGGAGGGCTTTGCCTAGGTCTTATCGAGGCGGGGTTTGATGTGCTCTATAGCTTTGACATCGACTCGAAGTCCATCGCAACAATCAATGCCAATTCCAAATATTTCAAAGGACATAAAGCCGAAGTAAGGGATATTTACGACATCAATCCGCTCAAACTCCTACAAGATATCGGCTTGAAACCTGGCGAATTGGATTTGTTGGCCGGAGGACCACCCTGCCAGGGATTCTCCATACAGCGCATCGGCTCAGATATTGACGAACGAAACCATCTAGTTGAGGAGTACATTAGCAAAGTTATTGCCATCAATCCCAAAATGTTCATACTTGAAAACGTACCCGGCATAGAAGGTAAACGTGGCCTTGCCATCTTACAAAAGGCCCTTGAAACCGCCGAAAAATCAGGTTATTTCATACACAAGCAGATACTCGACGCACAAGACTACGGTGTACCACAGAGGCGCCGTAGGGTCGTGATCGTAGGGGAACGAAAGGAACATGCAGTTCCTATCTTTAAGTACCCGACCCCTTGCGAGCGCCATGTCACCGTAAGGGAGGTTATAGGACATCTGCCCATACCACCAGAGGATGGATCAGAACATCCCACACTATCGCTTCACCGTCGAGACCGTTTGTCTGCCAAGAATATCGAGAGATTACAGCATTTGCAACCCGGACAAGGCCGTAATTTCCTTCCGCAGAACCTACTTGCCGACTGTCATAAAGTGAGTTCTAATGTCATTGGGCACCGAAATGTATATGGCCGTATGCCATGGGATGATGTCGCTCCAACCATTACTGCTCGCTTCGATAGTTTCACTCGTGGCATGTTCGGGCACCCCGAACAAAATCGTAGTATTTCACTACGCGAGGGAGCGTTGCTACAAACCTTCCCCAAAGACTTCAATTTCGTAGGCAACAAAGTAGAAGTCGCCCGTCAAATAGGGAATGCCGTACCTGTGCTAATGGCAAAACAGATTGGACTACAAATAAAAAAATGTCTTGACGAATGGAACGATTGAAACAGATTCTGGATGAGTATATAAAAAAGTTGTCCAATGATTATAGGACTGCTCTCACAACAGGTAATGCCACGCCAGAGTTATCATTCCGGCCTGCCCTTGATGATTTTCTCAAACAGTTATCTGGATATATCAACCCAAAGATAGACCGGATTTTCGAACCACGCCAACAGGGTAAATACGGTCGTCCGGATTGGCTGTTTAGCAACAAAGAGACAATGGGTATCTATGGCTATGTCGAGGCAAAAAGTTTCAATCCTGCTATTCCTATTGACCCTGCGGCATACGAAAATCAAGTAAAACGCTATCTTTACCTCGGAAACCCTGTGATACTTACAGATGGTATCGACTTCATCATGTATACACCAGCAGGAAAGCCAAAGAATGTGTCGATATGCCAAAAGCCAATAGAATGGGGTAATATCACTCTGAATACCGATATCCTCCCACTATTCCAGAAGTTTTTCGAAGAAGAAGGCTACCGTACAGTTTCTGAAAAACAATTGGTATCGGAGCTCTCTAAACGTGCCAGATACCTTTCTGACGATTTAGAAGAAATACTCGCATTGGAAGAGGATGAGGCAGAAAACGAGACTGAACGTAAAACGATCGTTGCCCTCAAACTCCTTTGGGATGTAGCATCTAAGAGCCATGACAAGTCATTGGAGAACAATCATACTTTTGCAGGTTTTGTCGCACAAATACTTGCTTTCGGCCTGCTTTACGCCCACCGTTTTGTAAACGAGAAAAACATTCCACCAGTTAATAAATACAAACTGCTTCAAATTTTCTGGGATTCGTCTCTTTTCCATAAGGATGCCCAACGTCTGACCCCTTTCAAAACACTGGTAGATGCTTTAGCCGACGAATTGGATTCCTCATTCAGTAAACTTGGGATTTGGTATGACAACACACGTCGCTTGTTGTCTTGTATCCGTCTTACAGACCAGCAAGTGACAGCACCAAACTTTCACGAACTATACGAGACATTCCTAAGCGAATACGATGATAAGACACGCCGTGATTTTGGCGCATGGTATACCCCTATGTGTTTGGCCAACTATACGGTCAAATTTGTTGCCAATATCCTTCCAACTGTCATACAAGAAGAAACTATAGAAGGCAAAGCATTGAAAATCATAGATCCATGTTGTGGTACCGGAACATTTATCGAAGCTGTACTGAACAACCTGCAATTGCAAGTTGGTTCCCAGATCATAGGGTTTGAGATTCTTCCCGTTCCATACGCCCTTTCCAACTATCGTATATCAATGTTAAATGTCAAGGATAAGTCTGATATTGAGATCGTATTGACAAACACATTGAGCGATAGCACATTTAAACGGACTCAAATAGATAATAATGCAACGGATGCAGTATCGACATTTTTCTTAAAGGAACAACAAAAAGCTAAGAAATTTTCGACACCACCACTTACGGTCATTATAGGTAATCCCCCATGTTCCGACTCCATGGATACCAGCAATGAAGGAAAGATGATCGCCAAACTCATGAATGATTTCCGTCCATCCGTATGCAAAAGACGCTCAAACAAGCAGAAACAGCTAGCAAATGAAATGACAAAATTTCTACGCTGGTCTCTTTTCAAGGCAGAACAAAGCCGTCCTTCCGTGTTCGCTCTAATACTGCCAGCCACTTTTGCCAGCCACGTATCCTTCATTAACGCTCGCAAATATTTGTCCGAACATGTCAGCGAGATGTGGGTGCTTGAATTCGATGTAGACAATCGTGCCGGTCATCATGCAGAAAATATCTTTAACACAGTTCAAGGAAGGTTACTTCTTGTAGGAACACTATGTGAGCTTACATTTGAATTGCCTACAATACACTACAAAAGTATATGCGCAATGACGAAACGTGAGAAAGAGACATTCTTTAAGACACCGGTTAATATTGAAGGGTGGACATCTGTTCGCCTTGACAAAAATTATTCATTCAAACCGACCATCAACGTTGGCGAGGAACTATATTCCTGTTTTTGGCACCTTATATCAGACAATGATGCCCCTGCCATATTCGAGAGACATTGTTCCGGATTAAAATTAGCCCCCACTCACTTGTTAGTACATTTCTCCAAAGGACAACTTAAAAGACGCAGCCGATTCATTTCTGATGAGAACAACTCGTATGATGAAATAAAAAATCGCTGGTATAAAGGACAGGTCAAACCACCACCACAATCCAAACTTACACATGATGTAAAAGTCGCATTGGCCAATATCAATGGAAAGATTGTAGACTATTCTTTCCGGCCATTCCTTTCTGCCAGCCTCATTCTCGACAAAAAGCTTATGAACGCCTTACGAAAAACACCCGGAGGTGGAATGCGTGAGCGTCCAGAGGTGCAAGCAGCCTTCGCCGAAAAAAACGTATTCGGATTTGCGGCGGCACCTGCTCCCGCAGACATTTGTCCTGTCATCAAAAAGTTCACGTCTTTCTGTTGGCATCTTCCCGACAACGATCTTGTCACAAGAGGCAACTCACATATATTCTGCAATCGTTACCCTGAATATAAGGCCGGCGGCAAATGGATAGGAAAGCCCCAAAGTAACGTAAACCCTACATTAGTCCAAAAATTGTCTTCTATTCTCGAATACAATGTAGATGAGGTTATAGATCTCGTTGTCTTCTACTCTTATGCCGTTCTCAACTCTCAGTTGTACATGAAAACTTTCGAGGGAAAACTACATACAGTCGCAGGCGAATGGCCGGCAATTCCCATTACCAAGAGCAAAAATCTCTTTGACGAAATGGCAAATATTGGTAAGGCTATGGCAAATATCGAGAAGAATGATTTTGTCGTAGATACTTCGTTGCTATCAAAATTATTAGGAGAACAACTAAAATCATTTCCAGATGAATGTGAGATCCAAAACTATCGAGTATCGGATAGTTCGGTGATCTTTCAAGATACACGAAACAATGTTACTTTTACTCTCCATGTACCTAATGACATCCTCCGATTCGAAGTCTCCGGTTACAACGTAATTCGTGAATGGCTAAAATACCATTCATTCGCATACTATAGAAAATCATGCAAACGAGAGGATATTCTTGATTTATTCAATTTATTAGGTAAAATCCATGAATTCAAGGAACAAGTAATATTGGCAGATTATGTGATGGGAAAGATACTCTCATCTGAGATTTTAAAGCCATCACTTAAGTAAAAAGATACTCAAATTAACATTATACATATAATTTAAATATAGAATCATGTTAGACTTAACGACCCCTTCCGTATTATTTTCCGCCATATCCTTGATATTGTTGGCCTATACGAACCGCTTCCTTTCATACGCAAGCGTAGTGCGCGCACTGAAAGAAAAGCACCAGCAAACCCATGATCCCAAGGACATCGCCCAGATAGCGAACTTACGGAAAAGGCTCTATCTGACCCGTTCCATGCAAATACTAGGCATACTCAGCTTGCTGCTCTGCGTGATCGCCATGTTCTTCATCTATATATCATGGCAGATTTTCGCCGCCTGGATATTTGGCGCGGCCTTGTTACTACTAGCCGCCTCTTTATGTGTATGTATCTGGGAAATAAACATTTCTGTTAAAGCCTTGGAAATTCATTTAGAAGATATCAGTTCTAAAGAGAAGTTAAAACCGTAAACAACTCTAAATTTTCCATCGAAATGTTTTGCCAGTTCGGAGAGATCCTCTATCTTTGCACTCGCAATCGGGAAATCAGCTTCTTAGAACGCTAAAAGTGAGAACTTTGACATTTTGGCCCATTCGTCTATCGGCTAGGACGCAAGATTTTCATTCTTGAAAGAGGGGTTCGATTCCCCTATGGGCTACAATAAACAAGATTAAAAAAACAATAAAGAGAAGATCTAGAAATGGCAAACCATAAGTCATCAATCAAGAGAATCAGACAGACAAACGCAAGACGTTTGCGTAACAGATATTACGCAAAGACAGCTAGAAACGCTATGAGAGTTTTGCGCGCTACTGAAGACAAGAACGAGGCACAAGCTTTGTTCCCGAAAGTATGCTCTATGTTGGATAAGCTTGCGAAAAAGAACGTTATCCACAAGAACAAGGCTGGTAATCTGAAATCCAAGTTGGCTAAGCACGTTAATGCGCTGGCATAAGCAGAAGGTAATTACTTTTACTAGTATAAAGCCGGACTCTTGATAAGCCCGGCTTTTTTAAGCCCGATGGCCCATTCGTCTATCGGCTAGGACGCAAGATTTTCATTCTTGAAAGAGGGGTTCGATTCCCCTATGGGCTACCATCATAAGGAGAGAGATAGGCATATGGCTTACCTCTCTTTTTTCATACCCGCTTTTTTCGCTATTTTCACATCCCCCACTTCGCTATCTCAATAAAAATCACTACATTTGTTAGATTTTTTTGAGGACATAGATAATTACAGATTTTAAAGAAAGATAAACTCATGAGTGAAGAAATTAAGAATACTTCTACAGAGTACTCCGCAGATAGTATTCAAGTACTTGAAGGGTTAGAGGCAGTACGAAAAAGGCCATCCATGTATATTGGCGATACCAGCGAAAAAGGTCTCCATCACTTAGTGTATGAGGTCGTAGATAACTCTATAGACGAAGCATTAGCCGGATATTGTACATACATTGACGTGGTAATCAATGAGGACAACTCGATCACGGTTACCGATGACGGCCGTGGTATCCCCGTGGATATTCATGAGAAAGAAGGTAAATCTGCCCTGGAGGTAGTACTGACGGTACTGCACGCCGGAGGTAAGTTCGACAAAGGGACCTATAAGGTATCCGGAGGCTTACACGGTGTTGGCGTATCCTGCGTGAACGCCCTCTCTACCTACCTGAAAGCGGAGGTTCGCAGGAATGGCAAGGTGCATATGCAGGAGTTCTCCTGCGGAAAACCGTTGCACGACGTACAGGTAGTAGGCAACACGGATAAAACAGGCACAACGATTTCTTTCAAGCCTGATGGTTCCATCTTTACGGTCACGGAATATAAATACGATATATTGGCTACCCGTTTACGCGAATTAGCGTTCCTGAACGCAGGTATCACGTTGCGTCTAACAGACAGGCGTACCCAAAGAGAAGACGGCTCCTTCAAATCCGAGATATTCCATTCGGACGAGGGCCTGAAAGAGTTTGTCCGCTATATCGACCGCTCCAAGGAGAAACTGATTCCAGACGTGATCCATATCATAACCGAGAAACAGGGTATCCCCGTCGAGGTAGCGCTAACTTATAATACATCTTACAACGAGAGTGTATTCTCTTACGTGAATGATATCAATACGATAGAAGGTGGTACGCACTTGGCCGGTTTCCGCCGGGGGTTGACACGTACGCTGAAGAAATACGCCGAGGATTCCAAATTATTGGAGAAGGCCAAAGTGGAGATTCAAGGGGACGACTTCCGCGAAGGCCTGACCGCCGTTATCTCGATCAAGGTAGCCGAGCCTCAGTTCGAGGGGCAGACAAAGACGAAACTCGGCAACAGCGAGGTAACCGGTGCCGTAGACATGGCGATCGGCGAGGCGTTAGGTTACTATCTGGAAGAACACCCGAAAGAAGCGAAAATAATCGTAGACAAGGTGATCTTGGCGGCCCAAGCACGCCACGCCGCCCGCAAAGCCCGCGAACTGGTACAACGTAAATCCCCGCTGACGGGAGGAGGACTTCCCGGCAAGTTGGCGGACTGTTCCTCTAAAGATGCCTCGATCTGCGAATTGTTCCTTGTCGAGGGAGATTCTGCCGGTGGTACAGCCAAACAAGGGCGCGACCGTAACTTCCAAGCCATCCTGCCCCTGCGCGGTAAGATATTGAACGTAGAGAAAGCGATGGATCATAAGATTTTCGAAAGCGAGGAAATCCAGAACATCTATCGTGCGATGGGGGTAACCGTCGGTACGGAAGACGACCCGAAAGCCCTGAACATGGAGAAACTGCGCTACCACAAGATTATCATCATGACCGATGCCGATGTAGACGGGAGCCATATCGCCACCTTGATCCTTACCTTCTTCTTCCGCCGTATGCGCTCGGTGATAGAGAACGGATATGTTTATCTGGCCACTCCCCCATTGTATAAATGCAGCAAAGGGAAATACGAGGAATACTGTTGGACGGATCAACAACGCCAGCAATTCATCTTGAAATACGGAGGAGGCAATGAAGGCCAGATCCGCACACAACGATATAAAGGTTTGGGAGAGATGAACGACCATCAATTATGGGATACAACCATGAACCCGGAAAACCGTACGTTGAAACAAATCACGATCGACAACGCGGCCGAGGCCGATCAAATCTTCTCCATGTTGATGGGTGAGGATGTAGGGCCTCGTCGCGAGTTTATCGAGGAGAACGCTACTTATGCTAACATAGATGCTTAAAATCATGAAAGTCCGTCGTCCGAACCTAGAGGCTCTATACAAGGAAGTCGATAATTATATAGCGGCCAAAGAAAACCTCCAACCTCCCCGAATAGGGATATCAGCCAATCGGAGAGACGGACTTTCCTGCATAGCCGAGACCTATGTGCAAGCCGTGCTAGACGCAGGAGGAGCCCCGGTGCTCATCCCTGTGATCACGGACGTGAAGGCATTGACCGAACTGGTTTCCGTATTAGACGGGCTGGTCATGAGCGGAGGTGGAGACATCAATCCGCTCTATTTACATGAGGAGCCTATCCCCCAATTGCAAGATGTCGATACGCTACGGGACGAATATGATTTGATCCTGCTTCGTCTGGCCGCCAACCGGCAAATCCCGATCATGGGTATCTGCCGGGGACATCAGATCTTGAACGTGGCGTTCGGGGGAAGTGTTTATCAGGACATCCATTCGCAAACCAATCATCCATTATTAAAACACAGCCAGACTCTGGCCCGGGAATATCCGTCGCATACGGTGACGCTTGAGCCGGGAACGAGTCGGTTACGCAGTGTTCTCAAAGGGGAAGAACAGATACTTGTCAATTCTTTCCACCACCAAGCGGTAAAAGAAGTCGCTCCCGGATTTAGGGCAACGGCAACCGCTCCGGACGGGATCAACGAGGCCATGGAGGCTATGGAGAAATCGATATTCAGCGTGCAATGGCACCCGGAAGCCATGGCTCCACAAGGGGATGAGCACATGAAAGCCTTGTTCGCCTACCACATTGAGAACGCCCGCCGATTCGCGAAAGCCAAAATGATCCACCAACGGATCGTGACGATCGATTCTCACACAGATACCCCCATGATCTTTCCCGGAGAATTTAATATCGGGGAGAAAGAAGGAGGAAAAGTAAATCTTCCTTTCATGGAGGAAGGGCGGATCGACGCTACATTCATGGTGGCTTATATCCCGCAAGGCCAACGAGATGAGGTTTCCTTACAGGCAGCGACCGCATATGCGGTCGAGCGACTGAATCAGGTAAAACGCCAGCAGACCTTACATCCGGGCCGGATGGCTATAGCCACGACCCCCCAAGAGATCTTGGCGATCAAGCGACAAGGGAAAAAAGCGATCTGTCTCGGTATCGAGAATGGATACGCTTTGGGGAAACGGATCGAGAACCTACGAATGTTCAAGGATATGGGAGTCTCTTATATCACCCTATGTCACAACGGAGATAATGATATTTGCGATTCCGCGAGAGGAAAACAGGAATGGAAAGGCTTAAGTCCTTTCGGCAAAGAGGTGGTAAAAGAGATGAACCGACTAGGTATCATGATAGATATCTCACATGCCGCGGAAAGTAGCTTTTATGACGTGCTAGAGGTGAGCGAGACCCCGATCATAGCCTCCCACTCGTCCGCACGTGCGCTTTGCGACCATCCCCGTAACTTAACGGACGATCAACTGAAGGCGTTGGCCGCCCAAGGTGGTGTAGCTCAAATCTGCCTATATAAAGGATTCATTAACGAGGAAGCGGAAAAGGCCTCTTTAAGCGACGCAATCCGGCATATCAATCATATCGTGGATTTAGTAGGGACCGACCATGTCGGTATCGGCTCGGATTTCGACGGAGACGGGGAATTGATAGGCTGTTCCGCTACCAACGAGTTGATAAATATCACCGTCCGGCTGTTGGAAGAGGGGTATACGGAAGAAGATATACGGAAAATATGGGGCGGTAACTTACTAAGAGTCATGAGCGCCATACAAGATTACCCGGATAAGTAACATACAAAAAATTACATATTATGAAAAAGTTCTTATACACAACAATATGCGCCTGCGGTATTCTATGTGGGGCGCAAGCGCAAACTCCCGGGTCGAAGGTTCCAGACTTGAAGAAGCTATATGAGTTGACAGATTCCTGCGATGTAAACGTACGAGCGCCCTACTCCCCGTTGATCGGCCTGTCTGCCAGTATATCAAACGGAGCTTCCCGTGTAGGGGCCACTTATATCCAATCTATCGTAAAGGCCGGGGGAACTCCGGTCATAATACCGGCGGTAACAGACGGTAAGGTACTCAGGAACATCGTGTCGAACCTAGACGGCCTCATCCTGACAGGAGGAGCGGACATCAATCCTCTATGGTATGGCGAAGAGCCTAAAGAAGAGCTGGCCGAGGTTGATCCCACACGAGATCTTTATGAGCTGAAACTGGTCAAAATGGCGACAGACCATAATATCCCGGTCTTAGGCATATGCCGGGGACTGCAATTATTAAACGTAGCTTTTGGCGGTACGCTTTATCAAGATATCCCCTCACAACGAGGCGATCTTCACATCAAGCACAACCAGGCTTTACCCAGCGCATATGGCTCACATCGTATTTTCGTAGATTCCAACTCGCGACTCGCCTCAATATTAGGCGAGGACACCTTAACCGTAAACTCTCTTCATCACCAGGCTATCAAGGATCTGGCACCAATTTTCAAGGTTACGGCCTTGGCTCCCGACAGTATTGTCGAAGCGATCGACGCATACCCGAACCATTCGATCATGGGGGTTCAATGGCATCCGGAAGCCTTGACTTACGGGGGAGACACCACGATGTTAAAGATATTCCGCCATCTGATAGATAAAGCGAAAACATTCCACCAAGCCAAGGAAATGCACAAGCGTTTTCTATCCGTGGATACGCATACCGACACACCTTTCTGGTTTAAGCGTGCCGGATTCAGCATCGCAGACCGGGAGCGAAACCGGGTAAACATCCCGAAAATGCAAGAAGGAAAGCTGGATGGCGTATTCCTCGCCGCTTTTATCGGGCAAGGTAAGCGCGACGAGGCCTCTTTACAGGAGGCGGTACAAAAAGTGACCGGTCTGATCGAAGGTATCCGCAAGCAAGCGGAATTGAACAAGGATATTTGTGGCATCGCCATAACGACCCAAGATTTCATACGTTTAAAAAACGAGGGGAAGAAGGCGTTCTTCATCGGCATAGAGAACGGATACGGTATCGGTAAGGATTTGGCGAACATCGCTAAGTTCAAGGCGATGGGTGTCAATTATATCACGCTTTGCCATTCTTACGATAACGATATTTGCGATTCTTCTACCCATACAAAGAAAGAGTGGGATGGTTTAAGCCCGTTCGGGAAAGAAGTCGTGAGAGAGATGAATCGCCAGGGCATCATGGTAGACATGTCTCATGCCTCCGAGAAGTCATTCTGGGATGTCATCAAATTATCTGAGGCTCCGATCATCTGTTCGCACTCCTCTTCCATGGTGAAATGTAAGCATGACCGTAACCTGACCGACGAGCAACTAAAAGCCCTTGCCCAAAATGGGGGCGTGGCACAGGTTTGCCTGCTCGACCGCTATATCAACGAGGATTATAAAAACGCAAGCCTCACCGACGCTATCGAACATATTGACCATATGGTGAAAATAGCCGGTATCGATCATGTAGGCATCGGTTCCGATTTTGACGGTGGAGGCGGGATAATCGGTTGCGAGAGCGACAACGATTTCATACAGATCACGGTTAAATTAATAGAGAAAGGATATACCGAGGAAGATATCGCCAAGATATGGGGTGGAAACTTGATGCGCGTACTGGACGAGGTTCAAGCGGCCGCCTCCGTAAAAACATTATAAACAAAACATATTTATGATCAGATTATTTTTTACGTTATTGAGTTTTGCTCTTTTATCATGTGGAGCTAAAGAAACCAAAGAGACCAGTAATATGACAGAAGTCAAGAAGCAACCAGTCACTTCGGTTGTCCCCGATTTCAACGCGGACAGCGCCTACGCTTATGTAGCGAACCAGGTTGCTTTTGGTCCGCGCGTACCTAACACGGCGGCTCATAAAGCTTGCGGGGATTATTTAGCGTCCGAACTGAAACGCTTCGGAGCCAAAGTCTATCAGCAGGAAGCGATACTGACCGCCTACGACGGAACGAAGCTGGAAGCGAGAAACATCATAGGTTCGTTTGATCCGGAGAATAGTAAACGTGTCTTACTATTCGCACATTGGGACAGCCGTCCCTATTCGGACCACGATCCCGATCCTTCCAAGCACCGGACTCCATTGGACGGAGCGGACGATGGGGGTAGCGGTGTAGGTGCCTTATTGGAGATCGCCCGCCAAATCGGACAAAAGGCCCCGGGTATCGGCATCGATATTATTTTCTTCGACGCGGAGGATTATGGTACGCCGGAATTCGTAACCGATTATACACCGGATAGCTGGTGCCTAGGTACCCAGTTCTGGGCAAAAAATCCGCATGTTCCCAATTATACGGCAGAATACGGGATCTTATTGGATATGGTGGGCGGCAAGAACGCCACGTTTTTCAAGGAACAACAATCCTTGCGTGCGGCAGCCCCGATCGTTGAGATGGTATGGAGCGCGGCCCGTGATTTGGGATATGGAAAATATTTCATTAACGCCACCGGTGGAGCAATCACAGACGATCATCAATATGTGATCAGCGGGCGTAATATCCCGAGTATCGACATCATCAACTATGACCCGGAGTCTAAAACAGGTTTCGCCAGTTACTGGCATACGCAAAAAGATAATATGGAGAATATAGACCGTGAGACTCTAAAAGCTGCCGGTCAAACCGTACTGGAAGTAATATACAATCGATAAAATACTGATAAAATGACAATCAATGAACTTCAAGACAATGTAATCGAAGAATTCTCTGTCTTCGATGATTGGATGGATAAATATGCGTTATTAATAGATCTGGGAAATTCCCTTCCCCCGCTCGATGAGAAATATAAAACGGAAAGCAACTTGATCGAGGGTTGTCAAAGCCGGGTTTGGTTCCAAGCGGATTATGTGGACGGTAAGATTATTTTCCAAGGAGAAAGCGATGCCGTGATCGTAAAAGGTATCGTATCCTTGCTGATCCAGATCTTATCGGGCCATACCCCTCAAGAAATCTTGGACGCGGATCTTTATTTTATAGACAAGGTAGGATTAAAAGAACATTTATCCCCTACCCGTTCCAACGGATTGGTAGCGATGGTGAAGCAAATGCGTCTATACGCGATGGCTTACCGGGCAAAGGAACAACAATAAAAGCAGGTATTTTCACACGTATATAGGCACGAGCCGAAACGTATATACGTGTAAGCCTACACCGATATAGGCATAGCCTTATGCGTATATACGTATGAGGCTATGCCTATATACGTATTAAAAACCGAGTGTAAGTTGCTCCGGTAAGAGCGTAAAAGTCTTGCGGTGATAAGGTGTAATTCCATGGGTACGAATCGCTTCCCTGTGGGCTTTGGTAGGATAGCCTTTATTATCCAGCCAATGATAAGCGGGGTATTCCAAAGCCAATTCGTTCATATAATCATCCCGATACGTTTTAGCCAATATAGAAGCGGCGGCGATACTCAGGTATTTACCGTCGCCTTTTACTACGGTGGTATGTGGAATACCGGGATAGGGGGTGAAACGGTTTCCATCGATCAATAAATGTTCCGGCTGTACTTTCAATTGCTCGATCGCACGATGCATAGCCAAGAAAGAGGCCTTTAAGATATTAATCTTATCAATCTCTTCCGGACTGACGATTCCTACCGCCCAAGCGATCGCCTCACGCTCGATGACGGGACGAAGCTTATATCGTTTCTTCTCGCTTAATTGTTTGCTATCGTTTAAATCCTCATTCTTGAAATCCTTCGGAAGAATCACGGCGGCGGCGAATACCGCACCCGCCAAACAACCTCTTCCCGCCTCATCGCACCCGGCCTCTATACGCCCGGCTTCCATATAAGGTAACAACATATCCCAGTTTATTATTTATCGTATATATCGTTTTGTAGAGACGGAGCGTGCTCCGTCTCATCCCTTCAAAATGGTAACTTAAAAATACCATTCGTTTGTGGGAGACGGGGCACGCCCCGTCTCTACTAGATTGTACATTATTTTTGCTCTTTTACAATCCAAGGGCGAAGCACGAACCAAGCGAATGCAGTAGCGGCGATCACTCCGCAAGTATTCGCCAAGAAATCAAACCAATCCCCACCCCGGTATGTCGTACAATATTCTTGCAATATCTCAATAATCCCACTCATAGCGATCGGGCATAAAACCGCCCCGATCCAAGCATGTCCTAATACCGTCTCATACTTCCGGTGATTCCGCAAAAACTCCAGCCATAGCATACCCGACATTCCTCCATACATACAGAAATGAACCACCTTGTCTACCCCCGGGAATAAAGGAATATCATCCATCTTCGGCGGCTTAAAAAACGACAAGTAAATAACGATCAATATAATCGCCAATGAAAACGGATATTTCTTAATATAATACATCATACTCAAAACATCTTCCGAACTCGTTCCACACCAGCGATGAACGTATCGATCTCTTCTTTCGTATTGTAAAAGGAGAAAGATGCCCGTACCGTACCCTCGATCCCTAAGGCATGCATCAAAGGCTGGGCGCAATGATGTCCTGTACGAACCGCTACTCCCAGACGATCCAGCAACATCCCCATATCATAATGATGGATATTACCCACCAAAAAAGAAAGAACCGCCCCTTTATGATCCGCTTGCCCGAAAATACGCATCCCCTCGATCGTATTTAATCCTGTGGTCGCATACCGCAAAAGCTCATCCTCATAAACAGCTATATTCTCTATACCGATCCGGTCTACATACCGCAAGGCCTCCGCTAATGCCGTGCTACCGATATAGTCCGGAGTTCCCGCCTCGAACTTAAAGGGAAGCTCGTTAAAAGTCGTTTTCTCGAACGATACCGTAGCGATCATCTCTCCACCTCCCTGATACGGAGGAAGTTTATCCAACCACTCCTCTTTGCCATATAAGACTCCGATACCCGTCGGCCCATAAATCTTATGTCCGGAGAAAACATAGAATTCCGCATCCAAATCCTGCACATCCACTTTCATATGCGGTACGGCTTGAGCACCGTCTACCAACACCGGCACACCTTGCCCATGAGCGATCTCTACCATCTCTTTTACCGGATTGACCGTACCCAACACATTGGATACATGAGTCACGGAAACCAGACGAGTTTTATCCGAGAATAATCTACGATATTCATCCAAATTCAACTCCCCCTTCTCATTCATCGGGATCACCTTCAGCGCAATCCCTTTCCGGGCCGCTTGTATCTGCCAAGGAACGATATTGGAATGATGCTCCATCACGGACACGATCACCTCATCTCCCGCCGACATACATTCGTCCGTAAAGCTGGAAGCGATCAAATTAATGGATTCCGTAGTCCCCCGGGTAAAAATAATCTCATTCGAGGAACGGGCATTCAAGAAATGCTGTACCGTTCTGCGAGCCTCCTCATGCGCCTCTGTCGCCACTTGGCTCAAAAAGTGTACTCCCCGGTGGATATTGGCGTTTACGTTATAATATCCGTTCTCTATCTTTTCTACCACCTGACGAGGTTTCTGGGTCGTAGCACCATTATCAAAATATATCAGCGGTTTATCGTATATCTTATGATCCAAGATCGGAAAGTCTTTTCGGATCGCTTGAACATCTAGCATAGTCTTACTTCTTTTTGTCTTAAAATTACGAGAGCCAAAGATACAAAAAAAAGGCTTTCTCGCTGAAAGAAAGCCTTTTTTATCATTACCTAACAGATATTACACCCCATATACCTAGGTAATAACAGAAGAGAAGAAGTCTTGATTTTACGACTATCCAGCGGAATCTTACTATATTTGTAACTCATCAAACAGGAACAGCTATGCAATTGACACACATCGCTCTGTGGACGGATCATTTGGAACGTTTACGGGATTTTTATGTAAAGTACTTCAACGGTAAAAGTAATGAGAAATATGTGAATCCGAAGAAAGGGTTCGCTTCCTACTTTGTCTATTTCGAAAGTGGTCCCGCTTTAGAGATCATGCAACGGCAAGATATCTCCGAGACGTACGACAAGGAACATATCGGCTTGGCTCATCTGGCTTTTCACGCGGATACAAAGGAACAAGTGGATCAATGTATCGAACGGTTCCGGGCAGACGGATACACGATCGCCGGAGAAACCCGTACTTCCGGAGATGGTTACTATGAAGGCGTGATCCGAGACCCTGACGGGAATATCGTGGAAATCGTGGCTAACGGAGAACCAGAGATCTCAACGGCATTGTTCCCTCCTTACGAGTTACTTCTGGAAGCAGATCCGGACCGGGAGAAAATAGAGGCTTACTTAAAGGATTCAGATTGTTTTATCGCTAGGGTACGAGACTCAATCGCCGGCGTGATCGTGGTTCGTAAAGGGGAGGATCAGGCAGAGATCATGAATCTTGCCGTGGCAGATATCTTTCGCCGGCGGGGAATAGCCCGGAAATTATTACAGTATGTGTCTAATAAATGGGCTCCAGCTCAAGGTGTCGGACTTCTGCGTATTTGTACCGGAACCTCAGCGGCCGGCCCGATGATGCTTTATCAGCAGGAAGGTTTTGACTTGGTAGCCGTAGATCGTAATTATTTTGTACGTAACTACGCCGAGCCTATCTGGGAAAACGGTATTCAGTGCAAGCATCAGTTGATATTGGAGAAACAATTAAGATAAGACCTATCCCTACCTAGAAATAAGAAAGGAGAGCCTACCCTGTTTTTTGGTAAGTCTCCTTTCTCTTTATCCTCCTTCATCTTCAATGGCGACCGTGTAAATAGTTTTATGGAATGTGTGGTCCTTGCCTTCACATAGCCACTACCATCGCACAATAATAAAAATAAAGACAGAATAAGCTGATATCGTATTCTTTATGCTCATATTGTAAGTTAACCAGTCTTGTAAGTTAACCTAAAAAATTTCAAACATAGTACAAGGATTCGATCAGCCTATTAATATATCGTTTTCGGTACAGATTACACGCTTTCATTAATTAAGAAATCGTATAATCCTATACCTTGTCTCTATCACATCTCCAGTACCAAGATACCTTTCGGTGCCATCTCCAACTCATTTTCCAACCGGATCACCTTTCCTGTCAATATATCTCGTCCGGAAGTCTTCCCCTTCAATACTTCCGCATAACGGGCCAACGGCAAGTTCACCTTTCCGTTACTACCATTCATCAGGATCAATACGCTCCGGCCATCCAGACTACGCTCGTAAACATAGACACCTTGATTTATCATGAAATGTTTCATCTTGCCTTTGGCGATGATATCGTTACCCTTACGCCACTTCAATAAAGTACTGAGAAAATTCCATGCGTCATTTTGTACCTCGCTACGACCGGATGCCTCGAATTGATTTACCTTGTCGCCGGGCCAGCCACCGGGAACATCCAAACGGATATATCCGTCTCCCTTCTCCTTCGTTCCGTTCATTAACAGTTCCTGTCCGTAATAGAGTTGAGGAATACCGGGGATAGTCAGCAAAAATGTAACGCCTTGCTTAAACGCATATAAATCATCGACGGACTTAGGCATGGAAGGAAGGAAACGGTCCGTATCATGGTTCTCCAAGAAACGCAATACGTTATAGATATCAGGATATACGTAATCATAGCACATATGCTCGAAAATCGTGTGCAAGCCACCGGAATACCCGGTCTCCTCATGGAACGCTTTACTGGCAATACCCATCAGACGGAAATCCATTACCGATTTCAGCTCGGTATCCCGTCCGAAATTCAACCGGCTACCCTTCTGCCAATAAGCGGAACCGATCGTGTAATTCATCCACGCCTCGCCTACGATGTTATACTCCGGATACTCATTCATGACTTCCTTACACCACTCCCTCATCATGTCTACATCTGCATACGGATACGTATCTTGGCGGATACCGTCCACGCCGCTATACTCAATCCACCAGATAGAGTTCTGGATAAGGTATTTCGCCACATGCGGATTCTTTTGGTTCAAGTCAGGCATACTCGGTACAAACCAGCCGTTCAGCATCGTATCTTTATCATAATCCGATACGTAAGGATCGAAATAAACTTCTTTATCGTGATTGGTCTGTACATAGTTATCAAGGTTATTAAACCAGTCATGGCTAGGAATATCTTTCATCCAAGGATGATCGCTTCCGCAATGGTTGAAAATCATATCCATCACGACACGCATCCCCCGCTGATGCGTCTTCTCGATCAAGCGGACGTAATCCTCGTTCGTACCGAAGCGAGGGTCTACCCGGTAATAATCCGTCGTGGCATATCCGTGATAAGAACCTCCTTCCATGTCGTTTTCCAATACGGGATTCAGCCAGATCGCAGTAACCCCCAGATCCTCGATATAATCCAGATGTTGCTCAATACCGGCTAAGTCGCCTCCATGACGGGCATTCGGCTGCTCACGATCTACCTTATAAGAGGTACGCATCGGGATTTGGTCGTTTGAGGGGTCTCCGTTCGCAAAACGATCCGGCATAATAAGGTAAAGCACGTCGGAGGAATCAAACCCCTTGATCTTATCAGCGTTCGGCTTACGGGCCTTCAACTCATACGGGTAAGTGAAACTCTTCTTATCTTTCGTGAAGGTGATATCAAATGTGCCTGGCTTGGCATTCTCCACGTCTAAATAGATCAATAGATAATTCGGGCTTTCCAGCGCTACCGAGCTCTTCAATTGTACGCCCGGATATTTAACGCTAGGAAGATATCCGGCGATATCCTTACCATACACCATTAGCTGGAGTTCCGGGTTCTTCATGCCACTCCACCAAAAGGCTGGCTCAATTTTAAGGTTATCAGCCGAAAGTGTGCTGGATGTAAAGAGCGTTAATAAAAGGCTCAAGAATAAATGTCTGTTCATGATATGTGTTTATTGATTTATATGACAAGGTTGTACATCCGCAAAGATAGAAGGATTCTATTGATAATGATATGTATCCGTTGTGCGAAAAGAGTATAAAAATCACGCGAACGTTTGCGAACCCTCACAAATTAAACCTATCTTTACCAATTGAATCTAATCAACTAATTCAAATGATAAAAAATCTAATTGTGTTCGTACTTCTGACAGGTTGTGTATCCTCTCTGTCCGCTCAACAAAGTTTTTGGAAAGAAGATTTCTCTGCCGGGAAATTGCCCGACGGCTGGATGATTGTCGACTCCACAAAATCGGCAAAGTGTGAATGGATCGTTACGGATCAACCTTATCCCGGATCTTTCCAGTTCGAGCAGCAGGCACCACCTATCGCCTCCGCAAGCCGTGGTTATCATATGCAATTCCGGCCGGGCGTAGTAACCGGAGAGGAGATCACGAAGTGGAATCAGCGCGAGGAGTACCCAAACGGCTATTTCCAGACAAACGCCATCAATTGCACGGGGAAGAACGATGTAGTGTTGAAATTCCAGCATCTATTCCGTTGGAACAATTGGTTCACCGGAAAACAGGCTGGCCTTTGGATTGGTGTAAGTAACGACGGAGCAAATTGGAAAGAATATAACGTGATGGAGAAGATCCCCGCAGCTACTCAGCTTCACGCCCCGGTGAATGAGGAGATTAACATCAGCGAGGTAGCCGCAAACCAGAAAACCGTCTACTTGCGTTTCTTCTGGCGGGATATCTTCTCTTGGTATTGGATGGTTGATGATATTGAACTGACAGAACCTTTCACACATGACTTGGCCTTGGAGAAAGTGACTTCCCATCAAGAAACAGGGAATACGTTCACGAAAGAAGATGTATTGAAAGTGAAATTGAAGAACGTTGGTTCCCAACCCGTAAATGAGGATTTCACGGTAACCGCCTCTTTGAACAACGGACAGAAACTAACCGCCACAGTAGCCGCCTCCAAGCATCCGATCGCTAAACAAGAAGAATATGAGGTAGCTTTCCCTGCTACAGATCTAACCCAGATGGGTTCCTATAAAATAGAGTTTGCCATCCAATATCCAAAGGATGAGCGTTCGTCAAACAACATATTAAAAGCGAACTTATTCGCCGCCCGCATGAACTTGGGTAAGTTGACTAAGTTCAATAAGATCAGTAACACGGAATATGAGTTCGTCTCCGGATATGCCAAGGTTAAGTTAATGTTTTACCGAGATGATATCTTCCGTATCTGGTTGGCACCGGACGGGGAATACACCAACCCGGCGGCTAACTCGATCGTTGTGGAT
The DNA here is from genome assembly GCF_947855115.1 of uncultured Parabacteroides sp. GTDB lineage: Bacteria > Bacteroidota > Bacteroidia > Bacteroidales > Tannerellaceae > Parabacteroides. The sequence continues at coordinate 50,319 of NZ_CANTZW010000025.1, forward strand.
TATGGGATAAAGAACCCGAAAGTCTCCATGACCGACAACGGTAGCTATTATAAGTTCACGACTCCCCAATGTGTCGTACGTGTCTATAAAAGCCCCATTCGTTTTGCCATGTACGATAAGAATAATCGTTCCGTGATCTATGAAGAGGCCGAACCACTTGCCTTCGGGCTGAAAACGACCCAGACGTTACGCCGTAGCGGTGATGAGGATTTCTATGGTTGCGGTATGCAACAAGGTAATTTCTCATATGCAGGGAAGGAAGCAGATATCGAAGTGACCGGTTGGGATGAGGATCAATCCTCTAACCCGGCTCCCTTCTATATGTCCACGAAAGGATATGGCGTATTCCGCAACACATTCGCTCCAGGCCATTATGCCTTTAACGGCACGGAGATGTTGGACAAGAACTATGATGATGGCTTTAAGTTGATGGGCTTCACCAGCCAGTTAACGCATAACGAGAATCGCTTTGACGCATTCTATTTCTACGGTCCATCCTTGAAAGATCTACTGAATGACTATACGGATATCACCGGAAAACCGTTTATGCCGGCGATGTGGATGCTTACGATGGGAGATGCCGACTGCTATAACAAAGGGGAACAGCGTACTGGGTGGCCTCAATCTACCCCGGACGTAATCAGCCAAGTTGCCGATAAATATATAGAATATGATATGCCTCGAGGCTGGATCTTACCAAATGATGGCTATGGTTGCGGCTACGTGAAATTGGATTCTGTCGTGATGGAATTAGGTAAACGAGGCTTCCATACGGGCTTGTGGACGGAGAATGGCGTGGACAAGATCGCTTATGAGGTAGGTAAATGCGGAACCCGCCTGTGTAAACTAGACGTAGCTTGGGTTGGAGAAGGTTACGAGTTTGCCTTGAACGGTTGTAAATCCGCATTCGAGGGGATCGAGAACAATACAAACGAACGTGGCTTCGTATGGGCTGTTTGCGGTTGGGCCGGAACCCAGCGGTATTCTACGGTATGGAGTGGCGACCAAGTAAGTAACTGGGACTATATCCGCTATCACATCCCGACCATCACGGGAGCCGGACTTTCTGCCATGAACGCCGCTACCAGCGATGTGGATGGTATCTTCGGCGGTTCCCCAAAAACCTATACCCGCGATTTGCAATGGAAGATATTCACCCCGATATTCATGACCATGAGTGGCTGGGCAGATGCCGACCGTCAGCCTTGGGTATACGGGCATCCATACACGGATATCAACCGTAAATTCTTAAAACTGAAGATGCGCCTGAATCCGTATGCCTATACCTATTGCCATGAGGCACATACGACCGGCGTACCGATGGCCCGTGCGATGGTACTGGAATTCCCGGACGATGCGGTTACTCGCGATACGACTACCCAATACCAATTCATGAGTGGTGAGTGGATGATGGTAGCGCCCGTATATACCCGTAAGAACGTACGCGACAGTATTTATTTTCCTGCCGGAGAATGGTACGACTATTGGACCGGAAAGAAATATGAGGGTGGTAAGTGGTTGGATAAATACGAGGCTAAACTAGATATTTGCCCGGTATTTATCCGTCAAGGTGCCATTATCCCGATGTACCCGGATATGAATTATGTTGGCGAGAAACCTGCGGATGTCTTGACCTTGGACTTATATCCCTACGGAAATACCTCTTTCAACTTATATGAAGATGATGGCCTAACCCGTGATTATAAGAAAGGTGAATTTGCCCATACCTTGATCTCTGTCTCTGCCCCAAAAGGAGAGACAGGAATGATTACCGTGGATATAGCGAAAGCGAAAGGAGATTATAAAGGACGTTACCAAGAGCGTACTTACCAATTGGATGTCCGTTCGGAATCTGCCCCATCAAATGTTACCGTAGCAGGGAAAGCTCTATCAGCCATCTCCCCTGAAGCGTTCAACACCGGGCAAGAAGGTTGGTACTTCGACGCCTCGGATCGTATGGGAAGGATTAAAGTACGTATGAACCGCTTATCTACGAATCAGGATCAAAAGATCATAATAGGTTTCTAACATTCTTATTTTTAAACGTATATGAAAACACAATTGATTTTATGCATGTCCGGTACATCGCTGCTTGTCGGGATGTCTGGCTGCGAAAAGGCTCCGGAGGCCCCTATGAATGTTGTGTATATCTTAGCCGATGATTTGGGATATGGAGATATTGGCTGCTATGGCCAACGGATCATCAAGACCCCCAATATCGATCGGATGGCAGAGGAAGGAATGTTATTTACACAACATTACGCCGGATGTACGGTGAGTGCTCCTTCCCGTTGCTCCTTGATGACCGGCTTGCATACAGGACATACACAAGTCCGTGGAAACCGGGAGATCGTACCCGAAGGCCAACAGCCGATGCGGGAAGATACCTATACGTTGGGTAAATTAATGAAATCGGCGGGTTACACGACAGGGATCTTCGGGAAATGGGGCTTGGGCAATCCGGGCTCTGCCTCCGTCCCCAATAAGATGGGTTTTGATGAGTTCTACGGATACAACTGCCAACGGCAGTCGCATTCCTTCTATCCGGATCATTTATGGCATAACGAGGAGAAGGTCCTTTTTCCGGAAAACGAGAATAATGCTTGTAAGACATACTCGCAAGATTTGATTCATAAGCAAGCATTGAAGTTCATCCGGGATCATAAAGACCAGCCGTTCTTCGCGATGCTTACTTATACGCTGCCTCACGCAGAACTGAACCTTCCGCACGATTCTATTTATCAGATATATGAGAATGCTTTCGAGGAGACTCCTTACATCGGTAAGTTCGACAAGGTATATGGAGGTTATAACACCTCGGAGAAACCATTGGCCTCCTTTGCCGCCATGGTATCCCGATTGGATAAATACGTGGGCGATGTAATGGCTGAATTGAAAGAACTGGGCTTAGACAAAAATACGATCGTGATCTTTACCAGCGACAACGGTCCACACCACGAAGGTGGAGCCGATCCAGACTTTTTCAAGAGTTACGGGCCTTTCAGGGGAATAAAACGGGATGTATACGAAGGAGGTATCCGTATTCCCATGGTGGCATGGTGCCCGGGAACGATCAAAGCAGGCGCCAAGTCGGATCATATAAGCGCATTCTGGGATGTCATGCCGACATTGGCTGAACTTACCGGCACAATTCTACCGGAAGAGACTGATGGAATCTCATTCTTACCAACCTTGTTATCAAAGGGAGACCAACAGGCCCATGATTATTTGTATTGGGAATTTCATGAGTTGAATGGCCGGGAAGCATTACGTTCCGGTAAATGGAAACTAATCCGACAACCGATTGTGGGTGAAACCATACTGGAATTGTATGACTTAAGTAACGACATACATGAAGATACTAACCTGGCAGAAAAATATCCCTATAAAGTAAAAGAACTTGAATTCTTAATGGATAACGCCCGTACAGAATCTCCTTATTTCAATTTCGGAAGAGAAAAATAACAACAAAAAGGAGCTGTCCCCTCAAGTCAGCTCCTTGCTTTTTCGATTTACAAACTGATAGTCGAGAAGAAATAACAATAAAAGAATCAAAGCCCGGCTAAACGGAAAGAGCCCGGTGCAATACCGAACTCTTTCTATAACTGGATAATGTTTAACCCGTCCAACTTTTGGGGGCCACTTCAATTTTTGGATACCCCCTACTTATAATTAATCCGATTCCTTTACTTACAAATCCGGCAACCGGCACATTTAGCCAATTCTCCACGGAAACGTTTCTCCACCAATTTATGTAAACGGTCCTTCAACGCCTCCACACGTACATGGTCGATCACATCAGAAGTAAAAGCCACGCTCAACAACATCCGGGCCTCATCACGTGGAATACCACGGCTTTGCATATAAAACAAGGCGTTCTCATCCAATTGGCCGGTTGTCATGCCATGCGAGCACTTTACATCGTCGGCATAAATCTCCAATTGAGGCTTGCTATACATACGGGCCTCACGGGTAGCGCAAAGATTACGGTTCGTTTGGTAAGCAATGGTCTTTTGGGCACCCTCTTTCACCAAGATACGCCCGCTAAAAACTCCAACGGCACGATCATTCAACACGTTCTTGAATAATTCATTGCTAGTACAATTTGGAACCGCATGGGTAATATGACTGTAAGTATCCATTTGTTGCTCCTTATCCAGAACAGACATTCCACATAAAGTAGATTCGGCATACTCTCCATTCAGCTCTACATAATAATTATTACGAGTCAATCCATTTGTCAACGTGATGCCATTTACCAAGACATTGGTCGAAGCAGCCTGCTTTACATGTACGGAAGAGAAACGAGTTGTAGACTCGCTGCTTTCTTCCAAATCATAATAATCGAAGTAAGCACCCTCCTCCGCAAAAATCTCAACCACCTGAGTTGCCAAAAATTTTACGTCATCGATACTATGGTCGCAAACCAATAACTTTGCCTGCGAATGAGGTTCCATAATCACCAACACACGGCGGTTCGCCATCGTATCCACATCATTGCGGAATATATTCACTAACTGGATAGGACGCTCAACCACGACATTTTTCGGGACATATACCACGAAACCATCTTGGGCCAACATCGTATTCAACGCAATAATACCATCTTTGCCACTAGATGCCGCCTTTCCGTAATACTTAGAAGCGATCTCTGGATATCGTTCCGTAAAAACTTTCAATCCCCCGGCATATACACCTTCCGGCAAATGGGCCTTGGGTAGTTCTTTATCGTAAAACGTATCGTTTACGACAAAATACAACGACGTACTCAGGTTCGGCACATCGCAACGAAATACGTCATAAGGATTCACCGGTATAGCGATTCGGTTGATATTCAATCCGTAATCCGGGGCAAACGCTTGGGCTACATCCGTATATTTGTACTCCTCGCTTCTCGCAGACGGAAATCCGAGTCGTTCAAAGTTCGCCAAGGCTTCAGCCCTGAGGGTATTCATCACCGGCGTACTATGACGACATACCAGATCCTCACACTGGGCGAAAAGATCGATATATTGTTGTTCGGCCCTCATATCACTCATCCCCCATTTCTTTCTTGATCCAATCGTACCCCTTATCTTCCAACTCCAAAGCCAACTCCGGACCCGCAGTCTTCACGATACGGCCCTTGTAAAGCACATGAACTATATCCGGCTTAATGTAATCCAGCAGGCGCTGATAATGCGTGATTACGATAGCGGCATTCTCCGGGGTCTTCAACAGGTTCACGCCATGCGCCACGATACGCAAGGCGTCAATGTCCAAACCACTATCCGTCTCATCCAAGATCGCCAGCTTAGGTTCTAGCATCGCCATCTGGAAAATCTCGTTCCGTTTTTTCTCACCACCAGAGAACCCCTCATTCACGCTACGGCTTGCCAATTTATTATCCAACTCGACGATCGCACGTTTCTCACGCATCAGTTTCAAGAAATCCGTAGCCGACACCGGTTCTAGGCCCTTATATTTACGATGCTCGTTCAATGCGGCACGCATGAAATTCACCATACTGACCCCCGGGATCTCTACCGGATATTGGAAACTCAAGAAAATACCTTCCCGGCTACGATCCTCCGGAGACAGTTCCAGCAGATTCTTACCATTGAAAATAACCTCACCTTCCGTCACCTCAAAAGCCGGATTACCTACCAATACGCTACTTAACGTACTTTTCCCGGAACCGTTCGGTCCCATGATAGCGTGTACCTCACCTGCTTTCACCGACAAGTTGATACCCTTCAATATCTCTTTGCCATTTACGTTGGCATGTAAATTCTTAACCTCTAACATCTTTTCTAATTGAAAATTGAAAGTTGAAAATTGAAAATTATTCTATCCTACGCTGCCTTCCAGCGAGATCGTCAGTAATTTCTGAGCCTCAACAGCAAACTCCATCGGTAATTTATTCATCACCTCGCGGGCATATCCGTTCACGATCAAGCCGACAGCCTCTTCTACCGAGATTCCGCGTTGCTGGCAATAGAACAATTGTTCCTCGCTGATCTTGCTCGTCGTAGCCTCATGTTCCACGATCGCCGTCTCATTCTGGATATCGGTATAAGGAAACGTATGGGCCCCGCAAGTAGAGCTCAACAATAAACTATCGCACTGGCTATGATTACGGGCTCCTTCCGCACGGGCAGACACCTTCACCAAGCCTCGATAACTATTCTGGCTATGACCGGCAGAGATTCCTTTAGACACGATCGTACTCCTTGTATTTTTACCTAAATGGATCATCTTCGTACCCGTATCAGCTTGTTGGTAATTATTGGTTACAGCGACCGAGTAGAACTCGCCTACCGAATTATCTCCCGCCAAGATACAACTCGGATACTTCCAGGTGATCGCCGATCCGGTCTCTACCTGTGTCCAAGAGATCTTACTACCTTCACCTTTACATAAGCCTCGTTTCGTCACGAAATTATAGATACCACCTTTACCTTCCTTATCGCCCGGATACCAGTTTTGCACGGTAGAGTATTTCACCTCGGCACGTTCGTTCGCCACGATCTCCACGATAGCGGCATGTAATTGGTTCTCGTCGCGCATCGGAGCAGTGCACCCTTCCAGATAACTCACGTACGCCTCATCATCGGCGACAATCAAGGTACGCTCAAACTGTCCGGTATTCGCCGCATTGATACGGAAATACGTACTCAACTCCATCGGGCAACGCACGCCCTTCGGGATATAAACAAATGAACCATCCGAGAACACGGCTGAGTTCAAAGCCGCAAAAAAATTATCACGATAACTTACCACGCTACCCAAATACTTCTGTACCAAGTCCGGATGATGTTGTACAGCCTCGCTAAACGAACAGAATATAATCCCCTTCTCCGCGAGATTTTCCTTAAAAGTAGTTTTTACGGAAACACTGTCCATCACTGCATCTACCGCCATCCCGCTCAAATGTTTCTGCTCTTCCAAAGGAATCCCCAGCTTATCGAATGTTTTCAACAACTCAGGATCTACCTCATCCAAGCTCTTCGGCCCCTCCTTTTTCTTAGGGGCAGCGTAATAGATAATATCCTGATAATCGATTGCCGGGATACTCAAGTGAGGCCATGTAGGCATCTCCAAGGTCTGCCAATGGCGAAAAGCCTTCAAACGAAACTCGAGTAACCACTCCGGCTCGTTTTTCTTGGCAGAAATAATACGGACCGTCTCCTCGTCTAACCCGCGATGGATTACCTCCGTATCGATATCGGTAACGAAACCGTATTTGTAGTCTCCGCCCGTTACCTCATTTATTATATGATTTGAATCCTGCATAATTAAAAATTAACCATTGATAAAAGCCCTTCATTCTCCTAATGAAAACAAATTATGAGGGAAGATTGTTGGAACTATTTGCTTAACGCCATAATAAAAACGAGATTCTATCTTCGATTGGCGATGGATCAAAACCGACCCACTGTCTACGAACTCCAACGCATTCAACAGCAAACTGGTAAAGACCATAATAACCAACAGTCCGAAAAAGCCACCAAACAAATGATTGATAGCGCTCAACGGTGTCGCTCCCACTACCTTGGTAACCAATTCGCCCGCTAGAATAAACACTCCCATTATCAAGACAAAACCCGCCACATAACTCAGGATCGTAACCCCTTCCTCCGGAAACCATCCCAAGGCCAAAATATATCCTTTCAACCAAGCCGCTGCCTTTCCGCAAAAAATAATAGCGATCACTAGGGCTATAAGCGAAACAACCTGTTTGATGATTCCATCAAACAGGCCCTTCACAAATCCTATCCCTGCCAGACATAGCAATGTAATGTCCAACCAGTTCATCGTTATAACGTCTTCTTTATTTCTGTCTCTTCGTAAGCCTCGATCATATCGCCTACTTGGATATCGTTGAAATTCGTAATATTCAAACCGCAATCCAAACCAGCCACAACTTCCTTCACGTCATCCTTGAAACGTTTTAAGGAACCTAGCTCACCGGCATAAATAACGATACCGTCGCGTATCAAGCGGATCTTGTTCGTACGCTTGATCTTACCTTCCTTAACCATACAGCCGGCAACCGTACCGACCTTGGTGATCTTGAATACCTGCTGCACTTCCACGTAAGCGGTGATCTCCTCCTTGATCTCCGGAGAAAGCATACCTTCCATGGCGCTCTTCACCTCCTCGATCGCATCGTAAATGATAGAGTACAAACGGATCTCCACCCCTTCCTTCTCGGCGTTCCGGCGAGCTTGTAAAGACGGGCGAACCTGGAAACCGATAATGATAGCGTTCGAAGCTGCCGCCAAAACTACATCCGACTCGGAAATCTGGCCGACGGCCTTGTGAATCACGTTCACCTGAATCTCCTCGGTAGACAAACGGATCAAAGAATCGGACAATGCCTCTACGGAACCATCCACGTCACCTTTCACGATCACATTCAACTCCTGGAAGTTACCTACAGCGATACGACGCCCGATATCATCCAATGTAAGCATCTTCTGCGTACGAAGACCTAACTCGCGTTGCAACTGCTCACGACGGTTAGCGATCTCACGCGCCTCTTGTTCTGTCTCCAACACATTAAAGGTGTCGCCAGCCTGAGGAGCTCCGTTCAAGCCGAGGATCAATACCGGTTCCGAAGGACCAGCCTTCTCGACCCGTTGGTTACGCTCGTTGAACATCGCCTTGATACGTCCTTGATGGGTTCCCGCCAAAACGATATCTCCCATCTTCAATGTACCATTCTCCACCAATACGGTAGACACATAACCCCGTCCCTTGTCTAAAGAGGACTCGATGATAGAACCGACCGCACGTCTTTTCGGATTTGCTTTTAAATCCAACAGATCAGCCTCCAACAATACCTTCTCCAGCAAATCCTCTACCCCAATACCTTTCTTGGCGGAGATCTCCTGGCTCTGGTATTTACCACCCCAGTCTTCCACCAAGTAATTCATATTCGCCAGCTCCTCCTTGATCTTCTCAGGATTAGCGTGAGGCTTATCGATTTTATTGATAGCGAAAACAATAGGAACACCCGCAGCCGAAGCATGATTGATCGCCTCGACAGTTTGAGGCATCACGTTGTCATCAGCCGCCACGATAATGATCGCGATATCCGTAACCTTCGCGCCGCGGGCACGCATAGCGGTAAACGCCTCGTGGCCCGGAGTATCCAAGAACGTGATACGGCGGCCATTCTGCAACTTCACGTTGTAGGCTCCGATATGTTGCGTGATACCGCCGGCCTCACCAGCGATCACATTCGCATTACGGATATTATCCAACAAAGAAGTCTTACCGTGGTCAACGTGTCCCATCACCGTTACGATAGGCGGACGGGCTACCCAATCTTCCTCGTTATCGTCTTCCTCATCCGCATTGATCGCCTCCACTACATCCGCGCTCACATACTCCGTTTTAAAACCGAACTCCTCGGCCACGATATTGATAGTCTCCGCATCCAAACGCTGGTTGATAGAAACCATGAGGCCGATACTCATACAAGTACCGATAACCTCCGTCACGGAAACATCCATCATGTTCGCCAAGTCGTTGGCAGTAACGAACTCGGTCAACTTCAGCACCTTGCTTTCCAGCTCTTCCTGCTTCATCAACTCGTGCTCACGTTTCACGGCAGCGTCACGTTTATCACGACGGTATTTAGCACCTTTATTGTTCTTGTTATTCTTACTGGTCAAACGAGCCAAAGTCTCCTTGATCTGCTTCTGAACATCCTCCTCGCTAACCTCCGCTTTCACCGGCTTCTTCAAGCGAGGCCTACGGTCACTACCCGGACGATCATCGCGATTCGGGCGCGGATAATTCGTACCCGGAGTGTTATTCACGTCTACCCGGTCTTTCTTTATACGCTTACGCTTCTTCTTAGCGTCGCCCTCCTCACCCGGCTTAGGTGCGTTCGGCTTAACCAAGGTAGGTGAGTTCGGATTTTTATGAGGCGTACCCGTACCGTTGTTGTTATTACCCGGTCGGTTATTATTAAATTTCTGCTTCTCATCACGCTCTTTCCGTTTCTCCTCCTTCGTTTTCTTTTTCGGACGAGTAGATTGGTTAAGCGCATCCAAGTCAATCTTACCTGTTACCTTAATTTTCGACTCCAATTTAACCGAGTTCAATCGGAAAAGATTATCTCCCTTTTCCTCGGTCTTCTCAACTTCTTGTTCCGATTTCACATTTTCCACCTTAGGTTCCGCAACAACCGGCTGCTTCTCTACGGTTTTTTCTTTTTCCACTTCCACTACTATAACTTTTTCTTCTTTTTTCTCCGTAGGAGCCTGCGCTGGCTGCGCAGGTTTAACAGGAGCTTGAACAGCGGGAGTGGCAGGAGCGGCAGGCGCTTCCTTCACTTTCGACTCTTCTTTCACCTTTGGCTCCTCTTTAGCCTTCGGCTCTTCCTGCTGTTTTTTATGTTGTCCACCCTCCAAATCGATATGGCCCTTCATTACGATCTTCGGCCTGAATTCTTCCGGTATCACAGTCTTTATTTCCACAGTTTTCTCTTCTTTCACAGAAGGGGCCTCTTTCTGCGAACGATCTGTCGCGAGGCTACGATCTTTCTCAATCAGATCTTTTCCAAACTCTTTTACGAGCAAAGCATACTGTTCATCACTGATCCTCGTGTTGGGATTATCCTCAACCGAGAATCCATTTCGGTGCAGGAACTCAACCACCGTGTTGATTCCCACGTTCAATTTTCTCTGTACTTGAATTAATTTTATAGGCATATCTAACTTTGTCGTAATACTTATTCGTTGTCTTCATCTTCAAATTCCGCGGATAAGATAGCTAGGAGATCGTCCACGGTCTGTTCTTCCAGATCGGCACGCTCGATAATCTCATTGCGGTCCATAGCCAGGACACTTTTCGCCGTATAGCATCCCATATTCTTCAACGCATCGATCACCCATCCGTCGATCTCATCGGAGAACTCATCCAAGTAGATGTCCTCCTCGTCCGCTCCCTCGATATCGCGGAACACGTCAATCGTATACTCAGTCAACATACAAGCCAACTTAATATTCAGACCGCCTTTACCGATCGCCAAGGATACCTCTTCCGGGCGTAAATAGACCTCAGCCTTTCTTTCTTCCTCATTTACACGGATAGAAGAGATCTTGGCCGGGCTTAAAGCGCGCTGGATAAACAAAGAGAGATTTGAGGTGTAGTTAATCACATCGATGTTCTCGTTCCTCAACTCGCGAACGATACCGTGGATACGAGAACCTTTCATGCCGACGCAAGCACCTACCGGATCAATCCGGTCATCGTAAGACTCGACAGCTACCTTAGCGCGTTCTCCCGGGATACGGGCGATCGCCTTGATCGTGATCAAGCCATCATTAATCTCCGGGACCTCCAACTCAAACAACCGCTGCAAGAAGACCTTATCCGTACGGGAAAGAAGAATCTTCGGGTTGTTGTTATAGTTATCCACACGTTGAACTATCGCACGTACAGTCTCGCCCTTACGATAGAAATCGGTCGGGATTTGCTCGGATTTCGGTAGTAGCAACTCATTACCATCGTCATCCAGCAACAGGATCTCTTTCTTCCACACCTGATAAACTTCAGCAGCGATGATGTGGCCGATTTTATCCTTATACTTCGCGTACAAACTGTCTTTCTGCAATTCAAGTATCTTTGAGGCCAAAGTCTGGCGCAAGTTTAAGATCGCACGGCGTCCGAAGTCGGCGAAATGCACCTCGTCGGTCACTTCCTCACCCACCTCACAATCAGCATCGATTTTACGGGCTTCTGTCAACGTCAACTGTAAATTTCCATCCTCCAATTCATCGTCAGCCACAACCGTACGGTTTCTCCAGATCTCGAAATCACCTTTCTCAGGGTTGATAATCACGTCATAATTCTCATCCGTGCCAAACATCTTAGCAATCACGTTACGGAACGAATCTTCCAAAACGCTAATCATCGTATCTTTATCGATATTCTTCAACTCCTTGAACTCCGCAAGGGTGTCGATCATACTGATCGTTTCCTCTTTCTTGGCCATAATCTTACTTGAATCTTATTAAGTATTTTGTATATTTTATTTCATCAAATGTATACGACTCATCCTCCACAACAGTCACCTTCCGCTTAGCGCCCTCCGGTTTTACCTTCTTCTCGATAGAGACAACCACACCGCTCTCGTCAGCAGACTTCAACACACCTGTCAGCTTCGAGCCGTTCTTCAACAGCATTTCCACCTCGTTTCCGACATTCTTGATGTATTGGCGAAGTACCTTGAAAGGGGAAGTAATGCCAGCGGAACCGACCTCTAGCTCATAATCCTCGACGTCTCGATCCAGATGTTCCTCCAAATATCGGCTCAACTCCGCGCAATCGTCAATGCTTACCGCCTCATCGTTATCAATCTCAACGACTATCAGGTTGCCCGGTTTAATCATTACGTCTACTAAATAATTGCTTGATGAGGCTAGTTTTTCCTCTACCAATTGGCTTACCACTTTCTTTTCTATCATACACATATATGTTAAGAACAAAAGAAGGGGACTACCCGCCCCCTCCTCAACTTCACTTAATCGCCCGCAAATATACAAAAAATCAATGAGTTCTCAAAACATCCATATCTTTTCTTATAAAAATTAATACGGCCCAAATGGAATTACCACGGACAGTAATTCAGATTACAACCCTTAGTAATCCGATTTACCACGGATAGTAATATTTATTAACACTTTTATGCCTATCTTTGCGCCGAATATGAAGGGGGTACTCGCAGAAAACAAACAGATGGAAAAGCGAACCGGAGGTGTACAATGGCTTGGTTAGAATATTTCGGAGTAATAACCGGTCTTCTATATATATTTCTAGAGATCAAACAACACAAGGCCATGTGGGTAGTGGGATTTCTCACCTCCCTCGTGTATGTATTCGTATTTCTGCTCGCTAAGATTTACGCAGACATGGGGCTACAGACCTATTATGTGGGAATCAGCATATACGGTTTCTACCAATGGACCCGAAACGCAAGCAAGGCACACCCGGACAACGCAAATATTCCTTCCGACCGTATCTTATACACGCATCTGGATGCCCCGCTTTTCACAAGGATTATCGGGACATTGGTCGTTACATCCACGATCTTATGGTATATTCTTCACCGATTCACGGACTCTCCCATCCCCGCCGGTGACGCTTTCACCACGGCGATAGGGATTATAGCCACCTGGATGCTGGCAAGACGAATCATTGAGCACTGGATTTTTTGGGTAATCGCAGACCTCGTTTCCGTATATCTTTATTACCTTCGAGAGTTGTATCCAACGGTATTACTCTATTTCTGCTATGCGACACTAGCTATCGCAGGCTATTTCAATTGGCGGAAAAAGGGAGAAAAATTTTGAGTTACAAGTTATGAGTTATAATAAAACAGCATGGAAATGACAAGGGAAAGATGTATAATCATGGCGAATGGGCGATTTCCCGCTTCGGAGTTGCCATTGAGATTGTTGAAAGAGGCAAAAACGATCATCGCTTGTGATGGCGCCGTCAAAGCCCTTTATGAGACAGGTATTCATCCAAACGCTATTATTGGCGATTTAGACAGCATCCCGGTAGAACTGCGCAAACGCTACGCTGATCGGATCCATCACGTAGAAGACCAAGAAATCAATGATCTCACCAAATCCGTCCGTTTCGCCCACGCTCAAGGCTATCAAGAAATACTCATACTAGGAGCCACTGGATTGCGTGAAGACCACACACTTGGAAACATATCCCTTCTTATAGATTACGCTCCTTTATTCAAACGAGTGGAGATGTTGTCCGACTACGGCCTATTCACTCCTATTTTAAAGACAACAACCCTTTCTTGCTACCCGGGGCAGCAAATCTCTATTTTCGTTCTCTATCCCGAAGGGGAGATCAGTACAGAAGGATTACGCTGGCCTATTCGCCAACGCAAACTCACCTCCTGGTGGCAAGGAACTCTCAATGAGGCTTTAGGAGATCGATTTACCATCACCCTCTCTCCAGAATGCCGGGTAATCATTTACCGGGAAGCTCCTCTTATAGAAACTTCCCTATAAACAAGATAATAAATCCATTAGAAAACTTATCCGGTACTTATTACTTTTCCCGGATAAAGATATTAATCGGCGTACCGGTAAAATTCCAGTTCTCGCGAATCTTGTTCTCCAAGAAACGTTTATACGGTTCCTTGATCCATTGCGGCAAGTTACAAAAGAACACGAAAGAGGGCACGCTACCCGCCGGAAGCTGGGTAATATATTTGATCTTGATATACTTACCCTTCCATGCTGGTGGTGGATAATTCTCGATGATCGGAAGCAGCGTCTCGTTCAGCTTAGCTGTAGGAACACGCTTGGAGCGATTCTCGTAAACCTCCTTGGCGGTCTCCAGCACCTTCAGGATACGTTGTTTCGTCATGGCCGAGATAAACAAGATCGGGAAGTCGGTAAACGGAGCCAAACGCTCACGGATAGCAGTCGTATACGAGTCGATCACCTTCTGGCTCTTATCCTCGATCAAGTCCCACTTGTTCACACAAACCACCAGTCCTTTCTTATTCTTCTGCACCAACGAGAAGATATTCATATCTTGGCTCTCGATCCCCCTCGTCGCGTCCAACATCAGTACGCAGACATCCGAGTTCTCGATCGCACGGATCGAACGGATCACCGAGTAATATTCCAAATCCTCATTCACCTTCCCCTTCTTACGGATACCAGCCGTATCCACCAAATAGAAGTTCAAGCCGAACTTATTATATTTCGTGTAGATAGAATCACGGGTCGTTCCTGCGATATCGGTGACGATATGCCGTTCCTCACCAATGAAAGCATTGATCAAGGAAGACTTACCGGCGTTCGGACGGCCGATAATAGCGATACGGGGCAATTCCTCCTCAAGGACCTCCGCTTTCTCCTCAGGCAATGTCGCCACGATCTTATCCAGCAAATCTCCCGTATAAGAACCGTTGATGGCCGAGATGCAGAAAGGATCTCCCAAGCCAAACGAGTAAAACTCGGCCGAAGCCGGATGCAACTCGTAATTATCCGCCTTGTTCGCCACCACGATTACCGGTCGCTTACAACGGCGCAAAATCTCTGCCACCTCCGTATCCAGGTCCGTGATACCATTCAATACATCCACGACAAACAAGATCACGTCTGCCTCCTCGATCGCCACTTTTACCTGTTTATTGATCTCCTCCTCGAAAACATCCTCCGAGTTAACGACCCATCCACCTGTATCAATCACCGAAAACTCCTTGCCGGTCCACTCCACCTTACCGTACTGGCGGTCACGGGTGGTACCCGCCTCCTCGTTCACGATCGCTTGACGGGAACCCGTCAACCGATTGAAAAGGGTAGATTTACCCACATTGGGTCTCCCCACTATCGCTACTATATTTCCCATAAATTTTCCTTTCGTATGCTATTATTAGTCAAGCTGATAACCGAAGTTCTTCAATATGTTGTCACGGTTACGCCAGTCTTTTTCCACTTTGACAAACATTTCCAAAAACACCTTCTTTCCGAAGAAACGTTCGATATCCTTCCGGGCCATAGCACCGACCTTCTTCAACGCCTGTCCTTGATGCCCGATAATAATCCCTTTCTGGGAATCACGCTCTACGATGATAAGCGCCTTGATATGGATCATCTCATCTGCTTCTTTAAACAACTCGACGACCACTTCTACCGAGTAAGGTATTTCCTTCTGATAATATAACAAGATTTTCTCCCGAATGATCTCAGTAACAAAAAAACGGGCCGGTTTATCAGTCAAAGCATCTTTCTCGAAATAAGGCGGGGACTCAGGCATCAACTCCTCTACCCGGCGCTTCACGTAATCGATATTGAAGTTCGAAAGCGCTGAGATCGGGACAATCTCGGCTTTCGGAAGTAATTCCTTCCACTGAGCCACGAGTTTCTCCAACTCCGGCTGGTTTGTCTGGTCGATCTTGTTGATCAACAAGAGGACCGGGCACTCTATACCCTGTACCCGCTCAAGAAACTCGTTATTCTTATCAATCGTCTCGATAACGTCCGTCACATAAAGTAATATATCGGCATCACCCAGCGCAGACTGAGAGAAATTAAGCATGGATTCCTGCAACTTATAATTTGGACGCAAGACTCCCGGCGTGTCAGAATACACGATTTGCATATCGTTGGTATTCACGATCCCCATAATACGATGCCTTGTCGTTTGCGCCTTCGAGGTGATAATAGAGATCCGCTCTCCGACCAAACGATTCATCAACGTAGATTTACCTACGTTTGGGTTTCCAACGATATTGACAAAACCCGATTTATGCTTTTTTTCCATCATATCCCCATTTCAGATAAACCGCTCCCCACGTAAAGCCCGCTCCAAAAGCGGCGAGGATCAGGTTATCTCCTTTCTTCAATTGATTCTCCCATTCCCATAAACAGATGGGAATCGTACCGGCACTTGTATTACCGTATTTCTGGATATTGATCATCACCTTATCCATATCTACGCCCAAACGTTTCGCCGTGGCATCGATAATACGAAGATTCGCCTGATGAGGTACGATCCACGCGATATCGTCGTGCGTCAGATGATTCCGCTCGGCGATCTCCGCAGCCACGTCTGCCATATAAGATACCGCATACTTGAATACCACCCGTCCGTCTTGATAGACAAAATGCTCGCGGTTATCCACCGTCTCGTGAGAAGGAGGATAAGCCGAGCCACCCGATTTCATGATCAGATGCAAATAGCCTACGCCATCTGTCCGCAAAATAGTATCCAAGACACCGAAATCCTCCGCAGTCGGCTCCAACAAGACCGCTCCGCAAGCGTCCCCGAACAAAGGACAGGTAGAACGATCTTGATAATCAGTAATAGCTGTCATCTTATCGCCAGCCACGACCACAACTTTCTTATAGCGCCCCGAGCGAATATAGTTCGCGCCAGTCTCCAAGGCGTACAAGAAACCTGCGCACGCACCTTGCATATCAAAAGTCATCGCATTCTTACAACCTGTATGATAAGCGATAATAGAAGACGTTGTCGGGAAATGATGATCCGGGGTAGTCGTAGCGGTCAAGATAACCTCCACTTCTTCCGGATTCAGGTTTGTTTTCTCGAGCAACTGCTTCACGGCCCGTATACCCATGTAAGAGAGTCCTACGCCCTCCCCTTTCAATATTCTGCGCTCTTTAATACCCACACGAGTCATGATCCACTCATCTGTCGTATCGACCATCTTGGAGATATCCTCATTTGTCAATACATCTTCAGGAACGTATCCACCCACTCCTGTGATAACCGCATTTATCTTATCCATAACTTAAAAAATAAAAGGACTTATCCCAATTAAAAAAAAGCCCTAAAAAAACTTTTAGGGCTATTTCTTTTGTTCATCAAACCATATAAGTCGACAAACTTATACAGCAGCTTCTTTTTCAATCGCTAATTTACCTCTGTAATAACCACACTCACCACATACAGTGTGATAGATGTGCCATGCGCCACAGTTCGGGCAAATTGCCATTGTTGGAGCTACAGCCTTGTCATGAGTTCTTCTCTTGGCTGTTCTTGTCTTACCTTGTCTTCTTTTAGGATGTGCCATTGTTTTATTTATTTAATTGTTATCATTCTCTAGCAAACCTTTCAGAGCATCCCAACGAGGATCGGCAGGACCAGCGCTTCCGTCATCTCCTAACGCCAAATCATCCCCCTCTAAATCATCCTCAAAATCGTCTTCGGAATCATCCGAATTCCTGGCGGTATGTTTCTTCAATTTCGACGACATTGCCTTATTACATTTACCCGGCGCATGTACATGCTTCATGGGAACCGCCAAAGCGACAAACTCATACAGGAACCACGCCAAATTAATAGCGCCCTCCTCTTCCGGTATCACGACAACCTCATCACTCTCCTCGGCATATTCCTTGCCGAATTTTACCACCAGACGATTGTGGGTATCAATAGGAATTTCCATATCGTCCAAACATCTATCGCATGGAACAACAACAACCCCTTCTATCTGAAAGTTCATGTCAAACATCATTGACGACCGTTTTACGGTAAGATGAACCTTCACTTTACCCTTCTGAACCTCTGTTCCGTCAATGTCCACAAAAAACTTGTTCTCCAAAAGATACTCGAATTCGTGTACTCCCGGAGAGAGATTTTTCAAATCTACATTATATAATTTAAATTTCCCCAAAGCCTTTTAGTGTAAAAACCTTGCAAAGGTACGAAAAAACTAAATACAAAAACAATACCTTTATGCTTATTTTTTCCTATAATACGATTTAACCCTTATATTTCTTCAATTTTATACGAAAAGTCGTTCCTTTCCCTAACTCCGAACTCTTCACGAAAATCTTGCCTCCCTGGAAGGATTCGATAATACGCTTAACCAACGACAAACCTAGTCCCCAACCGCGTTTCTTGGTCGTATACCCCGGGTTAAAAACCGTCTTGAATTTCGATTTCGGGATCCCTTTCCCGGTATCTGTCAGATCAATCTGGACGAATTTATCTTTTTCCTCCACTTTTAGCGATATCTCACCTTGCCCTTCCATGGCATCCACCGCATTTTTCGTCAGATTCTCAATCACCCAGGCGAACAGGGAATCATTCATCAAGACCAATATCGGTTTTTCCGGTAAATATGTATTAATCTTTACCTTCGAGGAAATGCGGGTTTCCATATATCCCAAAGCCGTACGGATGGATTCCACGATATTTGTCGGAACCGGATCCGGATCTGAGCCGATTTTAGAGAAACGTTCCGCTATCGTTTGCAAACGCTTCACATCTTTATCCATCTCTGCCAATAAAGACGGATCGATATCTTTCGTTCGCAAATATTCGACCCAAGCGATCAGCGATGATATGGGTGTCCCTAACTGGTGGGCCGTCTCTTTCGACAAACCGACCCATACTTTATTCTGCTCTGCTTTCTTGGTACTTGCCAAGGCTAAAAAAGCGATTAATATAAAAACAAACACAACGGATAGTTGCGCATAGGGAT
The DNA here is from genome assembly GCF_947855115.1 of uncultured Parabacteroides sp. Taxonomy (GTDB): domain Bacteria; phylum Bacteroidota; class Bacteroidia; order Bacteroidales; family Tannerellaceae; genus Parabacteroides. Next base: position 69,313 of record NZ_CANTZW010000025.1, read on the forward strand.
AAACAAGCAATCGTTTTAAAATGATCGAATCATCGTAATATAGATACTGGTAAGTACCATCCTCCATATCAATTACGATTGGAGGATTTTTCGCTTTCAGTTCCTTTACTTTATTCGTCATGAACTGCTCCACATTCTTTTCCGGGATCTCTATATTATTATAGGAAACCACGCTGTCCGTCTCACTGCATAATATAACAGGGATAGAGGTATTTCCTTGGATGATCTTTAGGATAAGATTCATATTAAGGCTTGGATTCTCACTTGTCATGACCCGGGTCGCCTCACTCCAAACCTCGATCTTTTGTCGCTCTTCCCGGGCTAGATCTTTAATCAAAAGGTCCGAGACTACCACAGAAGCCATAGCGATCAATACAGCGGCAAAAATAAAGCCTAATTTCCATCTTTGACGAGAATCATATATGCTGCTCATAAATCAGAATCATTCAGTAAATTCCTAATATAACGGCCAAACACGAACTTTATTGCCCCAATCCACCAAACAACAATTGTATTTACCTAGTTGTAGAGACGGGGCGTGCCCCGTCTCACCACGGACTGATAGTATTCTAAATATACAAATAAGATTACTGTCAAACATCGCGAGGGGAGGAGACGGGGCACGCCCCGTCTCATCACGGACTGATAGTATTCCAAATATACAAATAAGATCCCCGTCAAACATCGCGAGGGGAGGAGACGGGGCACGCCCCGTCTCTACAACTGGG
>NZ_CANTZW010000026.1 GCF_947855115.1 uncultured Parabacteroides sp.
AACGCTACTCGCCAAGTAGCAATCAGTTTGGCTACTCGCCAAGTAGCATGAATATTAAAGGGATGCAAATTTTCAGTAATTCCTTTTCGTTTTTATATAAGTGTTTATCTATCAGGATATTATAGGATTATCTTGATAAGGCTCTGAATTCTCTTCCTCAATGAATATCATGACAAGTAATAGCTCAGATAGAGCTATGGTGCATATACGCAATCGCCGTAGCCAGGAGATTGTACGCTGGTACGTACTGACGCTTCCTACCGCCATTGGGGGACGTGATAAGATCTATTCGTCAAAAGGACTAGATGCCGAGCTTTCCCGTCGTAAACATTGTGGGGAACCCTTGTTCGAGTACTTCGCCCCCTCGTATGTCGAGGCTCGTAAGGTGGGAGGCAAGATGGTCAATACGAGGAAGCCTCTTTTATACAACTATGTGTTTATCCATGCTTCGGAGAATGAGATTTTCCGTTTGAAACGTATCATGCCCTTGTATAATCTCCTTCCTCGGGTATCTGTGGGCGAACACTCTTATTTCCCTTACCTGTCGGATCATGAGATGGAGACCCTACGCTGGATGGCAGAGTCTTATTCCAATGAACTTCCGGTGTATGTACCGGATAGTGGTCGCTTGCTGAAAGGTGACCGTGTACGTATCACATCGGGTTCTTTTATGGGAATGGAGGCTGAGGTGGTAGTGCAACCGGGTGGAGGTCATAAAGATGTCATGGTACGTATCCTTGACTGTATGTGGGTTCCTCTGTTTGAGGTAAGGCAGGGCGAGTATGAGTTGATAGAGTTGAATACGAAAGGCAAGCACGTTTATACCCATTTGGATAATGATCGTTTATCGGAAGGTATGCACAAGGCGTTGGGGCGTTATTATCTTTCGGGCAAATTGGAAAAGGAAGATGAGCTTTTGGCTCATGAGGTATTGAAGGGCTATGCTTCCCTACGTGTGGAGACCGACGTGATGCGTTGCAAGGTCTATTCATTACTCCTTCCGGCCTATAAGCTGTTGGCCCAGGAAGAGGAGTTCGAACGTTTGCATTCCACCCTACGCAATATGCTTCCATTGGTTAAGGCGGTGAATTCTCGTGCTTTGCTGCTTGTTACGCTTTACGGCTGCACGAATAGCAACCTGTATTACCGTATGGCGCATGAGCTAGTAGATCCTTGGCAGGATACCCCTTCGCCTAAGAGAAGTAAGGCCCAGTTGATACAGCGTTTACACGATTACGATATTTGGCTAAAACACGAATAGAGTTGAATATGTCTCCCCTTCCCTCCGGTATCCGTTTGATGCTATTGTTGAAAGAGCATTTGAGAGAGATCATGGATCGTGAGCGTACGAATCAGGACTCAATCCATTTATATTGTACAGGATCTTATTGGGTTGCGTTCGAGCGTTCCGCTTATCAGTTGCGTCGTGCCTTTCCGGATAGTGAGATCACGCCGATGCGCCTGTACGCTTACCCTTTTCCGGTTGTCATGGTTTCCGTGACGGATCGTTCGCTTCGTTTGTATGAACGAAAACATATAGCTAAGCAGAGCGGGACGGATTACAAGTTATTAACTGTACCTGAACTCTCCGTTCCCGCCTACCAAGCATGGCATACGAAGGAGGTGAAAGGGCTCCCTGTGTTAAACTAACCGGGAAACTCGCTCACCACATCAAAACAGGGACAGGATTTCAACGGGTCTAAGTCTCGATGTCCCACGATCAGGGCTTTGGGGAATCGTTGACGCAATTCACGAAGCAAACCCTGCAGGGCTTCTCGCTGAGTTTCCGTTCGGGTATCCATGGGAGTCTTTCCATCGTTGGCGAGTCCTCCGATATAGCAAACCCCGATACTGTGCCGGTTATGGTTCTTGCAGTGAGCGCCCACTTGTTCAAGAGGTCTGCCGATCTCGATCGTTCCATCGGTAGGGATGACAAAGTGATATCCACAACCTTTCCAGCCGAGCGAGCGATGCAGGCGGTCGATGTCTGCCATCCGTAAGGCACTGCCCTGCCGATTGGCAGAGCAATGCACGATAATCAGCGTGATGGTTCTCATCCGATCAAACCGCTAGCAGCTCCACCGGCGGCACCGGTGATGATCAGTTCGACAATACGGATGATGTAGAGCAAGACGCTCTTCCAATTTGTTTTTTTCATACTTGTAGTCTTTAAATAAATGAATAAAATAAGCTTCATGGTTTAAGAATCGTATTTCTCAATGGCTGGATTTAAATCTCATCGGGAGATTCTGAGTCTCCTTTCTTCAATGCGGCCAAGTCCACCGTGTCTTTATTCTCCTTCACCGCTTTCAGCGATGCGGCTTGGATCGCACGGCTGGTTACTAGGTTGAACTCTGCTTTAGAACGTAGGTTCTCGAAGTCTATACCCGGGTTGAATAGAATGTTTACCGCCTTGATGTTATCGCTGGAGAAGTCCTTGAGTGTAGCGGCCGGCTCGCAGGTAATGGAGATACTAAAGATGCCCAGTTCTCCGAACTGTACCTTGTAGCCGTTCAGCAATTGTTCCACTAGGCATGAGCAGGTGTCGCTTACCACGCCTTTTACCGTGCCGCGTGTGAAAACACCGTTGTGATCTGAGATGTGCTTCACGAAATCATCGAAACTCATCACTTTCGTCACTTGGTTCTTGGCGTACGCCTGTTCCTTTGCGCTCTCATCCAGTGGACTTTTCCACATGTAAGTTGAATAATTAATCATACTTCTTTTTTTTAAAGATTAAACTTATTGTTGACAATACGAAAGTACGGCCCCGGAATAGCGAAATCAAATCCGTTGATAACCGTTGACAAACTGTTTACTTTTCATTGACAAACGATTCATATATACCTTATGTCTGATATAACGATTACCATACACGGCGGCAACAACCAGATACTCCCTAACGCTACGGAAGCTGTCCAGAACTTCTATGTGGGGGAATATTGCGGGGAAACCTCCCAAGAGGAGGTGGACGGTAAATCCACCCTCATACCCGAAGCGATCCGTTTCCGTACCTATATAAATAAGGAAGAGGATTTGGAACGCTATCTTGCGCAGATCGTCGAGTGCCGGACGGTTACCGAGTTGGCCCAAGTTATTTTGGTCATGCAAGAGAACGAGCCGAAAATAACCCCCGAGGAGATGGTCAAAGAGCGTTTCATCTGCCTCTTTCTACCCATCACCCCACGGATTACGAAGGGTAAAAGCGTCAGCAACATCCGTGCCCGTATCAACGACGCATGGAGCAGCCGCCCCAGACACTGTTCAACTAACCGTTTTTGAGAAGATATACTGCATGTGCCCGAGGATATATACTATGTCGGGCAATTGATATGTACTTTACAGGGCAGTTCATATATACTTCGTTTTCCAAGGGAAACGAAAAGTGATAACCTTACTGAAAAAATTACGATATGACAGAAAACCATGAGCGGGCGGAACAAGCACGTTCCGTCCTCCATATCTACGGTTGCAATGTGCAGATCCTGCCCAATGCAACCCATGCGATCCAAATCGTCCACCAGAGTGATGGTACGATCTTGCGGATGGAAAGCTGTATTACGCCCGCCGCTTCGGGGCGCCATGAGTCGCAGGCACCTCCGTTGGAAAAAACTAGGCTTCTGAATATAAAACAAACAAAGTACAAATGATGGATTTTCATAAGGGCAGATGGCGATTAGCCTTGGGCCGTCTGGTGAATTTGCGGTATATCAACCGTTGGGTCATTTTTAGTGCGGATCTTTTCGTCTCGCTCTCCGTATCGTTGCTGGGCGTACTAGGAATGTTCTCCATCCTGCATATACGTATCGGAGAGCCAGATGTGCTGAAAGTGGGCCTCTCCTCATTCGTGGCCAGTGTCGTTTCATTCTTGTTGTTTAAGGCCTACCATGGGGTCATTCGTCATTCCACACTGCGTGGCTTGTGGCGGATCGGCGGTGTGGCAATCGGCAAGTCGCTCTTGATGTTCCTGCTGCTTTGGCTGTTGAAAGCCAGTTTCAGCCCTTCTATCTATTGGCTGGGTGGAATCATGGACGGTACGTTGACGATCGTGATGTTGGTTGCATTGCGTGTATTCGTGATCAATGTCTATAACAGTGTCCTCCTGCAACTTGGCAAGAAACGCAAGCGGGTGCTGGTCTTTGGCACGGAGGAGGAAAGCGTGATGATCGCCACCTCGGCGAACCGTCAGGTGTTCATGCAGAATTATAGCATCATGGGCTTCCTTTCCTTTGGCAGCTCCAAGAAAAGCATCCGGATCGCTGAGTTGCCGGTCTATCAAATCGAGAACTTGGAGGATTTGTATCGCTTGATTCCTCGCAACAATTTGGACGGTGTTCTTTTCCCCAATATAAAGGTTGCTCATCAGGAGCGTGACCGTTTGATCCGTTATTGTGAGCAGGCTTCCTTGAAGACGTTGGTAGTCCCGGAGATGGAAGAACTCCGTGGAGGCGAGGCGAAGCGTTCAGTCCGAGAGATCCGCATCGAGGATTTGCTAGGTCGTGAGGAGATTCGTATCAACCTGGACGAGATCGGCAATTTGTTGGAAGGGAAGACCGTTCTTGTCACGGGAGCAGCCGGCAGTATTGGTAGCGAGATCTGCCGTCAGTTAGCTCATTTCCCGATTCAGAAATTGGTTTGCTTCGACTCTGCCGAGACCCCGATGCATAATCTCCGTCTGGAATTGGAAGAGAAATACAAGGAACTGAACTTTGTCCCGGTGATCGGCGATGTCCGCAATCCGGAACGTGTGGATTATGTGTTCCGAAACTGGCACCCCCAAGTAGTGTTCCATGCGGCGGCCTACAAGCATGTTCCTTTAATGGAGGAAAACCCCTGCGAGGCGATCCGAACAAACGTGTTCGGTACCCGTGTGATGGCAGATGCCGCTGTAAGCTATGGTGTGGAGAAGTTTGTGATGATCAGTACGGACAAGGCGGTGAATCCCACGAACATCATGGGTTGTAGCAAGCGCTTGGCCGAAATCTATGTACAGAGCTTGAGCCTTGCGATCGAGCAAGGAAAGGTGAAAGGCGATACGCGCTTTATCACGACCCGTTTTGGAAACGTATTGGGTAGCAACGGTTCGGTTATCCCCCGTTTCCGTGAACAGATCGCTCAAGGAGGCCCCGTGACGGTCACCCATCCCGATATCATCCGTTACTTCATGACCATCCCAGAGGCTTGTCGTCTGGTATTAGAGGCCGGTACGATGGGTAAGGGCGGTGAGATCTTTATTTTCGACATGGGTGAACCGGTGAGGATAGCGGACTTGGCGAAACGCATGATTGAATTGTCCGGATTGCAGGTAGACAAAGACATCAAGATCGAATACACTGGTCTTCGTCCTGGCGAGAAACTGTACGAGGAGTTACTGAACAACAAGGAGAACACGAAAGAGACCCCTCATGAGAAGATTCGGGTAGCGGCGGTTCGTGAGTATGACTATAAGGATGTGGTAGAGCACATCCGTGTATTGACCGAATTATCCCTCCGTGTTCAGATCCTCCCGATGGTGAAAGAAATGAAATCTTTCGTGCCTGAGTTCAAGAGCCAGAACTCCCGGTTTGAGGAGTTGGATTGATGGGGAATATTTTCAGGAGAAATGTTTTCGGTAACAAGGAATTACATTATATTTGTCTTGACGAAACAATAAACAGAGACGAAGATGGAAGGACGGCGATTATATCCGATAGGGATACAGACATTTTCCAAATTGAGAGAGGGGAATTATGTGTATGTAGATAAGACGGAATTGGTGTACAGAATGATACATGGTGTGTCTGATTATATATTCTTAAGTCGCCCCCACCGTTTCGGAAAGTCGTAGTTCACTTCTATGCTCCATTGTTATTTCGAGGGGCGAAAGGATTTGTTTGAGGGTTTGGCTATCGAGTATGCGGGAGGCCCTGAATTATCTTCACAAGTTTTGGAAGGAGGCTTTCACTTATATATAAAGTGACGGCCGTTATCCGATCTCAAACAATCTGGTGGAGAGGGTGGTTCGTCCCTTTACGACCAAACGAAAGAACTCCCTACACTTCGGAAGCGATGAGGGAGCGGAGATTGTCACCGTATATCATAGCATAATCAGCACAGTGGAACTGCAAGGCAGATCCGCATAGGATTATCTTGGCAAATTTTTTACCGAAATCCTTAACGGTTGCAGATATTTTTTGAGCCTGACATCGCAAAATATAGACTTGGCTGTATGACAATAGTTAAAAATCAATCGAATTTGATAATATTTTTTTATAAGGCACCCATTCTGGTACCTTATAAAAAGGATATACTCTAAATTGAGTATTAACAACTGGTTAACCTGCTGCTACACAAATGGTAACCGGTTATCGTTATTGTTGGGAACTTGAACGGAATTTTCTGAAAAAATTATAAATATCTTTTGTTTTTAATCACTACAGGTCTAAAATGACCGCTTACGGTGGTTTGCAATTGAGTGTTTACAGTACATTGGCAAAAGCTCGTATTCTAAATAATGTTTTTTATAATGGTGCAGTCCAGACTTCAAGTATATTGTTGAATCTGCTGTTAATGCCCTATATTACTCGAATATTGGGAAAAGATGCACTTGGTATCAATTCGTTTGGGCAGGCTATTGTCGGTTATTTCGTATTGTTGGGGAATTTGGGAATCACAATTTATGGTGCTAAAGTAATTGCCGAATGTAGGGATGATAATAATAGAAAGCAACAGAAATTTGCAGAATGTCTAACTTATCAATTCTTTTTCAATGTAATAGCTATTCTTTTGTACAATAGTTGGGTGATTTTACAAGGAGATTATATATATTTCTTGTTTAATATCATCATGCTTACCTCTATGACAGATCTTTCATGGGCGTATACCGGTATGGAAAGATTTGATCTAATTGCTGTTCGCAATTTAGTAATTAAATTTGTAGGCACTTTACTCATTTTTCTTTTTGTAAAGCAACAGGAAGATTTGTCTTTGTTTATTATCATTCAGCAAGGGGTTTTATTAATTAGTAATGTTGTTTTTTGGTTTGAGTTGGATAAATTGGAGATTGTTCCTCGATTTTCATCATTAACTCTCTCTTTAAAAAATATATTTAAGCCTGCGATATTTGTTTTTATTCCAAGTGTTTTTACCTCCTTGTATCTTTCTCTAAATAAAGTCATGCTGGGGTATCTATCAAGTATAGACGAAGTTGCAATTTACGATTATCCCAATAGGTTAGTACGTATTGGTATTACTTTTATAGGGATTTTGGGAACTGTAATGATGCCCCGATTAGCCTATTTGCATCATAATCAGTCGAAGCAGGAATATCAGAATAAAACGAAGGATTTATTTAGATATTCATTATTAATAAGTGTTCCTGCTTTTTTTTTATTAGAGTTAGTATCATTACCGTTGTGCGACATATTTTTTTCTGAAACATTTGAAGGTGCCGACATGGTTATAAAAATAGTTGCACCCACTTTGATTACATCCGGCCTCAGTTTGTATGTAATTTATGTAAGTCTGAATAAAATGAAGACGTTCTTGAATTGTGTTGCCATAGGGGCATTGGTTAGTTTAGTTTTAAATATTTTACTAATGCCTCACTATGGAGCTATAGGAGCTGCTATCAGTCTGTTAGCAACCGAAATGGTAGTACATATATTGTTACTATACTATTTACGCTCAATTTATTCATTAAGATGGTTATTGCACTATCTTTTTAAAATAATTGCTATCTGTACGTCTATTTATGTACTGTTGGTAATTGTATTAGGAGACATTTTGTCTTTATTGGAAATGTGTCTTGCGATATTGTCTTATGGAATCTTATATGGTTTGTGCTTTCTGTTTTATTTAAGGAAAATGTAGTAACTTTAAGTATGTCTTTTGTAGTAATTATAATATTGCTGTTGTTAGCTTGCGCAACATATAGGATTTTTAAAACAATATCACATCCAGCTTTTATAACAAGCTTTTTGTGGTTTTGTATTCTATTGATTTATCAAACATTAGACCATGGTTTATATGCTTTATCTGATAAATTTTATGGAGTATTATTGCTGTGGAATATTGGTTTTTGCTTTTCTTCACTTGCTATTTGTTATGTACGTTTTCCTATATTTGTTAATTGGCGTTATGAAAGATATAATAGTGCAATGAAAGTTCTACTTCCTATATTTATTATTAGTTTAATAATTGCAATTTATGGTTTATATATAAAAGGGAATTATTATAACTCTGATAATATATTTAGAGGTATACGTGAATCAAGTGTTTTAGCAATGGAAGGGGAAGATGATTTCCAGTATCCGATATATGTAACTTTTGCAATGGCTGTAGTGGGGCAAAGTGTAGCGGTATTGATAAGTTTATTGTATGTAGAAAAGAAAAAAAATCTATTTGTTATTATATATGCATGTTTAGTTTTATTGTTTTTTGTGATGCGAAGTAATAAATATGCTATGGCGCAGTTATTATTAGCTTTTTGGGCTATTTCATCTTATAATAATACGCTTTCTAAAAGAAAATTATTTGTTTATTTGGTTTGTTTTTTAGGGTTGATGTTAACAGTTCATTTACTTAGAGCAGGCGATGGTTATGAATTTGATTTTGTGAAATTTATATCTGTTTATTTTTTAGCACCGTTGCCAGCTTTTGATAATGTACTAAACACCTATATTGATTATATCTCAGATTTTCATGGGGAATATACTTTAAGGTTCATTATCCCCTTTTTACAGACATTAGGTTTTTCTGTGGAAGGGAATCCTGATCCTTTTAATTTGTATAATTGGACATACACTCCACTACCAGTAAACGTCTATACAATAATGTTTAGTTATTATGTTGATTGGGGGTATTGGGGAATAATAGTATTTTCTATATTATTAGGCACTTTCTGGGGAGGAATTTGGAAAGGGATGGAGAAAGGATATAAAGTCGCATTGGTTATTTATTCTTCTTTCTTTTATATGCTTGTATTCCAATTTTTTGCAGATTTCTTTTTTCAATACTTTTGGGTGACATTTCAAACGATTCTATTTGCATTGTTTCTGTTTTTTAGTAAGCATACATATAAGAATAGAATTTAAGAAAATTGCATTGAAATAACCAATAATAATAAGTATCGTTAACGTCCAGTTTTGTTTGATATGTTATTCAGAATAGTGAAAGTGTATTTCCTAAGTACCTTTTTTATTATTTCATTATTTCTATTTTGTACTTGTAAAGCTTCGCAAAATGTAAAATACCTTCCTGTAGAAACCAATTATCAAAAGAAATGGGGACAAGGAATGGCGATCTATGAACAATATGCTTTTCTGCTGACTAATACAGGACTATGTAGGATTTATGATATGAGAAAAGATTTGTTTGTAGCCTCCTTAATATTAGCATCTGCTCATGCAAAAAATCATGCAAACAATGCTTGTTTTGGTGTTGAGTATCCAAAAGATAATAATAAATTTCCTGCATTATATATTTCTGAATGTGAAGCTCCACATAGATGTTATGTAGAGAATATTACAGTATATGAATCTCGTTTAATTCAGATAATACAATTTCGGATAGATAATAAACCTCAAGTAGTGCATGATTGGATTGTAGACAGAGAGACTAATCATATTTATGCTGTTACTCAGTTATATCCATTTAATAAAGAACGGAATGGATTTGCTACTCAAATTGTAAAATTTAACTTACCGTCTATTAATATCCCACAAGTAATATTGAGTGATGTTGATATAGAAGATTCTTTTGAAGTTTTTTTTCCTCATATTTTGCAAGGAGGGGTAATACACAATCATACTCTTTATTTGCCATCAGGTGCGTCTGCTGATAGTCAGGTCCAATATGGTAAAGAAAAGGCTATTGTTATAATAGATTTAAAGGAAAAAGAAATAAAAAGAATAATAGAAGTACAGGATATTTTGAATAATGAACCAGAAGGAGGTGCATTTTGGGGTAAATCTTTAATAATTTCTTGTGCTCCTAAAGGATTGTACCAATTTTTCTTAAAAGATGAATGATATATTAGTATCCATAATTATAGTAAACTATAATACATGCGCTTTGACATGTGCGTGTATAGATTCAATTTTTCAGAACGTTCACTCTTGTAAATTTGAGGTTGTTTTGGTGGATAATGCTTCTTCAGATAATTCAGTAGATGAAATAAAAAGAAGATACGCATCATCTGTTAAATTAGTTGCGAGTAATTATAATTTAGGTTTTGGACGGGCCAATAATTGGGGAACGAAGTATGCCTCTGGACAATATTTGTTTTTATTGAACTCAGATACAGTATTAAAAAATGACCCTTTCCCATATTTTTTGGAATTTCTTCATGCAAGAGAAAATTTAGGTGCATTAGGTACTTATTTGAAAGATGGTAATGGTATTTACACTAAAAGCGGTGGCAATTTTTATTCGATGAGAAAATATCTTATGATGGGAGTGAAAAGACTTTTTATGGTTCCTTCCAACGAGGAAATCCCATTATCGGATGCTTCCTGCAAAGTAGAGTACGTGATAGGAGCAGATTTATTTATTAGGAAAGAACTGTTTGAAGAAATAGGGATGTTTGATAAACACATCTTTATGTATTTTGAAGATGTGGAGTTGTGTAAACGTCTTTACGATGCAGGTTATCATTCCTATCTTATTCCAGGACCGGAAATTATTCATTTTGTGAAATCTAGTTCTACATCACAATTTTCACGAGTGTACAATACCGCTTCTCTGATGTATTGCATACAAAAGGAGCATAGCTATGTAAGATTTTTGTTTTTTCAGATAGCCTATTTCCTTTTGAAGACTCCTCTATTGCTGAATATTAAAGATATCAAAAAAGAATGGGAGTATATTATTAGCATATTTAAGTATAAACAATATTTGGTAAAATAAAAGACATGAAGAATATAGCCATAATTTTAGCTGGTGGTATTGGTAGTCGTTTGAACGCAGGAATCCCCAAACAATTTTTGAAGGTTGCAGGCCTCACAGTAATTGAACATACGATATCAACATTTCAACGTCATAGTCTTATTGATGAGATAGCCATTGTTGCCAATGAGGCGTATCATCATAAAATAGGGGAATATGTTGTAAAAAATAAATTCTCTAAAGTAAAGAAGATATTGATGAGTGGTGCGGAAAGACATTACTCTTCTTTATCTGCCATTAAAGCTTATGAAAATGAGGAAGAGTGCAATTTGATATTTCATGATGCAGTTCGTCCTTTGATAAGTTCTCAAATAATAGACCGAGTGATAGTGGCTTTGCAGAATTGTGAAGCGGTAGATGTTGCAATTCCATCGGCCGATACGATTATACAGGTTGGCAGTGACAATACAATTATGGGGATTCCCCCCCGTCGGGTGTTAAGAAGAGGGCAAACTCCTCAAGGATTCCGTTTGAACACCATAAAAGCCGCTTATGAGAAAGCATTAAGAGATCCCGACTTCATCACAACAGACGATTGTGGTGTGGTGTTGAAGTATCTTCCTGAAATAAAAATATATGTGGTAGAGGGGGAAGATAGCAATATGAAGTTGACTTATAAAGAGGATTTTTATTTGATAGAGAAGTTGTTTCAATTACGAATGACTAATTTCCAGGAGCATGTACTGACTGATGAGGAAAAAGAAAAATTGCGGGGAAAAGTAGTGGTTCTTTTCGGTGCATCATCTGGCATAGGTCTTGACGTAATGAATTTGTGCCGCGATTGCGGAGCTATTGTATATGGTTTCAGCAGAAGTATGAACCATGTAGATATCAAAGATTTGGATAGTGTACGTTCTGCTTTTTCTTCAGTTGCCAAAGAGGTGAATAGGATAGATTATGTTATTGATACGGCATCCGTTCTTTATAAAGAACCATTGGCTTACATGAGTTATGAACAGATAGAGGAGGCTATAGACATCAATTATAAGGGAATGGTACATGTGGCTAAAGAGGCATATCCCTATCTTGAAAAGAGCCGTGGGCAATTAGTATTCTATACTTCCAGTTCTTATACCCGTGGTCGCATGAATTATAGTATCTATTCTTCTACGAAATGTGCCACTGTAAATTTTGTACAGGCTTTGGCTGAAGAATGGGGAAGTTTGGGCGTTCGCGTGAATTGCGTGAATCCGGAGCGTACAAAGACTCCTATGCGTACCAAAAATTTTGGAATAGAACCTGAGGATACTTTGTTGAAATCAATGGATGTAGCAGTAGCAACAGCAAAACTTTTAGTTTCTGATTTAACTGGGCAAGTAATAGATGTAAAGCTAAAATTGATATAAAATGGCACCATTAAAATTGTTAAAGACATTTTTGAAAATGCGTGATAAACGATATCTTCTAAGTCGATTGCTAGAAGTCGTATTTGGATACCCTTTATATGTTTTCTCTTTTTTGTGTATTCGTAATAGAAATAAATGGCTATTTGGAACCAATGTAGGATTTACAGATAATGCTAAATATTTATTTATATATGCTAATGAACAGAAAGACGAGATTCGTCCCATTTGGATAACATCCTCCAGAGATACTGTAGAAAGAATTCATAAAATGGGATTTGAGGCATATCTTAAGTATTCGCTAAAAGGATTATATCACTCATTAACAGCTCATGTATATGTTTTTACATATCATTCTAAAGATATAAACTTCTTTACTTCTGGTAATGTGCGCAAGATTAACTTGTGGCATGGTGTTGGGATTAAAGGAGGAAATGGAGGTAAAAAAGATAACAATTTTGCTTCAAAGAAGAATAGTAGTTATTTAACAAAAATACTTCTTCCGCACATGTATGAAAAGAATACTTTGTTTTTGTCTACCTCCGATATGATGGATAAGCATTTTAAGCAAATGTTTTCTTTGGATGATAAGGTCGTTTTTGATGCAGTCTATCCCCGTTGTTATTATATGTGTAAATCTCAGAATGAAATTCTTTCATTTATTGATAAATATGAGTCCAAGTCAATGAGGGAAATGGTTGCTAAACTATCTCATTATGATAAAGTATATCTTTATATGCCAACTTGGCGAGGTAACTTGAGTGATGATTTTATACGTGAAGCTAATTTTGATTTTGAAAAACTGAATGATATTCTAATAAAACAGAATAGATTATTTATATTGAAACTTCATCCTGCAGTAAGAATATTGCAGAATGTAAATGAAAAGGAGTATTCTAATATTTATTTTTTAGATAAGAGATTAGATATTTATCCTCTTCTTCCTTTTGTTGATGTCCTTATAACAGATTATTCATCCATCTATTATGATTTCTTGTTATTAAACAAAAGCATTTTATTATATCCATTTGATAAAGAACGTTTCATAGAAAATAGTAATGATTTAGCCTTTGATTACGACGAATATACACCAGGAAAAAGAGTTTATTCTATGACTGATTTTTTATCGGTGATTGCATCAAACGATACTCTAAAGATTGATGATAAAGATAAAAAACGGATATTACATGCTTTTTGGGGTAAATCAGATAAAAACAGATTAGATCTCCTGTATAACAAGATAAAAACTGTATGAAGCATCGTTTACTCTTATTATATTCTTGGCTGGTTAAAACTGCGCTGTTTTTTTTTCCTGACATTCCGTTAATTATGAGGTTTCGGGGATTCATATATAGTTTAGGAATGCATTCATGTGGAAGTAATTTTCAAGTAGCTCATAACGTAACATTGAATTCTATTGAGGGACTTACTGTTGGAAATAATGTCTATTTAGCAATGGGGAATATCATATATGCTCATGGGAAAGCTATTATTGGTAATAATGTAATGTTTGGTCCTGGTTGTTTACTAACTACTGGAAATCATACTTTTTGGGATGGCTCATATCGTTACGGTATATCTGTAGAGAAAGAAGTCACAATTCAAGATGGTTGTTGGGTTGCAGCTCATTGTGTCATATTACCAGGTGCCATATTACCAGCACGTTCTGTATTGGCTGCAGGTGCTGTATTAACAAAACATTTACAGGAAGCGTGTGAAGATGCTATTTACACAGGTATTCCTGCCAAATTTGCAAAAAAAAGAATTTAACTCTTAGCAGAATATTTCATGAATCAGATTAAAATTGCCGTAATCGGTCTCGGTTACGTAGGGCTTCCTTTAGCCCGCCTTTTCTCGACGAAGTATAAAACAGTGGGTTTTGACATGAGCCAACCACGTGTAGATGCTTTGATGGCAGGACATGATGCTACATTTGAGGTTTCAGATGAATTGCTTCAAGACGCTATTCAAAATCATGGTTTTATCTGTACTACAAAGTTGGAAGATATTAAAGATTGCAATTTCTATGTCGTTGCAGTTCCCACCCCTGTAGATGTAAATAATCGTCCGGATTTGAAGCCGTTATGGGGTGCTAGTGAAACTGTTGGAAAAGTAATTTCAAGGGGGGATATTGTGGTTTATGAATCTACGGTTTATCCGGGGGTAACAGAGGAAGAGTGTCTACCAGTTGTAGAAAAAGTTTCAGGTTTGAAATTTAATGTTGATTTCTTTGCGGGTTATTCTCCAGAACGCATCAATCCTGGCGATAAAGAGCATACAGTAGAAAAAATTAAAAAAGTAACTTCCGGGTCAACTCTTGAAATTGCAGACATTGTAGATGGGGTCTATAATTCGATCTTAGTGAATGGTACGCATAAAGCACCTAGTATTAAAGTTGCGGAGGCCTCTAAGATCATTGAAAACTCTCAGCGCGATGTGAATATTGCCTTTATGAATGAATTGGCGAAGATATTCAATGCTATGGGAATAGATACGAATGATGTGATAGAAGCTGCTTCTTCTAAATGGAACTTCATTAAATTAAAACCTGGCTTGGTGGGTGGCCATTGTATCAGTGTGGATCCTTATTATTTGATACAGAAGGCGCAGGTTTACGGAGTGTTGCCACGTATTATGTCGGCTGCTCGTCGTTTGAATGATGGTATGGGGGATTATGTGGCTAACCAAGTGATTAAATTAATGAACAAAAAGGGCGTACTGGTGAAAGATGCCAAAATCTTGTTACTTGGTATTACATTCAAAGAGAATTGTCCGGATATCAGAAATACAAAAATTGTGGATATTTATAGTACATTGTCTGAATATACTGAAAATATTGCGGTATATGACCCTTGGGCAAATGCAGCTAAAGTTAACCATGAATATGGCATTGCTTTGACAGATTGTTCTTTGGAAGAGCTACGTGGACAATTTGATGCCGTAGTGTTAGGTGTCGCTCATGATGCCTTTAAAAAAGAGGATATCCGGTCGTTCCTGAAAAATGAGAACGGGGTCATCTATGATGTGAAAGGTATATTGGATAGAGA
Source organism: uncultured Parabacteroides sp. (assembly GCF_947855115.1). Classification (GTDB taxonomy): domain Bacteria; phylum Bacteroidota; class Bacteroidia; order Bacteroidales; family Tannerellaceae; genus Parabacteroides. The sequence goes on from NZ_CANTZW010000026.1 coordinate 15,317, forward strand.
AGTAATAGACGGAAGACTGTAATGATGCTTTCTGTTATTTGTCCTATATATAATGAAGCGAAATATATTGATGTGTGCATTCAGTCTATTTTGTTTCAAGATTATCCCAAGGATTGCTTGGAAGTGCTGTTTGTGGACGGTATGAGCAAGGATGGCACTCGTGATATAGTGGAAAACTATGCAAGGCAATACCCTTTTATCCATTTGTTGAATAATGAAAAGCGTATAGTACCGATAGCTATGAATATCGGGATAAGGGTGTCAAAAGGGGATGTCATTATGCGTTTGGATGCTCATGCGCAATATCCAGCAAATTATTTCTCGGTATTAGTGAAAGCTTTGGAAACTATTGATGCTGACAATGTCGGGGCTGCTTGCAGAACGGATGTGCTTAATAAGACACCTAAAACTTTAGCTATTAGGGAAGTTTTAAGCAATAAGTTCGGTGTCGGAAATTCTACTTTTCGTTTAGGAGTTGACAAAGTGATGGAGGTGGATACGGTTCCTTTTGGCTGTTGGAAAAGAGAAGTCTTTGACAAATATGGAGTGTATGATGAACGCCTGATCCGGAATCAGGATATAGAATTGAACAAGCGTATAGTACGAGGGGGAGGACATATTTATATTGTGCCTGATACATATTGTGTTTATCTAGCTCGTGAGACATTTAAAGGACTGGCGAAGAATAATTACGGGAATGGGAAATGGAACGTATTGACGGTGTACTATACAAAACAAATGGGTTCACTTTCATTACGTCATTTTATCCCCCTGCTGTTTCTTCTTTCATTGATAGTTCCTTTGTTTTGCAGTTTGATTTGGTCGTCGTTTGTTTTTGTTACCATAGTTTCTTTGTTGACTTATTTATTGACCTTAGGTGGCATCGGAATGAAGTTGACAATAAGTAAACATTTGAGCTTTTGTTATTTATTGATTAGTTTCTTTGTCCTTCATGTGTCATATGGATGGGGATCTTTAAATGGTATAATTAGTGTTTTGAAGAATGGAAGATAGCTTTGCTTTATATAAAGGTTGCTGGTTGAGTAAATGCCCTCCGCATTATAGTTGTAATCTGCCAACGAATCAGTGTGTAAAACTGTTAAATAGGGGGGGGTATTTGTTAAGGAATGTGTACGACTGGGACTGTGGACATGAAACTTCATTTTGGTATGTCATAAAGGATTCTTTTGTAGGAATGGAAGAATTGTCTTCAAAAATGAGAAATCAAGTGAAGAAATCATTAAAGACATACGATGTATACCGTGTGCCTGCAAGTGAAATGCTTCGGGTAGGATTTCCCATTTTTCAAGCAGCTGTAGAAAGTTATCGTGTAAAAGCTTCTCCGATAACTATGGAGTCTTTTAGAAACCGGATACAACAAAGTGAAATAGCGGGTAATGTTGATTTTTGGTGCGTATATGAAAAGAAAACCCATAAAGTGGTTGCATTAGCTATTAATACCCTTCATAAGGATTGCTGCGAGTATAATACAATGAAAGCCGACCCTGCTTATTTAAGAAATTCCACTTATCCTTATTATGGGCTTATTTATGAAATGAACCGTTATTATTTGCAGGAGTTATGTTTGAAATATGTAAGTGATGGTGCTCGAAGTATTACAGAGCATTCAGGCATTCAGCCTTTTTTGATAGAGAAATTTCATTTTAGAAAAGCTTATTGCCAATTGCAGATTGTTTATCAATGGTGGATGAAAATAGCTGTAAATATATTATTCCCTTTTCGTAAGTTAGTTCCTGTTCAATCAGTAAAAGCGATTTTGAATATGGAAGCAATGCGTAGAAACAAGTATTGATAGTATTCCGTCATGTTTTTTAAATCTCTTTTTGACCGAGTATCCTCTCTATTCGGCCTGCTTTTTTTGTCTCCAGTCTTATTATTTATAGCTCTCCTGATCCGCATTAAGATGCCAGGAGGTCCTATCATTTTCAAGCAGAAGAGGGTGGGGCAGTACGGGAGGTTGTTTACCATGTACAAATTCCGTTCGATGACGGTTAGCCATTCGGGAAGTTCTGTCTCTGTGAAAGGTGAGAGCCGTATCACTCCTTTGGGGGCGAAATTGCGGAAATACAAGTTGGATGAATTACCGGAGTTGTGGAATGTGTTGATAGGTGACATGAGTTTTGTGGGACCTCGTCCGGATGTACCGGGCTATGCGGATAAGCTGGAAGGGGATGATAGGAGAATGTTACTCTTGAAACCTGGAATAACAGGTCCTGCTAGTTTGAAATATCGGAATGAAGAAGAGCTATTGGCAGAACAGGAAAACCCTCAAAAATATAATGATGAGGTACTGTTTCCGGATAAAGTGCGGATAAATATTGATTATATGGATCATTGGTCTTTTGGGAAAGATGTCAAAATAATTGTTTATACAGTGCTTGGAAAGGATCTTTAATCATAAAATAAATCATGAATAAACGAATTTATCTTTGCCTCGCTCACATGAGCGGTAAAGAACAAATGTATATCAAAGAAGCCTTTGATACCAATTGGGTTGTGCCTCTAGGTCCGAACGTGAATGGATTCGAGAAAGATCTGGAGGAATTCATGGGTGAGGATAAACATGTGGTGGCTCTGTCTGCTGGTACTGCCGCTGTACATTTGGCGTTGCTTGCCTGTGGCGTGAAGCCGGGGGATGAGGTGCTGGTACAAAGCTTTACTTTCTGTGCTTCCTCGCATCCGATCACTTATTTGGGGGCTACGCCTGTGTTCGTGGATTCAGAGGTGGATACTTGGAATATGGATCCGGTATTGCTGGAAGAGGCGATAAAGGATCGTATCGAGAAGACGGGAAAAACACCGAAAGCGATTGTTCCGGTGGCCTTGTATGGGATGCCTTATAAGGTGGATGAGATTATGGCTGTTGCTGATCGGTATGGGATTCCGGTCATTGAGGATGCGGCGGAGGGTTTTGGCTCTCGTTATGATGGACGTATGTTGGGTACGTTTGGGAAATATGGGGTACTGTCGTTCAATGGGAATAAAATGATTACGACCAGTGGCGGTGGTGCGTTGATTTGTCCGGACGAGGAGGCTAAGAAGGAGATCATGTTCTATGCGACGCAGGCTCGGGAGGCTTATCCGTATTACCAGCATGAGCGGATCGGGTATAATTACCGGATGTCTAATATTTGTGCGGGTATCGGGCGTGGTCAGATGACGGTGGCTGATGCTCATGTGGCTCATCATAAGCATACGTGTGATTTATATCGGGAGCTGTTGAGAGATGTGAGAGGGATCACTTTGCATGAGAATCCTTCCGGTCGTTTTGATAGTAATTATTGGTTGAATACGATTGTTTTGGATCCTTTATTGAGGGTGAGAGGACAGGAAGGGGCTTATCAAGCAACGATACAAGGAGCTGTTGGTGGTGCGGGTGGCGTGACTCACGCAGCAGTTAACACACATACGGATTGTGAGCCGAATGCCAATGTCGAGGCGATGCGTATGGGACTCGATGCGATGGGCATAGAGTCTCGTCCTTTGTGGAAACCGATGCATAAGCAACCTGTCTATAAGGATTGCCCGGCTTACGTGAATGGGGTGAGCGAATCTTTGTTTAAAGTCGGGTTGTGTCTACCTTCCGGACCGTATGTGACGGATCGGGATATTGAGTATATCGTTGGAGGTATAAGAGGCTTAATTGTACGTTGATTTTAACAGCATTCCATGAGCTAAACTCGTTTTACTGTGTAGGCTTAAATAAAGGCTGGTCATAAAGATTTTACTTTCGTTACGAAAAGGGTGTGTCATTTTTGATGCGCCCTTTTTTGTGTTCTTTTGCTGAACTTTTATAATTGTGCCCCCGTCTTTCTTTCCCTTAGGGAGGATGAGAGAGACGGGGCTTTTTTATGCTTCTAAACATAGAATGATAATTGGTTGGGATTTGGATAATCGCTAACTTGTCGGCGTTGAATCCGTAAAATTCCTTGCAGATTGTAAGCACCTACTAAATCATTCACGTTATGGAAATACATCTTGATAACTATTTGCCGGAATATCCTTCCTTCGTTTCCGGTATTCGCCGTGCCCCAGATCGCGGCTATTCACTTACGCCCGCTCAAACAGAGACGGCATTGATGAACGCTCTTCGTTATATTCCTGTTGAATTACATGAGAAGCTGGCCCTTGAGTTCATGGAGGAATTATTGACCCGGGGACGGATCTATGGTTACCGTTACCGCCCGCAGGGAGACTTGAAAGCGAAGCCTATCCATGAATATAAAGGTAAATGTATCGAGGGAAAAGCCTTTCAAGTAATGATCGATAATAATCTTTGCTTTGATATCGCTTTATACCCTTATGAATTAGTTACATATGGCGAGACCGGGCAAGTCTGCCAAAATTGGATGCAATATCGTTTAATCAAGAAGTATTTAGAGGAACTGACCCAGGAACAGACTTTAGTGATAGAGTCCGGACATCCTTTAGGGTTGTTTCGTTCTAAGCCGGATGCCCCGCGAGTGATTATCACGAATTCGTTAATGGTGGGAATGTTCGATAACCAGAAAGATTGGCATATCGCAGCCCAGATGGGAGTCGCTAATTATGGGCAGATGACGGCCGGAGGTTGGATGTATATCGGCCCGCAAGGTATCGTACATGGTACATTTAATACGTTGCTGAATGCCGGACGTAAAAAATTAGGGATTCCGCAAGATAAAGATTTACGAGGCCACCTATTCGTCTCTTCCGGTTTAGGAGGAATGAGTGGCGCTCAACCAAAAGCCGCCGTGATTGCCGGTGCTGCCAGTATAATAGCGGAAGTAGATGCTTCCCGTATTGAGACACGCCGCTCCCAAGGATGGGTTCAACATGTGACGGATGATCTGGAGAAAGCCTTTTCATTAGCTAATGAGGCGATCCGTAAGAAAGAACCGATCTCTGTCGCTTTTCATGGAAATATCGTAGATTTATTGGAGTATGCCGATAGGCAAGAACTTCCCATCGACCTTTTGAGTGATCAAACCTCTTGCCATGCGGTTTATGAAGGTGGTTATTGCCCTGTAGGCGTGACGTTTGAGGAACGTACGGAATTATTAGCTCATCACCGGGAGGATTTCTGTGCTTTAGTAGATAAAACGTTGAAGCGGCATTTCGAGGTGATCAAACGCTTGGTGGCTCGGGGAACCTATTTCTTTGACTATGGGAACTCCTTCATGAAAGCGATCTATGATGCCGGCATAAACGAGATCTCCCGTAACGGTGTGGATGAAAAGGACGGTTTTATATGGCCTTCCTATGTAGAAGATATCATGGGGCCGGAATTATTCGATTATGGTTACGGCCCTTTCCGTTGGGTATGCTTGAGCGGTAAGCCGGAAGATTTGATCCGTACGGATCATGCGGCTATGGCATGTATTGACCCGACTCGAAGAGGACAGGACATGGATAATTATAATTGGATTCGTGATGCCGAGAAGAACCGGTTGGTTGTTGGTACGCAAGCCCGGATCTTATATCAAGATGCGGAAGGACGTTTGAAGATCGCCTTAGAGTTTAACCGGATGGTGCGTGAAGGAGAGGTGGGGCCGATTATGTTGGGACGAGACCATCATGACGTAAGCGGTACGGATTCCCCGTTCCGGGAGACTTCCAATATTCAAGACGGAAGCAATGTGATGGCTGATATGGCGGTGCAGTGCTTCGCGGGAAATGCCGCTCGAGGTATGAGCTTGGTCGCCCTTCATAATGGCGGTGGGGTTGGTATCGGCAAAGCGATAAATGGAGGCTTTGGCATGGTTCTCGATGGTAGCGAGCGGGTGGATGAGATACTTCGTTCCGCTATGATATGGGACGTAATGGGAGGTGTCGCTCGTCGTTCATGGGCTCGTAACCCGAATGCGATAGCTACAAGCGCCATTTTTAATGAAAATCATGGTGGGCAATATCATATTACCCTCCCATATATTCCTGAGAAAACGTTTATTCATGAAATCGTACAAACATCATTAAATAAAATGGTATGAGCACTTGGAACAAGATTATGGAATGTGTCCCCAACTTCAGCGAAGGACGGGATCTGGAGAAGATAGATAAGATCGTGGCGCCTTTCCGTGCTAAGGAAGGTGTTAAGTTATTGGATTATAGTAATGACGAGGATCACAATCGCTTGGTTGTTACCGTAGTCGGGGAACCGGTTGCCTTAAAACAGGCCGTGCTGGAGGCCATAGGTGTCGCTGTTGGGTTGATTGATTTAAATAAGCACAACGGACAGCATCCGCGGATGGGTGCCGTGGATGTTGTTCCCTTTATTCCGATTCGCGGATGTACGATGGAAGAGGCGATCGCCTTATCCAAGGAGTTAGGGGAGGAGGTCGGCTCTCGCTACGCCATACCGGTCTTTTTATATGAGAAATCGGCTTCAGCCCCTCATCGGGAGAACTTGGCTGCGATTCGTAAAGGAGAGTTTGAGGGGATGGCAGAGAAGATCCATCTACCGGAGTGGAAACCTGATTTTGGTCCGGCCGACCGACATCCTACGGCCGGTACAGTCGCTATAGGAGCTCGTATGCCTTTGGTCGCTTATAATGTGAACCTAGGTACGGATCAATTACAAATCGCTACTGATATAGCGAAGAAAATTCGTTTTATAGGTGGAGGCTTACGCTATTGCAAGGCGATGGGGGTTGAGTTGAGAGAACGTGGTATCGTACAGGTTTCTATCAATATGACCGATTATACCCGTACAGCTTTATACCGGGCTTTCGAGCTGGTTCGTATCGAGGCTCGAAGGTATGGTGTTCCGGTTGTGGGTAGCGAGATTATCGGCTTGGTTCCTATGGAGGCGTTAATTGATACCGCTTCCTACTATTTGGGATTGGAGGATTTCTCAATGAATCAAGTGCTGGAAGCTCGTATTATGGAATAGTGTATGGAAGATAGCAAGATATTAATCAGGAATGCGGCCCAGATCGTCACCTGTCATGGAGATAGGGCACGGCGGGGAGCGGAGATGTCTGATTTAGGCATTATAGAGGATGGAGCCGTAGCGATGTCGGAAGGAGTTATCACGCACGTAGGGCCTACGGAGGAAGTGCTTCGGGCCATTCATGCGGAAGATTATCTGGAGATTCGGGCAGAAAATCAAGCGGTCTTACCCGGGTTTGTAGATAGTCATACACATTTTATCTTTGGCGGTTACCGGGAGGAGGAATTCTCTTGGCGGTTACGGGGAGATACTTATATGTCGATCATGGAACGTGGTGGAGGTATCGTGAATACGATGAAAGCCACACGTGAAAGTGATTTCGATACATTATGGAATGCGGGAGAAGAACGTCTGGATGAGCTGTTTTCCATGGGGGTTACTACGGTGGAAGGTAAAAGCGGTTATGGTTTAGACTTACGGACGGAGCTGGTTCAGCTTCGCGTTATGTCAGACTTGAATGAATCACATCCGGTAGATGTCGTATCTACTTTTCTGGGGGCGCATGCGGTTCCACCTGAATTTGCCGGTCTTGCGGATGATTATGTGGATTATATCATAGCGGAAGTGCTTCCGGCTGTCCGTGCCGAACATACGGTTACGTTTTGTGATGTGTTTTGTGAGAAAGGGGTTTTCTCTCTAGAACAGAGTGAGCGTTTGCTCCGGGCCGCCCGGCATCATCGTTTTAAATTGAAAATGCATGCGGACGAGATCGTTCCTTTTGGGGGAGCGGAACTGGCGGCTTCCTTGAGGTGTGTGAGTGCCGATCATTTGTTGCATGTATCGGATATCGGTATCCAGCGTATGGCGAAAGCGGGTGTCGTGGCTACCTTGCTTCCTCTAACCGCTTTTTCCTTGAATGAGCCGTATGCGCCTGCCCGGAAGATGATAGATGCCGGTTGTGCCGTGGCTTTGGCTTCCGATCTGAATCCGGGAAGTTGCTTCTCGGCTTCGATCCCGATGATGATAGCCTTGGCTTGTATCTATATGAAGATGACTCCAGAAGAAGCGGTGACGGCATTGACCATTAATGGAGCTGCGGCTGTGGGACGTGCCTCTGAGATCGGGAGTATCAGTGTAGGGAAACGTGCGGACGTGATCTTGCTGAAATATCCCTCTTATAAGTTTCTCCCTTATCATGTGGGTATGAATCTCGTGGATACCGTAATCAAGAATGGGGAACTTTTTATGATGTGAGATAAGAATTGTTGAATCATTTAAATCAAAATACTATGTTAGCAGACTTGACAATTAAAGATTTTTTGGCAGAAACGGCAGGCAGCGCTCCTGTACCCGGAGGTGGAAGTATATCTGCTTTGAATGGCGCTATAGCGACAGCCTTGACGGAGATGGTGGCTCATCTGACTATCGGTAAAAAGAAGTATGCGGAGGTGGAAGGCCAGATGAAAACGATCGCTACTGAGGCGGCTTTGATCCGTGAACGTCTTATTGAATATATCGATAAGGATAGCGAGGCTTATGACCATGTCTTTTCTGCCTTTAAATTGCCGAAAGAGACAGAAGACGAGCAAGCTGTCCGTAAAAATGAGATTGAGAACGCTACAAAGGAGGCCGCTATTATCCCAATGCGGGTAGCGAACGAGATTGGGTCCGTAATGGAGACGATCATTTATGTGGCTCATAAAGGTAACCAGAATGCCGTGACAGACGCTTGCGTGGCGATGATGGCTGCCCGTTCTTGTGTGTTGGGAGCTTTGTTGAACGTCCGGATTAACTTGACTTCTATCCATGATAAGGAGTTTGTCGATACAATGCGTAAAAAAGCGGATGAACTAGAGGCAAACGCTATCCGTGTGGAGCAAAAATTATTGGATTGGGTAAAGACTAAATTATAGGATATGAGCAACGTTTATTATGTAGGTTCCGAGCCTCTTTCCTTTGAGGGAATCGAACGGATTCTTACTCAAAATATGAAACTGGAGCTTTCGCCCGAGGTAAGGGAACGTATCCAGCGTTGTCGGGATTACTTAGACCATAAGATCGAGCAACAGGAAGGGCCTTTATATGGGATTACTACCGGCTTTGGTTCCTTATGTAATAAGAATATCTCTCCGGATGAATTAAGTACTTTGCAGGAGAACTTGGTGAAAAGCCATGCCTGTAGTGTAGGGGATGAGGTGAGCCCGGTGATTGTCCGTCTGATGATGTTATTGAAGGCCCATGCCCTTTCGTTGGGGCACAGTGGTGTACAAGTAATCACCGTGCAGCGTATTTTGGACTTTTTCAACAATGATGTGCTTCCGATCGTGTACGACCGCGGTTCTTTGGGCGCTTCCGGTGATTTGGCTCCTTTGGCGAATTTGTTCCTACCTCTGATTGGCGTTGGCGACGTTTATTATAAAGGACGCAAACGGGAAGCTATTAGCGTATTGGATGAATTCGCTTGGAAACCAGTGAAGTTGAAGAGTAAAGAAGGTTTGGCTTTATTGAACGGTACGCAATTTATGAGCGCTAATGGTGTATTTGCCTTGATGCGTGCGTTTAGTATATCCAAGAAAGCCGATTTGATCGCGGCTTTATCCTTGGAGGCATTCGATGGTCGTATTGATCCTTTCATGGATTGTATCCAACAAATGCGTCCGCATCCCGGACAGATCGAGACTGGGGCGGCTTTTCGACGACTATTGGAAGGTAGTGAGTTGATCGTTCGAAAAAAGGAACATGTTCAAGATCCGTATTCGTTTCGTTGTATTCCTCAAGTACATGGCGCGACAAAAGATGCGATAAATTACGTGGCGGGTGTCCTTCTCACCGAGATAAACTCCGTGACAGATAACCCGACGATCTTCCCGGAGGAGGATAAGATCATATCGGGTGGTAATTTCCATGGTCAGCCTTTGGCGATTTCGTATGATTTCCTTGCGATAGCCTTGGCCGAGTTAGGTAATATTTCGGAACGCCGTGTGGCCCAGTTGATCATGGGATTACGTGGATTACCTGAGTTCTTGGTAGCTAATCCCGGCCTGAATTCCGGCTTCATGATCCCTCAATATGCGGCTGCCAGTATGGTGAGCCAGAATAAGATGTATTGCTATGCGGCAAGTAGCGACTCTATCGTATCCAGCAATGGACAAGAGGATCATGTGAGTATGGGGGCGAATGCGGCGACGAAATTGTTCAAGATCATGGACAACTTGGATCATATCTTGGCGATCGAGTTGATGAATGCGGCACAAGGTATTGAATTTCGCCGTCCGGCGAAGACTTCCCCGGTATTAGAGAAGTTCTTAAAGGATTACCGAAAGGAAGTTCCGTTTATTGATGAGGACATTATCATGTATACGGAAATACATCGTACGGTGGCGTTTATCCGCAGGAAAGACTTTGTATATTGATGAATATCGTTAATAGAGGTTAGAAATCCAGCTGAATCTCCTATTCGGCTGGATTATTTTGTATTTTCGCCCTTAATCTAAACACAATCGATCTACTTTATGCAAAATGTAACAAATCCTACCGTGAAAACACACGTAGTTTGGCTGGATGTCGTACGCTTGATAGCCATGTTTACTGTTGTTTGCTGTCATTGTACAGACCCGTTTAATTTCTATCCCGGTGATTCTCCGATTATTGGAGATATTAAGTTTTGGGGGGCTGTTTATGGGGCCTTTCTTCGTCCTTGCGTACCTCTGTTTGTTATGATCACGGGAGCCTTGTTGCTTCCGGTCCGGGAAGAGACTTCTATTTTCTATAAGAAAAGGATATTGCGTGTATTCTGGCCTTTCTTGATCTGGTCTTTTATCTATAATTTATTCCCTTGGTTTACGGGGGTACTTGGTTTGAAGCCGGAACTTATTCTTGATTTCTTCCCCTATTCGGGAGAAGAGGTGACTCGTCAATCATTGAGCGTATCTTTAGGCTATATTGCCCAGATACCATTCAATTTCTCGTTATTGGATGTACATATGTGGTATATCTATTTATTGATAGGTTTATATCTTTATTTGCCGATTTTTTCTGCTTGGGTGGAGAAAGTTTCGGACAAGGCAAAATTATGGTTTCTGGCAGGTTGGGGAATGACATTACTTATTCCTTATTACCGGGAATTTGTATCACCTTATATTTGGGGTGGATGTTCATGGAGCGAATTCAACATGCTTTATTATTTTGCTGGATTCAATGGCTACTTGTTATTGGGGCATTATCTGCGGAATCTAGACTGGTCTTTAAGCAAGACTGTAGCGATTGGTATTCCGATGTTCCTTGTAGGCTATGCGATAACTTTCTTCGGTTTCCGGTATATGACGGCTTTACCGGAATGTTCGGCCGAACAGTTGGAGCTATTTTTCTATTATTGCTCTCCCAACGTAGTGATGATGACGATCCCTATCTTCTTGTTGGCTAAGAAAGCGAACGTTAAATCAGATTCGATCAAACGAATGCTAGCAAACTTAACGGTATGTGGTTTCGGAATTTACATGATACATTATTTCTTCACAGGTCCCAGTGTCCTGCTAGCGAGAGCCTTGAATATCCCTTTAAGTTTGCAAATCCCTATCGCCGCGGTAGTGGCGTTTGCCGTATCTTGGCTGATAGTATTGGGTATCAGAAAGATTAGCGGAACAAAAGCTAAATATATAGTGGGCTGATTTTATATACGTTAATTTAGGTTGAGGTGTATTATAGGACAATGAGACTGTCTCAAAATAGAAAAATTGGATAGACTTACTTATAATCTATAAGTTACAACATAAAAATCTCCTGCTTTAGCCTTCGTTTATTTTAATTAGATGACTAAAAGCAGGAGATTTTTTACTTTTAAGTTTCAATCTATAAGATTTTTACTTTAGCAATTCTATTTTGAGACAGCCCTATAAGTTTCCTTTTTTATTTCTTAGTCACTACCACCCGCTCTGTGGGAGCTAGGTGTTCGTTGCGGTATTCTATTTGTTTGATTACGTTCTCGGCTAATTCCTGGAATGCTTTTCCTGTGATTGAATCCGGATTTAGGGCTACGGGTTTACCTTGGTCTCCTCCTTCGCAGATGCTTTGTACGATGGGGATTTGTCCTAGTAACGGCACGTTTAATTCCTCGGCAAGGCGTTTACAACCTTCCTTGCCGAATATATAATATTTATTCTCAGGCAATTCGGCGGGGGTAAACCAAGCCATATTCTCAATCAATCCTAAAACGGGAACATTAACTTTCTCTCCCGTGAACATGCTGATACCCTTACGAGCGTCCGCTAAAGCGACCTCTTGCGGCGTACTTACCACCACGGCCCCGGTTATCGCCAACGTTTGTACCATTGTCAAGTGGATGTCGCTTGTCCCAGGAGGTAGGTCGATCAAGAAATAGTCGAGCTCGCCCCAGTTGGCATCGCCTATCAATTGCTTTAAAGCGTTGCTGGCCATTGCCCCGCGCCATAGAACCGCGTCGTTTTTATTTACGAAGAAACCGATGGATAACATCTTGACTCCGTAATTTTCCGCAGGTTTGATCAGCTCCCTGCCATCAACTTCCTCCATATAAGGACGGGCCTCTTCCAGATTGAACATCTTAGGTTGGGACGGGCCGAATATATCAGCGTCCAGCAAGCCTACCTTATATCCTTGCAAAGCCAATGCGACAGCTAAATTGGCGGCTACCGTACTTTTGCCGACTCCTCCCTTTCCGGAAGATACAGCGATGATGTTTTTTACTTGCGGCAACAATTTGTCCGGTTCCGGACGAGCCAGTTGGCGAGCTTTTACCGTGATGTTCCCTTTGATATTCACCTCCGGGCTAACATAGGTTAAAATCGCTGTCTCCGCAGCCTTTACTACGGAACGGATAAATGGGTCGTTCGGCTTCTCGAATAATAACGAGAAGGTGACATTCATGCCATCGATACGAATGTTGTCTTCTACGAGGCCCATGGAAACGATGTCCTTTCCCGTACCCGGGTAACGAACATTCTTCAACGCCTCAATAATCAGGTTCGGATAGATTGTCATATCTGTTGATTTTTTTAGTCGTTCTTTATTTGCCAGAAGCCAAGGCGCTTCGTTTACTACGGTTAAAGCTGCGATAAGGATCTAGCTCTATTTCTACGTCTGGTTCCACCAGTAGTTCCCTTTCCTCGCAGACAAACTTGATATATTTGATGTTTAAGCCCCGATCCAGCCATTGTTGCTCGTAATAGGTCTTGATAGACAGGATGTCGTCCGCCAGGTCGGAATGATATAGGTCGTCTGTGCTGAATAATACGGGAAAATGGTTCGCTTTTACCATCTCGCACGTATAGGTATACATAAAATTACTGTCCGTTTTTAAGTGAATGATACCATCTCCGGAAAGGATTTCCCGATACATTCTCATAAAGCGAGTTCCTGTCAGGCGCTTGTTGACCTTTTTCATTTGAGGGTCCGGAAATGTGATCCAGATCTCTGCCACTTCTCCCGGGGCGAAAAAATGAGAGATTAATTCGATGCTGGTACGCAGGAATGCTACGTTTTTCATCCCGGCTTCCAGCGATTCTTTCGCTCCGGTCCACATACGTGCGCCCTTGATATCGACACCGATAAAATTCTTATCCGGGAAGAGTTTTCCCAAACCTACCGTATATTCACCTTTTCCGCATCCCAACTCCAAGACAATCGGATGATTGTTATTGAAAAAACGTTCATGCCAGTGTCCTTTCATGTCAAACCCTTTTTCTTGCAAGGTCGCGAAGGGGTATTGGAATACGTGCGGATAACCCGCCATATCGTCAAACTTAGCTAATTTATTCTTTCCCATGTCGCGAAGATAATACTTAAAAAAATGCTTTTTACGTTTTTTCTACTGTTTTAGATAGGGGTTTTTATGTGTCGGTGAGTCTTTTGAACATATAGGCTGTCAGAAGTTTTATTAGAGAGTGGAGTTGTAACGAATAAAAAGGATATGTTGAGAGAATTTTTTAGGCGTCCGATATTTAAGAAGCCGCGGTTTGTGGGAATTGCTTGGTTCGCCACGGTTATCATCGTTTGTTTGTTGAAGCTGTCCGCGGGAAAGACTTATAATAATTTCATGATTTATAGGGCTTCTTTCTTCCATGCGTTAGAATTAAAAGACCTTTATGCGTATTATCCGAATGAATATCACGACCGATTTTTATACGGCCCCTCTTTTACAGCTATAATAGCGCCATTCTCTCTTTTCTCTCCTTATATCGGGATGTTGTTATGGTGTCTTGCGAACAGTTTATTGCTTTATATGGCTATCCGTAGGCTCGGTCTTGCGGATTGGAAACAGGCATTTGTTATCTGGCTATGCTTGAATGAGTTGTTCACATGTGTCCTCATGCAGCAATTTAACATAGCCATAGCCGGTATGATTTTATTTTCGTTTATCCTTATTGAGCGAAAACAAGAGTTCTGGGCGGCGCTGATGATCGTTTTAGGTGCGATGACCAAGATTTACGGTATTGTCGGCCTTGCTTTTCTCTTATTCTCAAAACGACGGGTTGTCTTTTTGAAAGGACTCGTTTTCTGGGGTATAATCTTATATATCCTTCCGATGTTGTATACCTCTCCTCAGTATGTGGCAGATCAATATATGAAATGGTATGGTGTACTTCTGGATAAGAATGTGGAGAATTTATTCACTCCCTATACGAATATCTCTTTGTTAGGGATGGTGCGTAAGATATCGGGTATATATACGTATAGTGATCTTTGGGTGGTTTTGCCGGGCTTGTTGTTATTTATCGCCCCTTATTTTAGGATAAATCAATACGAAAACCGGCAATTCCGTATACATTTTCTTTGCTCCACTCTTTTATTCATGGTGCTTTTTAGTTCCGGCACGGAAAATAGCGGATATTTAGGGGCTATGATAGCTGTCTGTCTTTGGTATACAGGTACGCCTAGCCGTAAGACTACTCCTACCTTGAATACGGCGCTTTTCATTTTCTGCTTTATCCTTACCTCCCTTTCTCCCACAGATTTATTTCCTCGTTATATCCGGAAAACTTATGTCATTCCCTATGCGTTGAAAGCGCTTCCTTGTGTATTGATTTGGTTTAAGATCGTGTGGGAGCAATTGACGTTGGATTTTTCAGGAACGCCTCACCGGTCGAAGGCAATCGTCGGAAAAAAAGAAGCGATCGACCTGATCTTGCCTTGCTATAATCCACAAGAGGGCTGGGAACGTTTGATGATTGAGAAACATGCGGAATTGACAAAGATGCTCAAAGGCCGGTCTCTCCGTTTTATTGTCGTGAATGATGCCTCGAAGAGAGGATTCACGAAAGATGCGGTAGGATGCCTTTTGGAAGCGCTCCCGGATACGATCATCGTAAGTTATGATACGAATAGGGGGAAAGGAGCCGCGGTCAGGGCCGGCCTGTCTCATTCCACCTCATCCCTTACTTTATATACGGATTATGATTTCCCCTATGAGGTAGGTTCTATCTGCCGGATGGTAGAATGGTTGGAATCGGGATACGATGTCGTTATCGCCGTGCGTAATTATACTTATTATACCCATTTAAGCGCTCGGAGAAAGATTATGAGCTACGCTTCCCGTGTATTGAATTTTATACTTCTAGGATTAACACATACTGATACCCAAGGTGGATTGAAAGGTTTCAACCAGCGGGGGAAGTCGCTATTAGCCTCGACGCAGGTGGATCGTTTTTTATTTGATACGGAGTTTATTTATAAAGCGTCTATGGAACCGGATGTACTTATAAAAGACATGCCCGCTGATTTGCGGGATAACGTTCATCTTCCCGATATGCGCCGCGGAGTCCTTACGGAAGAATTAAAGAACTTATTTTTAATTGCTTGGAGGGGTTAGAAGGATATACCGAGTTGTTGATAACCTTGTTGAAAACCCTGTGAATTGTTGAAAACCCTGTTGATAAGTATGTGAATAACGGGAAAGAGACAAAATAAAAGAGAGATACTCTTCCATGAGTATCTCTCTCTATTTCAGCTCTTCCTCTTGGACTTGAACCAAGGACCCTCTGATTAACAGTCAGATGCTCTAACCGACTGAGCTAAGGAAGAATTTATTTTCAGTCTTTCCCGATGTCTTTTCAGCTCTTCCTCTTGGACTTGAACCAAGGACCCTCTGATTAACAGTCAGATGCTCTAACCGACTGAGCTAAGGAAGAATTTATTTTCAGTCTTTCCCGATGTCTTTTCAGCTCTTCCTCTTGGACTTGAACCAAGGACCCTCTGATTAACAGTCAGATGCTCTAACCGACTGAGCTAAGGAAGAATTTATCGCTCTTTCACAGGTCATTCCGTAACCCCTTCCTGAAATTGCACTGCAAAAGTACGGGGTATTTTCGAAATATGCAATATCTTTGCGAAAAAAAATTGAAAAAATGAATACGATAGGTTTAGGAAACGCTTTGGTAGATGTTTTATTGAGGCTTGAGAATGATGATCTCCTACCGGAAATCGGCATACAAAAGGGAGCTATGGATATGATTGACAGGGAACAAATGATCGCTATCCGTACGACTTTGGCAGACTTGCCCCGTATACAGACTCCGGGAGGATCTGTTTGTAACACGATGCGTTCGATGTCTTCTTTGGGGGCGAATTCCGGTTTTATCGGTAAAATAGGAGATGATCCGGTCGGGCGATTTTACGAGGATGCGTTGGATAAAGCGGGTGTCGCTGCTTATTTTATCAAGACGGACGGACTTACGGGTAGCTGTACGGTGATGGTATCCCCGGATGGGGAACGTACGATGGGTACTTTCTTGGGCCCGGCCCCGACAATAACCCCGGATGAGATCACCGAGGAGATGCTCCGTAAATATCAATGTATTTATATAGAAGGTTATTTGCTGGTAAACGAGCCGTTGGTCCGCTCTACGATGGAGAAGGCCAAAAAGTTGGGTTTGAAGGTGGCGCTAGACTTGTCGAATTTCAATATCGTGAACGCTTTTAAAGGAATGCTGGAGGATATCATCCCTAAATACGTGGATATATTATTCTCTAATGAGAGCGAGGCGGAAGCTTATACCGGGCAAAAGGCTCCTGATGCCGTACGTACCTTGTCTGAGCTGGTGGAGGTCTCATTGGTCACTTTGGGAAAGGACGGTGCTTTGATCGGCAGCCATGGTCGGTTTTATTCTGTTCCGGCCGAGGGGGGCAAGCCTATCGATACGACTGGTGCCGGCGATAATTTCGCCGCCGGGTTCTTATACGGTCAATCCGTAGGAGCGTCGTTGGTACAATCCGCACGTATCGGATCGATGTTGGCGGGGTATGTGATCGACGTTGTCGGTCCGCAGATACCGGATGATAAATGGGAACAAATAAAGTTAAAAGTAAAAGAGATATTGGCTTAGACGGCGTATTATTCCTTACATTTATGCCGTTAATTAACTAAATATTGTATGTACAGATTGGTTCAACGAAGAGGAATTATAGGTTTATTTTGCTTGCTGTTCGTCGCAAGTAGCGTGATGCCGGGATGGGCGCAGAAAGATAACCGCTTTGAGGTAAGTAAGAACCTGGACATTCTCAATTCCTTATTGAAAGAGGTAGAGATGTTCTACGTGGATTCGGTAGATGTGAATAAAACCGTTCAGCGGGGAATCGAAGCGATGTTGAGTGGTTTAGACCCTTATACGGAATACTATCCTGAGCAAAATACGGAGGAATTGAGTTTGATGACAACTGGCGAATACGGGGGAATCGGTTCCTTGATCCGTCAACGTAATAACGAGGGAGGCGTGATGATTGCCGAGCCTACCGAGGGAATGCCGGCCGATTTAGCGGGTTTGAAACCGGGCGATTTGATCTTGGCGATTGATACGATTGATGTTTCCAAGGCTACTTCATCCCGGGTCAGCGAGTTGCTGAAAGGAGTTCCTAATACGAAAATGGTCTTGACGATCCAACGTCCGGGCGAGAAGAAGCCCCGGAAAATCGAGATTACCCGTAAGCAAATCACCACTCCTCAAGTTACTTACTACGGAGTTCGCAACGATAGCATCGGGTATATTTACCTAAGGGCGTTTACTATCAAGAGCGCCCAAGAGGTGAAAGAGGCATTTTTGGACTTAAAGAAAAATCATGATATCAAGTCTTTGGTATTGGATTTGCGTGGTAACGGAGGCGGTGTGCTGGAAGGGGCCGTGCAAATCGTGGGGATGTTCGTGCCGAAAGGCAGCGAGGTACTTTCTACGAAGGGAAAGATCAAGCAATGGGATCGTACGTATCGAACCTCTGCGGAGCCTTTGGATACGGTAATGCCGTTGGCTATATTGATCAATGGAGGTACGGCTTCTGCCGCCGAGATCGTGTCGGGGGCTTTGCAAGATATGGATCGTGCCGTATTGGTGGGACAACGTTCGTTTGGTAAGGGTTTGGTACAAGCTCCCCGCGACCTGCCTTATAATGGGAAAGTGAAGATTACAATGAGTAAATATTATATTCCGAGTGGCCGTTGCATCCAACAAATCGATTATACGCACCGGAAAGAGGATGGTAGCGTGGCGGCTATCCCGGATAGCTTGACCTCTGTATTCTATACGTCGAAGAAACGTCCGGTACGTGATGGTGGCGGTGTTCGCCCGGAGTTTGAGGTGAAAGAACCGAAAGTTCCTACCATGATGTATTATTTGGCCGCGGATACGGTTTTGTTTGATTTTGTCACGGATTGGGTACGAAAGCATAAAACGATCGCCCCTATTGAGGAGTTCACGGTTTCCGACGAGGATTTCGAGGCCTTGAAACAATATGCCAAATCCAAGAATTTCACATACGACCGTCAAAGCGAGAAGGTCTTGAAGAACCTGAAAGAGGTAGCGGAGTTCGAAGGATATCTGGAAGAGGATTCTACGGCATTCAAGGAATTAGAGGCTAAGCTGACTCCGAATCTGGAAAGAGATTTCGATCGTTTCAAGGATGAGGTGAAACGAGTAATGGCCGCCGAGATCGTAAAACGTTATTATTATCAACGAGGCGAGTTGCAAGAAAGTTTGAAAAATGATCTTGTATTGGAGAAAGCGTTGGAAGTGCTGGGAAATCCCCGATTGTATAACGAGACGCTAAGTACTCCTGTTGCCACGGCACAAACTGTAGAGACGGAGCATGCTCCGTCTCCCACTGCCAAACAGTAATTTAAGATACCTATTTGAGGGGATGAGACGGGGCACGCCCCGTCTCTACAATGAGAATTTTATATGTAATACGACCAATTCCGAGACAGTTCCCACCCGATAAGGAGGTCCCGCTATACCGATACCGGAAGATACGTAGAACTGCGTAGGTCCTTTCTTGTAATATCCGTACGGACATTCATACACAAGTTTCATCAGCAGAGGATAAGGCCATAATTGCCCGTTATGCGTATGTCCGTGTAATCCCAGATCCACCCCGTTCATGTTCATCTCGGCAAACGACCAAGGTTGATGATCCAATACGATAATAGGCTTATCGGTATCCACCCCTTTCATTAACGAATGAAGCGATTTTCGTTTCTTATTGACAAAATCATCCCTTCCTATCAGATAAAAGGTTGAATCCGGTTGGACAACCGAGTCTATCAGTAGCGTACCTCCGGTCTTTTGCAGCCAGCGGTATTTCGCGTTCCGGTTTGCCCGGTACTCGTGGTTCCCGTAAATGATATATACGCCTAACGGGGCTTTTAATTGGTTGAGATCATCTTCTATATGGGCGTTTTCCGCGAACCGGGATTCATAATCCATGATATCTCCCGCCAGTACTACCATATCCGGATGCTGTGCGTTGCTGAGCGCCACGTATTTTTGTACCAAATCCTTTCCGATAACCTCTCCGATGTGTAAGTCGCTCATCAAGACAATTGTCAGGCTATCCCGATCTCCCGCACTTTTGGGCAGCGTGATATATACGTCTTTGACTATCGGGTTCGTCACCGTATGGTAAGCGTGGATCATTAAACCGGCGACTCCGGATACGATAAGGAAGAACAGAGCCAGTTTGGTTTGCCGCCAATGTCCTGTTATCCACTTGGGAAACCATGGTTTAATACGTTGGGAGAGTCTGATCAACTCGATCGCCAATAAAGATAAAGTGATGTAAATAGACGCTATATACCATGTGTTGCAGATGTACTGGATCGCGATTATCACGTTATCAGGCAACTCGTTCCTGAAAATGAATCCGAAAAAATAAAGCGATAACTCTAGTATGAAAAACAGGGTAAAAGGAATCCGGCAACTTTTCTTAGGAGGAAGTGCCTGGTATCCTCTCCAGAAAATATACGGATTTAGTAATAGCTGCGCTACGATCGATTGAATAAATACTTTCATCTTTACTCTTTGAATGTAATATTGAACACCACCATCTCGCTGTCCGTACCGATACGGAAAGGCGGTCCCCACAAAGATAAGCCGGATGAGACATAAATCATACTATTTCCGATTTTTTTCATCCCGTAGCTTAACTCGAACATATGATCCACGATCCAGCTCATTGGCCAGACTTGCCCTCGATGCGTATGTCCGCTAAACTGTAAGTCTACACCGGCCTTTTCCGTTTTCTCCAGGTCGTAGGGTTGATGATCCAATAAGATAACAGGTTTGCTTTTATCAAGGTTCGCGGTTAGCTGAGCTAAAATTTTCCGTCCTTTGTTGTGCCGGTCGTCTCGTCCTACGAGTTGGATTTGGTTGGGTAAGATAACCGTGGAATCCCGTAGAAGCACGATAGGTGTTCGGGCTATAAATTTCTCGCTATCCTCTATACCGCTGATATACTCATGATTGCCGGGTACCATATAGACACCTAATGGGGCGTATATCTTGGACAGTTCCTCTTCCATATGCTCATGCCGTAGGGGAACGACGCTATTGTCTATCAAGTCTCCACCGATAAGCACGATATCCGGACGTTGGGCGTTAATCTTTCGCACATATTCGGCGAGCATGGCTTTGTTGGTAGCGTACCCTAAATGTATGTCGCTTATAGCTACAACTTTCAGCGGTTGTTCATCTATATCGGCCGGCTTGTTGATAACCATGTTGATAACTCGTGTATCGGGGTGTTGATAATTATAATACCCATATCCTAATGAGCTGAGAGTCAAAAATAAGGATAAATAGAATGAATATTTGCAGCGCAAGTGGAAAAGTCGTAAAAGATCAAATACCAACAAAGCCAATACCATATATAAGGTGAATACGAGCCATCCTGTCCCTACTTGAGAAACCGTTTGGGCGAAAGAGGCCGGCATATCCAGGTTCCGGAATAAAAAACTACAGAAGAACGACAAGGCTCCTCCCCAGAAAATAATGGATAACAACACTTTCACACCGGTAGACTGGCTTTTCAACGCTTGTCTTCCCCTCCAGAAAATATATACGTTACCTGCAAGATACAGGATTGGAAGTATGATAAAGAACGATAACATTTCTATTAATTTTCCGCGAAGATAATGAAAACTCTTTATGCGGCAAATGGTATAATTTGCGAATAACAGGGTTTAATGGTAAGGATTACATTTTTAAGGACGAAAAAATGAGTGTTCCTCGCATTTTTAAGGACGAAAAAGTGAGAGGTGCTATTCTTTTTATTATCTTCGTGATAAAAATGAAGATAGATGAAAAGAGAAGCTATAAAACAACTATATGATTGGAAGAACAGGAGAAATCATAAACCTTTGATCATTCGGGGAGCGAGACAAGTAGGAAAAACCTGGTTGCTGAAAGAATTTGCCCGAGAAGCTTATTCTCAATATGCCTATATAAATTTTGAGGATAATGAGATCATGCGGAATATTTTCCAAAAAGATTTTCAGATAGAAAGAATATTACTGGCTCTTCAGTTGGCTACTCACGTGAAAATAGATACGGATACTCTTATTATTTTTGATGAGATTCAAGAGGCTCCCCGGGGAGTTACCGCGTTAAAGTATTTTTATGAGAAAGCACCCCAATATCATATTGTTGCCGCCGGTTCTCTTTTAGGCATATCGATGCACCAAAGTGATTCTTTTCCGGTGGGTAAAGTGGAGTTTATGGATTTATATCCTCTTTCTTTCTCTGAGTTTCTGGATGCGATTGGGCATGCGGACTTTGTTAATCTTTTGCGGCAAAAGGATTGGGATATGATCGGAATTTTCCATACACAAATTCAAGAGTATTTGCGGCAGTATTTTTACATAGGAGGCATGCCTGAGGTGGTTTCTTCATTTGTGGCAGATAAGGATTTTGCGAGAGTCCGGCAATTGCAACGAGATATCCTTGATTCATATGATCGGGATTTCTCCAAGCATGCTCCATTGGGAGAAGTTCCTCGTATCCGTATGGTTTGGAAGTCTGTACCAGCCCAATTATCGAAAGAGAACCGGAAATTTATTTATGGCATTCTGAAAGAGGGAGGAAGAGCGAAAGAGTTTGAACTGGCAATTGAATGGTTATGTGATGCGGGATTGATTTATAAAGTCAATCGAACGAAGAAAGGGTTATTGCCTCTTAGCGCTTATGAAGATTTTTCCGCATTCAAGTTATTTATGGTCGATACCGGCCTAATGTGTTCCTTAAGTAATTTACCCACTCAAGCACTGCTAGAAGGAGATGCGTTATTTACGGATTATAAGGGTGCGCTAACAGAACAGTATGTCTTACAGCAACTGAAGACTGTTCGTGATTTAAGTATTTATTATTGGTCAGCGGATAATTCTCGAGGTGAATTGGATTTTTTGGTTCAGCATGAGAATTTAGTTCTTCCAATAGAGGTAAAGGCTGAGGAAAATTTAAAATCGAAAAGTTTGCGTTATTTTGTGGAGTCGAATCAAGGTTTACATGGAATCCGCTTTTCTATGTCCGCTTATCGGGAGCAAGAGTGGATGACAAATTATCCTTTGTGTAGCGTAGAACATGTGATTTAGAACGCCAAGACAAATTCCAGACAATAAGCTTGTGAATGACATAGGTGTATAATGTATTAAGAACTAGTGTGTTTAAAACATGGCTATCTTTAAGAAAAAACATGTACGTGTTTTACTAAAAAGTCGTACATGTTTTCGTAAAAAGTCGTACGTGTTTTTCCCGAATCATGCGATAGGAAATAAGAGCGTATATAGAAATATACAATAAGCCTCTCTTAATTACGATAAAAGGAGTCTGTCATTTTTTGATAATATATATCCAATTCCTTTTACAGTTTTTATTGAAAGTGTAATGTCTCTTTCTAATAATTTGCGCAAATGTGAGATGCTGTTATTTAGGCTGTCATGGGCTTCTTGTCCATCCCATATTTCATGAAAAAGCTTTTCTCTGCTTACTGGCTGATTTAATTGCTCGGATAACAGATAGAGTAACTTGAAATCTTTAGGGCTTAATGTCTTTGGCAACACTTGTTTATAGGATAATTTATGCGTGGAGAGCTCCAGTTGGTAATCTCCAATAGATATAATATTTGATATTGGACTGGCCTTTTTACAAAATCTTTGGATTAGGAAATCTATTTCTTGTATATCATACGGTTTTTTGGTGTAATGATTAGCTCCGGCTTCGTAGCAGCGTGTTATTTCATCCCCTCCATTATGAGATGAGGCGATCAATATAGGTAATGAAGGATACTTTGAACGAATAAAAGGTAAATAATCCAATGCGTTTTGATTACCTACTTCAAAATCTAAAAGCAGGATATTCGGGAATTCTTTCTCTATTAGGTCTAGGATACAGCTTAATGTATTGGCATAACAAACCTCATAGCCCTTGCTTTGGAGAGCCAATACTATGATTTGACCTAAGTTAAGATCATCTTCGATAAATAGTACCTTTAGTTTTTCTTCCATATATTGTGCTATGCGTTTTCGCCCGGCAAGTTAATGAAAAACGTTGAACCAACGCCTTCCTCGCTACGGAAATTTAGGAAGCCCCCCATTTCTTTAGCCATTAGCATTACGCTGCTCAAACCTAATCCATAACCCGGCTGCGCAGGCTTATCTGTTTGTTTTACCCGGAAAAATTGTTGTCCTAATTTCTTCTGATATTTCTTAGGAATTCCCCAGCCGGTATCTTTTATTGCTATTTGTAAATGGTTGTTTGGTATAGCTAGATTCACGGTTATTTGTACATCGTCATTTGAATATTTCAATGCGTTTTCCAATAGGTTCCGTAAGCAACGCTCCAGACGGACGCTGTCAGCATGTACTATGTTGGGGAAATCATTACTTTTTTCTATTTGAAATGCAACGTTCTTCTGAGGGTATAATTTAGCGATCGCCTGAAAGATTTGCTCGATGAAAGGAGCGATTTCAATAGATGATTTATTAGATGCAGCTTTACCGGAGGGTGTCTTTAATAGGGATAGCATGGACTCAATGATTTCGATTAACTGTCGGATCTGTGTCTTTCCGGTATTTAATAGAGTCGCTTTCATCGAGTCCTTTTCGAGGCTGGCGATAAAATCCATGGAGGCATACGCCGTGTTTAGTGGAGATTTCAAGTCGTGAATGGCGCTATGCACGGCCACTTCCCGTTCTCGGAGTTGGCCATGTGCTTTATGTATTGTTCTTAATAGATAATATAGACAGCCGGCAGAGGTAAGGATTATTAGGCAAGATACGATAAAAGCCAAAAGCATCCGTTGAAAAATACCGGAAAGAGGTAATTTAACGAAAGCCTGTACATATTGTAATCCTTGCGTTCCTATCGGGAGCCTTTCTGTTTGGAACTTATAAAATGAAAGGTTGAATTTTTTTCCTACCGTATTTACGGTTTGCCGGGTAGAGTCTGATATTTCTATATAAGATATTGCTTGTAAATTGTGATCAGTTAATGTTTTATTGAATAGGCTGTCTAATACATTTGGTTTTAAGGGTCTATTTGCATTACGTAGACCGTCTTGCATACGTTGCGCTAATAGGTCGGCATAGTTATCTTTTAGATTCCGATTTTTTATTTGTGGCCAGATTATGGTATCCCCTTTTAGCTTGGCTCGTTCCTCTGGTGTCATATCACTAGCTCTTCTTATGATTCTTTTGGGGTTGTTGGGGTCTTTCGGTTTGTTGCTAACCATTCGCTTGGACATTTCTTGCTTGATAGTTTCTTCGAATAGTTCTTCAAGGACTTCTTGCGTTTTATATTTTTCAGTGTTATATATATTGTATAGCCAATATCCTTGGGAGAGTATTAATACTAGCAACATAATGGCCGCAATATATAAGGAGTGTTTCATGATAGATTCGTTATTTTGGATGTGAAGATAGTGAATAATCTTAAAAAAGATGCGTTTTTCTCGTTTTGTTAGCTTTTTGTTAGATGAAAATTAGGTGTTTGTTAGATAGAGTGCGAAATTTTACTTATATTTTTGTAACAGACTAAAAAAGCATATAGACATGGAAATTGGTGATTTGTTGTCGAAGGAAGAACTTTCCGCTATAAAAGGTGGTGAATGGCATTATGATGAAGAGACTGACGAATGGTATTGGATTGAGGATGGAAGGAGCGTACTGTATTCACAAGAATATCTTTAAGAAATCAAGATTGAAAAAATGAACAGCTATAGATTAATAAAGATGTTCTGTGTTTGATAAATAAATTTTAAAATATGTTTTATTAACAATTAAAAATTATTTGTATGAAAGGTGATTTTATTTCTTTAGATGAGGGTAGTCTTCCTATAGAAAAATTATTAAAGGAAGAAGAGTCACTTATATTAGGAGGTTATGCTTCTATGGTGGACAATGGATGTAATTGTGATTGCGGAGGTTGTTCAGATGAGAAAAATGGATGTCATTGTAATTGTTGAGAAATGATATGTTATTAAATGATCCATTATTTTTTATTGCAGATATGATAGTTCTGTGAAAGATATCATATCTGCAATGTTTAATTTGATTAATATTTATTCCTTAGATCCATAAATATGAAAGAGAGTAATTATAATATATATGTTCCAGTACAAGATAAGGTCATATGTTTTAATACGTTGAATAATATCTTTACGATAATCACTGAAGCTGATTATAGAGTACTTAGAAGTGATATTCTTAATTTACGTGATAATTTAAGAAAGAGATTAGAAGATAATAAGTTTATTATAGCTGATTACTGTGGTGAATATGAACAAATAGAAGCTAGGTATCAAAATAAGGTTAATAGTTCTGTCTATGACTTGACTATACTTCCAACTCTGGATTGTAATTTAAGATGTTGGTATTGTTTTGAGACACATGTTATGGGCAGTAGATTAAGTACTGTAACACAAGATAATATATTAAAGTTTACACAAAATATATTAAATTCGGAAGAGATAACTGCTCTTTCAGTTACTTTATTTGGCGGTGAACCTCTTTTATATTTCAAGGAAGAACTTTATCCTCTTTTAAAGAGGATACGAGATTATGCGATTACTGTTGGAAAATTGGTGAATTTTTCGTTTATAACAAATGGAGTGTGCATTGACGAATCATTCATTCCCATGCTTAGGGATTTAAATGCTGGTTTTCAAATATCAATAGATGGTTATAGGGAAAAGCATAATACCGTAAAAAAGGGAAGTGGCGTAGAGCAATCATATGATATTGTGATGAAGGTGATACACTTGTTACACAATAGTTATAATCCTTATATTAATTTGAGGATTAATTATGATAATCAAACTTTATTACATATTGAAGAGGTTATAAAGGATATTGTTGATATAGATCGTTCACACATACGTATTCACTTGGAACGAGTTTGGCAAACGAGAGGAGGTAATCATGATGGTGAATTGTTGAAAAAAGCTATCACTTTATTTCTAATTAATGGTTTTAGAGTCTCATATCTTAATTTAAATCGTGATGGTGATTCTTGTAAGGCTAGTGAAAAGAACCAAGCTGTAATATCTTACGATGGTATTGTATATAAATGTTCAGGACGGGATTTCACTAAAGATCTCGAAGAAGGAGTCTTATCAGATGAAGGATGTATAAATTGGAATATTGATAAACTTAATAAAAGGTTGTCTTTGAAGACGTTTGATAATGAAAGATGTATTAAATGTAAGATGCTTCCATTATGCTGGGGACCATGCTGTCAAAAAATATTGGAAGGGAGAGATTCAAGGTCGGCTTGTCAGCTGGATTCGATGGAAATTTCTCTTTCTGATTATGTATTGTTTGAGTTTAATAGTTGTATTATAGAAAATAATATAAAGCAGCAAGAAATGAATATGGAAACAGTCTGAGTATTTTATTTGGAAGATGAAATTTGTGGAAGATTGATTTTGTTATCATACAAAAGAGAATATCATGAGGTATTTATTATTCGCTTTATTGCTTATCCTAAATGTACATTCATTTTTAGCTCAGTATCAGTTAAGTGGGCGAATAACCAATTTGGAAAAAGAGATGGTCATTGGGGCAAAAGTAATATTGACTGCTGGAGATGAGCTGGCGGGAATGACTCTGACCGATCAAGACGGAAAATATGGTATAGAGAATCTGAAGGATGGTGAATATCTGCTGTGGATAGAATCTGTTGGATATACTTCGATCTCGGAAAAAGTGTTTTTACGAAAGGACATGAAGTTGGATTATGTCTTATTGCGGGAAATGATCGGAGATTTAGAAGAGGTGGTAGTGAGTGCCGAACGGCAGAACGTAATCAAGGCTACCACGCAGGGTAACGTGTTTTATCTTTCGACTCGGGCGAGAAAGGCGGGTGATGTATATGCTGCTTTACAAGAAATCCCTCGTTTGCAAATAGATGAGTTAAATCGAAGTATATCTACCGTAAGTGGAGGCAAAGTGCTGACGCTGGTAAATGGAGTACCCCGCGGGAATGCGCTTGAAAGCATCGACCCCAAAGATATCCTTTCCGTGGAAGTCATGGAAACTCCCTCGGCCCGTTATTTGTCCGAGGGATTTACGAATGTGGTGAATATCAAGACGAAAAAGAATCCGGGGAAATACAGCCTGTTTAACTTCACTACTCAAAACCATATCGAGCTTCATTATGGCACAGGTAGCGGAGCGTTTGAGATCGGCAACTCCAAAGCCTCTTTTTATATCAACGCGAATGGCTTTTATTTTAATAACAACCATGCGGATGACTATAGGGAGCAGCGTACGAGCCAATTGTATAAACAGGGTGTTAACCGACATGAATCCGATTATTTCTCGTATAATATTACGCTGGGAGGTGACTGGGTGGTAAACACCAAAAATTATTTTTCTTATAATGTATCGTTGAGAAGTATCCCTACAAACGCACAAAAAGAGGGGAAGGGCATATTGATGCGGGAGGCTGATACGATCGATTATGTATCAGTTAATAACAGCAAGACCTTATCCCTTGTGAATGTGTATAATCTCTATCATCGTTTGATGTTCGAGGGGAATAGTTCATTGGAAAATCAAATGAATTTCACGTATAACAAAAATGAAGACCGTGATCATACGAGTGAAACGGGAAGTGATTATTTCTATGATAAAGCCACTCTCTACAAGATGGATTATTATAAAGGGTATCTGCAAAACGTATATGAAAAGAAAGGGGAACGTTTTGAGTTGTCCTTAGGAAACAGGCTCTCTTATGAGAAAACTGGTTTGCGACTTCCTTTATCTGTTGATTTGCCTTTCCGTCATAATCGTTGGAAGGAATATATATATGCGTTATTCGGTCAAAACGCCAAATGGGGCGCTTACTCGGCTTCAGCGGGCATGGACATGATATTCAATCGGATCGGGAATGAGAAGAGTGATTATTATCGATTGAAATATAGTGTGTCGGGTATGCTCCGTCCTCTCTCGTGGCTTACGCTCAAGGCGTGGGCACGTGGTTATACTGAAGAGCCGGGCGTGGCTTATTTGAATCCTTACAATACATCGACAGATAGCTTGAGCATCGTGTGTGGAAATCCTCAATTGAAACCTTCTTATCGGAATGATTGGGGATACAGTATGTCTTTTAATATAGGGAATTTCTATATCAGTCCGGAGATTGGTTATACACATCACTCTGATATAGTTTCTTCTGTAGGATATACGAACGACCAGGGCATTTATACTTCTACTTATGAGAATAAAGACAGCCAAAAATATTTATATATATTTGGTATCGTGCGTTACAATATCCAAGGAATAGGTAATGTCAGTCTCTCCGGAACTTATCATCGCAATGCCTTTTACAGTGGGACGAGAGATTGGTTTTCGAAAATGATTCGTTGGAATTTGGCTTACAGGACTTTTTCCCTTAATGGGCATGTGGATTTTATGGGTACGGCTTATACTCCGACCATGAAAGAGAAAAGTTCGATTGAATCTTTGCTTACGCTCAGTTGGAATATCAACTCTTCTTGGAGGCTGATCGCTTCCGTGCGTTATTTCCTAGGAGGAAAAAAATTTGAGTCTTGGACAGATCAACCGGATTATTATCGTTACACTTATCGTTCGTTCGATGAGAGAAAGAATATGCTCCTTATCGGTTTTCGTTATAATTGGGCTAGCGGCCGGTATAAGGCAAGAAAGAATAGTAAGTTGAAAGTAGATAATAATCGGGTAGAATTATTGAGTGAATAAGGTATTAAATTATGAAATTCCCCCACATCAAACAACCCGACTCCATGGAATGCGGTGCCACCTGCCTCCGCATGATCGCCAAGTTCCATGGCAAGGAGTATTCCGCCGAGACGATGCAAAAACTCTGCGTTGTTTCTCGAGAGGGAGTTTCCTTGTTAGGGATGGTTGATGCCGCCGAGTATATAGGATTCCGTACGATATGTGGACGAATGACCTTGGGGAAGATGGTGGAGCAACGTCCCTTCCCTTGTATCCTCCATTGGAACCAAGATCATTTTGTCGTATTATATGACGTTAAAAAGAAACAGGATGGGAAATCTGTTTTTTATATAGCCGATCCCGGTAAGAATTTGTTGCGTATCGATGAGGAAGAGTTTCGTAATGCGTGGATCAGTACCCGTTCGAGAGGGGAGGAGAAAGGCATATTAATGGCCTTGCAGCCGACCCCCGCTTTTTATAAGCGGAAAGATGAACGCCATACGGGAAGAGATCCCTTTCATTTCCTTTGGGGGTATATGAAACCTTATAAACGTTTCTTTATCCAGTTGTTGCTGGGGCTTGCGCTGGGAAGCGTATTGCAATTAATCTTTCCGTTTCTTACCCAAGCGATCGTGGATAAAGGTATCGCTACTAAGAATCTGAATCTGATCTATCTGATCTTGGCGGAACAATTGATGCTGGTCTTGAGCCGTGCCTCGGTGGACTTTATCCGTCGCTGGATATTACTGCATATAAGCGCGAGGGTGAATATATCATTGTTATCCGATTTCTTGATCAAACTGATGCGATTACCCATGTCGTTTTTCGATACGAAGATGACGGGCGATCTCTTGCAACGCATCCATGATCATGAGCGTGTGGAACGTTTCTTGACGGCGCAGACATTGACGGTGCTTTTCTCCGCTTTCAGCTTCGTGGTGTTCGGTGGGGTATTACTTTACTATAATCGATTGATATTTTTTGTTTTCGTACTAGGTAGCGCTTTATACGCCGTATGGGTGACATTCTTCCTTAAAAAACGCCGTTTGCTGGACTATACTTATTTTGAGCAACGGGCCCGTAATCAATCGAAAACCATGCAGCTGTTGAATGGTATGCAAGAGATCAAGCTTCAGCATTGTGAGCGCCGACGGCGTTGGGAGTGGGAAGATATTCAGGCGGATTTGTTTCGAACGAATATTGAATCGATGCGGTTGCAACAAAGTCAGGAGGCCGGCAGTATCTTGATTAATGAGGTAAAGAATATCGTGATTACGGTGATTGCGGCTACGGCCGTGATCGGGGGTAGCCTGTCGCTGGGTATGATGTTGGCTATACAGTATATTATCGGGCAGTTGAACGCTCCGGTGGAACAGTTTGTGCAGTTTCTTTATAGTTGGCAAGACGTGAAGATTAGTCTGGAACGGATGAGCGAGATCCATGATCGGGAAGAAGAGGAGACGCCGGAACGTATGATAACCGGTTTTAACGGAAGCGATAGGGACATTGAGATTCGTAACGTGACGTTTCAATATGAGGGCATCCATTCGCCGAAAGTCTTGGAGCGGATAAACCTTAAAATACCTCGAGGTAAGATTACGGCGATCGTAGGAACGAGTGGTAGCGGGAAAACCACCTTGGTCAAGTTATTATTGGGCTACTATAATCCGGTAGAAGGTGATATCCGGGTGGGTGAAGATGATTTGCGATCTTTCAGCCTTTTATGGTGGCGTGACCAATGCGGTGCGGTGATGCAAGACGGTTATCTGTTCTCTGAATCGATCGCACGCAATATTGCCGTGGATGACGGTGAGATTGATAAATCTCGCTTGTTATTGGCAGCTCGTATCGCCAATATAGAGGAATTTATCGAGCGCTTACCCTTAAAATATAATACGGTGATAGGTCCGGATGGTCAAGGCGTAAGCCAAGGCCAGCGTCAGCGGATCTTGATCGCCCGGGCGGTTTATAAAGACCCTTCTTATCTTTTTTTCGATGAGGCGACAAATTCGTTGGACGCGAATAATGAACGTGCTATAGTAGAGAATCTGACGGACTTTTACCGGGGTAAGACGGTAATAATCGTCGCCCATCGATTAAGTACCGTGCGCAACGCCGATCAAATCGTGGTACTGGATAAAGGCCGTATCGTGGAGGTAGGTTCACATGAGGACTTGATCAAGCGTAATGGTGCTTATTATAACTTAGTAAAGAATCAATTGGAATTAGGAAACTAAAAATATGGCAACCTATAATGAGATGAAGAAAAAAGCGGATTCCGAGCAAGACCGTATCGAATTGCGTAGCGAGAAGGTACGTAACATGATCGGCGAGATGCCCTCTTTCCTGATTCGTTGGGGGAATACGATCTTGGTGGTGATCTTCGCGTTGCTGGCTTTAATCTTCGCTTGGTGTGTATACTTTTAACGTGACTATTGGTGTGCCCCATAAGCAGTAGTGGCGTAAGCCTACGGCAGTAGTGGTGTTGGCCGATAAGACTACTGCCGTGAGGCGATGGGGGTACTCCTGTTATTTAGCGTAACCCACAGGATGATTGATCATCGGGATTTGGGAGTCGGATAGCTTCAACACTTTTTTCAAAGCATCAGCCTCCATGCTACCTCGGGGAACTGTTACCAAGCCGCATCCGGAACAGAACAAGGCGATATTCTGAGAGACCAGCCCTGCGTCTAACGCTCCAAAACGCTCACGTAATTGTGGTGTACCTACATTGCCGAATTTGGAAACATCTGAAACCATCAATAGGCAAACGGGAGCTGAGTTCACGGAGGTTTGCTTACCTCCGATCAGTGGACGGTGGTCGCCTTCCGCTACCGGGTTCAGTTGATGGGCTTTCGGGTCATACAGGTAAGCGCCCTCCTCCATCAATACATAGACATCCACATCTTGCTTGTTCAAGGCGGAAGCGGCGGTACGTTTACCGTCCTCGCGATTGATCCCGATGGCGGCCCACATCAAATCGGAAAGATCTTGTAAACTGAGCTTTTTGTTGGCGAACTCACGTTCGGAATGGCGATCTGCCAAGGCTTTCATCACCGAAGCGCCCCGGGTTTTGTCGGGAGCATTCAACTTAATGGCTTTTAAACTCTGAGCCTGCAGATTTGTCAGGCTCAACATTAAAGTGGCTAATACACAAAAGATAGTTCTCATAATGTTGTATTTTGAAGGATTATGAATGCAAAAATAATAATATCTAAAAAAAATACTCCTTTTTCATACTTCTTTAGAAGAAAAAAGAAAAGTGAACGTTATAAATAACGTTATTTGTACGATAAAATCGTAAACAGCGTAATTTTTAGTAAAATGGATTATATTTAGTAATAGAATGAACGTATGAAAGAAAAATTGTTTACCTTACTTTGGGTATTGTTCTTCGTGCTTCCTCTGTATGCGCAGACGGATAGAGCCGGTTCCTATTCAATAAAAGGACAAGTGTTAGACTCGTTAAGTAACGAATCTGTACCCTATGCGACGTTGAGTATAGCTTTAGCGAAAACCCCCGACAAGCCGGTCAAGCTTTTAGCGTGTGATGTGGATGGTAAGTTTCAGACGCCATTAAGTAGCGCCGGTAAATACATCATCTCTATGCAATCTATTGGAAAGGCTCCTGCCAAGAAAACATTTACAATCTCGGATAAACAGAGGAGTTTGGATTTGGGCAAACTATATATGCAAGAGGATAACCAGCGATTAGGGGAAGTAACGGTTACGGCGCAGAAACCTTTGGTGAAAGCCGAGATTGATAAACTGACCTATAGCTTGGAAGATGATCCGGAGGCTCAGACAAACAATACGTTGGACATGCTGCGTAAAGTCCCGATGGTAACCGTGGATGGAGATGACCAAATCCAATTGAAAGGTTCCACGAACTTTAAGATCTATATGAATGGAAAACCTTCAAACCTCCTGAGCAACAATCCTGCCGAGGTATTAAAGAGTATGCCGGCTAATTCCGTGAAAAATATAGAAGTGATCACAGACCCGGGTGCTAAATATGATGCCGAGGGTATCGGTGGTATTATCAATATTATTACGACAAAGAACGCTCTGCAGGGATATACCGGTACGGTCCGTGTGAATGGTAGTTCTTTAGGACGCATAGGCGGTGGCGGATATGTGTCTTTGAAAGCCGGGAAATTAGGAATTACCGCCAATTATAATTACAACCGGGAGCGAGACCCTTGGAATGACGCTAGTTCCGTGCGGGAGGATTTACAAAATGACGGGGAGCACTTCTTGACACAAAACGGACGTAGAAAAAGCCGAGGCCCGTTCCAATTCGGTTATCTGGAGGGGAGTTATGAGATCGACTCCTTGAATTTATTGACCGTTGGCGCGAATTTGTTCCGCGGAGAGATGAAGAATTTCTCGGAGTATGACGTGAATATGCAGGATGTCAATCGTAATCCGGTCTATACTTATAACCGTAACTCGGAAACGACAGAGACGTTTGGTTCTACAGACGTTAACGTGGATTATCAGCATTCTACCCATAAGAAAGATGAGTTGTTGACGATCTCCTACCGTTTCAGCCATTCCCCGAATGATAGTAAGGATTATACGGAACTAGAGAATATCGTGAATTACAATCCTTGGCTTGGCTATCCGCAAAATAATATCAATAAGGCTTCTACGAATGAACATACCGGACAGGTGGATTATACGACTCCTACTTGGAAAGACCAGACTTTGGAGGTTGGCGCGAAATATATATTCCGCCAGAGTAGGAGTAATACGGATCGTACCGCTTTTAATGATTCGCTGAATGTGTGGGAGGATGTTACTTCCGAGGATAGCCATTTCCGCCATACCCAACATATTTATTCCGCTTATTTGGGATATTCGATGAAATTCGATAAGTTTGGCGTGAAAGCAGGTGTCCGTGCGGAAGGAACCTCTTTGGACGTGAAGTATGAGATGGCTCCTGATATGGATTTTGACACTCATTATTTCGATGTGGTGCCAAACGCCACGGTTTCTTATCAACTGAGCATGGCGCAGCAACTTCGTTTGGGCTATAATATGCGTATCCAGCGTCCGGGAATCTGGTATTTGAATCCTTACGTAAATAACGCGGATCCGCAAAACATCTCATTCGGTAACCCGAACCTGGATTCGGAGAAGAGTAACAATATTAACTTGAACTATAGTATGTTCGCGCAGAAGTTCAGCGTTAACGCGAGCGCTACTTATACGTTCGTGAATAATTCGATTGAGCAATATACATTTATCGACCCGAAGAATCCGGGTGTTTTCCAAACTACTTATGGTAATATCGGGAAGAAACAATCGACAGGTTTGTTTGTGTACGCAAATTGGAATCCGGTTCCTTTGTTTCGTATTTATATGAATGGGGGGCTGGATTATACGGATTTGAAGAGTGAGATGAATGATATGGCAAATAGTGGTTTTAGTGGCCGTATTTTCGCCGGTACGCAAT
This sequence comes from uncultured Parabacteroides sp., assembly GCF_947855115.1. Taxonomy (GTDB): domain Bacteria; phylum Bacteroidota; class Bacteroidia; order Bacteroidales; family Tannerellaceae; genus Parabacteroides. The sequence goes on from NZ_CANTZW010000026.1 coordinate 50,159, forward strand.
TTAATTTCCCGATGGATTTCCGGTTGAATGTACATGGAGGGTATTTTTCTCCTTGGATACAGTTGCAGGGGAAAGGTTCTCCGTTCTATTTTACGGGAATTTCCGTAAACAAGGATTTCTTGAAGAAAAAACTTTCGGTCCAACTGTCTTTCCAGAACCCGTTCTGGAAACGGATGAAGATGGAAAATGTCTCTTCGGACGATACGTTCTTCCGGCGGGAGACCAATTACCGCACGATGCGGATGTTGCAAGTTAGCGTATCTTATCGTTTCGGAACTTTGAAAGATGCCATCAAGAAGGTAAAACGAGGTATCAATAACGATGACATGAAGGGCGGCGGTAGCGGTTCTGGTGAACAACAGATGTAATATTCGTAGGGGCGGGATCTACTCGCCCCGAACGAATAATTAAACCTTTTCTTTTGCCATCTTCTATATACTTCCTATCTTTACGATCCGAAAAACGGTTGGAGGATGAAAAACAGACTATTTGTTAACAATAATACCATTATACTATTCCTTTTTATTATAGGTAGTTTCCTATTCATAGAGTTGAATTTTCGATATTGGTATCGTTTTCTGGAGCAGTATATGATGTTTCAGACTACCGGAAGCTATTTCTTGGACCGGTTAGCCGAACCCGGTGGATTGAATGAATATATAGCCGAGTTTTTGTCGCTTGCGTTTATCCATCCTTATGGGGCGTCGATAGTGATCGCTTTATTAGTAGGGCTGATCTCCGGCTGTTTTTTCCTTTATTTAAGAGCTTGTGGGGGGCGTGCTTCTATGTTGGCCGCGGTTCTTCCCTCTTTTTTGATTTGGATTTATCCGCAAGAGTCGATTGCGTTGCTGACAATGATCGCCTTTGTGCAAGTGATCGTATTTCTCTATACATTAATAAAGATTAATTGGGTTCGTTATACCTTTGGCTTCTTGTTTTTGGGGCTTTCTTATTTTTTTATGGCACCCGCCAATTTATTGCTGGCCTTGCTGATCGCGGTTTATGAGTATTGCGCTAAAGAGGATCGGTATCGTTTGGGGGTAGCTTTTATCGCTATCGCTTGGGGAGGATTGTTGCCGCTGATCGCCATGCGTACGGTTTATGTCCTTCCGATGCGGGAAGCCTTCATCAGTAAGCATCTTTGCCATCCCGAATATCCGGTACCTAATTCTTTAGGGTATATCGGGCTTTCATATCCTTTGGTCGCTTTGGTTTTTTATTATGTGAGGAATCGTTTATTTATCCGTAAGGAATCTTGGTGGCTGATGGTTACTTATGCCTTTCTTTTGATAGGGATGGTTTGCGGGATTCTTTATAAGAAAGATCCGATGGAGCAGGCTTACCGATATGATTACCATGCACGACAGGGGGAGTGGCAAGAGATTATCTCACATGCCCGTGAGTATCCGGTCCGTGATATGGATGCCCTGATTTATCTGAATTTGGCTTTATCTAAAACCGGGAGGTTTACTACCGACTTGATGCGTTTCCCACAGATTGGTGAAGGAGGTTTTATCCCGCACGATCCGAAAAGCCGGATGGGATTGATCGAGGCGAGTGAGGTCGCATGGCAGGTGGGCCAGGTAAATGCCGCTCAACGTTTTGCTTTTGTGGGGGTATTAAGCTCACAACGCTGCGTGCAACCCCGTTTAATGAAGCGTTTGGTAGAAACTTATCTGGTTACCGGCGAATACAGGGCCGCCGAGAAATATATCAAGATCTTGGAAGCGAACCCTCATTATCGGGATTGGGCAACCGCTCAACGCCCATTGTTAGACTCCGTAACTTGTGCCTCCGAGGAGTGGATCATGGCGAAACGGGCGATGCTTCCTATTACCGATAATCCTTTCGACCTGACCTTGACTTTCCCGAATGCGCTAGCGTTCTTGATTGATGATCATGCCGATAACCGCCCGGCTTTTGAGTATGGGATGGGATATCTCTTGGTTTATAAGGATTTGATGACTTTTATGCATTATATGGAATTGATGAAAGAACGGGGTGAGTCATTTCCGGTACTTTATCAGGAAGCTATTTGTCTGTTTTTCGCTGCCGTGAAGAACGATCCGGAGGAGTTTCGGACATATCCGATCAGTCCGGAGATACAAAACCGCTTCTTGCGATTCATGAAAGTGGCGCGTTCTATGCCGCCGGCAGCCTTGAGACAGCAATTTGGTGATACCTATTATTATTACGCTCAATTTATTCCGACTCCTAAACGACAATAATACATGGATAATACAAAGAAAAGAAAGATCGTCCGGAATTTTGTGATCGTGTATCTGATATTGCAGATATTGATACCTGTATTGGTTTATAAGGGTAATCGGGAAAAGCCGGTGTCGGTGGCCCATGAGCGTACGGACATTCCTCCTATTTTCCCTGATTACGTAGGCGTGACCGTTCCTTATAATATCGCTCCCCTGAACTTCAGGATCGATATACCCGCGGAGAAGTGTTATGTTAAGGTAGGAGATCATGAATATTACGGAACGGATGCGATCCGGATTGATCCGAAAGAGTGGATGCGTATGACCCGGGAGAACCGGGGAAGACCAATCCGGATAGAGATCGCTACAAAACAAGGAGGGGAGTGGACACGATGGGCTTCTTTCCCGGTTTATATCAGTGATCGACCGATCGACTCTCATTTAGTATATCGCTTGATAGAACCGGGATATGAGAAATGGCATATTGTCGGTATCTATCAACGGGATTTAGAGTCGTTTGACGAGCAGCCGATTATCCGTAACGATATGACCGGCTATAATTGTATGAACTGCCATTCTTTTTGTATGGGCGATCCGGGCCGGATGATGTTCCATATGCGTGCGGCAAATGGTGGAACCTATATTATCCAAGATAAGAAAATCAGTAAGTTGAATACGAAAACGAAGCAGACGATCAGTGGTATGACGTATCCTTATTGGCATCCGTCCGGACACTATATCACCACATCCGTAAACGATATCAGGCAGTTTTTTCATTCCGTGAAAGAAAAAAAGATGGAAGTGTTTGACTTGGAGTCCGATGTGATCGTATATGACGTGAGAAACAAAGAGATCCTTTCGAAAGCCTCATTAATCACGAAAGATGCCTTCGAGACTTTCCCTTCTTTCTCCCCGGATGGAAAATGGCTTTATTTCTGTACGACCCCTGCTCAAAAGATGCCGGAAAACTATGATAAGGTTCGTTATAATCTTTGCCGTGTAGCGTTCGATCCGGATCGCGGGGAAATCAGCTTCCCGATTGATACGTTGGTGCGTGCGGATAGCTTGAGCTATACATTTCCTCGTATCTCTCCCGACGGGCGTTTTTTGATGTACACGGAAACCGCTTATGGGCAGTTCCCTATATGGCACTCGGATGCGGAGATCCGGATGATAGATTTGGAAAACCGGACAGCGGTGGATATGTCTGCCTTGAATAGCCCGGATACGGATAGCTATCATTCTTGGAGTAGTAATAGTGATTGGGTCGTGTTTAGCAGTCGCCGGGATAATGGGCTGTATACTTTACCTTATATTTGCCACATAGGGGAAGATGGGAAACCTTCGAAGCCGTTCTTGTTGCCTCAGGAGAATCCGGATAAGTATGACTATCAGTTGTATTCTTATAATATCCCGGAATTGACGAGAGGAGCTGTTGAGACCAGTCCCTATGAGATCCAGCAAGTAGCCAAGAAAAATAAACCGGAACAGGTTCGGTTTAAATGACCGGATCTATTTATTATATTCGCGTATAAATAAGAGATAAGATGACAAAAGATATTATAGCCGAATCTGTGCAAAACGATTTACGGTATTTGCAATTGCTGGCGCGGAGTTTTCCTACTATCGCAGACGCTAGTACGGAGATCATTAACTTGGAGGCGATCTTGAACTTGCCGAAAGGAACGGAGCATTTTCTAAGTGATTTGCATGGTGAGGACCAGGCTTTTAGCCATGTGCTGCGAAATGCGTCCGGGGCCGTAAAACGTAAAGTGAACGAGATATTCAGTAATACGCTCCGGGAATCTGAGAAGAAAGAACTTTGTTCCTTGATTTATTATCCGGAAGATAAGCTGGAACTGATCAAGAGCCAAGAGCAGGATCTGGAAGATTGGTATCAAGTGACCTTGAACCAATTGGTACGTGTTTGCCGGAACGTGTCTTCTAAATATACCCGTTCGAAAGTACGTAAGGCTTTACCAAAAGAGTTCTCATACATTATCCAAGAGTTATTGCATGAGTCTTCCGTAGAGCCGAATAAGTCTGCCTATGTAGACCAGATAATCTGTACGATCGTTTCTACAGGCCGTGCGGATGATTTCATTATCGCCATGTGTAACTTGATCCAGCGGTTGACGATCGACCTGTTACATATCATCGGAGATATTTACGATCGTGGCCCGGGCGCTCATTTGATCATGGATATCCTTTGTGATTATCATAATTTCGATATCCAATGGGGGAATCATGATATTTTGTGGATGGGAGCCGCCTCCGGCAATCTGGTAAGTATTGCCAACGTGATTCGTATGTGCCTGCGTTTCGGTAATATGGCAACCTTGGAGGATGGGTATGGTATCAATCTTTTGCCGTTGGCCACTTTTGCCATGGAAGCGTACGGGGATGACCCTTGTATGTTATTCATGCCGAAGACGAAGTTCTCAGACAACGTCATGGATGAGAAGACCATCCGTCTGATCGCTCAAATGCATAAGGCGATCACGATCATCCAATTCAAGCTGGAGGGGGAGATCATTCGTCGTCGTCCGGAATTTGAGATGGATGACCGGATGTTATTGCATCATATTGACCTGAAGCGTGGAGTCGTTCATATCAATGGGGTGGATTATACGCTTAAAGATACCAATTGGCCTACTTTAGATCCAAGGGATCCTTATCGTCTTTCTATTGAGGAAGAAGATCTGATCCGTAAGATCTTACATTCTTTCGAGAGCAGCGAGAAGATGAAAAAGCATATGCGTTGTTTTTTCAGGCATGGGGGGATGTATCAGGTTTGTAATTCCAATTTATTGTTTCATGCCTCTATCCCGATGAATCCGGATGGTACGTTTAAGTCGGTACGTATCTTAGGACAGGATTATAAAGGCCGTGCTTTACTGGATCGTGTGGACCAACTGATTCGTACGGCGTATTTCAAGACCGGAGAGCAGGAAGAGGTGGAATATGCGCATGACTATATCTGGTATCTCTGGGGAGGGAAGGATTCTCCGTTATTTGACAAAAGCAAGATGGCTACTTTTGAGCGGGCTTTTATCGAGGAGACCGAGACTCATAAGGAGGAAAAAGGAGCTTATTATACCTTGCGTGAGCAAGAGGATATTTGTGACAGGATATTGGATGAATTCGGAGTGACAGGTATGCATCGGCATATCATAAACGGGCATGTACCTGTCCGTTCCAATCAAGGAGAGAACCCGATCAAGGCGAATGGTAAGATGTTGGTAATAGATGGTGGTTTTTCCCGTCCATATCATTTAGAGACCGGTATCGCCGGTTATACGCTGGTATATCACTCTCGTGGCTTTCAGCTTGTGCAACATGAGCCTTTCGAATCTCGTGCGAAGGCGATCGAGGAAGGTTTGGATATTAAATCTACGACGATCGTGGTAGAATTAAGTTCCCATCGGCAGATGGTGAAAGATACGGATAAGGGGGCCGAGCTTCAAAGTCAAATTAAGGATTTGGAAAAATTACTTTACGCGTATAGGAATGGGTTGATAAAAGAAAAAGAGAGAATGGAGAGATAAATTTTTTGACAAAGTTCGTCAAGAACTACGGTTGAAAATAGGGAATTTTAGACATTACGGAAGGGAAAACACTAGAATAAGAGTTTTTAGTGTTTTCCTCTTTTTTTACATAATCATAGCTTCTTTTAAAAAAATAAGTTATATTTGCACTTAAATTTTCAATTGTGTTTGTAAATTCAATGAATGTTAACCTAAAAATTAAGTAATTATGCAACGAAAGAAAACCTTTGCTTCTTTCAAACATTGGAGGATAGCAATATTCTCCATGTTGATGTCTTTGTGCATGACAGCTGCTTTTGCCCAATCCGGCACTGTCAAAGGTAAAGTTCTTGACGAACTAGGTGAACCCATTATTGGAGCTAATATTGTGGAAAAGGGAACTACCAATGGTACGATTACCGATATTGACGGTAATTATTCGTTAACCGTAAATGACTTGAAAAAAGCGGTTCTTCAGGTATCTTTTATTGGTTATAACTCTGTGGAAGAAAGTGTCAAGGGGCGTTCTAATATAAACGTCAAATTGGGTGCTTCGGTCGTGAATTTGGGTGAGGTCGTAGCCATCGGTTATGGTACGCAGACTCGTCGGGAGATTACGGGCTCTGTTGCGAATATTTCCGAGGAAAATTTTAATAAAGGTGTTAACCGTGACGCCTCCGACTTGTTACAAGGTAAAGTCGCAGGTTTGACCATCACTTCTGGTTCCGGTGATGTGACTCGTAGTTCTCAGATCCAGTTACGCGGAACCTCTACTTTGCAGAATGATCAAGGTCCGATGATCGTTATTGATGGTGTGCCGGGTGGTGATATGTCTACAGTATCTCCTTCCGATATCGAGTCTATCTCAGTGTTGAAAGATGCTTCTTCTGCCGCTATCTATGGTTCTCGAGCCGCTGGAGGTGTTATTTTGATTACGACGAAGCGTGGCTCCGGATCTAAAACACAGATTAATTATGACGGTTATGTCACCGCTTCTTCCGTGGCCAACAAACCGGATATGCTGAATGCGGCAGAATGGCGTGAGGCAAATAAGGTGTTGGGTAAAGATATTTCTACTTATGATAAATATAACTCGGACACAGACTGGTTTGATGAGATGACCCGTGTAGGAGTATCTCAACAACATGCGATTTCTTTGTCCGGAGGTTCTTCAAAAAGCAATTATCGTGCGTCTTATACATTCTTGGATCGTAATGGTGTCGCTCGTGACAACTACATGACCCGTCATAGTTTCCGTTTCCAATTCCAGCAACGCGCTATTAATGATCGTTTGCGTATCGGGTTGACTGGAGCTGCGACGTTGACAGATATGCAGATGCCGTTTGCGGACGATTATATCTTGGCTTATAATATGCTTCCTGTTTATCCGGTTTATAATGAGGATGGTTCTTATTTCACAGATGCCAACCACAATTATGATCAAGGTAACCCTGTTCAGAACCAGGATCAGAACTATAAGAAATCGGCTAACAACTACTTCTATGGACAAGGTGATGTTCAATTTTCTATTATTGACGGACTGACAACAAAAGTGAATTTATACAAAAGCCGTTTCTCCGCTGATTACAGTGAATGGCAAGATCCCCAGAATTCTCGTGGACAGGGTGATACTGGCAAAGCTATCCGTCGGAATAGGTTTTGGGACCGTAATTTGTTAGAGTGGACAGCGAATTACGTAAAAGCTTTCGGTGCGTCGGAGGAACATAAGGTAGACGCTATTATCGGTTATTCTTGGGAGAATAATTTATATGCGGATCAAAAATCTGAGGCTACGAACTTCGCCGTAGGTTCAATGGGCGCAGATAATATCCAGTCTGGAAATGTCCTGAAGATCGGTAATGTTACTTCCAGCCGGAATGAATATAAGTTGATCTCTTTGTTCGCTCGTGCGCATTATAGCTTTAAAGAGCGTTACATGATTACAGCGACGGTACGTAGGGATGGTTCCTCTAAGTTCGGAGCTAATCATAAGTGGGGTACTTTCCCGTCAGTTTCAGCTGCTTGGGGTATCAGCCAGGAATCTTTTATGCAGGATACGGAATGGGTCAATGACTTGAAGCTACGTGCGGGTTATGGTATCACCGGTAACCAAGATGGTTTGCAACCGTATAAATCTTTGGATTTGTATTCCGCTTCCGGAACTTATTATAATAACGGATCTTGGCCGACGGCTTTCCGCCCTTCGCAGAATGCGAACCCGGACTTGAAATGGGAACAGACCGCGATGTTAAATATTGGTTTGGACTTCACATTGTTCAATAACCGGTTGAGTGGTACGATCGAGTGGTATGATAAGCGGACAAAGGATATGCTTTATAATTATGAGGTTTCTACCCCGACTTATGTGTACAACCAGATTCAGGCGAATGTAGGTGACATGAAGAATACGGGTGTTGAGATCTTATTGAACTTAGACGTGATACGTAACAAGAATTTTACGTGGACAACCTCTCTTAATTTAGCTCATAATAAGAATGAGATTACTAAATTGTCTAATGAGCTGTATTCTACCGGACGTGTTTATGTAGGTGATCCTTGGATTCGCGGAGCTTCCGGAGTAACATCGCACGTCGTAGAGGAAGGCCGGCCTGTCGGACAGTTCTTTATGTTGAAATGTAATGGCTTGGACGAGAATGGAAAATTTATCATTGAGGATGTGAATGGTGATGGACAGATCACGGATGATGACCGTACATATGTAGGTGACGCGCAACCAGATTTGACTTATGGCTGGAACAATACGTTTAACTGGAAAAACTGGGACGCTAGCTTCTTCTTCCGCGGAACAATCGGTAATAAGGTGTTGAATAACCCGTTGGCAGCTTATGGCAATAATACATACATTGACGGAACAAATGTGATGGATAACGAAAATCTATTGATATTGAGTGAAAACTCCCGTGTATGTTCTTATTATGTAGAAAATGCGTCTTTCTTACGATTGGATAACTTGTCAATCGGTTATACTTTCAATACAAAGAAGATCGATTGGTTGGATAAGGCGCGTGTATATGTAGCCGGACAGAACTTATTCGTGATAACAGGGTATAAGGGCTTAGACCCGGAGGTCGAGAATTTCCGTGGTGAGGCAAGTGATAGCAATGCAGGTCTGTCTCCTGGTATTGAACCTCGTAACTATATGCCAAAGGCACGTTCTTTTACATTCGGTGTTAACTTAACATTCTAATTAAAAAGGAAAACTTATTATGAAAAGGAAAACTATATTGTCATTTATAACTGGATTGTTTTTATTGGGAGGACTTTCTTCCTGTATGGATTTGGATGAGACCGTGTATGACAAGTTACCTGCTGACGATTTCGGTCAATCAACTGCTGAGTTGAATGCTTTGATTGGTAATTCGCATAATACGATGAAGAAGTTTTGGACAGAATACATGCATTTGTCCGAGTGTTCGGGTTCTATGGCTGTGACTCCGACCCGTCGTGGTGGCGACTGGTATGACGGTGGGCAATATCGTGAGATTTATATGCATACTTGGACTTCACAGACCTCACGGGTTAAAAGTGCGTGGAAGGCTGCTACGGAATCAATAGGTACTTGTAATGAAGCTATCCGGAAAATACAAAGTTCGGAGATTCTGACCGAAGAGGAAAAGACCCAGGATGTAGCGGATTTGCGCGGTGTCCGTGCTTTCTGGATTTATGTGATGATGGATTATTGGGGAAATATTCCTTTGTTAACGGAGTTCCACCCGACGGATAAGGTATTCCCTGAAAATTCGTCTCGTCAAGAAGTTTTTGATTGGTTAATCACGGAAGTGGAGGAAATCAAGGATATTTGTCCTCCGGCCACACAAGAAAATTATGGTTCTTTTACACAAGGAGCCGCTTACTCTTTGTTGGCTAAATTGTATTTGAATGCCGAAGCTTGGGGCGTTACGGTTTCTGATAACGCCTATCAGAAAGTTATAGAGTATTGCGATAAAGTGATGGCGATGGGGTATATCTTGGAACCTAACTGGAAAGATAATTTCTCCGTGACCAACGAAAACTCAAAAGAGGCTATCTTGGCGGCTACTTTCTCCAGCAGCGATACGGGTAATGATGGAAATGTTAAGAATGAGTTGCATAACAACACCTTGCATTATAAGGATTATCTAGGCCTGGGGATTACCGCTAGCGGCACATGGAATGGTATTTGTGCGCAACCGGAATATGTTCGCTTGTTTGATGAGGAAGACGCTCGTTTGGATGGAACATTCTTGACCGGGTTGATGATTGATAAGACGACCGGAAAGCCCATTATTACGGATCATAATAATGAGTTGAATCATACGATTGATGTAACAATGATACCGGGTATGGAGTATGATGGGACTAATTGGAGCGCGGTAGAGCAACATGATGGCGCTCGTTGTTTCAAATGGGAATTTGCCTCGGATTTAACAAGTTCTATGGAGAATGACTTCCATATCTTCCGTTTGGCAGATATTTATTTGATGAAAGCTGAAGCTCTTTTGCGCGGAGGAGGAAGTGTTAGCGAGGCTACGAGTTTGGTTAATACGATCCGTGAGCGCGGCTATGGTGATAGCAGTCATAATTATGCGACTGTAACCTTGAAAGAAGTTCAATTGGAACGTCGTTTGGAATTAGCGTGGGAAGTTTATTCCCGCCAGGATGATATTCGTTTCGGGTGTTTTACGACCGGGATGTGGCCACAGTCTAATTGCGAACGTAAAACGGATGATTATTTGAAATTGATGCCTGTTTCGCAGGATGCATGGCAGGTGAATCCGAACTTGAAGCAAAATCCGGGTTATCCCGCTTTCTCAAAATAAAAAAGTTCGCTAATAATATCCGGGCCATCCCTTTTCGAAGGGGTGGCCTTTTTGCTTTATTTATGATCTTTGTTTCTGTCCGAGATGATTAATTTGCGGGAAATATAAGTCTATTTTTGTCAAAATGTCAAACAGGTACGTTTCTCTTTTCAGAACAATTTTACCCGTTAAGCCTTCTTTATTGGAATGAATAGCGTACCTTTGCCGAAATCACGGAGGTGCGATAATCCGAGGAATTGTAACAAGAGGGTATGATGAACAGGCAAGTATTACTTTTTTATCCATTATTAGGGATGATCCTTTTGGGGCTTTTTATTGGTGGGTTGGCATATGGGGCCGTACCGATACCTTTGGATCATGTGGTAGATATTTTGCTGGGGAAGGGATCTGATAAGATCGCATGGCAGAATATCGTGTTACAATCTCGTTTACCTCAGGCTATAACCGCATTGTTGGCAGGGGCTTCCTTGGCTACCAGCGGGTTGTTATTACAGACATTGTTCCGGAACCCCTTGGCGGGGCCTTCCATATTGGGTATTAGTGATGGCGCTAATCTTGGTGTAGCTGCGATTATGTTATATTTCGGAGGTACGTTGGGACAGTTCGCTGATTGGCCGATTAGCGGGTATATGGCAGTAATCCTTGCGGCTTTTGCCGGAGCTTGTGCTATATTGGGGTTGATTATTTATTTTTCGGCAAAAGTGAAGAATAATGTCATGCTTCTGATTATCGGAATCATGATAGGCTATCTGGCTTCCTCGGTTATTTCTATCTTGAATTATTATTCGTCGACAGATCGGGTACATGCGTTTGTGATGTGGGGACTTGGTAATTTCTCCGGGGTCTCTTTGGAGCAATTACCTTTTCTAGGAAGTTGCACGTTGGCCGGATTGTTGCTAGCGATCTTATTGATTAAACCTCTCAACGCCTTGTTGCTGGGAGAAATGTATGCCGCTAATTTGGGTATACATATCAAGCGAACACGGATTCTGATCCTTTTGTGTACAGGTATATTGACGGCTACGACCACTGCTTTTTGCGGACCGATCTCCTTTATAGGATTGGCGGTCCCACATATTGCCCGGTTGATGCTTGGCTCTTCTAATCATAAAATGTTGGTGCCGGTTACAGTGTTGACAGGTTCCTGTATCGCCCTTTTGTGTAATATGTTGATGGTGGTACCGGGTAGTAATATGATTCTGCCATTGAATGCGGTAACTCCTATGCTTGGGGCGCCGGTTATTATTTATGTGATCGTAAACCGGAAAAATATTCAGTATTTTAATTAATGGCTATGAAACAGACATCTGTGATAAAGACTAGTGATTTGAGTATTGGATATACCTTGAAAGGTGGGCGGAAAAAGTGTGTACATGATGCTCTGAACCTGAGTCTGTATCCGGGCGAGGTAACTTGTCTTTTAGGATTGAATGGAGCGGGGAAATCTACTTTGTTGAGGACATTATGCGGCTTTCAACCTCCTTTAGGGGGAAAGATCGAGTTAATGGGAAAACCGCTGAGTTCTTATTCACAAGGTAGTTTCTCTCGGATGGTGGGAGTGGTCTTGACTGAGAAGACAAATGCAGGAGGGATAACAGTCTATGAGCTGGCTTCTTTAGGAAGACATCCCTATACCGGTTTTTTCGGGCAATTGAGACAAGAAGACCATAGAATTATCGAGGAATCTTTGATCGCGGCCGGTATCGCTCACAAGGCTCACAATTATGTATCGGAACTGAGTGATGGCGAACGCCAGAAAGCCATGATCGCAAAAGCCTTGGCGCAGCAATGCCCTATCATATTGTTGGATGAGCCGACCGCTTTTTTGGATGTGACAAGTAGGATAGAAACTATGGTCTTGTTACATAAACTGGCGGTGGAACAACAAAAAGCGATTTTGTTATCGACACATGATCTTGATTTGGCAATCCAGTTGGGAGACTGCCTGTGGTTGCAGGAAAAAGGTCGTCCGATGGCATGTGGGACACCGGAAGATTTGATTTTGGGAGGAGCCTTTGAGACCTTTTTTAGCAAGGAAGGAATCGTGTTTGATCCGGGCACAGGTAAATTGCATACGGAAGCTCCTACGGTTCCGGTTGGGGTTGAGGGAGATTTAACAACTTCTTATTGGGTTGGAAATGCCTTGATCCGGAATGGTTTTAAACCTTCGTTGGTTAGTGAGGAGTATGTAAGTGTTTGTTGTAACGCCCCGAACGACTTGCGCATCCTGTTTCCGGTAGGAGATATGAGGATAGCGGAAAGTATAGCGGAGATGGTTTCAATTATAGTTCATAAATCATAATTCATAATTTTATAATGTCAAATGAAATTACGTGGCGGCTGGAAAATGAGAATATAGGCCGTTTGTTGGTACATTATGCGATACCCGCTGTGATCGGGACGATGGTCAATGCTCTTTATAATGTCGTAGACCGCATATTTATCGGGCAAGGAGTCGGTGCGTTGGCAATCTCCGGATTGACATTGACTTTCCCGATTCTGCTTTTTATGCAGGCTTTTGGCATGTTGATCGGTGCGGGAGCCGCTACCCGGGTCTCCATTCACCTTGGTCGGAAAGCGAATGATATGGCAGATAACGTGCTGGGAAATGCTTTCACTTTGACATTCATTATCGGAGCCTTGACAATTATTCCAAGTATGATTTTCTTGGATGACTTATTGATGTGGTTCGGAGGAAGCGAACAGACGATCCCTTATGCGAAAGATTATTTATATATCGCTATCCCGGGTAATTTACTGGCAACATTGAGTTTTAGCTTTAACGCCGTGATGCGTGCTTCCGGATACCCGAAAAAGGCGATGTTCACGATGATGATTGGTGCCGTGTTAAACGTGATATTAGATCCTATCTTTATCTTCTGGCTGGATATGGGGATAAAAGGTGCCGCTATCGCTACGGTAATCTCGATGGCTGCCGGTGCCGCTTTCGTGATGAGTCATTTTATCAGCAAAGATAGTATCGTACGTTTCCATACGAAATATTTCCGGTTGAAGGAACCTATTATTTGGAATATATTTACGATCGGCATGTCTCCTTTTTCCATGCAACTTGCGGGTAGTGCGGTTGTGGTGATCATGAATCATGCGTTGAAAGAGAATGGAGGCGATTTGGCGATTGGCGCCAGTGGTATTATCTCTAGTATCGCTATGTTGCTGGTTATGTTGATTATCGGTATCGCTCAAGGAATGCAGCCGATTGTCGGGTTTAACCATGGTGCCGGACATCATGACCGGGTATTAGCGACATTGCGGTTGTCTATTATAGTGTCTACCTTGATTACCGGGGTAGGATGTGCCATCAGTTTGTTATTTCCAGGATTGATCGTTAGCGTGTTCTCTACGGATGCCGAGTTAGTGGCGATTACGGATAATGGATTACGTTTGACGATGTTGGTATTTTTCGTTGTCGGTTCCCAGATTACGATCAGCCAATTTTTCCAAAGTATCGGTGTCGCATGGAAGGCGATGTTCCTGAGCTTAAGCCGGCAAGTCTTGTTCCTGATACCAGCTATCCTGCTATTTCCTCCGATGTGGGGGCTGAACGGTGTTTGGCTGGCACAACCTTTCTCTGATTTCATAGCGGCTGTAACTGCGTGGGGCTTTTTATGGCATCATGTTAAAAACGTGAAAAATAAGGGATAAGGATGAACTTATGTCGATGTTAATTGTATTTTTATTGTATGTATAAAAGTACTTTTATAGACAAACCTTTAAAAAAAGAGTTGATATGAAGAAGATTGTATTATTGCTCGCCGTTTTATTATTTGGTGCAGGGTCGGTGATGGCACAGCAAGACAAGTCGGCAGAGAAAGCCGCGAAGCAGGCCGAGAAAGAGACAAAGAAAGCGGAGAAAGCTGCGAAAAAAGCCGCGGAGGAAGCAGAAGCTAACGCATTGTTTGAACAAGCGGTGCGAGCTTTGGAAAATAAGGATTTCGTATTGGAGGCAGATCGTATAGAGTTTAAGCGCGGTAGTTTTGTTTATGTTACTCCAAACACGAACTTCGTTTCGGTGAAGGGTGAGAAGGCTACCATTCAATTAGCGTTTAATACTCCGGCGGCCGGTCCTAACGGAATAGGTGGTATAACGGTTGATGGCACAACCTCTGGAATACAGATGAAGACAGACAAGAAGGGTAATGTTATGTATGAGATGAATGTGCAGGGTGTAGCGGTATCCGCTAGGGTTACGTTCCGTATGGCGAAAGGTACGAATAAATGTACCGCTACGGTATCGCCAAACTTTAATAGCAACCGTATATCCTTTACGGGAAATCTCTATCCTTCGAGCGAGTCGAACGTATTCAAGGGGCGTTCTATCTAATGTAGATAAATGTTCATTATAGATAAGAGCGGGCTTTCATCAAGAAGGCTCGCTTTTATTTTTGGCAAACTTTCCGTAAGTTCGCGAAATGAAAATTTAACATATTATAATCATGCAACTATCCATAGATCAAAAAGACATTGATAAATTCCTGATGATAGGCGATAAAGTATTGATTAAGCCTAAGAATCCGCAGAGCCAGACTAAGACCGGCCTATATTTGCCTCCCTCAGTCCAACAAGGAGAGAAAATACAGGCGGGTTATATTATAAAGACAGGGCCCGGATATCCATTACCTTCCCAATCTGAGGAGCATGAGATCTGGGAAAAGAAGAAAGGAGAAGAAGTACAATACCTGCCGCTTCAAGCCCGTGAAGGTGATTTGGCTGTCTATTTGCAGAGCGCCGCTTATGAGATCAATTTTAATGACGAGAAGTTCTTGATCGTCCCTCATTCCGCTATATTGATGTTAGTTCGCGACGAAGGCTTGTTTGAATAAAGCTTTTTGTTAAGTAAAATGGGGATATATTCACTTTTTTATCTTATTTTTGCCAACAAAACAAGACAAACTATCAACAGCAGCGATTATAATGAATAAGATTGTAAGTAAAGAACATTTCTCTGCCAACGTGGTGAAGCTGGAAGTAGAGGCTCCTTTGATCGCCCGTTCCCGCAAGGCCGGTCATTTTGTGATCGTGAAGGTTGGCGAAAAAGGCGAACGTATACCTCTCACTATCGCCGGGGCAGATACCGTGAAAGGTACCATTACGCTGGTAATCCAGGCAGTAGGCGGTTCATCTCGTAAAATCTGCGAATTGAACGAGGGAGACTATATCACGGATGTGGTAGGTCCGTTAGGCCAGGCTACCCATATCGAGAAAGTCGGGACGGTTGTTTGTGCCGGTGGTGGCGTGGGAGTCGCCCCGTTGTTACCGATTGTCGAGGCTTTCCATAAAGCGGGAAATCGTGTGATCGTCGTGTTGGCGGCCCGTACCAAGGACTTGATCATCCTTGAGGAACAGATGCGTCAAAACTCGGATGAGGTAATTATCATGACCGATGACGGCTCGTATGGTACCAAAGGTTTGGTGACGAATGGCGTGGAGAGTGTAATCAACCGGGAGAAAGTGGATTTATGCGTTACGATCGGTCCGGCCATCATGATGAAGTTCGTTTCCGCTCTTACCAAGAAATATGAGATCCCTACCGTGGCATCCTTGAATACGATCATGGTGGATGGAACGGGAATGTGTGGCGCGTGTCGTATCACGGTGGGTGGAAAGACCAGGTTCGTTTGCGTGGACGGGCCGGAATTTGATGCTCATCAGGTAGACTTTGATGAGATGATCATGCGTCTTGGCGCTTATAAGGATATAGAGAAGAAATAACGAAACCACAGTATTTGAATCATGACAATAGAAGAACTAATCGCTGCCCGCCGTGCCGAACCTTGGCGGGAGGCACTTCGCAAAAGCAAGAAAAATAAAGAACGTACAGATATACCCCGTGTGAAGATGAACGAGTTAGATCCGGAATATCGGAGCCATACCCGTTTGGAAGAGGTAAATTTAGGTTTGACAAAAGAGCAGGCTATGCAAGAGGCCGGGCGCTGTTTGGATTGTCCGAATCCTACTTGTATGCAGGGGTGTCCGGTGAATATTAATATACCTACTTTTATCAAGAATATTGAGCGTGGGGAATTCTTGGAGGCCGCTAAGACATTGAAAGAGACTAGTGCACTGCCTGCTGTCTGCGGTCGTGTATGCCCGCAGGAGAAACAATGCGAGAGCAAGTGTATCCATTTGAAAATGGGAAAGGAGGCGGTTGCTATCGGTTATTTGGAGCGTTTCGCCGCTGATTACGAACGTGAGAGCGGAAATATATCGGTTCCGGAGATTGCGGAGAAGAATGGAATCAAGATTGCCGTGGTCGGTTCCGGCCCTGCCGGATTGTCATTTGCCGGAGATATGGCTAAGCGCGGATATGACGTAACTGTGTTTGAGGCATTACATGAGATAGGGGGTGTGCTGAAATATGGTATCCCCGAGTTCCGGTTACCGAATAAGATCGTAGACGTGGAAATCGATGGCCTTCGTAAGATGGGTGTACAGTTCGAGAAAGATTGTATCGTGGGGAAGACGATCAGCTATGAGGATTTGCGGACGGATGGCTTTAAGGGCATATTCGTGGCAAGTGGTGCGGGCTTACCTAACTTTATGAATATCCCGGGAGAGAATTTAGTAGGCGTGATGTCGTCCAACGAATATCTGACCCGTGTAAACTTGATGGATGCGGCGAATCCGGAAAGCGATACGCCTGTATTGCAAGGAAAGAAGGTCGCTGTGATCGGTGGGGGAAATACCGCTATGGACTCTGTCCGTACCGCTCGTCGTCTGGGTGCAGAGCGTGCCATGATTGTCTATCGTCGTAGCGAGGAAGAAATGCCGGCTCGTTTGGAAGAGGTGAAACATGCGAAGGAAGAAGGCGTAGAGTTCATGACGCTTCATAATCCGGTCGAGTATATAGGCGACGAGAGAGGTCGTGTTAAGCAGATGCGTTTGCAGAAGATGGAGCTAGGTGAGCCGGATGCCTCTGGCCGCCGCCGTCCGGTACCTATCGAGGGGGCTATCGAGACGATCGATGTAGATGAGGTCATCGTTAGTGTTGGTGTATCCCCGAATCCGTTAATTCCTCGTGCCTTTGAAGGGCTGGAGGTAAGTAAGAAGGGTACGATCGTAGTGGAGGAAGACAGTATGCGTTCCGCTTTAAGCGATGTATATGCCGGTGGCGATATCGTTCGCGGTGGAGCTACCGTGATCCTGGCGATGGGAGATGGCCGTAAGGCCGCTGCCGCTATGGATGCGGATCTACGGGGAAAAGCGTAATATAGATATTTTTCCGATAAAGAGAAAGACGGGTCGTTCAGATGATCCGTCTTTTTTCTTTTATGATTTATGCCTAGGGTTTGTTTATAAGACCAGTTCTTGAAATAGCCTCTCGAAGGTTCGTTCCAGGTCACAGGAAAAACCGGGATGTGGGCGTGAGGTTTGTATTGAGGCGCTTCTTACGGCGGTAAGCCAACGGAAACGTTCCGGGATGTCCAGATGGGCTATAGGGCCTCCATCTTTTGCTCCGGAACATATTTTATCGAAAACATGGAGGTTGGCACACAAAGATTCTTTATCCATACCAGGCGCTAGCAGACGAAGTTTTTCTTCATCTACATGATAGCGGGCTTTGATGAATTTAGGTCGTTTACAAAACATGATAAGGCCTACATTAATAAACTCTTCCCGTTCGATTTTTGGAACGATACGGATTACGGCATATTCATATAAGTGTTTGTCTTGCATGTCGGGCTTCATTTATAAACGTATCAGAATGAGCGATTCGGTCGATAAGGAACTGGATATATACATCGCGTATTTCTTGAGGCGTACCGGGGCTATCGTGCCAATGCAGCCAGTCATCGGGTACCAAGCCTACTATTTCCTGTATTTTCCTTTCCGTTAGGATACGCTTGAAATCCCCGTTTATTTCCTCCAGCAGAGTTGCTTGCGGTAATAATGCATGATCCTTGATCTGGATAAAAGGACTGATCGCGTGTTTTTGCCAGTTTACCCATGAGAAATGGAAAAATAGGGAAGCCCCATGATCGATGAGCCAAAGTTCCTTGTTCCATACCAGCATATTCGTATTTCGGACCGTACGGTCTATGTTAGTCAATAGAGCGTCGAGCCATACGACTTGTGAGGCAAGTCTGGGATCTACGTGATTGACTGCCGGATCGAATGTCAAGGCTCCCGGCAGGAAATGCAATCCTAGGTTCAACCCCTGGCTTGCCCGGAGTAAGTCTTGTATTTCCTCATCACCTTCCGATCGCCCGAAGGCCTCATCGAGATTGAGGAAAACCAGTTCCGGTACATGCAAGCCCAAGGTACGGGCTATTTCTCCTCCGATCAACTCGGCGACTAAGGCTTTTGTTCCGTGTCCGGCCCCCCTGAATTTTACGACATACTTAAATTCGTCGTCGGCTTCCGCTAAAGCAGGCAATGAGCCTCCTTCTCGCAAAGGCATGATATATCGGGTAACATTCGCTGTTCGTAATTCCATAGCTCTCGCATTAATTGGAGATAAAGATACAATTAAATTTTAATCGGGACCTTTCGTGATATACCTAAATAAGAAGCCCCGCTATCCTTTCGAACAGCGAGGCCTTTGGAAGCGAGCGGAAGACGGGACTCGAACCCGCGACCCTAACCTTGGCAAGGT
>NZ_CANTZW010000027.1 GCF_947855115.1 uncultured Parabacteroides sp.
GGAATTGGCGAAGCGTACGTCCTTGGAATCTCCTTTTTTATTCCCGTATCTCAGCGGTAAGGAGAGTGGGGAGGCCGCTTACAAGGAATATAACACAGCCTTGGCCCGTTTCAACCGAGACTTGAAGTCGCTGGCTAGGGTTTGCGGCGTAACCTGCCCGGTCACTTCATATACGATTCGTCATTCTTTTGCCTCGACCTTGAAAGACCAGGAAGTTCCCATCGAGATGATCAGCGAACTGTTGGGTCATAAATCAATCAAGACAACACAAATTTATCTGAAAAGTTTCTCATTGGAAAAAATGTCTGCGGTGAATAAAGTTTGTTTTGAGAGCATATATAATTATAGGCCAAAAGTGGGGTAGAGGATACGCTACTTGGCGAGTAGCCAAACTGATTGCTACTTGGCGAGTAGCGTCTGTTTTACGTCGCGAATGTAGTAAAAAATAACCAAACACAAACAAATATTAGGCCTTGTTTGCGTTTTTGTTTTGATTCTCTTTAGATCTTCGTTCTTATTTCTGGTATATAAGCACGGAAAAATAGAGACGAAACGATCTCGTATTCCCAAAATCATCACGTCATCCGAAATAATTTGTATATACATTCACGTAGAGACGGTGCGTGCACCGTCTCATCCCCTCAAAATTGTATTTTAAGTTACTATTAGACTGTGGGAGACGGAGCACGCTCCGTCTCTACAACTAGGGGATTCCTTCTTTGCATCTTCCTTTAACGCTACTCGCCAAGTAGCATTCAGTCCAGCTACTCGCCAAGTAGCCTATTTACCTAAATAGCTCAAAAGTATGAAAAAATGCCTTCTCGGTATTCAATATGGGATTTTTTGAGCGTAAAACAAGTTGGTATTCGATGGCAGCAGAAGGTCTTGAAAAGAGAGTATACGCCTCCCATCTAATAGAAAAATATCATATAACTGATTGGATATTAGTAGAATATATATCCTTTCAGGAATAGTAGAATTATCCCATATCCAATGGAACATCCTTTGACTGACAATTGGTTCGTCTTACGAGACTTGACCCGTCCCAATGCAAAACTCCCGGCTTATAAATTACTGGAAGAAAAAGGCATTGAGATTTTCACACCTATGCGTTGGCAGTTGGTTGAGAGAAAAGGCAAGCGGATTCGTGAAGAGGTACCTCTTCTGCACGATTTACTTTTTGCCCATACGACCCGTGCGTGTATGGACCCAATCGTTGAAGAGATCAGTACTCTCCAATATCGTTATGTACGTGGTGGGTATCGTAAGCCGATGACAGTCGGTCGTACAGAGATGAATCGTTTTATCCGTGCTGTCCGTTCTGATAATTCCCCACGTTATTTCTTGGTGGAAGAATTGACTCCTGCGATGTACGGTCGTATGATCCGTATCGAGGGAGGCCCGCTGGATGGCTATGAGGGGCGTTTGCTCTCCTTGCGAGGTTCCCGTATAAAACGCTTAATCGTAGAGATCCCCGGCCTATTAGTTGCCGCCATAGAGATCAATCCGGAATATATTCGATTATTGTAACGTATATGAACACTCAACACAACCAGAAAGAGGAGATGCCGGGTATGCGTTTAATGGCGTTACTTGAGAATCATTTGCTTGAGATCTTAGATAAAGAACGCGACAATCAGGCTGCTATCCATCTGTATTCTACGGGAACACACTGGGTGGCGTTTGAGCGATCTGCTTATCAGTTATTGCGTCTCTCACCTCGCATCATAGTTACCCCTATGAGTTTGACGATCTACCCGTTCCCGATCGTAATGGCTTCATTGACAGATCGTGAGCTGCGTTCCAGTTCTCGCATGCGTTCATTCCTGCGGGAGAAAAAGGATTACGGCTGGTTGGCTGTTCCCGAATTGTCTCTTTCCGGTTATAAGAAATGGCACAGGGAGGAGGTTGGGGATTTTCCGGTAACTTCAGTTCGTTGACTTGGAGGTTTCAAGTATTCTTTATACATTTATTTTTAGAATAAAAGGAATATTTCCGATTTGCGTGACCAGAATAACCGTCATAACAAAATGACCTTCGGAAATAAATCTACCAGTCGGAAACATAAACGTCCGGTTCAGAAGCGAGATCGTGATGAAGAGGAGGAAGGTTGCGAAGGCCGTGATTCAGTTGCATACTCCTGTATATTGCGAACGGATCCGTAATGTTCTTGACAAGTTTACTGTCAGTAACAACACTATAGCCAATGCCCTTAAGAAAGGAGCGAAGATGTTAAGTCCTGTTTTGGTGAAATAAAAGTCCAAACTGTTGAAAGTAAAATCAGTTCTGAATATAGATGAGACTTGGATAAAGGTTAGAGTAAAGGTATTGAATGACGGAGCCGGACTTGGCCATTATTACAAGAAGTATGTCTTGGCTTTGGTGAACAAACAGGAGAATATCACTTATTGTCTTTTATGACAATGACGAGGATGACAGCCCTGGTAGCCGTCCTATTGAAACTTTCCTGGGAAGCTTTCTTGGAAGTATACAGTCTGACGGATATGTGGTTTACAAGCACTTGGCAGAGGTAAATCCTAAATGTGAGTTTATACTTTGTTGGGCGCATGTATGCAATGAGTTTGCCATGATCTTTGAGGCGAACAAGGATGCGGATGCCGAATGGTTTGTTCAGAAAATAGGCGAATTGTATAAGATAAAGGCTGAATGTATCCTGAAACGCTTAAAGTCTCACGAGATAAAGAATCGACGGTGCCAGGATGATGTACACGCATATTGACTTCTATTTATGAAAAGGCGATGAAGCTGTTGAAGAATAAACGAAAACATTATGGTGAGATGATGCGGAAGTCGCTAAGTTATATGATCTATGGTTGAGAAGAACTTCAGAATTACAAGAAGGACGGACGTTACACCATAGACAATATGTTTGTAGAAAGAACCATCCGGCCTTTTACGGTACATCGAAAAAACTCTTTGTTTTTAGTAGCGAAGAGGGTGTTGAAACAGCACTAGCATTTTTCACTCTGATTGAGACCTGCAAGAATGTAGGTCTGAATGCTCGTGACTATATCGCAACTACAATCAAGTTTTTGATGGACGGGAATAAGAATTATGATGACCTCGTTCCTATGTCAATGGCTATATAATACATGACAAATCGTTAAATTTAAAATACTCAAAAGTTCATCTTCTTGATTTTTAAGAAGGTGTACATGGTTGAGTGCTTACTATTTACAATGGCAAAGACAATAAAGAGGAACTTTGTGTATAATCTGTTGTTACAGATTTCTGCCGTATTGTTTCCTATCATTACAGCTCCGTATATTGCGCGGGTATTGGATCCGGACGGTGTGGGTATCGTCAATTTTGTCAATACCTATGCTTCCTATTTTGCCTTGTTCGCTGTTCTTGGCATACCGACATATGGGATTCGTGAAATTGCGAAGCGGCAGGGTAACTTGAAAGAAATGGAACGATTCCTTTCACAAATGATTAGCATTGAACTGGTATCGACATTTGTCATTAGTCTGCTTTTCATTGGTTCCGTGTTGTGGATAGATCAATTGAAAGAGAATGCGCTATTGTTTCTGTTGGCGGGAATATCTCTTTATATGACGCCTTTTAAGATAGAATGGTTTTTTAAGGGGCAAGAAAAGTTTGGCTATATAACATTTCGTTCATTGGTTATTCGCACGGTCAGTGTCCTATTGCTGTTCGTCTTTGTTCGTACCAAGCATGATCTGGTTAATTACGTTTTGCTAAGCCTTTTCTCTACGATTGCGAATGAATTTTGGAACTATTTAAAGGTCTTGAAATTAGGAATAAGACCCTATATTACATTCAAGGGATGTAAGACGCATTTGAAAGCTGTCTTGGTGTTATTGGGTTCTTCTGTCGCTATCAGCATCTATGTGATGTTGGATACGCTAATGCTGGGGTTCTTGGCCGATTATTCAGAAGTGGGATATTATAATTCAGCAATACATCTGGTAAAAGCCGTTTTGCCATTGGCCACAGCCCTATCAGCGGTTGCTTTGCCAAGGGTCGCAAGTTTTATGCAATCCAATGACATGGAGAGCGTTAATGCTCTCATGCAAAAATCCTTGAATATTGTTTCTTTTTTGGTATTTCCGATGGCTATGGGAATAATCCTGGTAGCGCCTACCTTTGTTCCCCTGTTTTTTGGCTCTCAATTTGAGGGAGCCATATTGCCCATGCAAGTTGGAGCCGTCTTGTTGATAGCCATAGGGCTAAATAACTTGAATGGTATCCAGATCCTTACGGGCATGGGAAAGGATAAGCAATTCTTAATGAGCGTAACCAGTGGTGCGGTATCCAATTTTATATTGAATTTGATACTTATCCCCCGATATGGGGCTGTCGGTGCAGCAATTTCGTCTGTCTATGCGGAGGTACAGATATTTTTGGTGAATGAATATTTCGTGAGGCGTGATACGGTTATTCGGGTGAATCATTATGCGGATGCCGCCAAGTCATTGATAGGGGCCTATCTTTTCGTACCGTTATGTTATGCGATTGGCCGTTTGCTTGAGGGATGGACTTTTGTGATTGTTGCGGTATTGGCATGTTCGATCGCCTATATGATATCTCAATATGTGCTTAGAAACTCAATATATGGTTTGGTGAGCAATCTCATACTTCCAAAAATTAAAGCAAGATTTTCATGAAAAGAAAGATTAAAGAAATAATAAAGAAAGCGACATCTGGAGCTTTGCGATTAAAAATTAGAACTTATCAAAAGGCTTTTGATCGTATGTCAATATGGGATGCTTTGTTTAAGTATCATTGTTATTATGACAAATTGCCGGGTAGCCTCTCTTCCGCAAATCTGATGGCTAAGATAATAGGTAGATCAGATATTTGTTTGGCCCATGGGTTTATCTATACGTATGATCCAACCAAGACTCGTTTGGTTAGGGCGGGGGTTGAACCGTTAACCAGTATAACACCGGACTATGCCTTGATAATCAATTCTGATTTACGTGAGATAATGCATAGTCTTCCTGAAAGAAGAGGGGATAATTCGGATTTCATAGGCACCTTGCATATAGTGACTAAGGCGATTGAAGATAAGGCGAGGGCCATATCGGAGCAACAATACGAGGATGTGCGCTATGAGGCAATGGCGAAAAGACTTCCGGACTTGCTTTATCGAGATTGTCAATCTTTGGTGGAGGCCATACAAAAAATCTTGTTTTACAATGGATTGCTATGGCAAGTGGGGCATCGGCATGTGGGCTTAGGTCGTATGGATTTAGTATTGTATCCTTATTATAAAAAGGATGTGGAAGCCAACAGGCTAAACTATGAGCAGGCGAAAGGTTTGCTAAAAGAAATGTGCTTGTTGTTGGGCAAGGACTCTCCCATAAAGAGCTTGAATCTGATAGGTGATAGCGGTCAGTATATTATATTGGGAGGTATTGACAAGAATGGGAAAAATACCGATAATGAATTGACTCGTATGTTTTTGGAACTTTTTGAGGAATTAAGAATCCCTGATCCCAAACTCATCTTCCGGGTCAATGAGGAGACACCAATGGATACATGGAAACGTTCGATAAGATGTTTGGCGAATGGTTGTGGATCTCCGTTGTTTATGAATGAGACCCTTATTATGGAAAATATGGTGAGGTTTGGCTATCGGAACGAGGACGTGTGGAATGTGGGTACGTCAGCCTGTTGGGAACCTCTGATTATAGGAAAATCCTCGGATCAAAATAATCCATTCATAAGTATACTCGCTTGCAATGCTTTAAAGAAGGCCTTGACAGAGATGGAAGACGAATTGGATTATGGCGGTTTGCTACAATTGGTGAAACGAAATTTAGCAGAAGAGACACGATCGGTTGTTGTTGATAAGGATTACGATTATTCCCCCATCATGTCGTTATTCAATGAGTCATGTATCCGTTCAGGCAAGGACTTTGCGCATCAGGGGAGCGATTATATGTATCAAGGCGCCCAATTATTAGGCTTGCCCAATTTGGTGAATTCCTTGTTGAACATCAAGAAATACGTTTATGAGCGGGGATTGGTCTCCTTGGGCATGTGCAGGGAGATCGTGCAGACCGATTATGAGAATCACCTTGATATAAAGCAATTGTTCAAGTCGGCTAATGACAAGAAGTTTGGCCTATGTGACGAGGATGTTCTTCGTCTAAGCCAGGAGTTGATTGGAACGGTGAGCGAAACGATAGGAAAACTTACCGCTAACGGGCATAACGTGAAGTTTGGACTAAGTTCTCCAAGTTATATTTCGCGTGGAAAAGTAGCTTCTGCCACACTGGATGGTCGGAATGCCGGTGAGCCATTTGCGGTACATATTTCTCCTCTATCTTCTACGATTGATATTGCGGAAGTCTTGGACTTTGCGAGTTCTTTGTCTTATCCTGTAAATTGCCTGAACGGAAATGTGGTGGATTATGTGATTCCTCCGGTTTATTTGAATAATTCAGACAAGTTGGTTCCCATTTTACGGGATGCGTTCAAGAAAGGATTGTATCAGTTGCAGTTAAATGTATATGATAGGGCAACTTTGATAGATGCAAAATTGCATCCGGAAAAATATCCGACCTTGGTTGTTAGAGTATGGGGCTTTAGTGCCTATTTCAATGACCTGCCGGAAGAATATAAAGATAATCTGATAGCTAGGGCCGGGGAATATGAGTGCGCTTAATGTAATCTCCATCCAGCGGGGGTGTATTTATGACGGTCCAGGTGTTCGTACGACTGTCTTTTTGAAAGGATGTCCGTTCAGTTGCTCTTGGTGTTGCAATCCGGAAGCGTTCTCTGGTAAAGAATATTATATTGACAATCAGAAATGCCTAAAGGAATTGGGCGTATATTCCTTGTTATGCGAAAGTTGTGAGCGAAAAGGAGGTGCTCGTTCTATCATAGAGTGCCCATTTAGTGTATGTGCGCCTATTGCTAAACGGTATGACTCAGAAGATTTATTGAAAGAGTTATTAAAGGACAA
The DNA here is from genome assembly GCF_947855115.1 of uncultured Parabacteroides sp. GTDB lineage: Bacteria > Bacteroidota > Bacteroidia > Bacteroidales > Tannerellaceae > Parabacteroides. Next base: position 6,962 of record NZ_CANTZW010000027.1, read on the forward strand.
CTCCTTGTTTGAGCAAAGTGGAGGTGGCGTTACGCTTTCGGGAGGCGAGCCACTGTTGCAGTGGAAACCCCTTGTTCCTTTATTGTCTGAATTAAAGGCTGCGAATATTCACGTGTCCATAGAAACAACTTTATATATGCGTGATAAACAAATTGTGGAACATTTAATTCCATATATAGATGAGTGGATTGTCGATTTGAAGCTACAAAAGGAGCATACGAAAGAGGATTATTTCTATGTACTGCATAGCAATCTTGGATTACTTCGTGAATCGATGTCGAGGATTGCTTATCGATTGGTTTATGTGGAAACTCTACAAGCTGAAAAAGTGATTTCTCAATTGCAAGATTTGGGTATTAATGCTTTTGAACTATTGAAGTGCCATTCTTTGGCCAAAAGTAAATATGATAAATTGGGAATGCCTTTTATGGATTATACTCCTTCAGATACTGCTTATAATGTATTCTATAGAAAGATGTTGGAAGCTGGTTTGCAGATTGTAAAACACGAAATTTAATCATATGATGCAACATTACGATTACTTAATAGTTGGTTCCGGATTGTACGGATCTACATTCGCTTATAAGGCGAAGCAAGCAGGTAAGACTTGCTTGGTGATTGACAAGCGATCACATGCCGGGGGAAATGTTTATTGTGAGAAAGTAGAGGGCATTAATGTACACAAATATGGAGCGCATATCTTTCATACGAATAACAAGAGTGTATGGGATTTTGTGAATTCTATTGTGGAATTCAATCGTTATACAAATTGTCCGATAGCAAATTTCAAAGGCGAATTATATAATTTACCTTTCAATATGAATACTTTCTATCGGATGTGGGGTGTGACTACACCAGCCGAGGCTGTAGCGAAACTTGAGGAACAGCGTGCAGAGGCAAGACGGAGACTGGCAGATTTAAGTCTGTCTGAACCCCGCAATTTAGAAGAACAGGCACAGTTGTTGGTGGGTAAAGATATATACGAGATCTTGATTAAGGAATATACAGAGAAGCAATGGGGGCGTAAGTGTACAGAACTCCCCGCATTCATTATCCGTCGTTTACCAGTTCGTCTCATATATGATAATAATTACTTCAATGATAAATATCAAGGCATTCCTATTGGTGGCTACAATAAACTGATCGAAGGCTTATTGGCTGGAGTTGAAGTGAGATTGAATACGAATTTCTTTGCCAAAAAGGAAGTCCTAATGGCCATGGCTGATCGGATTGTTTATACGGGTGCCATTGATGAATACTTCGATTACTATTATGGTAAATTAGAGTATCGAACAGTTTCATTTGATATGACTGTCGAAAATTGCACGAATTATCAAGGTAATGCCGTAGTGAACTATACTTCTCATGAACAGCCGTATACCCGTATTATTGAGCATAAGCATTTCGAGATGTTTGGAGCTGAGATAGATGCTTGTCCCAAAACAGTAATCTCTAAAGAGTATAGTACAGAATGGAAAGATGGGTTAGAACCTTACTATCCAGTGAATGATACTCCTAATAATGAATTGGCTGAGAAATATCGGGCATTGGCAGCTAAAGAAGAGAACGTAATTTTCGGAGGGCGTCTAGCGGAATATAAATATTATGATATGGATCAGGTAGTGAGTCAAGTATTAAATTTAGAAATGTAAATAATGGAGAATCATAAAGTTAAAATATTAGTGTGTTGCCATAAAGAGGCTTATGTTCCTAATGATGATATCTATTTACCGATACATGTAGGAAAAGCTATATCCAAGAAGGATCTAGGTTTTCAGGGAGATGATGAGGGAGACAATATAAGCTATAAAAATCCACATTATTGTGAGTTAACCGCATTGTATTGGGCTTGGAAAAATTTGCGTAATGTTGATTATATAGGGCTTTGTCATTATAGAAGATATTTTGATTTTAGAACTAAACCTTTTGTGAAGAAAGAAGCTGTTGTAGTTTCCAAAGAATGGTTTCGTATGCATTCGAAATCTCTTTCACTAAATGCTGATACCTTCATTTTTGATGTTGTTTTGCCAATGTCTATTCCGTTTAGAATGAATATATTAGAGCGTCATGCCTTGAATTTGAATTTTATGGATATGGCGGTTATGGAGAAAGTAGTATTGAAGTTGTATCCTGAATATAGAAAATCATTAGAATATGTATTTTATCATTCCTCGGATGTGCCTCAGAGAAATATGTTTTTAATGAAGAAAGAATATTTTGATCGTTATTGTGAGTTTCTGTTTAATATATTATTTGAGGTAGAAAAGTATGTGAAACTTTCACCATATGCCTATTATAGAAGGGTTTTTGGATTTATGGGAGAAATTTTACTCCCTTTATTTTGTTATCATAATAAATTAAAGACGCAACGCCGCTATATTGTATATATTGATAATAACGGGAAAAATAGATCTGATATGTTTAATACGGTAAAATATATTCTTTCTAATATCTCATTTAAACTAAATGAATTGTCTACTAAGCCTATTTATTCAGTCTGGAAGAAAGATTTATTAGAGAGTGAGTTTCCTGATTTGTTTAAATAGCTATGTGAACTGTATATGTTAATGCTGAGGGCTTGATATGCTTATTTTTGTAATTGTTTTCTTGCTGATTTTTTTAGTTGGTATAAATAAAATTTGCTGTAAAGATAATATTTCACGATTATGTGTTAATATTCATACAATATGGTGGTCTTTATTGGTTGTTATATCATTACTTAATATGTTTTCAATGAAGGATGTATCTTCATTTACATATTTTTTGATATGTTCTTATTATATTTCGTTCAATGTTGGCTTTTTGATGGCGAATTCTGTTTTTGGAAGTAAAGTATATGCGCTTTGTAATCCTACTAAGAATTTGGATTATTATTTACGTAGTAGAGTTTTTAATATTGCATTGTTGTTATTTGCTATATTTTCAATATATTTAGTTTATCGCTTTTTAGATGTAGTATTAATTTCTACATTTTCTGAAGCTCATTTGCTTAGTATCGATTATGAATTATATGGGTCTCCTTTAGCTATGATCATTTTTAATAATGCAACGGTGCCGTTATCTTATTTTTCAATGGTCTTGTTTGCGTTCTTATACCTGAAAAGAAATTTTAGTTTAGTGTTTTTGTATTTATTTTTCTATATTACATTGGTCTTTCTAGTAGGATTTGATAAGGGTACAATATTAATGTTTGTTCTGCAATTTGTTTTGATTTGTTTGCTCTTGTATAAAGTCGATATGTCTTATATAGTCGGATGCTATAGTATGAACAAACGTCAAATAACAAAATCTGTAATATTTGTTATGATATTGATTATGATAACAGGTGTTTTGAGTTCTTTGAGAAAGACAGATAGTATAGATATAGTTCTTCTTAGTTTGTACGATTCTTTATACGATTTTTTAGAGGAAATTGTTGTGTATTTAGTTGGTCCATTTAGAGCTTTAGACTATGCGGTGAATTCTGATTCTTTTTTGGATAAACTAGGTGGTTGTCATTTTGGAGAGGCTACATTTTTAGGTTTTAGTAAGCTTCTTTATTGGATATTCTCACTGGTCGGAATAGATTATAATAGCTCATATGAGCTTATAGGTAATACATTGCAGGAGACTTCTGTGGATATTAATTCTTCTGCAACTTCCTTTAATTTTGCTTTCTCTTCAATTCTGTATTATTATCTTGATTTTAAGGTTTTAGGTGTAATTACTATTCCTTTTTGTCTTGGAATTGTATTAAGAATATTAATAAATAAATTTCATCATTATCCATCAATCCCTGCTTTTGCTTTGTTCGTCTATTTGCTTACTATTTGCTTGACAGGTTTCTTTACTTGGGATTTATCAAAACCGGGGCCTGCTGCCTATTGCCTGTATTTGTTGTTTTTCCATTATTCTTTTGTGTTTAAAAGAGTTTATACATAATGTTTGTAAATAGAATATAGTAATGAAAGTATCTGTAGCTATGGCTGTTTATAATGGAGAGAAATATGTGAGAGATCAGATTGTTTCTATACTCAGCCAGTTGAGAAAGGATGATGAACTTATCATATCCCATGATGAATCGTCTGATAATTCATTGTCAATATTGACAGAGTTCGCTCAGTCTGATAAAAGGGTGAAGATATATGATAATCCCTATAAACTAGGTGTTGTGAAAAACTTTCAAAATGCGGTGGAACATTGTTTGGGGGATATTATCTTTCTGTCAGATCAAGATGACGTGTGGTTGCCTAATAAAGTCGATAAGGTACTTCGTGAATTTGAAAATCCCCATGTTGCCGTAGTGATTCATGATTCAAAGCTTACAGATTCAGACTTGAATGTAAGGTTTGAGTCAACGTTTAAATTAAGAGGTGGTGTAAGAACCTCTTTCTTGGGAAATATATATAGGCTTAGCTATATTGGATGTTGTATGGCTTTCAGATCCTTTTATAAGGAACTGGTAGTACCTTTCCCTACAATTTATAGATCTCATGATTGGTGGATAGGGAGTATGTTATCTTGTGGAAAAACAAAAATTAAAGCTATAGATGAAGCTTTGATTCTGCATCGTGAGCATGCGAATAATGCGACGCCCAAAAGTAGACCTCCATTGAACTATCAGCTTCAAGTTCGTTGGATTATTATAAAAAATGTAATAGCCAGATATCTCTATAAAATCAGGATTGATAAATCTCATAATCTCTAGTCTTATGTCAATGTCTCTTTTTAAAATATATAGTAAGATAGCTCTGTTATCTCCTAGGATTGAAGTCTTACTTCGACAAATGTATTGGTATAATCACAATTTAGTATCGAGATATAATCCTAATACGGTTTCGGCAAGTCTATTTCCTGTGACAGACATACATACTGTTGATTTTGATGCGATTCTTGAACGTTTAGAGGGCTGGGGAGTTCGTAAAGGTTCTTTATTAATAGTTCACTCTTCATACGACTCATTAAAAGCTACGGGATTGTCTCCTCTTGAGATAATAAATAAACTTCGTGGTTTGATAGGAGAAGAAGGCACTCTTGCTATGCCTGTGATACGGCATTATAAAAATGAGCCATCTCCAATTGAGAAATTAAAACGAGATTTCGTTTACCCTGAATGTGTGTATAATCCAAAAAGGACACCTGTTGTATCAGGCTTATTGCCCACTTTCTTGATGAGGATGCCTGATGCTGAAATAAGTCTGCATCCATTGAATCCTCTATGTGCCATAGGTCCTTTAGCCAAAGATATGATGCGGCATAATATTGAAGGGGACATTCCATCTCCGCATGGCATTCATTCCGCATGGTACTTTTGTGTGAGTCATAATGCTTTCGTGTGTAGTTTAGGAACAGATCTTAGGCACCATAATACTATTGGGCATGTGGCTGAAGAGGCTTTTGGTAATTGGTATTGGGGTGATGATGATTGGTATAGTGTTCGGAATTTTAGAATAGAAATAGAGAGAAATAATACTATTGATTTAAAGGTTAAGGAGCGAAAAGCTAAGTGGGGAATGTTACATCAAGCAGAGCTGAATAGATATAAAGATCTCTTAGATAATAGAATTATCAAATCTCAAAGATTTGATAATGTCCTAGTTGAATTTGAAGAATCTTCTAAACTTATAAACTATCTAATGTCTAAGAATAGTAGGGGTTATCCATATTTTAAATAAACGATTAATAGATGTTTTTATGATGAATAATTTAGAAAAACTTAATCAAGCATTTGTCGATGCTTTTGCTATTGATAAAAAATACTTAAAGGATTTGGTATATAAAGGTGTTAGCAATTGGGATTCTGTAGGTCAAATGGTTTTGATCGCTAACCTTGAGGAAGCCTTTGATATTGAAATAAAATCTGATGATATTATGGATATAAATTCTTATGAGGCTGCGGTGTTGATTCTTATGCGAAAATATAATATATCGTTCTAAGATGTTTGATTTACAGAAGTATTCCTCAAGATTGGCTATAAGATCTGATATAGGAGAATCTATTACATATGCTGAGTTAACTATTGAGACGGAAAAATTTCGCGATGCAATTCCGTATGATGGTCTTGTTTTCATTCTTTGTGAAAACGTAATGGGTTCCTTGTTAGGTTATATATCATGTATGACTAAACATATTCCATGTGTCTTATTAGATGGAAGTAAGGACATAGAGCTTATTCAGCATCTTATTGCTATCTATCATCCTGAGTTCATTTGGTTATCTCAAAAAAGGGTTGGAGAATTTGTTGGTACTGTTATTTACAAATATGAAAATTATTCTATGCTGCAAATGCGGTATGATAGGGATTTCAGTGAAAAAGATAAAGAGATCAACCCAAATCTACTCTTATGTTTGACTACATCAGGTAGTACGGCTTCTCCTAAGTTTGTTAGGCTCTCTGAAAAAAATCTGAGAAGTAATGCGGAGTCTATCGCAGAGTATCTTCAGATTGATGAGAATGAACGCCCCGTGATGTCGTTGCCAATGTATTATAGTTTTGGTATGTCGGTTATTAACTCTCATTTAATTAAGGGTGCTACTATTTTACTAACTGATAAAACAGTGTTGCAGCGTGATTTCTGGGACTTTATTAAAGAAGAAAAAGCGACATCTATTGCCGGTGTTCCATATACGTATGAGATGTTGAGACGTTTAAATTTTTTCTGTATGGATTTGCCTTATTTGAAGACAATGACGCAAGCAGGGGGTAAGATGATTTCTGCTTACGTAAAGGAATATGTGGATTTTGCAGAGGCAAACAATAAGCGATTTGTTGTAATGTATGGCCAGACAGAGGCCTCTCCTCGAATGAGTTATCTTCCTCATGACAAGGCGGTTGATAAATACGCATCAATTGGCATAGCTATACCAGGAGGTAAATTCTCATTGATAGATGCCGGAGGCGATGTCATAAAGGATGCCGATGTTGAGGGAGAATTGGTATACGAGGGGGAGAATGTCTGTTTGGGATATTCTGAAAAACGACAAGATTTACAACTGGGCGATGAAAATCAAGGAATCCTTTATACGGGCGATATAGCTAAAAGGGATGTAGATGGCTTTTTCTATATAGAGGGACGTATGAAAAGATTTGTGAAGGTTATGGGGAATCGTTGTAATTTGGATGCTGTTGAGCAATTTGTGAAGGTTATTACAGCTGATTGCGCATGTGTTGGTGTGGATGATCGAATTTCTGTTTTTGTGACACAGAATGGATTGGAAGATGATATAAAGCATTTTTTGGTAGCAAAAACCGGTTTTAATCAGAGTGTTTTTCGTGTACTTGTTATAGCTGTTATTCCTAAATCTAATTCTGGTAAAATACAATATCCAGAATTACAGAGAATGTTATAAACATGGTAAATAGATTAGAGAAAGGGTTTGCTCCTTTATGCTTCATTCAAGAGGGTAAACTTATTTGCTATAAAAGGGGATGTTTGTGGGTTTTGGCTGGGAATAAAGTGTTAGATAAATATCCAATATTTAATAGTGCCAAAGAGTTTCTTATAGGTGCGATAAATCCTTTTTCCCGTCTGTTAAGACTCGGTATCCGTGCCTCTATTGTCTTGGATGAGAATCGTGTTTTGTTTTCTAGGGGAAATCATATTTTTGAGTTGGATCTGTTGTCGGGCGAACGTTCCGGTGGGTATTTCATCGGGGATGGCTTGCGTCCTTTGGCTTTTACGAGGGTAGAGGGCATAAGTGGTTTTGACGATGCGGTCGTGTTTGGGGGATATCTCATGAATATGGACAAGGAGCCTGTGCATATCTACAAGCGGAAGTCTGTAGATCAGTGGGAGGTGGTCCATACGTTTGAGCGGGGTGCCATTAATCATGTGCATACTATCGTGGCCGATCCTTACAGGGATTGTCTCTGGGCTTTTACCGGGGATTTCAATGAGGCTTCCGCAATCTGGAAAATCACGGATAATTTCAAGAAAGTGGAACGTGTGGCCTGGAATGACCAGCAGTATAGGGGATGTGTAGTATTCCCGGTGAAGGAAGGCTTGTTGTATGCCACGGATGCTCCCTTCGCCAAAAATTTTATTTACTTGATGAATCCGGATACGATGGAATTGAAAAGGATTGCGCCGATTGACGGATCTTGTATCTATGGATGCCAATGCGGTGATCAATTTGTCTTCTCGTCTACGGTGGAACCGGACGGAAGGGATAGCTCTTTGTTCAAGCTCTTTACGAGCCGTAAGCGAGGGGCTGGTATCACGGATATGTATGTGCATCTTTATTGTGGCAATCTATCGAAAGGGTTTGGGGAGATCTACAAGGAGAGGAAGGATCTTTGGCCTTATGCGTTTCAGTTTGGTGTCTTTCGTTTTCCGTATGGAAAGAATGACTCGAGCGTTCTCTATTTCCAGCCGGTAGCCACGAATCGGAATGATTTGCGCCTGCTGTCCTTGGACTTATCTGAAAAATAATAAATCTATGATATATCATGTCAATCTTTAAAGACAAAGTCCTGTTGATCACAGGCGGCACTGGTTCCTTTGGGAACGCTGTGCTTCGTCGTTTCTTAGATAGCGACATTAAGGAAATCCGTATCTTCTCGCGAGATGAGAAGAAACAGGATGATATGCGTCATTATCTTCAAGCTCAGCGTCCGGGAGTAGCTAACAAGGTAAAGTTTTATATAGGTAATGTACGCCAGCGTGAAGCTGTGGATTTTGTGATGGACGGGGTGGACTATGTGTTTGCTGCTGCTGCATTGAAGCAGGTACCTAGCTGTGAATTCTTTCCAATGGAGGCGGTTCGTACGAATGTGGAAGGAACGAACAATGTGTTGCTTTCGGCTATTGAGCATGAGGTGAAGAATGTGGTGGTACTTTCTACCGATAAGGCGGCCTATCCGATCAATGCTATGGGAATCTCCAAAGCAATGATGGAGAAAGTGGCGATCGCACAAGGACGTGCTTTGGGCGCTAATGCGAAGACTACGATTTGTTGTACTCGTTATGGTAACGTGATGGCGAGCCGTGGTTCGGTGATTCCTTTGTGGGTGGAGCAGATGATGGATGGTAAGCCGATCACTATCACGGATCCGAATATGACTCGCTTTATGATGACGTTAGATGATGCGGTGGATTTGGTGGTGTATGCCTTTATGCATGGAGAGAATGGGGATCTATTCGTGCAGAAAGCTCCTGCCGCTACACTTTCTACATTGGCTACGGCTTTGAAAGAGGTTTATGCCAAAGTGGATCCTGTGTATGTCAATACGGAGGTGAAGGTGATCGGTACCCGCCACGGTGAGAAACTTTATGAGACATTGGTGACTCGTGAGGAGATGGCGAAGGCGATCGATATGGGAGACTATTACCGGATTCCTTGTGATAACCGTGATCTGAATTATGATAAGTTTTTTACTGAAGGTAATGAGGATGTTTCGATTATCGAAGATTATCATAGCCACAATACGGCACGTTTAGACGTGGAAAGTATGAAGAAGCTGCTGCTACGTCTGCGTTTCATCCAGGAGGACTTGGGGTTAGTGGAACGGGCGAAAGCTAAGGAGATCCGGAGCGAATAGGTGTGTAAATAGTTAATAATAAGTAAAAAAACACAGTGAAATTTGTCTTTATGATAGATGAATCATTTACTATAGAGATAAATAGCAATATAGATTGTGTTATGGGAAAAGATAAAGTAACAAAGCGTAAGTTTAAGGCTCCAGAAGAGTGGCAAGCTATTTGGGAAAAACGTTTTTCTTATCTACCAAAAAAGAAAGAGACAAGTTGATTTATGGTGATGAGCTTGTAAAGGTATCGTCTCAAGAGCTAGCTTGTCCTCGTATAGATACTTATCCTTACTTGATGTAGCCTTAATTTATAAGGCTTCAATAAAAATATCGCATTTCGTACAGCGAGTAGACGATATTTATTTAGATAATTCGTTTTTGAAGTATAATTTGCTTTATACGTTTCGCTCTCCAAAGAGCCATCAGTGATATTATTTGAAGGTACATTGTAATAGTAAGGATAAATATAGCTTGATGACAAGACTGAATGAGACTTGTCCGGTCATCATACTTGTATCGCTATTATGCGAGAAATTGTTAACTTAAATCCTTATACGTCATTTGGGTTCATAGGGGCTAATATGGCAAATGAGCCTTCTCGGATGACTGAACGTTTTAAGGTATATAGCCGTATGATGGCAACTTATTTTAGCCGTGATGAGTTTAGGTATTTTGTTCAAATAAGTAAAAGCACTGATATTCTTATTAGAAATTCCGAATTGACATTGCATCTTGGATTTCCTAGGATTATTTCTGAAAATTTTATTCAACTGTATGACTATTTTGATTAGTCTTTCTTTTCTACTTCTTTAAATAGGCGAAATAGTATGAAAATTTTAGTAACCGGTGCCCGAGGGTTCGTCGGTCGGAATCTTGTATCCCAATTGCGTAATATCCAATCGGGCAAGGCAAGGTGTTATGGTGACTTGACTGTGGATGCTGTCTATGAATATGATATAGACTCTTCGATCGAGGAGTTAGAGGTTTATTGCCATGATTGTGATTTCGTTTTCAATTTGGCAGGGGTGAACCGCCCGCAAAACCAAGAGGAGTTTATGCGGGGTAACTTTGGCTTTGCCTCTACGCTGCTTGATACCTTGAAAAAACATCGCAATAATTGTCCGGTGATGATCTCCAGCTCGATACAGGCAACCTTGGCGGGTCGTTTTGGCACTTCCGAATACGGAAAGAGTAAGAAGGCGGGAGAGGAACTAATGTTTAAATACGGTGAGGAGACTGGTGCTAAGATTTTGATATACCGTTTCCCGAATCTTTTTGGTAAATGGTGTCGTCCGAATTATAATAGTGCGGTGGCTACTTTCTGCCATAATATGGTACACGACTTGCCTATTACGGTGAATGATCCGGCGGTGGAGCTGGAGTTACTTTACATTGATGACTTGGTAGAGGAGATGATAGCTGCCTTGAAAGGGAAGGAGCATCGTTGTGAGTTTGATGGGGTGGATACGGTCTTGAAACCAGAGGGTCGTTATTGTGCTGCCCCGATCACGCATAAAGTAACGTTGGGTGAGATCGTCCGTTTGTTGGAGGTGTTCAAGAGTCAGCCTGTTACATTGGTTATTCCGGAGATTCCGTATGGTAGCTTTGCCAAGAAGCTGTATAGCACCTTTTTAAGCTACTTGCCTAAAGAGAAGGTCGCATTTCCTTTAAAGATGAATGTGGATCAGCGTGGTAGTTTCACGGAGTTGCTTCGTTCGAGGAATTGTGGACAGGTGAGTGTCAATATCTCCAAACCAGGTATCACCAAAGGGCAACATTGGCATCATACCAAATGGGAGTTTTTCATAGTAGTTTCTGGCCATGGCTTGATACAAGAGCGTAAGATCGGTACAGACGAGGTGATTGAGTTTGAGGTGAGTGGAGAAAAAATAGAGGCGGTACACATGTTGCCGGGCTATACGCATAATATCATCAATCTCTCCGATACGGAGGACTTGGTAACGGTGATGTGGGCAAACGAGAGTTTTGATCCCCGTCATTCGGATACCTATTTTGAAACTGTAAAATAAAAATAATCATGACGACATTTAAGAATAACGGCAAGCTCAAGTTACTCATTATTGTAGGGACACGTCCGGAGATTATCCGTCTGGCGGCGGTTATCAATAAATGTAGAAAATATTTTGATGTGGTTTTGGCTCATACGGGTCAGAATTATGATTACAATTTAAACGGGGTGTTCTTTAGAGATTTGAAATTAGCTGATCCCGAAGTTTATTTGGATGCTGTGGGTGATGATTTGGGTGCGACGATAGGTAATATCATAAATAAGAGTTACAAATTGATGGTGGAGATAAAGCCGGATGCAGTATTGGTGTTAGGAGATACTAACTCCTGTTTGAGCGTGATCGGTGCCAAACGTCTACATATTCCTATCTTTCACATGGAAGCTGGAAACCGCTGTTTCGATGAGTGCCTGCCGGAGGAGACCAACCGCCGCATCGTGGATATCATCAGTGACGTGAATATTTGCTATAGTGAGCACGCCCGCCGTTATTTGAATTCCAGTAGTGTGGCTCCGCAACGTACCTACGTGAGCGGTTCACCCATGGCGGAAGTGTTGCATGAGAATCTTGCGGAGATAGAAGCAAGTGATGTGCATGGGCGATTGGGATTAAAGAAGGGCAAGTACATCTTGCTAAGTGCCCACCGGGAGGAGAATATCGATACAGAGAAGAACTTTAACTCGCTTTTCACAGGTATTAATGCTCTGGCAGAGAAATATGATATGCCAATCTTGTATAGTTGTCATCCAAGAAGTCGAAATCGGTTGGAGAAGAGTGGCTTTAAGCTCGATCATCGTGTGATCCACCAGGAACCGTTGGGCTTTCACGACTACAATTGTCTTCAGATGAATGCTTTCTGTGTTGTTTCAGATAGCGGAACGTTACCGGAAGAGAGCAGTTTCTTTACTAGCGTGGGCCACCCTTTCCCCGCTGTTTGTATCCGTACCTCTACAGAACGTCCCGAGGCATTGGACAAGGGTTGCTTCATATTGGCGGGTATCAACATGCATGATCTGTTGCAAGCTGTAGATCTGGCAGTCGAGATGAACTTGAACGGTGATCACGGTTTACCTGTACCTAACTATACCGATGAAATTGTATCCACCAAAGTGGTGAAGCTGATCCAGAGCTATACGGGGGTAGTGAATAAGATGGTATGGAGAAAAGAATAAATACGTATTCTGTTTTTATAAATGCTATTAACAATGAACATCCTGTTTCTGACAATGGTGTCAGGTTTGAAAAATATAGAGACGAGCGGTATTTATACAGACTTGATGCGGAAATTTCGAGACAAAGGGAATGAGGTGTATATCATTTATCCTAGGGAACGTAGATTAGGTTTACCAACAGAGGTCAGCCATAAAGGTAAGGTACATTTATTGGGAATTAAGACCTTGAATCTTACTAAAACGAATCTGATTGAAAAAGGACTGGGGCAGGTGATGTTGGAGCGTCAATTCAAGTCGGCGTTAGAAAAATATTATGGAAAGATTAAGTTTGATGTTATTCTCTATTCCACTCCACCCATTACTTTTACAAAGGTGATCCGGTATGTCAAAAGACAGAATCCTAAGGCAATGAGTTATCTTTTATTGAAGGATATCTTTCCTCAGAATGCTGTGGATTTGGGGATATTGACCAAGGATGGTTTTAAAGGATTCCTCTATCGGTCGTTTCGGAAAAAGGAAAAAGAATTATATCGGATCTCGAATTACATCGGCTGCATGAGTCCGGCGAATGTGAGGTATGTGATAGAACATAATCCGGAGGTTGATCCAGCTATAGTGGAGATAGCTCCGAACTCATACGATGTACCTTCCGAGATTCCCGTTGAGTATAAGGACACCGCCCATATCCGTCAAAAATATGGATTGCCAGCAAATAAACCAATATTTATCTATGGCGGCAATATGGGAAAACCGCAAGGAATACCTTTCCTCATAGAATGTATGGAAGCTGTGTGTGAGAGAGAGGATTGTCATTTCGCAATTGTGGGCAATGGCACGGAATATCCACGGCTGGAGACTTTTATGCTGGAGCGTAAGCCTAAATCTGTATCTCTTTTTAAGCATTTACCCAAGGAGGATTACGACCGGCTTGCCAAAGCTTGCGATGTGGGGTTGATTTTCTTGGATTATCGTTTTACTATTCCTAATTATCCCAGCAGGTTATTACCCTACTTGATGGAGCGTAAACCTATTATAGCAGTGACAGACCCTAATTGCGATATGGGGATATTGGCGGAGGAGAATGGATATGGTTTCTACTGCCCAAGTAACTCGATAGAGACATTCGTGAAATCCATAGATAAAATGCTGGCCTCGGATATACGACAAATGGGTGAGAATGGGTATCAGTTCTTTTTGGATAACTATACCACTGAACATACCTATGAGACGATAATGAGGCATGCTGTCAAGATTGATTGAAATCATAATTTTACTTATGTATAAAAACTTCTTTAAGAGATTGATTGATTTCACTCTCTCTTTTCTTGCATTGGCTATCCTATGGCCGATACTTTTACTGATTACTGTATGGCTTCGTTTTGCCAATAAGGGTGCTGGGGCTTTCTTTTTTCAGGAACGTCCGGGCAAGGATGGCAAGATATTCAAGGTGATCAAGTTCAAGACAATGACGGATGAGCGGGGGGCTGATGGGATTTTGTTACCTGACGCTGACCGACTAACAAAAGTAGGCAAGTTTGTCCGTTCCACTTCTATTGACGAATTGCCCCAATTGATAAATGTATTGAAAGGGGATATGGCCTTGATCGGCCCGAGGCCGTTATTGGTACAGTATCTTCCTTTATATAATAAGGAACAGGCTCGCCGACATGAGGTACGACCGGGGATAACGGGCTGGGCACAGATTAATGGAAGAAATAATATTTCTTGGGCAAAAAAGTTTGAACTAGATGTTTGGTATGTAGATCATTGTTCTTTGCTTATAGATATTATAATCATATTAAAAACTATAAAAAAAACTTTATACAGGGAAGATATTAATCAAGTGGATGGAGAGTGGGCGACAAGGGATCCTTTTTCTGGAAATAATTAACTGATATGATAGTATGAGAGATATAGCGGTATATGGTGCTGGTGGTTTTGGATGTGAAATTGCTTGCTTAATTAAATTGATAAACGAAAGTTTTCGAGAGGCTAGATGGAATTTTATAGGCTTCTTTGATGACAATGAGGAGCTAAGAGGAGTTAGTAATAAATATGGAAAAGTTCTTGGGGGTAATCTCGAATTGAATGCATGGAGTACATCTTTGGATATAGCCGTAGCAATAGGGTCTCCTAATATTTTGAAGTGTGCAGTGGAGAAAATCACAAATTCTAAGATTACATTTCCTAATATTATTGCTCCGAGTGTTGATTTTTTGGATAAGTCAAGTATTCAATTAGGAAAAGGTAACATTATATGTAATAAATCTGTTTTAAGCTGCAATACTGCGTTGGGGAACTTTAATTTACTTAATGTTTTTACGCAATTGGGACATGATAGTAAAATTGGAAATTATAATATAATTATGCCTTCAGTGAATATTTCAGGGGGAGTTATTGTTGGTGATTGTAATTTGTTTGGGGTTAAATCTACAGTTCTTCAATATAAGAAAATAGGTAATAATGTTAATATAACTCCGGGGTCTGTGATGATGAGAAACGGTAAGGATGGGAAAACTTATTTGGGAAATCCCGCAAGAGTATTTATGTAACTAAATAATATCATGCTAAACTCAATGACTTTTCATCACATAGGGTTGGCTGTTAGGTCAATAGATCTTACAGCTACTATTTATGTGAATGCAGGGTATAAACGATCTGCAACGATTTTTGACCCTGTTCAGAATGTGAGTATTTGTTGGTTGATAAAAGAAAATATGCCAACAGTGGAACTTTTAGCGCCGGTTGATGAGGTATCGCCTGTGTGTAAAAACTTGGAGAAAAATGGAGTTTCACCTTATCATACTTGCTATGTGGTGAGTGATATCGAGGACGCAGTAGCAAATTTACGTAAGATGAAATACATAGTGGTGTCTAAGCCCGTGGAAGCTATAGCTATTCATAATTCTAAAGTGGCTTTCTTATATAATAAGAATATTGGTTTAATAGAGCTTGTTGAAGAACCTGCTGAAATAACTTTTTAACCATGAGGTACGTTTTTAGAAATAATACAGTAGAGCGTTTTTTCTCAAAGGAATATGTCTTTTCAGGTTATGATGACATCAGTGTGATTCCAACGGACTTTGAGTATTATGTGTGGTGGTATCAGGTGCCTATAAAGTATGAACGACAGGTTTTGGCTGAGGAAATTAAGGGGTATATCCAAAAATTCAGTTTCGTACTTCAACAAATAGTTTCTGATAAGATGCTTGTGGCTTTGACGATGGAGGTCTTTTATGATACTCCATTTACGGATGATGATTTCCTGTTGGCTAAAGCTGTGTCTGATTATAATGCTACTCTTTTTGAGGCTGAACGTTTATATGCAAATTTGAAGGTTGTTGATTTGAGTGATTTTACTTGTCAGTATCCAATCTCAGAGTTAATGGACTGGAAGTTTTATCTTATTTCTCAAATGGGAATGAATCCCAAGCTAAGTAAACCTTTTCAGGCATGGTGGAACCATAAATTGGATAGTATTGCATTGAAGCGGAAAAAATGCCTTGTCCTTGATTTGGATAATACCCTTTGGGGAGGAGTGTTAGGAGAGGAAGGTATTGACGGAATCCAAATAGGTGGAGATTATCCTGGTAAGGCTTTTTTGTATTGGCAAGAAGCTTTGCGGCAGTTGACGAAGATAGGTGTGATCTTGGCGATTTGTTCTAAAAATAATGAACAAGATGTTTGGGATGTTTGGGATAAAAATCCGTTTATAGTATTGAAGAAAGATGATTTTAGTGCTTATCGCATCAACTGGACAAATAAGGCAACAAATATTAAAGAGTTAGCGGAAGAATTGAATATTGGACTGGATAGTATAGTGTTTGTTGACGATAATCCGACAGAACGGGAATTAGTAAAACAGATGTTACCGATGGTGAGTGTGCCAGATTTCCCAGAGCATCCTTATATGCTACTTGAGTTCTTCAAACAATTAGTAAATGATTATTTTAAGGTTTATAGTATAACTGAAGAAGATCGCCAGAAAACAGAACAGTATAAGGCTGCGGCTAGTCGCTTAAAATCGCAAAAAAGTTTTACGGATTTTGATGAGTTTTTGGAGAGTTTAGACATTCAGATCATAATAGAGGCTGCTAATGAATTTAATATTCAACGTATTGCCCAAATGACCCAGAAGACAAATCAATTTAATCTTACTACAAAGCGTTATACGGATGCTGATATACGGAACTTTATGACAAATGGGTGGAAAATTTGGTGTATTAGTGTCGCTGATAAATTTGGTAATAGTGGTATTACAGGATGTGCGATGGTTAATGGCAATAAAATAGATACATTTTTGTTAAGTTGCCGTATTTTGGGAAAAGGGATAGAGACCGCCTTTGCCAAAACGTTATTTAAAATATTGGCCTCTGAAGGGATGGCTGAATTGAAAGCTCAATACATACCTACAACTAAAAATATGCAAGTTAAGGACTTTTATGATAGGATGGGATTTACTTGTGTCGTGGAAGATGAATACGGGAATAAAGAGTATGTGTTGGATTTATTATCGATGGATTTTTCAGTAAAAAAGTATTATCATATCATAGTGAAATAAAATGTAGTATAGTTATGGAAACGAAAGTGTTGGATGTTTTGAAAGATATTTTTGAATTAGACATAGTTGATGAAAGCTGTTCTCGGGCAAATTGTGCGGCATGGGATTCAATGGGGCAACTGAATTTGGTTGCGGAATTAGAAGAAATTTTTGATGTTTCATTGGAACCTGAAGAGATTGGCTCAATGAAATCTTATGATGATATTGTGAGGATATTAAAAAGTAAAGGTGTAAAATAGTAAAACTAAAGTTTTTAGTGTGATTAAAACTTTTGCCTGAAAGTAGGAGAGTTCCATGTATAAATGAAACTCTAATTATCTATCAAAATCATGAACAAACATATTTATTTGTGCTTGGCTCACATGAGTGAGACTGGTATGGAACAAATGTATATCAAAGAAGCCTTTGATACGAACTGGGTCGTGCCTTTAGGCCCGAACGTGAATGGATTCGAGAAGGATTTGGAGACTTTCGTGGGTGAGGATAAGCGTGTCGTGGCTCTTAGTGCGGGTACTGCTGCGGTGCATCTGGCGTTGCTCGCCTGTGACGTGAAGCCGGGGGATGAAGTATTGGTGCAAAGTTTTACGTTTTGTGCTTCTTCGCATCCGATCACTTATTTAGGGGCGATCCCGGTATTTGTGGATAGTGAGCCGTATACATGGAACATGGATCCAGAATTATTGGAGGAGGCTATAAAAGACCGTATTTGTAAAACGGGTAAGAAACCTAAAGCGATAGTTCCAGTGGCACTTTATGGTATGCCGTATGACTGCGACCGAATTATGGAGGTGGCTAACCGGTATGATATTTCGGTGATAGAGGATGCAGCGGAGGGCTTTGGTTCTAAATACAAGGCACAGGTATTGGGTACCTTCGGACGTTATGGCGTATTGTCGTTTAATGGAAATAAGATGATCACTACCTCGGGTGGTGGCGCTCTGATTTGTCCGGACGCAGAGCAATGGCAGCGGGTGATGTGGTATGCTACGCAAGCGCGGGAGAGTTATCCTTATTATCAGCATGAGGAGATCGGATATAATTACCGGATGAGTAATATTTGTGCGGGTATTGGTCGGGGGCAGATGACGGTGGCCAATGATCACATCGCTCATCATAAGCATGTGCAAGCTCTCTATGAGGACTTGCTTGCGGATGTGAAGGGTATCACGGTGCACCGGCAACCGGAAGGGGGTGATTATGACAGTAACTTTTGGTTAAGTACGATCACGTTGGATGAACATTTGAGAGTGAGGGGGCAGGAAAATGCCTACCAGCAAGTGATAACAGGTGCCGTAGGTGGTGCCGCCGGTGTGATTCACGCTGCGGGGACGGCTACAACGGACTGTCAGCCAAATGATAATGTGGAGGCTATGCGTATGGCCTTGGATCGAGCGGGCGTGGAGGCTCGTCCCGTATGGAAACCGATGCATAAGCAACCTGTATACAAAGATGCTCCGGCGTATGTAAACGGAGTGAGCGAGGCTATCTTCAAGGTTGGGTTGTGCCTGCCTGCTGGTCCGTATGTGACGGATGAGGATGTGGCTTATATCGTGGATTGTATAAAGAAGAGTATACTATAGTTATCATGAACCCTTTTTCTCAACTATCTACCTGGTACTTTTCCAAGAAATCCTTACCCTATTGGGGTATTATCTTGCTGGATTGCTGCTTGATCTTGTTTTCCGGTTTATTGGTGTATACCTTGAATAATGGGGTCTTATCAACCTTGGATATTTTAGGACATTTGTTGGTTACGCTATTGGTATGCCTGATTCCTTATTTAGTAGGGTTTCGCCTGTTCCACACTTATTCAGGGATCATCCGTTATTCCTCTTTCGTGGATTTGCAAAAGGTGGGATTCGCTGTCCTGTTTGGTTTGATTTGCGTGGTGGTGTTTCAGGCACTGACTGATTTCTCTCCTTATTTGATGTATATCCGTAAACGGGATCTGATCCTCTCCGCATTGTTGGCGATGAGTTTGATGTGGATGATACGTGTATTCGTTAAATTCTTTTATGTGAGTACCTTTCGGGTGGCTAAAGCAGAGCGTGCCTTTATCTATGGTGTGAAGCAAGGTGGGGTTAGTTTGGCAAAGAGTATTCAGAATCAAGATCCAGCCCGGTTTGTGCTGGCGGGTTTTATCTCGGACCAGGTTAAGATAGGGAATCGGTATTTGATGGGAGTCAAGGTCTACCCGAATAACGAGGACTTGATTAGTGTGATGAGGAGGCAACATGCTAATGTCTTGCTGGTATCTCCATTGAAGGTTGAGGCAATCCGGAATAATCCGGATATGGTAGATCGGCTGATCAAGGCAGATATAAAGATATATATGATTCCTACAGCCCAAGAGTGGGATGGAAAAAGTGATTTAAACTACTCGCAACTGAGGGAGGTGAATATAGAGGATTTGTTGCCTCGTGATAAGATAGATATAGACTTGGGAGCGGTGAGGGAACAGCTTACCGGAAAACGAATCATGATAACAGGGGCTGCCGGAAGTATCGGGAGTGAGATCGTACGGCAGGTCGCCCAGTTTGATCCGGAGCGTATGGTCTTGATCGATCAGGCTGAGACTCCCTTGCATGATGTTCGCTTGATGATGTCTTGTCAGTGGCCGGATATAAAATCCTATACGGTGGTGAGCGATATTTGTGTTCGGGAACGTATGGAGGAGCTGTTCAGAGAGCATCGTCCGGATTACGTGTTCCATGCGGCGGCTTACAAGCATGTACCGATGATGGAGGATAACCCGGAGGAGAGTGTTCGCAACAACGTGGACGGTACCCGGGTGATCGCAGACTTGGCTGTGAAATATGGTACGAGGAAATTTGTGATGGTATCGACAGACAAAGCCGTGAATCCAACGAACGTGATGGGCTGCTCGAAACGTATTTGCGAGATATATGTGCAGAGCTTGGACAAGGCCATCAAGGATGGGAAGGTGAGTGGTCGTACGCAATTCGTGACGACTCGTTTCGGGAATGTGCTGGGATCGAACGGTTCCGTGATCCCGTTGTTCAAGGAACAGATCAAACGTGGAGGTCCGGTGACGGTTACCCATAAGGATATCATTCGTTTCTTCATGCTGATACCGGAGGCCTGCAAGCTGGTGTTGGAGGCTGGTACGATGGGGAATGGAGGTGAGATCTTCGTGTTTGATATGGGGAAACCTGTGCGGATCGTGGATCTGGCCGAGCGTATGATCCGTCTGAGTGGAGTGAAGGGAATTGAAATCCGGTTCACGGGGTTACGTGATGGGGAAAAACTGTATGAGGAAGTTCTTAACGAGGAGGAGACTACTAAACCTACTTTTCATCCGAAGATCAAGATTGCTCAAGTCCGGGCGTATGACTATGCTGATGTCAATAGGCAGATTGATACTTTAGTACAGGCTTGTGCTGTAGAGGGGGATATGCGGATTGTTAAGCGGATGAAGGAAATTGTTCCCGAATTTAAAAGCCAACATTCAAAATATGAGATGTTGGATAAATAAGATGTAGAAAGATAAATAA
This sequence comes from uncultured Parabacteroides sp., assembly GCF_947855115.1. Lineage (GTDB taxonomy): Bacteria > Bacteroidota > Bacteroidia > Bacteroidales > Tannerellaceae > Parabacteroides. The sequence continues at coordinate 27,746 of NZ_CANTZW010000027.1, forward strand.
ATTGTAGAAAAAAGGTCTCTCTTAGTTGAGAGGCCTTTTTTTATGATATAAGCATTGTCTTTGAGATAGTATTTCGTATTTTTGCTTATACAATTTAATGGATGTTGTTTGTGATAAGATTAAGGAATGGGTATGGTACGAATAAGAAAGATATTGCTGGTTATAGTGTCTGTGGTGGTCGGACTCCTTTTCATACTTCCTTTGATCGGGGTAGGTATACTGAAATGGGCGATTTTGCCTCCGGAAAAGCTGACACCGTTGGTTGTAGAAAAAGCGAATGAATTCATCGAGGCACGCTTGGAGTGTGAGCGGATGGAATTGACTTATTTCGAGACGTATCCTTATTTGGGGGTAAAGTTGACAAATGGCAGCTTGATCTCGTATCAAGCGGAAGATTCTGTCGCTCATCAGGAGGATTTATCGATTCCTTCGGATTCTTTGTTGTCGTTTAAGAAAGCGATTGTCGTATTTAATCCCACGGATTATTTGTTTACCGGGAAACTGACGATACCGCGGGTTATCATGGATAGTATCCGTTTCTATGGTTATGTGAATGAGGAGGGGAAGGCTAACTGGGAGATTTATCAAAGCGAGATGGATTCGGTAAATGAGTCATCGTCTTCTCCATTACCTAAAATAGATTTACGTCAGGTACATATTACGAGAGGGCATTTTGTCTATGATGACCGTCAGCAGGATTTATATACGGCGATCGATGGTTTCTTCTTACATATCGATGGCCTTTTGACTCGACGAGGTAATAAGTTGGATGTGGAGACGGGATCTTCCTCGATCGTATTCCGTAGCCCGTCTTATTCTTTGGCGAATAATTTGGCTTTACGATTCAAGGGACGCTTGTTGCTGGCCGATGGGATGCGACGGTTCGGATTGCGGGACGCGGAGTTACTAGTAAATAACTTACCTTTTACGGCAGATGGTTTTCTGGTGCCGGCAACAGAGAGTAGCCCGTCACAGATTGATATGGCTTTCGGTTTGAAGGTCTCCGATATGAACGATCTCTTAAGTTTTATTCCGGATGAGTATTTCAAGGATCGGGATAAGATGCTCGCAGAGGGACGTATCCTTTTGGAAGGAGATATCCGGGGAGAGTTAGGGGACAGTATTGTCCCGACCGTAAACTTATGTTGTAAGGTGGAGGACGGCTCTTATCATATAAAAGGTGTTGAACAGGGGATCGATACCTTGCGTATGGATATGGATTTACATTTAAATGGCGCTTACCCGGACTCATCCTTTGTCTCTTTGGAAGAACTAACCTTGATCGGGTTGAATACCTCCTTGACTATGAGTGGAGAAGTAAAAGATATCTGGAGGAATCCGGCGATCCGGGCAGAGATGCAAGGGAAAGTTGATTTTACCCGTTTGGCCAAGGAGTTCTTGAACCCGGATACGTTATTGCTAGAAGGTACCATGATGGCTGACTTATCTACGGCATTTAAGGTAGACGATGTGGTGAATAGTCGCTTCGCTAAGGTCAAATCGTCTGGAAATTTAACTATAGATCGTTTCAAGGCATTTAGCAAGCCGTTGGGTGTGGATATGTATATCGCCGGAGCAAGTTTGTTCGTAGGTTCTACTGAGAACGAAAGTAAATATTTGGATGTAAAAGGATTGTTGAGCGCTAATCTATCTATCGATACCTTGAATATGAGGTATAAGGATGAGATCAGTACGAATATCGGTGGATTAAAGATGGTAGCCAACACGACACCGGTTATTGACACGACAGCCGTTATACCTATGACCGCGGGATTGGAATTTGATCATTTACGTACTAAGTTGCCGGATTCTACATGGATGGTAGCTGGTAAGACTGTATTGAAAGGGGGAATCAAGGCTTCTTCTACGGATAAACGGATTCCTATGGCGGGAGCTACGATCTCGGTGGATACCTTAAAATATATCTTTATCCCTTTACGGACAGGAATGGTTCTGACGGAAAGCCGGTTTTCTTTGGAAGCGTTGCCTTATCGACAGGCGATTCGCCAACAATTGGAACGTCGTTTCGCTACTGGAGATACGGTGCAAAGGCGTACGTTGGCGACTTGGAGAGCTAATAGGCCACGGCATCGAGTGGATTCGGTGACGGCTTCCTCTAATAGTACCTTGCGTCAGTGGGAGGCTCGGGGGCAAGTGAAATTTAAGCAATTACGAGGGTTTAGCCGATTATTCCCCATACCTATGCGTATTGATGGGACTAGCATGAAATTCAATACAAACAATATAACATTGAGTGGGGCTCGCTTGCATCTAGGTAAGAGTGACCTGACTTTGAGTGGAGAGCTTAGCGGTATCCGGCGAGCTATGCTGCGAGGAGGAACGTTGAAAGCCAATTTCGAGTTGGATTCAAAGTTGATCGATTGTAATCAGTTGATGCGGGCTATTGGTAGAGGTTTGCAGTTTTCCGATCAACTGGCGTCTAATTCGATCGGAGCTTTCTCGGAAGACAGTATTGCCGCACTGGAGACAGATCATTTATTGACGAGTTCCGAGGATAGTGTTGCTACGGATTCGATCTCTCAACTGTTTGTCGTTCCGAAATTCTTGGATCTGACTCTTCATACGGATGCCAAGAAGATTTATTTCAAAGATTTGGAATTGGAAGATGTAAAGGGCGAGGTTGTTGTCCGAGACCAAAGCGTCAACCTGAGTGATTTATATATGAACTCAAATATAGGTTCCGGGGATTTGACAATGGTTTATACAGCTAAGACAGATCAAGAGGCGACCATGGGGTTTGAACTATCTTTAGATGATATTTTAGTGGAACGGCTGATCAGTCTGTTCCCGGATATCGATACGTTAGTCCCTATGCTTCGTTCGTTTGAGGGTGTGGTTGATTGTCAGATGACGGCTACTTGCAAGACCGATTCTGCGATGTCTGTGTTACTTCCTTCCGTAAATGCCTCATGTTACCTGAGTGGAAAGAATATGGTGTTGCTGGATGGCGAGACATTTACTGAGATATCGAAAACGTTGATGTTTAAGAATAAGAAACGGAATATGATTGATAGCATAGCGGTAGATTTTGCTATCCATGAGAATAAAATCGAGGTATTCCCATTCCTGATAGAGATGGATCGGTATAAAGTGGCTGTAGGAGGGACACATAACTTGGATATGACATTCGATTATCATCTATCGGTATTGAAGTCTCCTGTACCGTTTAAACTGGGCATTGATATAAAAGGAAATCTGGATGATTTCAAGTTTAAGATCGTGAAGTGCAAGTATAAGGATTTCTTGAAACCAGCCAAGCAAGCGGAACTGGATAGTACCCGTAGGAACGTGAGAGAGGGGATACGAGAAATGATCCGGAAACAAATAAGAGAGGCCGCTCCCGAATTAGAGAACAGCCTCTCTGAAGCTCATCCGCATATGCATACTCATGTTGAGGAATCAACGTGATCCATACATTTGCTCGTAATATCTCATATAATCTCCGCCAGTGATATCCTCTACCCATTTCTGGTTCTCAAGATACCAACGGATGGTTTTTACGATGCCGACCTCGAAACTGGTCTCTGGTGTCCAGCCTAATTCGTTGGTGATCTTCGTGGGGTCGATGGCATATCGTTGGTCATGGCCCAAGCGGTCTTTTACAAATGTAATCAGGCTATCGTTGATCCAGTCGATAGAGATTTGCCCGTCCACACCGACCTCTTTTTTCTTTAATATTTGGCGGTATTCCGGTTGCTCGGTCATTAATTGATGGATCGTGCGGATCGTGAGTTTTACGATCTCGATATTTTGCTTTTCGTTATGGCCTCCTACATTGTAAACCTCTCCCACACGTCCGCGATGGATTACGGCGTCGATCGCCTTGCAATGGTCTTCTACATACAACCAGTCGCGCACATTTGTCCCGTCACCGTATACGGGTAAGGATTTTCCTTCTAATATATTCTTTATGATTAGAGGGATCAATTTTTCCGGGAAATGATAGGGACCGTAGTTGTTGGAGCAGCGGGTGATGGATACCGGCATCTTGTAGGTCTCGTGATAGGCCTTTACGAACAAGTCTGCGCTTGTTTTAGAGGCGCTATACGGGCTACGGGGATCTAGGGGCGTGTCCTCGCGGAAATAACCTTCAGCACCGAGGCTTCCATAGACCTCATCGGTAGAGACTTGATGGAAACGTACGCCTTCGCGCCATATCGGATAACCGGTCTCAGCCTTGCCGGTAACCCATGCTTTCCGTGCGGCATCTAATAGATTCTGTGTTCCAAGGATGTTGGTTTGCAAGAATAACTGGGGATTTTCGATACTTCGGTCTACGTGACTTTCTGCGGCGAAGTTTACTACATAGTCGAAGTTATATTTCTCGAATAGTTGGTCTGCCAAGGTACGGTCACAAATATCGCCTTTCACAAATTCGCAACGTACATCATCGATATCCTCGGCGATAGTTCCTAAATTGCCGGCATAGGTCAGCAAGTCTAAGACAACGATCTTTATATCATCGTATTTCGCCAGCATATGTTTGACGAAATTGGCGCCGATAAAGCCGGCGGCACCGGTTACTAGGTAAGTTTTCATATCTGTACAGTGTTTAGTATTTGAAGTTAAGCTCTGCGTTTCTTAGCAATGGAGCTTTGGTATCTTTCTCGGATAGGTTGATTGATTCCGGATCGGCGATGCTCCAGTCCACATGAATCGTTGGATCGTCATAGCGGATTCCCCGTTCGTGAGTCGGAGTATATGGGTTGTCTACCTTATAAGTGAAAATGGCTTCATCGCTTAATACATGGAATCCATGAGCGAATCCTTGCGGAATAAATAACTGGCGTTTATTCTCGTCCGATAACTCAACGGCGACATATTTCCCGAAAGTGGGTGAACCTTCACGTACGTCTACGGCTACATCCAATACCCGTCCTTTGATTACCCGGACTAATTTGGATTGAGAGTAGGGCGCAAGTTGATAATGTAACCCTCGTAATACGCCTTTGGAGGAACAAGACTCGTTGTCTTGCACGAACTGGATTTTTCCAATATATTCCTCGAATTCCGTTTGCTTAAAAGCTTCCATAAAGTATCCGCGCGCATCTTTCAATACTTTGGGTTCAATGATCCATACACCCGGTATTACAGTTTCTGTATAAGTCATTTTTTTATTATTTATCTATTTGATAGGCAAAGGTAAGTTCATTTTCTCTACTTCTATAATATTCGAGAGGAAAAATAAAAAAGAAAGGAAAAGTTTGGTAATTCCAATAATATTCTCTTTCTTTGCACTCGCAAAACGAAAGAGGTTGTTTTGTATTAAGGTGATGGTTCCTTGGATGAGTGGCTTAGTCAGCGGTCTGCAAAACCGTTTACGGCGGTTCGAATCCGCCAGGAACCTCTTGGTAATTGAAAATTCGGAATTGAGAATTGGAATTTACTTTTATTTTTGATTGATTCGGTTCCTTGGATGAGTGGCTTAGTCAGTGGTCTGCAAAACCATGTACGGCGGTTCGAATCCGCCAGGAACCTCTAGAAAGCGATAGTATGATTACTGTCGCTTTTTTCTTTTTTATAAGTTCCCTTTTGTGCACGACTTTTATTGTGTGTCACTAGAAGTACTCCGAAAATTTATTTTTCATCATTTATTTTATTCGAGATGTTATTTTGCCTTAAGTACCGTAAAATTAGAACGAATATTTATCCGGTGTGTTTTATGCTCTCGAATTTATTACTACCTTTGCGCCACTCAATTAAATAATTATAATTGCATGCACGAGAAACTTATTATTCTTGATTTCGGCTCGCAAACAACTCAGCTTATCGGTCGTAGGGTCAGAGAGTTGAATATGTATTGTGAGATCGTTCCTTATAACAAATTCCCGCATGACGCTACCGATGTAAAAGGTGTAATCCTTTCAGGAAGTCCTTATTCCGTATACGATGAGAATGCTTTTAAAGCAGACTTGGGGGAGATACGGGGAAAATATCCGGTCTTAGGTATTTGTTATGGAGCACAGTTTCTAGCTTACACATCCGGAGGAAATGTAGAACCGGCTAATTCACGCGAGTATGGGCGTGCTAATTTGTCATACATCGATGGTGAGGATGAATTATTGAAAGGTATCAATGTGGGGTCACAGATATGGATGTCTCACGGGGATACGATTACCGTGTTGCCGGATAATTTCAAAGTGATCGCCAGCACGGACGATGTAAAGGCTGCCGCTTACCATGTGGAAGGCGAGAAGACTTGGGGTGTTCAGTTTCATCCGGAAGTATTTCATTCGATAGATGGAACGAGATTATTGGATAATTTCTTGAACATTTGCGGATGTGCCAAGGATTGGACTCCGGCTTCTTTTATCGAGTCTACTGTTGCGGAGTTGAAAGAACAGCTGGGTAACGATAAAGTGATCTTAGCTCTTTCCGGAGGTGTGGATTCTTCAGTTACAGCCGTATTGCTGAATAAGGCAATCGGTAAGAACTTGACTTGTATTTTCGTAGATCATGGTCTGTTGCGCAAGAATGAGTTCGAGAACGTAATGAGGGATTATGAACATTTAGGATTGAATGTTATCGGTGTAAATGCGAAAGATAGATTCTATAAAGAACTGGCGGGTATTACGGAACCGGAGAAGAAACGTAAGATTATCGGTAAGGGATTTATCGATGTTTTCGATGAAGAGGCGCGTAAGTTGAAAGATATCAAATGGCTGGGTCAAGGTACGATTTATCCGGATGTGATCGAGTCTCTTTCTATTACGGGTACGGTTATCAAGAGTCATCATAATGTAGGAGGTCTTCCGGATACGATGAACTTGAAACTTGTTGAGCCGCTTCGTCTTCTGTTCAAGGATGAGGTTCGACGTGTCGGGATAGAGTTGGGTATGCAACCGCATTTAATCAAACGTCATCCGTTCCCGGGACCGGGGTTGGGTATCCGTATCTTAGGTGATATCACGCCGGAGAAAGTACGTATCCTGCAAGACGCTGATGATATTTATATGACATTGATGCGTGAGTGGGGGCTTTATGATAAGATCTGGCAAGCCGGAGTGATCTTGCTCCCGATCCAGTCTGTGGGTGTAATGGGTGATGAGCGTACCTATGAGAATACGGTGGCTTTACGTGCGGTGACTTCTACGGACGCTATGACCGCTGATTGGGCGCAACTTCCGTATGAATTCCTCGCAAAGGTATCCAATGAGATCATAAATAAAGTGAAAGGTGTGAATCGAGTCGTGTACGATATCAGTTCAAAGCCACCTGCTACCATCGAGTGGGAATGATTGCTGTCTTATAATAATCAAGAAGTCCGGTGTTCAAGTAATGCCGGACTTTTTTTGTTCGGATGCGAAAAAAAGCATATATTTGTCTCAGGTATAACAAAATGTAAAATCAATAAAATTAAAAAGTCACATGAAGCAAGATCTGATTGTTATCTTGGATTTAGGTAGTCATGAGAATACGGTGTTGGCTCGCGCTATTCGTGCATTAGGCGTTTATAGTGAGATTTATCCACATGACATTACGGTTGAGGAATTCAAAGCCTTACCCAATGTGAAAGGTATCATTATCAATGGAGGGCCTAATCATGTCATTGACGGTGTCGCTATCGACGTGAATCCGGGTATTTATGAGATGGGGATCCCTGTAATGGCCGCAGGGCATGATAAGGCTTTGTGCGAGGTTAAATTGCCGGAATTTACAAATGATGTCGAAGCGATCAAGAGTGCGGTTAAGTCTTTCGTGTTCGATACTTGTAAAGCTGAGGCTAACTGGAATATGACGAATTTCGTCAATGACCAGGTTGAGTTGGTAAAGCGTCAGGTAGGCGATAAGAAAGTGCTGTTGGCTCTATCTGGAGGTGTCGATAGTTCTGTGGTAGCTGCTTTACTTTTGAGAGCGATCGGTGATAAACTGGTTTGTGTACACGTGAACCACGGCTTGATGCGTAAGGGAGAGTCTGAGGATGTCGTAGAGGTTTTCAAGAATCAATTGAATGCCAATTTGATATATGTAGATGCTACAGATCGTTTCTTGAATAAATTGGCTAACGTGGAAGATCCGGAGCAAAAACGCAAGATTATCGGAGGTGAGTTTATCCGTGTATTCGAGGAAGAAGCTCGTAAATTAGATGGAATAGATTTCTTGGCGCAAGGTACGATTTATCCGGATATCGTGGAGAGTGGTACAAAGACGGCTAAGATGGTAAAATCCCATCATAATGTAGGTGGTCTGCCCGAGGACTTGCAATTTGCGTTGGTTGAGCCTTTGCGCCAATTATTCAAAGACGAGGTTCGTGCTTGCGGAGTAGAATTGGGATTACCTTACGATATGGTTTATCGCCAGCCGTTCCCGGGCCCGGGCTTAGGGGTTCGTTGCTTGGGAGCTATCACTCGAGACCGTTTGGAAGCGGTACGTGAGTCGGATGCTATCTTACGTGAGGAGTTCAAGAACGCCGGATTGGATAAGAAGGTATGGCAATACTTTACGGTAGTGCCCGACTTTAAGTCAGTTGGCGTGCGCGATAATGCCCGTTCTTTCGAATGGCCCGTGATTATCCGTGCCGTCAATACGGTAGATGCCATGACCGCTACGATCGAGCCGGTTGATTGGCCTATCTTGATGAAGATCACGGATCGTATCTTGAAAGAAGTGAAAAACGTGAACCGTGTATGCTATGATATGTCCCCGAAACCCAACGCGACAATTGAGTGGGAGTAATTAGATTACTTGTTTGACGTGATATAAAAAGGCCCGGTGACTTATCAATGTCCCGGGCTTTTCATTTCTATATTTGCGAATCGAGAAAACTATTTTAGTTCACGAATCTTGATATTACGGAACCAGATCGGATAACCATGATCTTGTAGGCCGATATAACCCTCTTTAGAGATCCCTTCAGTAAATCCCGGGAAATCTTTGAATTTACTGTTGGCTACCAAATCGTCCCACTCCTTGCTCCATAAAGTATATTCTACTACTTTTTTCCCGTTTTGAGTATGAGTTACCTTTCCATCTTTTACACGGATTACAATCGTATTCCACTCTCCGGCTGGATTAACTGTTTTCGGGTCAGCGGGAAGCATATCGTATAAAGAACCTGCTAGGTGATTCGCTAGTTTGTTGTCGGTCGCGTCCACGTTATCTAGTACCTGCACTTCGGGAGCGGCGTAATAAATGGGTTTACCTGGTACTTCACGTACATAATAGAAGATACCGGAATTTCCCATCTTACTGGCTTTCCAGTCTACGGAAAGTTCAAAGTTCTTGAATTTCTTATTTTGGTAAAGGATATCTCCATTAGCTCCTTGGCCCGGCTTTTTACCTTCACCTGTAAATACTTTCATGGCATTGTCCTCTATTACCCAGTTAGCTGGCATAGCGGTACCATTACATTGACGCCATCCGGAGAAATCTTTTCCGTTGAATAATAATTCCCAACCTTCTTTTTTCTCTTTATCTGTCAATGTGTTCGGTTTTTGCGCAAAACAGGGGACAGCTATAGCCATAGCTGAAAGAATCAAGAATGATTTGAACAACTTTTTCATGTTACTTAATTTATTAGATTAGACTTGTTAATATCATTACAAATGTAGTAATTATTTATGAATAAATCCGAAGACATTTTTTCTCTTATTTGTTATCCGGATTGTCTTGATTTAATACGTGAATCGTATGGCAAGCGACTAACGCTGCCGTTTCCGTACGTAATCGGCTTTTTCCCAAAGAGATTGGCTCAAAACCTTTCTCTTGGGCTTGTTTGATTTCTTCAGGGCTGAAATCTCCTTCCGGTCCAATGAGGATTAAGGCGTTCTCTCCCGGCCGATAAATATGTTTCAACAATGGTTTCTCGCCTTCTTCACAATGGGCGATAAATTTACGGCCTTCAAAAGGAGTAGCTATAAATCTCTTGAAATCTGTCATGCCTTCCAATACCGGCAGGGTCGCTTTCTGGGATTGTTTCATGGCGCTGACCAATATCTTCTCCAACCGAGCCAGCTTGACCTCTTTACGCTCCGAAAAACGGCAATTCAAACAAGTGATAGCGTTGATGCCTATTTCTGTCGCTTTTTCTATGAACCACTCCATCCGGTCTATGTTCTTGGTAGGAGCTACGGCTATATGAAGCTTGAAGTTCCAAAGATCGGGTTGTTTCCAATTCTCCAGGATGGTTACCTCACAGTGCTTAGGGTGTGCCCGGTTGATAGACGCTTTATAAAAAGAACCTAGTCCATCCGTCAATACGATCTCGTCACCTTCGCCTAAGCGAAGTACCCGGATGCAATGTCCCGCTTCTTCTTCCGGCAACTCCGGATTTGTTGCGATGTCGGGTGTGTAAAATATCTGCATATTAGTTCTCAATTATCAAATCTCTATATTATCCGAGGATCATACCAATTATAGTAGCCGACAACACGGATACCAAAGCTCCACCAATCATGGCTGGTACACCGATACGTGAAATTAATCCTCGTTTTTCGGGGGCCAATACGCCCAATCCTCCTAGTAAGATACCGATAGACGAGATATTAGCGAAGCCACAAAGGATATAGGTAGACATCAAGATTGATTTCTCATACATAAATAATCCAGCGTCTTTCCATTGTTGCAACTGAAAGTAAGCTACAAATTCATTCAATATAGTTTTTTGCCCTAATAAAGAACCTACCAGCATGATATCTTGGCTGGGAACCCCTATCAACCACATGAAAGGAGAGGTGATTACGCCCAATATAAATTGAAAGGTCAGGCCTTGGGCCTTGCCTTCCGTAATCTTCACGATCCAGTCGTTCAACCCTGTATAACGCCCTATTATACCCTCTGTAATGTAATTTGCCAATGCGACAAGGGATATGAATACCAATAACATCGCGGCGATGTTTGTCATTAATTTTACACCGGTGACCGTACCGGATGAGATGGCATCTAGGATATTCGAGTTTTCCTTTTCCTTACCGGAGATAACAGCCTGATCCTTGGCTTCTTCCGTTTGCGGACAAAGCATCTTCGCTAAAACGATCGAACCCGGTACGGCCATCACGGAAGCCGAGAGCAAGTGAGTGGCAAATAAAACTTTAGCCGCCGGGTCTGTTCCTCCCAGCATACCGATGTAAGTACCCATCACAGAACCGGCGATCGTGCCCATACCAGACACCATAACTAGAAATATCTCCGAGCGATTCATTGTCGGCAAATAGTTCTTGATCAACACCGGCGATTCCGTCATTCCCATAAAAATATTTCCGGCGGCCACTAATCCTTCCGATCCGGATATATTCATGAATTTACGTAATACCCACGCAAAGGCTCCAACTACTTTCTGGATGATCCCCCAATGATAAAACATGGAAACCAAGGCTGAGAAAAATATGACGATCGGCAGTGAATGAAGCAAAAAGCTGAATCTGGCTGCTTTAGAGGCATATGGACCTAGTAGGAAGGTAAGGCCGGCATCTGTGAAGTCCATTAGCTTGACAAAGATCTTGCCACATCCTTCCAGTAGGCTTCCGACGAACGGTACGTACAAAACGGCCAAGGCGAATACTATTTGCATAAACAAGCCTCCACCTACTAATTTCCAATCGATCCGTTTACGGTCATAGCTCATCGCATATGCGATTCCTAAAACCGTGATGATACCCAGCAGACCTCTTAAAAATGAGATTAGTCCGAATCCCCCTTGTTCTCCGATCATTTGTTGGTGTCCTCCTCTTCTTCTCGACGGCGTAACTCGTCTTTATACATTTTTGCGTATTCGTAATTTTCGTCCGCTATAGCGTCTTCCAATCGCTCGTTTATTTCTTGGGTATCCAATAGGCTCAGCCATTTCTTTAACAAGGCTTCGTCTTTGATATCTTCCGGTTCTAATTCCAGCAGGTCATTCTCTTCATCCGGTTCGTCAGCGGGGATAGACAGTGTGTCTTCCAGTACGACACCGCATTCTTTTACAATTTCTTCGGAGGTGAAGATATCGCAACGTACCCGGAGTGCTATGGCTATAGCGTCGGAAGTGCGAGAGTCCAGCTTTATCGTGCGCTCTCCATCACTGAATTCTAGCTCGGAGTAAAATACGCCATCTTCGAATTTATATATATATACTTCTTTTAGAATGACATTGAACGCTTGCGCAAAGATGGCGAATAAATCGTGTGTTAATGGGCGAGGTGGTACGATATGTTCCAGAGCGATCGCTATAGATTGTGCTTCAGCGGTTCCGACGATGATTGGGATTCGTCGAGGGCCATTTTCCTCTGCCAAAATTAGTGCATAGGCTCCGGACTGAATTTGACTATTCGCTAACCCTTGAACCCTTAATTTTATTCTTGTACTCACAGATCTAAAATTTAAAATTGTACACAAAAGCAAAAGTAATATTATTTTCGGGATTATCGCGAATAAATATGATTAATCAAAAAAAATGGCCATCCGTCACGGATGACCAATCTTCATTGCTAACCTTAAATCTAATACCATGAAAAACACGGTGCAAATATATAGTATTATATGTTTTATAGCATAGCTATGCGGCATAAAATGCTATTTTGTTAGCATTATTTTAATAAAAGGCCACCTCGTTAAAGGGCAGTTAACAGTTATTGCTTGCTTTACCGTATCCCCTTCTGCCTTTTCTTTTATTCAGCCGGTACGTTTTTTGATGGGTTCCGGGATGGCTTGAGGGTATTTATATGGATTTTGGTGATAAATGTCGTGATAGATATTTTTCAATATGTTGAATAGTTGCGTCTTTCAGTAAAACTATCTTTTCTTTGTTTAATAGATATAATGTGGGTACTGTATTTAAATCGTAAATCTCGTCGTTTTTAAGCGAAACATTTTTGTCATATGAATTGATCCAGCTTTGGGGTATGGCTGGGATATGCTCTTTCCATGCGTCTAAGTCTTCATCTGGATAGATGGCTAAAATTGTTAGTTTATTGTTTTCCAAAAGATCATTGATCAGGAAAGACGATTCCATTTGTCGGGTTGTCTCTTGACAAGCGTGGCAATCGGGGTTATAGAAAAATAATAATAGATAATCCGCTTTTATACTGTATAAATTCCTGCTTTGCCCGTTCGCTAGTGTATACGTGAAATCGGCTGCGGGAGTCCCGATTCTATTTTTTAAAACGAGCTTTAATAAAAGAGTGGGACGTATTTTTTCTACATCGCTTAAAGAGGAGGATTCGGTAAGATACTCCAAAACCGCAATATACATTTCTTCATTCCTCAAGGGAGAATCGGGGTCGTATAAATATTTCTCCATCATATCGGAAAAATACTGGAACATAGTCTTATCTTGTTCCGCTTTTTTCATCATCGCTTTTATGGAAGATGACATTGTTTCGGATGACACGTAGTTCATCAGGTCTATGTAATTAGACAATGCCTGTTCTGTTACCTGAGGCTCGTGGATATAGGTCGTATCCTTGAAGTCGAACTTATCCCAATAGTGTTTCACTAGGTATTCGGCTCTTTCCTTCGGGTCTGTGATCGAGGTAGGGATAGAGATCATTTCAAAGGTAGGTGGCGTTATTTCGGATTCTCCCGTTTTGAGGGTAGATTGGCCACAGCATATGTTGACGGTTAACGTCAATAATAAAACATATAGATATCTCATATTCATTCATATATTTATACCTCAACCTGCAAATGTATAATATTATTTTTATCTTTGTTAAATTAAAACGGTAAAAGGTAGAATATCATGGATTTTCGATTAAAAGTATTTCATAGCGTGGCTTGTAACTTGAGTTTCACGAAAGCATCCCGGGAATTATTTATCAGCCAGCCCGCTATTAGCAAGCATATCCATGAACTGGAAGTTCAGTATAAGACCCCGCTTTTTGAACGTACCGGCAACCAAATCCGCTTGACTAGGGCGGGAGAATTGCTGTTGTCGCATACGCATGTCTTGCTAGCAGCCTACCGCCAACTTGATTTTGAGATGAATTTACTGACCAATAATTTCTCGGGAGAATTAAGATTGGGAGCTAGCACCACGATCTCGCAATATGTTTTGCCGCCGGTATTGGCCTCTTTCCTCAAGAAGTTTCCGGATATTAAAGTATCTCTGCTTAATGGGAATAGCCGGGATATCGAGCAGGCATTACGAGATGGTAAGATTACACTTGGTTTGGTGGAGGGTAATTCTCGTCAGAATACGATGCGTTATATTCCTTTTATGAGAGATGAGTTGGTCGTGGTGACTCGTACGAATGGCAAATTCGCTCATTATGATGAACTAACTTTAGAACAACTTTGTTCCTTGCCTGTGGTCCTTCGAGAGAATGGGTCCGGAACGTTGGAGGTTTTAGAGTCGGCTTTGGCGAATCATCAAATAAAGTTATCTCAGCTAAATGTATTATTGCAATTAGGAAGTACGGAGAGTATTAAGATGTTTTTAGAGAACACGGATGCTTTAGGTATTATCTCGATCCGTGCGGTAACCCGCGAATTGATGTCGGGCCAATTGAAAGTGATTGATGTGGAGGACTTGACCGCCGAACGGGAATTCTTATTCGTCGAACCCCAAGGGCAAAACGGGGGGATCGAGGAGAGTTTTATCCGTTATACGGAGCAATATGGCTGGGTTATAACTTGAGGTTATTAACCATTCGATATAATGATTGGCAGGATATTTAAATCTGTCGTACTTTCGCGGCGTGAAATAAATGATAAAAAATTAAGAAGAATGAACATGATCGAACAGATTCTGACGAAGTACAACAAGCCTCTATTTATCTTGCTTTTTATTTTGTGTCTAATGCCATTTATATCTCCGGCGGTAGCTTTGTTTCTAGGGCTGGCGTTCGCTATGACAGCCGGGCAACCTTTTCCGAAATTCAGTAAGAAAACCTCGAAATATTTATTACAGTTTTCTGTGGTAGGCTTGGGCTTTGGCATGAATCTGCATGAGTCGTTGCAGACCGGAAAAGACGGTATGGTCTTTACGGTTGTTTCCGTGGTAAGCGTGTTAATTTTAGGTATGTACCTGGGGAAACGGTTAATGATGGACCGGAAGACTGCTTATCTGATCTCGGCTGGAACCGCTATTTGTGGAGGTAGTGCGATTGCCGCTGTCGCTCCAGTGGTGAAAGCGAATGACAATGAGATGTCTATGTCGTTGGGTACGATTTTTATCTTGAATGCGGTCGCCCTGTTTGTTTTCCCGCCGATCGGACATTTATTGGGAATGACGCAGGAACAATTCGGGATGTGGGCAGCTATTGCGATCCATGATACCAGCTCGGTTGTTGGCGCGGGAGCGGCATACGGAGAGAAAGCCTTGGAGATCGCTACCATGGTAAAGCTGACCCGGGCTTTGTGGATTATTCCTATAACGATTGCTACAATGTTCATTTTCAAACAGAAAGGCGCTAAGATCAGTATTCCTTGGTTTATCTTCTTTTTTATATTGGCTATGGTAGCGAATACGTTCCTGTCGATACCGGAAGTCGTTAGCGGTTCGTTGGTTTGGGCGGCGAAAAAGGGATTGACCGTCACATTGTTCTTGATTGGTGCCGGCCTGTCTCGTAAGGTTATCAAGCAAGTGGGAGTTCGTCCGATGGTACAAGGTATTGTATTATGGATTTTTATAGGTCTGGCAAGCCTCGCTGTTATAATGATAATGTAATTGTTTTTTATTACCTTCGCGCTTCAGTAGTTGACAGTTGGTAGTTGACAATTGACAGTTATAACGGATGTAACTATCATTGTCAACTATCAATTGTCAGTTCTCAACTATCAACTATCAACTAATAAGAGGATGGCTTCAAAGATTACAAAAGGCGTTATCATTTCATTTTGGGTTTTATATGTGGCTGTATTGGGGGCCGTGGCAGTAGTGTTCATGTCTATAGCGAATGGTTCGATCGGCTATATGCCTCCGGTGGAGCAATTAGAGAACCCGATTGATAAATATGCTTCCCAAGTTATCTCTTCAGACGGAAAGGCGTTGGGGGCCTATGCGCATAGCAAAGACAATCGTATTTATGTGAATTACGAGGACCTATCGCCGGATTTGGTGAAGGCCTTGATCGCTACCGAGGATATCCGGTTCGCCGAACATAGTGGCATTGATGCGCAAGGTTTGTTCCGCGCCATCGTGAAACGAGGTATCTTGATGCAAAAGAGCGGCGGTGGCGGTAGTACCATCACCCAGCAATTGGCCAAGCAATTATTCTCGCCGAACGCTGATAATATGATGGAACGTCTTTTCCAGAAACCGATCGAGTGGGTGATCGCCGTTCAATTGGAACGTTATTATACGAAGGAGGAGATTATAAATATGTATCTGAATAAGTTCGACTTCTTGTATAACGCCGTTGGAATTCAATCTGCGTCTCGCGTTTATTTTGGCAGGACTCCTAAAAACTTGAAAATAGAGGAAGCGGCCACTTTGGTCGGCATGTGTAAGAATCCTTCTTATTTCAACCCGGTCCGCCATAACGAACGTACGAGGGGCCGCCGTAACACTGTATTGGAACAGATGGAGAAGGCCGGATACATAACTCGGGCAGAATGCGATTCGTTGAAAGCCTTACCCTTGGTCGTACATTTTACCCGTATGGATCATAAGGAAGGTTTGGCTCCTTATTTCCGCGAGTATCTTCGTCTGACGATGACCGCGAAAAAACCGGAACGTAAGGATTACGCCTCTTGGCAATCCCAGAAATTCAGCGAGGACTCATTATCTTGGGTCACAAATCCGTTATATGGCTGGTGTAACAAAAATAAAAAAGCCGATGGAGAATTCTATAATCTTTATACGGATGGACTGAAAATTTATACCAGTATCGATTCTCGTATGCAAAAATATGCGGAAGAGGCTGTACGCGAGCATTTGAGTAAGGATCTTCAACCAGCTTTTTTCCGGGAAAAGAAGGGGCGTAGCTATGCCCCGTTCTCAAAAGACGTGAGAACCGGCCAGGTGGATACGATGTTGATGCGTGCGATGCATCAGACGGATCGTTACCGGGCGATGAAAAAGAGTGGAATGCGTGAGGAGGAAATGCGTAAGGAGTTTGAGAAACCGGTCGATATGCGTGTCTTTAGTTGGAATGGCCCGATCGATACGATTATGTCTCCCATGGACTCGATTCGTTATCATAAAAGTTTCTTACGCACGGCGTTTATGTCGATGGATCCTCGCTCCGGGCAGGTCAAGGCGTATGTAGGTGGTATTGACTATAATGATTTCCAATATGATATGGTGAATGGCGGTCGTCGCCAGATCGGTTCTACCATGAAGCCGTTTCTCTATTCGTTGGCGATGATAGAGGGGATCAGCCCCTGTGACAAGATGTTGCACGTGCAACAGCAATTGATGGATGAGAATGGGCGTTTATGGGTTCCTCGGAACGCCAGTGCGAAGCGGATCGGCGAGATGGTCACGATTCAGTGGGGATTGCAGAATTCCGATAACTGGGTAACCGCTTATCTGATGAGTCAGCTTTCTCCTTATACCTTTGTCCGTTTGCTTCATTCTTTCGGTCTGAAGAATCATATTGATCCGGTTATCTCGGTTTGTCTGGGTACCCCGGATGTCTCGGTAGGAGAGATGGTCGGGGCCTATACGGTATTCGCGAACAAAGGTATCCGGGTAGAACCTTTATTCGTAACCCGTATAGAAGATTCATATGGAAACACGATCGCGAACTTTACTCCTCAGATGAGCGAGGTGCTGACGGAAGATGCCGCATATAAGATGTTGCATATGTTGAAAAGCGTGATCGATGGCGGAACCGGAGGACGTATACGTTTTCGCTATGGGATCAAGGCCGAAATGGGGGGTAAGACCGGTACGACACAGAATAATTCCGATGGTTGGTTTATGGGATTTACGCCTAGCTTGGTATCCGGTTGCTGGGTAGGAGGCGAGGATCGTTCTATCCATTTCGACCGATTGGCCGAAGGGCAAGGAGCTAGCATGGCGTTGCCTATTTATGCGCTTTACATGCAAAAGGTCTATAAAGATAAGACTTTAGGTTACTCGGAAGACGAGAGCTTCGATATCCCGGAAAAATATGCGAACCCCTGTAGCGAAGGAGAGGAAGAAAATAGCCCCACGACTCCACCGGACACAGGAGGCATTGATAAGATGTTTGAGTGATAATAATCAGCTTATTATAGTTTATTGAATTTTCCCGTAAGGGAGATTGTAGTTTCTTCGGCAGGAAATTGTAGTTTCTTGCTGAAGAAACTGTGGTTTCCTGCTGAGGAAACCGAGTAGGGAACCTATCCTTTTTTCCGGATCCTTTGTTATACTAAGAATTAATGGTTAAATTTGTAACTGTTAATCTTAAGAAAAGGAGGAGCCATATGGACCGTTGTAAAATGATTTCTCAGTTGGAAGCCCCGTCTGAAATCTTTGATTTTCTTGTGATCGGAGGAGGGGCTACCGGTATAGGTATCGCTTTGGATGCTTCGACAAGAGGATATAAGGTCGCTTTATTCGAACAATTGGATTTTACGAAAGGAACTTCCAGCCGTAGTACGAAACTGGTTCATGGCGGTGTACGCTATCTGGCGCAAGGTGATGTCTCCTTGGTTTTAGAAGCCTTGCGGGAGCGCGGTTTGTTACGCCGGAACGCCCCCCATTTGGTGAAAGATCAAACCTTCTTAATTCCCTGTTACCGTTGGTGGGAAGGCCCGTTCTATACGATAGGCCTGATCCTGTATGATTTAATGGCCGGAAAGCTAGGTCTGGGACGTTCGGTTTGTATCGGTCCGAAACGAGCGCTCCAAACCGTCCCGATGTTACGCCCGAAAGGGATGACCGCCGGGGTACTTTATCATGATGGCCAATTCGATGATTCCCGCCTCGCTATTAATATGGTCCGTAGCTCTGTCGATGCCGGCGCATGTGTCTTGAATTACGCGAAAGTCATAGGGCTTCTGAAAGAGGAGCGTAAAATAGTTGGAGCCACGGTTCGAGATGAAGAGACTGGCAAGGTCTACCCTGTAAGATCTCGCTGTGTGATTAACGCTACCGGTGTTTTCGCTGATGAGATCTTGCAAATGGACGAGCCGGGTAAACGTCCGACTGTACGTCCTAGCCAGGGAGTCCATTTGGTATTGGACGCTTCTTTCCTGCGAAGCGATTGTGCCGTTATGATTCCTAAGACATCGGATGGGCGCGTGTTATTCGCTGTGCCTTGGCATAATAAAGTTGTGGTAGGAACAACGGATACATTGATGGAACGTCCGGAAGAAGAGCCGGTTGCCCTAGAGAAGGAAATTCAGTTTATACTTGATACGGCGGCGAATTATTTGACCCGGCCACCGAAGCGGAGCGATGTCTTATCCGTGTTTGCGGGGCTTCGTCCGCTCGCCGCTCCCCGTAGCGAGGGTAAAAAGACAAAAGAGATATCGCGCAGTCATAAATTGATCCGGGAGAAATCCGGTTTGATCACCATTATCGGTGGTAAATGGACAACCTACCGGAAGATGGCGCAAGACACCTTAGATCTGGCGATACGTTACATGCATATTCCTACGAAAGATTGTGTTACCGAGCGTTACCAAATCCATGGTAGCCGGGAGAACCCTGATTTCTCCGATCCATTATATGTATATGGTACAGATGCCGACGAAATCCGTAACTTGGTGGCTTCATCTCCTGTGATGGCAGAGAGGTTGCATCCGGACTATGCCTATACGGTGGGAGAGGTTACTTGGTTGATCCGAAATGAGATGCCTCGTACATTGGAGGATGTATTGGCCCGTCGTTTGCGTATTTTATTCCTAGACGCACGGGCGGCGATAGCGATGGCCCCGAAAGTAGCGGGTATCCTGGCGGCAGAGCGGGGGAAGGATGAGGCTTGGAGGTCTGCTCAAGTGAAGGCTTTTAACGAGGTTGCCTCGAATTATATACTGAATTAATTGATAAACGATTCAAATATAGATGGATATGAACTTTCGAAATAAATATGTATTGGCGATAGATCAGGGAACTACTAGTTCCCGGGCCATTCTGTTTAATCATCAGGGAACTGTTATTACGTTGGCCCAGAAATCATTCCAACAATATTTCCCGAAGCCGGGCTGGGTGGAGCATGATCCGAATGAGATTTGGTATACCCAATCGTCCGTGATAAAGGAGGCGATGGCAAAGGCAGATGTCACGGATAGTCATATCGCCTGCATCGGAATCGCCAATCAACGGGAGACAACCATTATCTGGGACCGGGAGACCGGATTTCCTGTATACAATGCGATCGTATGGCAGGATCGCCGTACGGCAGATTATTGCGAGGAGCTTAAATCGCAAGGCTGGGCAGAACGCATCCAGCAGAAAACCGGATTGGTGATCGATGCCTATTTCTCTGCCACGAAGATAAAATGGATATTGGATAACGTAAAAGGTATCCGCGAGCGTGCGGAACGGGGAGAATTATGTTTTGGTACGGTGGATACGTGGTTGATCTGGAAATTAACCCGGGGAGGCCAATTTATTACGGATGTAACGAATGCTTCCCGTACCATGCTTTTTAATATCCGTACTTTGCGATGGGATCAGGAGTTATTGGATTTATTTACGATACCAGCCTCGATGCTGCCGCAAGTAAAGGGATGTAGCGAGGTTTACTGTGAGACATCGACTCCTATTTTTAAGAAAGGAATTCCTGTGTCTGGTATGGCCGGAGACCAGCAGGCGGCTCTGTTCGGCCAGCTATGTGTGGAGGATGGCATGATCAAGACAACTTACGGAACGGGTTGCTTTATGATTTTGAATACAGGGAACGAACCGGTTCTTTCCCGGAATAATCTCTTGACGACGATAGCGTGGAAGTTGGGAGATCAAACTACCTACGCATTGGAAGGGAGTGTCTTTGTCGGAGGGGCGGTTGTCCAATGGTTGAGGGATGGGATTGGTTTGATTCCGAACGCCTCGATCACGGAACAAATGGCAAAATCCGTTAGCGATAATGGCGGTGTTTATTTTGTTCCGGCGTTAACAGGCTTGGGGGCCCCGTATTGGGATCAATACGCACGTGGCGCTATAGTCGGGATTACCCGCGGAACTACGGCGGCTCACTTAACTCGTGCGGCCTTAGAGGGTATCTGCTATCAAGTATATGATGTTTTGATGGCTATGGAAAACGATATTCACGCCAAACCGAAAGAGATTCGGGTAGATGGTGGAGCTATCGCTAATAACTTCTTGATGCAGTTCCAGTCTGATATCTGCCGTTGTCCGGTCGTACGTCCGAAAGTGTTGGAGACTACGGCCTTGGGTGCCGCTTATTTAGCGGGTTTAGCGATTGGTTATTGGAAAGATATCGAAGAGCTGAAGGGGCAATGGTGTCTGGATAAGGTCTTTAGCCCGGAGATGAAAGATAGTATCGCCAGTAAATTATTGAACGAATGGCATAAGGCGGTGGGACGTTCCCAAAGTTGGGCTGAATAATGTGCGTATCGGTTATTCGATATGTCGATTAGGGAATGTGCCGGTTGATTTATCTGTAAATCATTCATAGGTACGTTCGTGGATTAACAAATTCTTAAATTATTTATCTTATGTCTCCATTTTTAGCGGAATTATTGGGAACTATGCTCTTGATCCTGATGGGAGGAGGAGTTGTGGCGAATGTCTCTTTATCGAAAACAAAAGGTAATGGAGCGGGGTGGATAGCGATAACGACCGCTTGGGCTTTAGGCGTTTTTATCGGTGTCGTGGTAGCCGGGCCATATAGTGGCGCGCATTTGAATCCGGCTGTGTCGATCGGCTTGGCGATCGGAGGAACTTTTCCTTGGTGCGACGTATGTACCTATATTGCTGGGCAAATGATCGGTGCCGCTTTGGGTGCTCTGTTGGTTTGGTTGGTTTATAAGGATCACTTCAACGCCACGGATGATCCGGATGCGGAATTAGGCGTATTCTGTACGAGCCCTGCCATCAAGGATTATCCGATAAATTTCTTGGGGGAGATGGTTGGTACGTTTGCCTTGATGTTTGTCGTGTTTTTCATAACAGATGGCCAGCTTACGTACGATAGCAATAGTACCTTGCCGATCGGTTTAGGATCGGTCGGTGCCATTCCGGTAGCGTTTACTGTTTGGGTAATAGGCTTGTCTTTAGGTGGTACTACCGGTTATGCGATTAATCCGGCACGTGATTTGGCGCCTCGATTCATGCATTTTATTTTGCCGATCAAAGGGAAGGGCGGTAGCCATTGGGAATATGCTTGGGTACCTGTTTTAGGGCCGATAGCTGGTGCCGCTATAGCCGGTATGCTCTATTATGTGTTAAAATAGAGGATCTGGTACGAACGGAGGCGGGATGGATACGTGGTGTGGCTGGCTACAACATGAAAGCGCAAAGTGTAAATAAATAACCCGGATTTTAATGATTGGATGGAGAAAAAAAATTATATTTGCTCCCATTCATTGAATCTAACTAAGCAAAATGTTATGATTAACCGAGAATTGATCAATCCTCAAAGCATCGTAGTGGTGGGAGGTTCCAACAATGTACATAAACCGGGCGGTCGTATCGTACGAAACTTGTTGGATGGAAAATATAAAGGGGAATTATGTGTGGTGAACGCCAAGGAGACAGACGTGCAAGGTATCAAGTCTTACCCGTCTGTCCGTGATATCCCGGATACGGAGTTGGCGATTATCTCGATCCCGAGTAAATCATGCCCTGAGGTGATGGAGGTTTTGGCGCGGCAAAAAGGGGTAAAAGCCTTCATCGTGATCTCGGCCGGTTTTGGCGAGGAGACGCACGAGGGAGGTGTCTTGGAACAACAAATGTTGGATATCGTGAATGAGGCGGGAGCTTCTTTGATCGGTCCGAACTGTATCGGGCTGATGAATATGAATTATCATGGCGTATTTACGCAACCAATACCGGAATTTCATCCCAATGGCGTGGATTTTATCTCCAGCTCCGGTGGTACGGCCTTGTTCATTATTGAGTCGGCTCTGACAAAGGGATTGCGTTTCTCTTCTGTATGGTCGGTTGGAAACTCCAAGCAAAACGGGGTAGAGGATATCCTCGAATACATGGATCGCAACTTTGATCCGGTATTGGATTCCAAGATCAAGATGTTGTATATCGAACAAATCAAGCAACCGGATAAATTATTGTATCATGCGTCTTCCTTGATACGTAAGGGGTGTAAGATTGCCGCTATCAAGGCCGGAAGTACCGAGTCGGGGAAACGGGCGGCTTCTTCGCATACGGGCGCTATCGCCAGCTCGGACTCTGCCGTGGAGGCTTTGTTCCGTAAGGCGGGTATCGTGCGTTGTTTTAGCCGTGAGGAGTTGACTACCGTGGCGAGTATCTTTACGTTGAAAGACGTGAAGGGAAAGAATTGCGCGATCGTGACACATGCCGGAGGTCCTGCGGTGATGTTGGCCGATGCTTTATCCAAGGGACGTTTGAATGTCCCGAGTTTGGAAGGCCCTATCGCGGACGAGTTGAAATCCAAGTTATATCCGGGTGCCGCTGTCGGTAATCCGATTGATATTATCGGTACGGGAACACCGGAGCATTTGGCTACAGCCATTGATTTCTGTGAGAATCGCTTTGATAATGTGGACTTGATGATGGTCATTTTCGGTAGCCCCGGCTTGGTTAAGCTTTATGATACCTACGAGGTACTTCATAAAAAGATGGAAGAGTGCAAGAAGCCGATCTTCCCGATATTACCGTCTATCGTAACAGCCGGTCCGGAGGTGAAGAGTTTTGTTAAGAAAGGGCATGTGAATTTCTCGGATGAGGTGACGTTGGGTACCGCTCTTTCGAGGGTGATCAATACGCCGAAGCCAATGAGTACGGATATCCAGTTGTATGGGGTGGACGTGCCTGAAGTTCGTCGCATCATAGACCGGTTGCCGGGGAGTGGCTATCTGAATCCGGAGGAAGTGCGTACTTTGTTGCGTGCCGCTAATATCCCGTTGGTAGAGGAGTATGCCTCGGATGACAGGGATGCGTTGTTGGCTTTTGCGAAGAAAGTGAAATATCCGGTGGTCGCTAAGGTCGTGGGGCCTGTACATAAGAGCGATATCGGTGGTGTCGCTTTGAACATCCGTGGTGAGGAGCATTTGCTGTTCGAGTATGAGCGCATGATGCGTCTTCCGGGTGTTACGGGAATTATGGTGCAACCAATGCTAAAAGGGCAGGAATTATTCCTGGGCGCTAAATACGAGGATCGTTTCGGCCATGTGGTGCTTTGCGGGTTGGGTGGAATCTTCGTGGAGGTATTGAAGGATGTGTCTTATGGTTTGGCACCGTTGTCGTACGATGAGACTTATTCGATGATCCGCTCCTTGAGAGGCTATCCGATCATTAAAGGTACACGCGGGCAAAAAGGCATTGATGAGCAGCAATATGCGGACATTATTGTTCGCCTCTCTACCCTGCTCCGTTTTGCCAACGAAATAAAAGAGATGGATATAAATCCGTTGGTGGCCACGGATAGAGGTTTGTTTGCCGTAGACGCTCGTATCCGTATAGAGAAATAAAGAAAAACCCCTTTTATCACCGTTAGATATGCTTAAAAGTTAACGTAGGTGATAAAAGGGGATCTTTTATTTTCTAGATTTCTTCTTTTTCTTATCGGGAAAAAACTCTTTCAGGAAACGTTTGAAACTACTTAGCGACACGTTGTATTTCTCCGCTATCTGGGCGTATGTCAGGCTCGGGTCTTTTAAGTCTTTCTCGATTTGTTCCTTATAAGGTTCCAAGCGTCCCATTTGTTGACTGCCTCTCGGACGGCCCAGTACCACGCCTTTGCTTCTGATTAAAGCGAGGGCTTCCTTCGTGCGGACAGAGACTAGCTTCCGCTCGATCTCGGAGACCAGGCCGAAGGTAAAGGCCAAGGTCTTACTGTCGATGTTATCTTCGAACACGTATCCATCGCTTACGCTGCGAAGCGTTACCTTTCGTTCGATACAAAGTGTTATGATATGGATGATCTCAATCATCTTACGGCTTACACGGGATATATCAGACACGAGTATCTCGTCCCCGGGACTTAAAGATTTGACAATACTTTCCAGTCTGCGGTTCGCACGAGGACTATTACCCACCTCTTTAGCCCATTTCCCGATCTCTATCTTCCGGGATTCGGCGAATTCCCGGATCACGGTTTTCTGGATCTCGGAATTCTGCTTGTTGTTGTATGTTCGGATAAAAGCAATTGTCATATGTATATGTTTAATTATCTCCTTTTAATAACAGATCGACTTACGATAAGTTCAAATATGACAAATATATGAAACACATTAATTCGGATGGTTTAAAAATAAAAAACCAACTAATAAAATTTATTAGTTGGTTCTTTGCGGAAGCGGGGGGATTCGAACCCCCGGTACCCTAACGAGTACGTCAGTTTAGCAAACTGGTGGTTTCAGCCACTCACCCACACTTCCTTATGTGTTCTGTGCTTCTTCCTTAGAATTGCGTTGCAAAGGTAGAATTATAATTTTAAATAAACAAGGCTTTAGACCTCATTTTTTTCAAGAAAAGATACTACTTTTGTGCCTTATTCTGATATTCAATAGATTATTCATGGATTTGAACAAACAAATTTTATCGAAGCATTCGATGATTGTAACCTTGATGGTGATTCTCGTTGTTTTGATAGGTGGTGGAGGCCTTTGGGTATACCGTTTGGCTTGGGCTCCGAATTTTAATCCGGATGAGACGGTTTATGTCTATATAAATGAAGAAAAGGATTTTGATGATCTTTGCCGGCAGTTGAAAGATTCGGCGGATTGCCTCCGTATCGGTAGCTTTAAGCGGTTGAGTGGATTACTGAAATACCCTGCCTCCATGCGTACCGGGCGGTACGCCGTGAAACCAGGAATGAGTAATTTGGCTTTATTGAATGATTTGCGGAGAGGACATCAGGTAGCGGCCCGTGTTACATTTAATAATGTCCGTCTAAAGGAGGATCTGGCAGAGCGTATAGGTGATCAATTGATGCTTGGCAAGGAAGATCTTTTGCGTCTATTAAATGATTCCGCGTATTGTGGTTCTTTAGGTTTTACCCCGGAAACGATCAGTACTCTCTTTATTCCTAATACCTATGAGATTTATTGGAATATATCCGCGGATAAGTTTGTGCGTCGCATGAAGCGTGAATATGACGCTTTCTGGACACCGGTACGGTTAAAGAAAGCGGAGGAGATCGGACTTACCCCGATCGAGGTATCTATCTTGGCTTCTATCGTAGAGGAAGAGACGGCGGCATTGGACGAGTATCCGATCGTGGCGGGCCTTTACATCAACCGTCTTCATGCCGGTATTCCTTTGCAAGCGGACCCTACGGTGAAGTTTGCCGTAGGTGATTTCTCTTTGCGGCGTATCTTGTTCGAGCATTTGGAAATAGATTCTCCTTATAATACTTATAAATATGTGGGTTTACCTCCCGGCCCCCTGCGGATTCCTACCATCAGGGGGTTGAATAGCGTGTTGAACCATACGAAACATCGGTATTTATACATGTGCGCCAAGGAGGATTTTTCGGGACGACACAATTTTGCTGTGACGCTGGCGGAACACAACCGCAATGCCAATCGTTACCGGGCAGAGTTGAATCGGCGGCAAATACGATAAGAAATTTATGATTTGCGGTTTATGATTTATCGTGTACAGGTATAAATCACAAATCATAAATCATAAATCATAACATTTTTCACTACCTTTGGCAACTAAATAGTGTGAATAGTCAATATTAAGAAAACAGATACACATGGAAAAACATTTATTTTTGGGGGACGAAGCCATAGCTCAAGCCGCTATAGACGCTGGAATCTCCGGGGTATACGCTTATCCGGGAACCCCTTCTACTGAAATCACGGAATATATCCAAGGCTCTCCGGTAGCAAAGGAAAGAGGTATCCATTGTCGCTGGAGCGCAAATGAGAAAACCGCTATGGAAGCCGCTTTGGGTATGTGCTACGCCGGTAAACGTGCGCTTTGCTGCATGAAGCACGTAGGCCTGAATGTCGCCGCCGATTGTTTCATGAACGCCGCCATGAGCGGTATTAACGGAGGTATGATTATCCTGACGGCCGACGATCCATCCATGCACTCTTCCCAAAACGAGCAAGATAACCGTGTTTATGGAAACTTCGCCATGATCCCGATGCTGGAGCCATCTAGCCAGCAAGAGGCATATGATATGGTATATAGTGGATTTGAGTTATCCGAGAAATTAGGATATCCTATCTTATTGCGTGTCACGACCCGTATGGCACACTCCCGTGCCGGTGTCGTTACCAGCCCGTTGAAGCCGGAAAATCAGATGAATTGCCCGGTAAATGGTCGCCAACGTTTCATATTGCTTCCGGCGTTGGCCCGTAAGCGTTTCAAAAGTTTGCTGGTCTCTCAAGAGGTTTTCACGAAGGCCTCCGAGAATTCCGGATATAATAAATATTTCGATGCTCCGAATAAAGATTTGGGTATTATCACGACAGGTATTGCGTTTAATTACCTATCCGAGAATTATCCGGATGGTTTCGAGCATCCCGTATTAAAGATCTCCCAATATCCTCTCCCGAGAAAACAAGTGGAGAGGATCGTGAACGAATGTAAGGAAATTTTGGTGTTGGAAGAGGGTTATCCAGTTGTCGAGGAGCAATTGAAGGGCTTCTTAGGTAAAGGAGTGACGGTTCATGGCCGTTTGGACGGTACGCTTCAGCGTGACGGTGAGCTTACGCCCGATGCGGTAGGTAAGGCCTTGGGCAAGGAGATCCAAAGTTATTATGCGATTCCGGAGGTGGTTGAGCAACGTCCACCCGCATTATGCCAAGGTTGTGGACACCGAGATATGTATGAGGCTTTGAACGAGGTGATCGCTGAATATAACGGTGCTGCCAAGGTGTTTGGCGATATCGGTTGTTATACCTTGGGGGCTTTGCCTCCTTTCCGGGCAATCGATTCTTGTATTGATATGGGGGCCTCTATCACGATGGCAAAGGGAGCTTCCGATGCAGGTGTGTTCCCCGCAGTTTCCGTGATTGGAGATTCAACGTTTACCCATTCTGGAATGACCGGTTTGTTGGATTGCGTGAACGAGAATACGAATATTACCATCGTTATTTCCGATAATGAGACGACGGCCATGACCGGAGGGCAGGATTCTGCCGGAACAGGACGTCTGGAATCTATATGTGCCGGTATCGGCGTGGATCCGGCTCACATCCGTGTGATGGTTCCCTTGAAGAAAAACTACGAGGAGATGAAATCCATCATCCGCGAGGAGATCGAGTATAAGGGGGTATCTGTGTTGATCCCTCGCCGTGAGTGTATCCAGACATTAACCAGAAAGAAAAAAGCAAGCAAGAAATGAAAACAGATATTATATTATCAGGTGTGGGAGGACAGGGTATCCTCTCTATCGCCGCCGTTATTGGAGAAGCGGCCTTGAAAGAAGGCTTGTATATGAAGCAAGCGGAAGTACACGGAATGAGCCAGCGGGGTGGAGACGTGCAGTCTAACCTACGTCTTTCCGATGAGCCGATCGCCTCGGACTTGATCCCGAAAGGACACGCCGATATGATTATCTCTCTGGAACCGATGGAGAGCTTGCGTTATCTGCCTTACTTGAAGAAAGAAGGTTGGTTGGTGACAAATTCTCGTCCATTCGTGAATATCCCCAACTATCCGGAGATTGAGAAAGTGAACGCAGAGTTGGATAGGCTTCCCCATAAAGTAGTGCTAGACGTGGAGGAGATCGCCAAGGAAGCGGGTTCCATACGTGCGGCCAACATCGTGATGCTGGGTGCCGCTACCCCGTTTTTAGGTATTGATTATGATAAGATCGAGGCTGGTATCCGCCATATCTTCGGACGTAAGGGCGAGGACATAGTTAATATGAACCTGAAAGCGTTGAAAGCCGGTTATGACTTAGCGCAAAGTCTTCGATAAGTATCTTTGTTCCCGAATTCTAAACGAGAAATAATTAAGGTTATGAAGAAGTATTTATTGGTTAGTATACTTGCGTTATTGGCTTTCGTTGGTAAAGCTCAGGATAATACCGCCGATATCGTGAAGGTGGGTGATACCATGCCGTCGTTTACGATTATTTCCGACAATGGGAGTAAATTACAGTCCACTTCGTTAAAGGGAAAAGTGATTCTTGTGAATTTCTTCGCCACTTGGTGCCCTCCCTGCCAAAAAGAATTGGCTGCCGTTCAGCAAACCCTTTGGCCTAAATACAAGAACAATGAGGATTTCGTTCTCTTGGTGATCGGCCGTGAACATTCTGATGCCGATTTACAGAAATATAACGAGAAGAAAGGTTTCGATTTCCCGTTGTATCCCGATAAGGATCGGGCTATTTTCGGCGCTTTCGCCAAGAACTTGATTCCCCGTGGCTATTTGGTAGGAAAAGACGGGAAGATCATTTATACGAGCAAGGGCTATACCGATGAGGAGTTTGCCGAGTTGATGTCCAAGATAGAGGATGCGTTAAAATAGGGATCATGAAATATAACAACATACATTTAATTTATTTTTCTCCGACACATACGTCCGCTAAGATCGTTTATGCGATAGCGGAAGGAATGGGGGCCACTTCGATGTCTGAGTCTGATGTCACTTATGAGAGCTTGGATATGGAAGAGTATATCGATGATGAGTTGACGATTATAGCAGCTCCTGTATATGGAGGTCGTGTGGCAGAGACCGCCATGGAGCGTTTTCGCATGTTCCATTCTGCTCATCATGCGCCGGTGGTTCCCGTGGTGCTGTATGGGAACCGGGATTATGAGGATGCTTTGAAAGAACTTTGTGATTTAGCCGTAGAACAGGGATTCGTACCTGTAGCTGCCGGAGCTTTTATCGGTGAGCATTCTTTCAGTCGTAAGGGGATGCCTATTGCCGAGGGACGTCCGGATGAGCAGGATCTCAAGCAAGCGATGGAATTCGGGAAAACGATTATCGGGAAATTGGAGAAGGTTTCTTGTGTGGAATGTTTGTCTACTTTGGAGGTGAAAGGTAATTTCCCGTATCGGGTGAAAAGTCCTTCCTCTCCTCAAGCTCCTGTTACTGATAATGACTTATGTACGCAATGTGAGTATTGTGTGGATGTATGTCCTACGCATGCGATCTCCTTGGCGGAAGAAGGGATGTATAGCGATCCGGGTCTGTGTATCAAATGTTGTGCCTGCGTAAAAGAATGTCCGGAAGGCGCACGTTCTTTCGATACCCCTTATACGGCAATGCTTCATAAGAATTTTAGTGCACGCCGGGAACCGGAGATATTCTTTTAGTGAAAGACTGAGATTTTGTATATTGTGAGAGGAAGCGTCAAAAGGCAAAAGTTCTTTTAGCGCTTTCTCCTTTTTTTGTACCTTTGTTCAGATCGTTAATCTCAAATAATACCGTGTTTCGATGAAGACCTATTTATTTCTTTTGCTTTTTGTATTTCAGACCCTTTCCCTTTCTTCCCAGATAAGCCTGAAGGGGTATAATCAAGAGAAAATCGATCCTTCTCTTTTTGAGGGACGTTGGAAAGCCCGTTGGATCTCGTATCCGGGTGAGGCCCCGAATGTGTATGGAGTCTACCATTTTCGTAAATCATTTGACTTGGAAGTTGTTCCTTCCCGGTTTATCGTCCATGTTTCAGCCGATAATCGCTATAAATTATATGTAAACGGGAAATTGGTATCCTTGGGCCCGGCCCGTGGGGATATTTATAACTGGAATTTCGAGACGGTAGATCTGACTCCTTATCTGAGAAAAGGGAAAAATACGTTGGCTTCCGTTGTCTGGAATTATGCTGAGCAGAAACCTGTTGCTCAGATTAGTTACAATCAGACTGGTTTTATCTTACAAGGTAACACGGGGTGCGAGGCAGTTGTGAATACGGATACCACTTGGGTCTGTTTACGTAATGAGGCGTATGCTCCTTGGAGTGTATGGAAGGTATTGGGTTATTATGTGGCCGGTCCGGGTGAGAAATTAGATGCCTCTGTTTATCCCTGGGGGTGGGAGCAGCCGGATTATGACGATAGAAAATGGGAGAAAGCCGTGCAAGGAATGGAAGGAGCTATGAAAGGATCGAGGGACTATCCGGGACGGTTACTAGTTCCTAGCCCGATACCTCCGATGGATATGCGGATAGAGCGTTTGGCTAAGGTGCGTCGGTCTGTGGGAATGGAATGTCCGCAAGGATTTCCTTATTGGCCAAAGAATTTGACGATCCCTGCGGATACCGAGGTCTGTTTGCTTTTGGATAATGATTATCTGACTACGGGTTATTTTTCCTTGGCTTTCAGCAGGGGAAAGGGAGCGGAGATTAACATCGGTTATTCAGAAGCCCTATATAAACAAGAGGAAGAAGCGACTACTAAATCTTATACATTGAATGGTAAGGGGCATCGGGATGAGTTAACAGGCAAAGTATTTATCGGGTATGAGGATAAGATTCTGGCTGATGGGGGAGATAATCGTCTCTTCACATCTTTGTGGTGGCGCACGTGGAGATATGTGGAGGTAAAAGTAAAAACGGCTTCTGAGCCATTGGTGATAGAAGATGTCTACGGTACTTTCTCTGCCTATCCTTTCCGAAACGAGGCTGTTTTCTCCGCTCCGGGATATGAGGAGTTAAACCGTATGCTTGAGATAGGCTGGCGTACTGCTCGTTTGTGTGCTAATGAGACCTATATGGATTGTCCTTATTACGAGCAATTGCAATATTTCGGGGATACACGTATACAGGCGATGATTTCCATGTATAATACACATGATCCTTATATGGTAAAAAATGCTATAGAGCAAGGTCGGCAGTCTATGGTGGCAGAAGGTATTACGATGAGTCGGTACCCGTCTAGCGTACATCAGTTTATCTCTTCATTCTCTCTTTGGTGGATTTGTATGGGGCACGACTACTGGATGTACCGGGGAGATGAGGCGTATATGAAAACTTTACTTCCCGCTTACCGGCAGGTTTTGTCGTGGTACGAGCAATGGTTGAAGCCGGATTATAGTTTGGCCTATGTACCTCATTGGTTTTTTGTAGATTGGGCTGCCGGTTTTGATTATGGCGAGCCTGTACGTGAGAAAAAGGGAAACTCGGCGCTTCAAGATTTAATGTATATAATGGCATTGGATTTCGCCGCGGAAATGGAACAAGCGATCGGACTTCCTGCCATGGCCGATCATTATCGGCAGATCGCTACCAAGATGCGTGAGACAATTCGCCCGAAATATTGGGATGTTACCCGTAATCTGTTCGCCGATACGCATGATCATCGCAGCTATTCCCAACATGTAAATGCCTTGGCGATCTTGACCGGGGTTACGAAAGGGGAGGAGGCCGTAAAGGTGATGAATCAAACCTTGGAAGATACGAGTCTGATCCAATGTACGATCTATTTCCGTTATTATTTGAATCAAGCGTTAAAAGCTTCCGGCTTAGGGGATCTGCTACTGGATAACTTACAGATATGGCGGGATCAGATGGCATTGGGATTGACTACATGGGCGGAAATGCCGGAACCGTCTCGCTCTGATTGCCACGCTTGGGGAGCTAGCCCGAATATTGAGTTTTACCGGATCTTATTGGGTATAGATAGTGATGTCCCCGGCTTTAGGAAAATACGGATCGCTCCATCCTTGGGTAAACTAAAAGAGGTTTCCGGTACGATTCCACATCCGCTCGGGAGCGTGACTGCCGCGTATAAATTGGATGAAAGGGGAGAGGGGACTGCACGTCTGGTCTTGCCGGAAGGTACTACGGGGACGTTTATTTGGTGTGGAAAAGAAATTCCCTTGAAATCAGGCGAACAGGTTATTTCGTTATCTTTGCGTCATTAATATATAAAATCCTTGTATGAGACGAGTTTATTCAATTGTTTTGTTGCTTCTGGCCGTTTGCGGCTTGTCGGCGACAACGAAGGAGGTCAAGTTGAAATTGTTGGAAACCAGTGATATCCACGGAAACTTCTTCCCGTATAATTTTATTGAGAAACAGGAATGGGGAGGAAGTCTGGCCCGGGTCTATTCTTTCGTGCAGAAAGAGCGTCGAACGTATGGAGATAATCTTTTATTGTTGGATAATGGTGATGTCTTGCAAGGACAACCTTCTGCGTATTATTACAATTTCATGGATACAGTCTCTACGCATGTGGCTTCCGCTATGATGAATTATATGGGGTACGATGTAGGGAATATGGGGAACCACGATGTAGAGGCTGGTCACGCTGTTTTCGATCGCTGGATCAAACAATGCGATTTCCCTATCTTGGGTGCCAATATTATCCGTACCTCTGACGGGGAGACCTATTTAAAGCCTTATGAGGTGTTTATACGTGATGGTGTGAAGATCGTTGTTTTGGGTATGATTACTCCTGCTATTCCTGTATGGTTGCCGGAGACTCTGTGGCAAGGTCTTTATTTTGCCGATATGGAGGATACGGCCCGTAGGTGGATGAAGGTTATTCAAGAAAAGGAGAAGCCGGATATTGTGGTCGGTATTTTCCATGCGGGAAATGAGGCACGTACCATGTCCGGACAGTATCGTGAGGATGCGTCGATGGAGGTTGCTCAGCGGATTCCGGGTTTTGATGTGGTTATGATGGGACATGATCATCGTCGGTATTGTGGAAAGGTAGCGAATAGTAAGGGTGATTCTGTGTTATTGATAAACCCGGCAAGTAATGGGCGTGTGGTCGGTACTGTTGATGTCGTATTAAGGATAGAGAATGGTAAAGTTTTGGATAAACAGATATCGGGTGTTTTGACGGATGTGGATGAGTTGGAGCCTAGCAAGGAATTCATGGAGACATTTGTCCCACAATACAAAGCCGTGAATGATTTTGTCTCCGAGAAGGTAGGAACCTTTACGGAAAGTATCACGACTCGTTCCGCTTACTTTGGACCATCCGCTTTCATTGATTTTATTCACTCTTTACAATTGGAGTTAACCGGTGCGGACGTTTCTTTTGCCGCCCCATTATCCTTTGATGCGAAAATAGATAAAGGGGATATTACGATCAGCGATATGTTCAGTCTTTACAAATATGAGAATATGCTTTACACGATGAATTTGACAGGGGCCGAAATCAAAGGTTTCTTGGAGGAATCGTATGGCATGTGGACTAACCAGATGAAATCTCCGGATGATCATGTCTTGTTATTAAAAGAACGAAAGAAAGGCCAGGAGAATTATGCTGCATTCGTTAATTTCAGTTTTAATTTTGACTCAGCCGCTGGTATTATTTATACGGTGGATGTTACGAAACCTATGGGCGAGAAAATCACGATCTTGAAAATGGCAAATGGCAAACCTTTCGACAAAAATAAAACGTATAAAGTTGCCCTTAATTCTTATCGAGGTAACGGAGGTGGCGAGTTGTTGACTAAAGGGGCTAGTATTCCTCAAGACGAGTTAAAGAGTCGTATCATCCATTCGACGGATAAAGATCTCCGTTATTATATGATCCAATATATAAAGGAGAAGGGGGTACTTTGCCCACAACCTTTAAACCAATGGCAGATGATCCCGCAAGATTGGGTGAAGCTTGCGACTGAAAGGGATTATAAATATCTTTTTGGGGAATAAGTTTCCTTTTTATAGGTATTCAATATATAAGAGAATCTTCCTCGCTATAAGGAATAGGAGGTGCTAAAATGCTCTTACATACTCTTTTGGGGGTATATGTTAATGTATGGGATCTTTTCTTTTTAAAAAAATATTACAAAAAAGTTGCGATTTTGTTTGGAGTTTATGTTTTATAGCACTACTTTTGCACCCGCATTCGAGA
>NZ_CANTZW010000028.1 GCF_947855115.1 uncultured Parabacteroides sp.
AAATTAAACGGTTTTATTTTAAATAATAATAGTAACATAGTATCATTAGAACTAAATCAAATTAATATATTTAATTCGTTTAGAAATGATGAAAAATTGACTAAGTGTTATCGAACACACTGGAAAAAGTAGATATGGCTTTTATTTTTGTTGCGTTTTAACTTGTCCATATAGTTGTTTTATGTATATTTGTCTGTTGAAATATGAAAAACGACTTAGTTCTAATGAAACTAAGAACAAAGCACATTTAACAGACATTTACTTATATTGCCAACTTTTGGAAACTCTTTTCAGGTTCCTTCATTTTATAATACAATCCGCAATTCTAAATTTCTTCTACAATATTTGACAAATTGAATAGATTATCTTTACATTTGTACATATATAATATATGTATTGACTATGAACTGGACCCAGCTATTATCCGGCAAACGTTTCGGAATGGAAGAATATCACGAGCGGAAACATGAGAGAACTGATTTCCAACGTGACTATGACCGTCTGATTTTCTCATCCCCTTTCCGAAGACTACAAAACAAGACACAAGTTTTCCCCCTTCCTGGAAGTATCTTCGTGCATAACCGGCTTACACATAGTCTGGAAGTCTCATGCGTAGGACGCTCTCTAGGCAATAACGTAGCAAAAGGACTCACACAAAAATATCCGGAAGGCAGTGTCAATTTCCCGGAGATAGGTTCCATCGTATCAGCGGCTTGTCTTGCCCATGACATGGGAAACCCTCCATTCGGGCATTCCGGTGAGAGAGCGATCTCCGCTTACTTTTCCGAAGGGAACGGACGGAAACTGGAAGAGAAAGTACGGCAGGAAGGCGGTCGCTGGGAAGATTTCATCCATTTTGAAGGTAACGCAAACGCCATGCGGTTGTTAACTCACCAATTCATCGGACGTAGAAAAGGAGGATTCGCCTTAACATATAGCACATTAGCTTCTATCATCAAATATCCTTACGCTTCTGTTTATTCTGGAGAAAAAGGGAAATTCGGTTTTTTCCAATCAGAAGAGAAAAGTTTTCTGCAAATCGCCCAAGAGCTAGGAATCGGACATAATCCGGAAGCCCCGGATAAATATATCCGTTACCCGTTAGTCTATTTGGTCGAAGCCGCAGACGATATTTGTTATCAAATAATGGATATAGAAGACGCCTGCAAGCTACATATCCTGACTACCGAGGAAGCGATACAATTGCTGTTGGGATTCTTCGAAGGTAAACGGTTGGAACATATCCGTAAGGTCATGCGTATGGTAGACGATACCAATGAGCAAATCGCTTATTTACGTTCTTGTATTATCGGATTATTAGTTGATGAATGTTCCCGGGTCTTCCTAGAGAATGAGGAAAACATCCTCAACGGGACCTACAACACACCGTTGATCAGCAATATATGCGATCAAGCCAAACAAGCATACGCCAAATGCTCGGATACGGCATACAAGAAGATATACAAGGCAAAAGAAGTTCTCGACATAGAATTGGCCGGCTACCACATTTTCAGTCATTTAATCGACAGCTTAACCGAGGCCGTGATGAACCAAGAGCATGCTTACAGCAAACTGCTCCTACAACGGATACCGGAGCAATACGACACGAAAGCTCCCACCACATACGGTAAAATACAATGCGTACTCGATTATATCTCAGGCATGACCGATATATACGCACTCGATCTGTACCGTAAAATCACCGGCATGAGCCTACCGGCTGTTTAACGGTTAATAAGAGAGCCAATCCTCTCGATTATTCTTAGTTCCAGCAACCTATTCAGTATTTGATTATCAATGCTGTTCCGAGCCATACGGCCATGAGCCAATCGATATACCCTAAAACCACTGGTTCCGAATTGTTTTCCAATTTGGCAGTAAAGATCTTTGTGGTCAGTCCTAAACAAATAATTAAATAAATCCATCATATCCAATTCATTTTATCGTTTTCTATAGATTACTCCAAAACTTCCAAAACGAATAGGATAAACGTTCGTTTTTTTTATTCAAAAATATCAAGATGACTCACATCCGTTAAAAATCAGTCATTAAGTTGTGAATATATTGTGATTCTTATAATTACGAAGCTTGAAAAATAAAAATGTTCCTTATCTTTGTCACCAAAACCTGGTAAAAAAACGAATAGTCTAAACGAAGGTTTTCACTCGCCATTTTTATAACGACACTAACCTGTGCAAGATCTCAAGACCCCACATAAATATTTACAAAACAGAGATTTATAACAATCTGTGATAACTTGTCAGAACTCTTCCCGGTACTTACTTTCCATACGGTCATCCAAGATACTCAGATAACTTTTATAGCGGGACTCGCTGATCAGCCCATCACTAACGGCTTGAATGACAGCGCAACCCGGTTCATGACGGTGCGTACAGTTATTAAAACGACATTCTTCCGAGTATTTGAACAACTCCCGAAAATAATGAGAAATCTCAGCATCTGCCATTTCAATTGTACCGAATCCCTTGATACCCGGAGTATCGATCAAATAGCCTCCATAGGGAAGAGGTATCATCTCGGAGAAGGTAGTCGTGTGCATACCTTTGTTATGATATTCGGAAATATCTCCAGTACGAAGATTAACGCCCGGAACAAGCTTGTTGATAATCGTGGATTTTCCAACACCTGAATGACCGGACAAAAGCGTAACCTTATCTTTCAGATCCGCTGTCAAGGCATCCAGACCTTCCCCTGTCCGGGCACACAATGTCGAACAAGGATAACCAATCGAGGTATACAACTCGATTAATTTCTCCAACGCCTTTTGATCCTCATTATTATAACGATCAATCTTATTGAAAACCAATTTAACGGGGACACGATACGCCTCTGCGGTCGCCAGGAAACGATCAATAAATATTGTTGTTGTTATGGGATAATTTACCGTAACGATCAGCATCGCCTGATCTAGGTTTGCCGCGATAATATGCGCTTGTTTCGATAAGTTAGAGGCACGGCGGATGATATAATTCTTACGCTCCTCAATCTCAGTAATAAAAGCGGTTCCTTCCTTATTTATATTGATTACGACACGGTCTCCTACCGTAACCGGATTGGTACTCCTTATGCCTTTCAGACGAAAGTTTCCTTTGATCTTACTTTCTATATCCCGTCCGTCTTCTGTACGAACCGTATACCAACTACCTGTGTTTTTTATTACCAGTCCCCTCATGAGAATTGAAAATTGAGAATTAAAAATTGAGAATTGGAATAAGGGCCCTATGGAATTCCTTAATTTTCAATTCTCAATTTTCAACTTTCAATTATTTAAACAGTCATTACTTCTTTTTCTTTAGCAGCGTAAAGTTCATCAATCTTTTTGATAAACTTATCATGGATTTTCTGAACCTCTGCCTCGGCGTCTTTCTCTACGTCCTCGGGAACACCGTCAGACTTGATACTTTTCTTCAAAGCGTCGATTGCGTCGCGACGAGCGTTACGGACACTGATCTTTGCGTTCTCTGCCTCCTGCTTACATTGTTTCACCAATTGACGGCGGCGCTCCTCGGTCAACGGAGGAATACCTAAACGGATCACCTCTCCATTATTCTCCGGTGTGATACCCAGCTCTGAATCCAAGATTCCTTTCTCGATATCGCGGATAATCTTCTTCTCCCACGGAGTGATCATGATAGTCCGTGCGTCCGGAACTGTCACCGTAGCCACGTTGGTAAGAGGAACAGGCGCCCCGTAATACATTACCTTCACACAATCGAGGATTTTCGGATTGGCCTTACCTGCCCGAATGTGAGACAATTGCTCGTCCAGATACTCAATGGCGAACGTCATCTTCTCTTCCCCTGCTTTGATCAATTGTTTCGTATCTATCATAAATTATACGTTTTTTGTTTGCGAATCTTTTAATTAACAAAAGTAATAAAGATTTCTAACTTCGCAAACATATAATTAAAATACTCCCTAACAAAAGATTGATCTTACCGCATAATAAGTATCTATCAATGTTTACTCAATTTGGGCGTAAAGAATAACAAATAGGCCACACCCACGCACAGCACCAGCACCGCCCCTATCTGAGAGGCCAACATATCGGATGCCACTCCCATAAAAATAGGGAAGATCGTACCACCGAATAATCCCATAATCATCAAGCCGGATACCTCATTCTGCTTATTCGGCATAGAAAGCAGGGCTTGGGCGAAAATGATGGAGAAGACATTCGAGTTGCCAAAACCGATCAAGGCAATACAAACATAGATGATCTCTTTCGAATGGAATAACAGCAAACCAATCATCGCCAACAGCATCAAGAGGACACTAAAGGCAAAGAATCCTTTCGGAGAGATCTTTCGCAAGATAAAAGCACCGGAGAAACATCCCGCCGTACGGAAGATGAAATACAGGCTCGTGGCGAAACCGGCATCGGCCAAGGTCATGCCTAAACGTTCTATCAAGATTTTCGGGGCAGTCGTATTCGTCCCGACATCAATCCCCACATGGCACATGATACCGATAAAGCAAAGCAGGATAAAAGGTTTGCCCAGCAAAGCCAGACACTCGCCAAAGGTAGAAGGTCGTCCCTCTTCCTTGGTCTCGTGGATAGAGGTAGCTCCCAATAGCAGGATCGCGATCACGGCGATCACCATATAAACCGGGAACAAGACACGCCAACCAAGCCCCATCGACGGTATCGCCTGGGTAGCACCCCACATAGCGATATAAGGTGCTAAGAAAGAGGCGATCGCTTTCACGAACTGGCCGAACGTCAAGGAACTAGCTAGCTTATCCCCGCTTACGATATTCGATAATAACGGGTTCAAGGAAGTCTGCATTAAAGC
This sequence comes from uncultured Parabacteroides sp., assembly GCF_947855115.1. Lineage (GTDB taxonomy): Bacteria > Bacteroidota > Bacteroidia > Bacteroidales > Tannerellaceae > Parabacteroides. The sequence goes on from NZ_CANTZW010000028.1 coordinate 4,818, forward strand.
GTTGCCGATACCTAGCAGAGAGAAGGATATCAACATAACCATATACGCATCGTCAAAGATCGGGATCATTAACGAAAGAAATGTTACGATCAAGCTCAATAACACGGTCTTTTTCCGTCCGATACGGTTCATCAACATACCCGTCGGGACGGAAAAGATCAAGAACCAGAAGAACACGAGCGAGGGGAAGATATTCGCCTCCGAATCACTCAGGCCCAAATCCGCTTTCAGGTAATTAGAGGCGATACCCACTAAATCCACGAATCCCATGGCGAAGAACGCCAACATCACGGGGATCAATTTCAACGATGAAACCTTTTCTTTTTCTTTCATGACTTACAAGTTTTCAGGATAAGCGGGCCACGCACCATTTTGAGTACAAACATATGCGGCTACTTTCACCGCTTTCTCATGAGCCTCAGACAAAGATTTTCCCTTCAGGATGGAAGAGATAAAAGCTCCGGAGAAAGAATCGCCGGCACCTACCGTATCCACTACTTTCACTTGCGGTGTCAGGATTGAAGACATTTCTGTCTCGGAATAGATCGTGCTATATTCCGCTCCAGCGGTAAGAACCAAATAATGAAGATCGTATTTTTTCATAAACCAAAGGCAGATTTCCTCAATCGTACCTTCCAAGCCAAACATCGAGCGAAGCATTTCCAGCTCCTCATCATTGATCTTGAATACGTTCGCCAACTCTAGCAACGACTCGATCAATTCCTTCGAATAGAAATGTTGACGGATATTGATATCGAAAAAGCGTAAGGCATGGTCGGGCATATACGAAAGCAGGGTACGAAGCGTCTCTCGGGATTCTGCGGCACGTTGCGCCAACGTGCCGAAACATACGGCGTCCGCACGTTTCATCAAGTCGATAGACGCTTGTGTAAGAGGGATATGATCCCATGCCACACCTTCGATGATCGTATAAGTAGGAATGCCGTTCTTCAGCTCTACCACCACGCTTCCGGTCGGATATTCCACCGTACTGATATAATTACTATCGATACCGTTCTTATCCAGTTCCTGAATGATCTCGGTTCCGAACACGTCGTTGCCCACGGCGCTGATCGCGTAACCTTCCGCTCCTAATTGGGTAGCGTGATAAACAAAATTAATCGGAGCTCCACCGGCTTTCTTTACATCCGGGAAAACATCCCACAACAACTCTCCAATGCCTACTACTACTGGTTTATTCTTTTCCATGATATCTATATTTTTAAAATTAATTTCATCTAGTTGTAGAGACGGGGCGTGCCCCGTCTCATCCTGTCAAAATGGTAACTAAAATGGCAATTAATAATACTATCGGTATGTGGTGAGACGGGGCACGCCCCATCTCTACAACTGGGTAGTATCAAAAACAACCATACAAGGTATAATTATTTGAGAGGGTAGATCGTTAATGACGTAACCGTAAACGCTCCTCCCTTCGCATTAAAACGAATGCGGTTATAGGGTTCTTCCGGGAATACAAGGTTGGTCATGACAAACTCCCCATTCCCATCGAAAGCCTCTATACTTGATTTATCTACCAGCAAACGCAACGTATATTCCTTAGCGGCAGAAATCGGGGCTGAAGTAGCCGTAGCGAATGTCTTGCTGAAATCCGTGATCCCGCTATTACGGCGATCCATCGTAAAGGTATTATCCAAAAGATTATAATGCATCTCCACTTCCTCTCCTTTCGAGTTGGACAGTTGGAAACTCATGATATCGGCTCCGTTATTCTTAAACTTGATCTCGACCTCATACGTTCCCGTATTATCGGAAAGAATCGGATCGACCTCATGGGAACGGTCTACCTTAAAGGAACCCTTCTTCCGGGCTTTCCCTCTCAACTTCAACACCTCGGGAGACGGGGTACTACTTAAATACGTCTGTCCGTTTTTCGTATAAAGAACCAAGTCGCGAGGAACCGAGTTCGCGCTCCGGTATTGCAAGGTCGGTACGTTATTCGCATATTCCCAATTGCTCATCCAAGCCAAGGCGATCTTCCGGTCTCCCGGAGCGTTACTCCAAGTAACTGTCGCATAATGATCCTTACCGTAATCCATCCATTTGGTCAACGCCGGAGATTCATTCACAAACTGTTTCCCATCGAACGTACCCACGAAATATTGGGTAGCGGAACCGCCAAACGGACCGCCGGGATTAATATTACAAATCAACACCCATTTCTTTAGCTCAGTGCCCTTCACCGGAAGCTCGATCAAATCCGGACATTCCCAAACACCCGCATGCGCTCCTTGTCCTTCCCCGAAACTACTCTCGTACGTCCAATCCTTCAAATTAGGAGAAGAATAGAGTTGCATCTCCTGTCCTACGGCCAGCACCATGATCCATTTATTGGATTCCTTATGCCAGAAAACTTTCGGGTCACGGAAATCACGTTGCGTAGAGGTCAGGATCGGATTCCGGTCATATTTCTTAAACGTACGCCCGTTGTCCAGACTATAAGCCATACTTTGCACTTGCCGATCACTGGCCGAGGTATAGAAAGCCACGATAGCGCCAGCTCCAAACCCGGCGGTATTATCCTTGTCTACCACACAGCTACCGCTAAAGATCGTACCCAAGGCATCCGGGGCAATCGCATCCGGTAGGTGTTCCCAATGAATCAAATCCTTGCTGATCGCATGCCCCCAGTGCATATTGCCCCACATGGAGCCGTAGGGGTTATGTTGATAAAACAGATGATACTCGCCATCTTTGTACACCATGCCGTTCGGGTCATTCATCCATCCCCAAGCCGGCGAGAAATGATAGGCCGGACGGTACTTCTCACGGTTTGTGGAGTCAAACTGATCGGACAATCTCATCTCTTTCCAGCAGAGAGCCGATTCCGGAATAAGCTGGAAATTGAAAGTGATAGGCCGATCTGCATATCCGGAAAGATCTACCGGTACGAAATAATCCACCTTATCAACAGCCAGACGAACATTTATCGTCTGTACCACGTCATTATCAATAATCATATAGAGCTTGGATTCCGGCGAGGATTCCTCTACCGGAAGCAACAAATACTTGGCTTGCGCATCCACACGGACAATACTTTGCCCTTCGCCTAGATGCTTTATATCTAGAGTCGGATCTGCCGCATATCCAGCCAACGGATCGACAGTACTTAATAAAACGACACCGACAACCATACATAAACTTTTAAGAAGTCTCTTTGTTTGTTTCATAAATGAACGGATTAAAGGATAATAATGTTTGATTCTCTGCCAAATTTAATGGGATTCTTTAGGATAGAAAAATGTTTATCCCTTAAAGGTGAGGAGATATGACATTTGTGATAAAGATCGTACAAATGTTATTGATATTCGGTAGGCGTAACACCGTAGATCGCCTTGAAACATTTAGAGAAATAAGCCGGCGAAGAGAAACCGGTCCGATAAGCGATCTCACTCACCGTATACGTATTTTGCCTCAACAACAGGGTCGCTTTATTCAAGCGATAGTTACGCAGGAACTCGACCGGGGTGGTTCCGGTAAGCTCCTTGATCTTCCGGTGAAGGTGCCCCCGGGATAATCCCAAGGTCTCGCTTAGTTTCTCTACATTATATTCAGGATCCGCATAAACCGCCTCGATCTGTTCTACGAACTTACGCAGGAAAGTATCATCGATACTCTCCACCTTTTCCGGCTCGGATAAAGGGAGCTTATTATCCCGCAACTTCTCCAACAAACGTTCCCGTAACTTCTGGCGCTCTTGTAATAAACGGATAATCTTTATCTTCACGTAATCCATATTAAAAGGCTTCTGTATATAGCCGTCGGCACCACCGGATATACCGAAAATCCGTTGGCGCTCATCTGTCAAGGCTGTTAGCAAGATCACCGGGATATGGCTAAAGGGGAGTTGAGACTTGATTGTCCGGCAAAGCTCGAAGCCATTCATCTCCGGCATCATCACATCGCTTAATACCAATGATATCTCCTCCTCTTCCAATACCCGCAACGCATCCTTTCCGTTCGTAGCTGTCCGCACCTTGAAATGGAGAGCAAGCTCACGTTCCAGAAATCCCCGTACCTCATCGTCATCCTCAGTGATAAGTACCGTATAGGGGTAAGTCTTTGCGAGCGTTTCCTTGATTTCCGAGTCATCCAACCGGGAAGCTTCATAAGCTTGATGGGATACGGACGTTTCTATCAGGTCGCTATCCGCGAAATGCGCCTTTCCTTTTCGCAGGTAAACCGTGAAGGCAGTCCTTTGTCCCGGTTCGCTCTCCACACGGATCTCTCCTCCGTGCATACATATATATTCTTTTACCAAATGCAACCCGATCCCGGTTCCCATCGACCGGTCCTCCGTATAGAAACGATCGAACAGATGCGGCAGGTTACCGGGTTGGATACCGCTTCCCGTATCAGTAACCCGTATAAAGACCCGATCTTCCTCTTCCGTCAGCTCTATCCGTACGCTACCACCCTCCGGCGTGAATTTAAAAGCGTTCGAGAGAAGATTGACAAATGCCTTCTCCAATAAATCAGGATCAATCCATAAATCACAAGATCTCATCGAGGAAACGAACGTATAGGAGATCGTGCGCACCGAAGCCATGCTATCAAAATAAGATTTGATCTCGCCAATGAAAGGGACCAAGTCGATCTTCCGTACCTTCAGTTTCTCTTGCCTGTTTTCCACTTTCCGGAAATCCAGTATCTGATTGATCACACGCAACAACCGGTTGGCGTTCTTTTGGATCAACTGCAAATCCGGGGCATAAGGGGATTCTCTCAGCAAGGAAACCAAACGGTCTAAAGGGGCAAGGATCAAGGTCAAAGGCGTACGAACCTCATGAGATACATTCGTGAAGAACTGGAGTTTCTGGGCCGTCACCTCTTCAATCTCAGCGTTCAGGGTGATTAGCTTACGGTTCGCCTGCCTCATCTTCCGATTCATATAAAAGGCATAAATAGAAAGAACGATAAAGCCGACCATCAATAAAGAGATCACGCCCAAAGAGTTTTGCAGGAAATAAAACCGCTCGGACAAACCATCGATACGGGAACGTTGCGCCTCGATACGTTGCTTATACTTCTGGAGCTGATCCGCTTGCAACAACAAAGTGCGAGCAGACTGGTGGTCTACCGGAGCTGTACGAAGAGGGATAAACTTATCTACCTGCTCGCCCTGAATGATACGCATAGCCGTGCGAACCACTTGCTCTCCTCCTGTCGGATACAAGAAAGAGGCGTTGATCCGTCCATCCTCCACGGCTTCCAAGCCGGCTCCCGCTACGGCATCTACTCCGATAATCCGCAACTCCCGTCCTTTGATGGAATCCCATGCCATAAAGTATTCCCGGGCGGCTATAGCCATCATGTCGTTATGGGCGTAAACGAAATCCACATCCTCGGGATGCTCTAGTTTTTTAAGTTCTACCCGGGCCGTATCGATCAGCCATTGTCCCTCCAATCTCCGGAAAGAGAGGTCTTCTCTCTCTTTCAAGGCATCGACAAAGCCTTTATGCCGTTCTTGTGCCGGGGAGGTTTGCGTGAGTCCCCATATCTCTAAGATAACAGCGTTCGGGAGAAGATAATTAGCGGCGTAATTGCCTGCGGCCAATCCGATCTCATAATTGTTCGCCCCGACAAAAGAGGTGTATTGGTCGGTATTTACCTTGCGGTCTGTAATGATCGTCGGGATTCCGGCACGGTACGCTTCCTCGGCAACCGCCGTAATCGGCTCGGATTGGTAAGGGGAGATGATCAAGACATCCACTTTTTGGTGGATCAAGTCTCGTATTTGCCGGATTTGTGTCTCGTTATTGTTTTGCGCGTCCTTGATAATAATCTCCACATCATCATAGTTAGAGGCTTCGATACGCATATCGTTAATCATCGCCTGCCGCCAAGCATCGTCCAACATACATTGGGAGAGGCCGATAACGTGCTTCTTCTGTTTCCCTGAAATCGTGCAACCGCACAAGACGATCAAGGTTAACCATGAGAGTAAAAGGAGATGCTTCATAAACATAAACGGCAAGAGTTACCGCACCCGCTTTGTAGCGGTACCGCAACCTATGTACAGTAAAGCTGCAACCCACGTGCAATGACACAGCAATGCGGGTTGCAGAAATAAGATGCTACGAAGTATATTATTAATTATGTACTAGCGTTCCGATATTCTCTCCGCTCATCACTTTCTTCAAGTTGCCGTTGGTATCCATATCGAATACGATGATCGGGAGGTTGTTCTCTTTACACATCGTGGTAGCGGTCAGGTCCATTACCTTCAAGCCACGGGTATAAATCTCGTCATACGTGATATCGGAAAACTTGGTAGCCGTAGGATCTTTCTCCGGATCGGCGGTATAGATACCGTCCACACGGGTACCTTTCAGCATGACATCCGCCTCGATCTCGATACCTCTCAAGGAAGATCCGGTATCCGTAGTGAAGAACGGATTACCCGTACCGCCGGACATGATTACCACGTGGCCTTGTTCCAGCAACTCGATCGCACGCCATTTATTATAGAACTCGCCGATCGGTTCCATACGGATAGCGGTCAATACCTTCGCCTTCACGCCTTGGGCAACCAAAGCGGAGCTAAGCGCCAAGCTATTGATCACCGTCGCCAGCATACCCATCTGGTCTCCTTTTACCCGATCAAAACCTTTGGAAGCGCCACTCAACCCGCGGAATATATTACCGCCACCGATCACGATACCGATCTGCACGCCCATCTCGGCGATCTCCTTGATCTGTGCCGCGTATTCATTCAAGCGAACCTCATCGATCCCATATTGTTTACTCCCCATCAGCGACTCACCGCTTAATTTTAATAAGATACGTTTGTATTGAGCCATGTTTTGTATATATTTAATATGTAATTCCGCAAAAGTAATGATTTATTGAAGGCTTGTGATAATTCGCAAGATCCTTATCAAACATAGATTCCGTCTTTAAGAATATTATTTTTTAGCGCAGGCCGTAAAGAGTCTCTTAATCGGCCTAAATCCACCTTACATTTACAAAAAGACTCCAGACTTTTTCTAATGACACAAATACGTCTAAGTCACTATCCTCCCTATGTTCACCTCTAGCCACTGAACCAAATATCCCCAGTTCCTTAATCCCGAACTGAGCACCAAACTCTTTCTTGAATCTAGCCAATATCTCTTTATATTCTGCCGCAGCCCTCATAATGAATCATTTTTACAAAATTAGGAATTAATCTTATAGTATACAACAATAAACAAAAAAGATCGCCCCAACCGGTGTCGGGGCGATCTAAACACTAATCCCGTGTTCTGTAAGCTGCGAGGATTAGCTAAAATTATATGAAACTTTACTGGTTTTACTTTTTATCTAAGATCTCTAAGGTATCGGCGGCGATCATGAATTCCTCATCCGTAGGAACGACGATGATAGTCACCTTACTGTCCGGAGTGCTGATTACCATCTCCTCACCACGCATACCCTCGTTCTTCTCAACATCGATCTTCATGCCCATGTATTCCATGTTCTCGCAAACCGCACGACGGGTTCCCCATTGGTTCTCGCCGACACCACCGGTCCAAACCAAGATATCGCAACCACCCATAGCGGCAGCATAAGCGCCGATATATTTCTTGATACGATAGTTATATACGTTCAAAGCCATGATCGCACGGGGATTTCCGGCTGCCACGGCAGCCTCGATCTCACGCATATCGGAAGAGATACCGGAAAGGCCGGCTACACCGCTCCGTTTATTGATCAGGTCGGAAAGGCCGGCACCGTCCATGCCTTCCTTATCCATGATGAAAGACAACGCACCTGCGTCTACATCACCGCAACGAGTACCCATCAACAAACCCTCAACCGGCGTCAGGCCCATGGAAGTATCCACGCTCTTGCCATTCTTGATAGCAGTGATAGACCCACCGTTACCTACGTGAGCCGTGATGATTTTCTGCTCCTCATAAGGAACTCTCAAAATCTCACAAGCACGACGGGATACATAACGATGGCTGGTTCCGTGGAAGCCATAACGACGTACGCCATATTTTTGGTACATCTCGTAAGGCAATCCATACATATAAGCATAATCCGGCATCGTCTGATGGAAAGCCGTGTCAAATACCGCTACTTGAGGAATACCCGGAATCAAAGCCTCCATCGCCCGAACTCCCTTCAAGTTAGCCGGGTTATGAAGCGGAGCCAAATCCGAGCACTCGATCACCTTATTGATCACATCCTGATCGATCAATACGCTGGAAGCGAACTTCTCGCCGCCATGTACCAAACGATGGCCTACCGCATCAATCTCTTTATAATCCTTGATACAGCCATAAGTAGCGTCGGTCAATACACTTAGGATAAACTCGATACCTTGTTGATGGCCGGGAATCTCTCTATCGATAACAACCTTCTTCCCCTCCTTGTCTGTCAATTTCAGGAACGCGCCCGGTAAACCGATTTTCTCGATACCTCCTTGAGCCATAACCTCACCGGAGGTCATGTCGAATAACTTATATTTGATAGAACTACTACCGCAGTTCAACACTAGAATCTTCATATTATTTTGAGTCGTTTAGGATTGTATATTATTTTACGGATTTCAAACCGATGGATTGATTACATGCGATCGCTACCATCTTATAAATATCGTCTACGGAACAACCGCGAGACAAATCGTTCACCGGAGCGGCCATACCTTGAAGGATTGGACCGACAGCCTCAGCTCCACCCAAACGTTGAACCAGTTTATAAGCGATATTACCCACCTCCAAAGTAGGGAATACCAAGACATTCGCTTTACCGGCGATCTCGCTACCCGGAGCTTTCTTGCTACCCACAGCCTCTACCAAAGCGGCATCGGCCTGCAACTCCCCATCAAGCTTCAAGTCCGGAGCCATCTCCTTGGCCAGACGAGTAGCTTCCACTACCTTGTCTACCATCTCGTGAGAAGCACTGCCCTTCGTAGAGAAACTCAACATAGCCACACGAGGCTCAACGCCTACGATATTACGGGCCGTAGCAGCGGTAGCGACAGCGATACTAGCCAGTTCTTCCGCGTTCGGGTTTGGCATAACCGCGCAATCAGCGAATACCAAAATACCGTCATCACCATATTGGGGAGTTTTCGTGAACATAAGGAACGCGCCGGAAACACACTTCATGCCCGGAGCCGTCTTGATAATTTGCAAAGCGGGACGCAACACATTACCTGTCGTATTCTCAGCGCCGGCGATCTCACCGTCAGCATCGCCCGACTTAATCATCAGGCAAGCCAAGAACAAAGGATCTTCAACTAGAACCGCAGCCTTCTCGGGAGTCATGCCCTTCTTCTGGCGAAGCTGGAAAAGCAAGTCTGCGTATGCGGCTTTCTTCTCGTGATTTTTCGGATCGACAAGGGTTGCCTCACCAATATGGTTCAGTCCGAGACCTGCCGCCAAATCCTTGATTTCAGCGGGGTTTCCAATTAAGATGATGTCTGCTACACCGTCGGCCAATAATCGGTCGGCAGCTTTAAGGGTTCTTTCCTCGGTTCCTTCGGGAAGAACGATACGCTGCTTGTTAGCTTTAGCGCGCGCAATAATGTCTTGCATTAAATCCATAGCGGAAGATATTTTATATTATTTAATAATTGTAATCATAATCCGGCTACAAAATTAGGCATAATGCAATATAGAGTTTACAAAACAGGCAAAAGAATTACAGGTCGAGATACCAGTTTCAGATCTTTTAACAGTAATTCGTCACTTCCCGTTCCCCTGAGAGTATTTGTTGCAGTTCTTCCGCTGTCACATTCACACTTAACTTGCCTTTATGGGCTACGGAGATCTTTCCTCGCTCTTCCGAAACGATAATAACCAACGCATCTGTCTCCAACGCCATTCCCAATCCGGAACGATGGCGCAATCCCATATCCTTGGGAAGGGTGGCGTTCTGGGCGACCGGCAAGATACAGCCGGCGGCCTTGATCCGGTTATCGGCTATGATCATGGCTCCGTCATGCAACGGGCTGTTCTTAAAGAATATATTCTCGATCAAGCGGGCATTTACATCGGCGTTGAACATCTCGCCCGTATGCTCATAGATAGATAAGTCCATATCTTGCTGGATCACGATCAAAGCACCTGTCTTCTTCCGGGCCATATTCATACAGGCCAAAACAACAGGAGCGACAAATTTCCCTTCTTTCTCCGGATCGTCTCCTCGTTTGGAAAACAGTTTTCCCAGAAATTTCCAGCCCCGGTGCGAACCTAGCGCCAATAGGAAACGGCGAATCTCATCTTGGAAAAGGATTACCAAAACCACGAACCCCACGCTAATAAACTTATCCAAGATGGCTCCCATCAACCGCATCTCCAATACCTGCGAGATCAAGATCCACACGACGATGAACGATACGACTCCACTGAATATAGCCAATGTGCCCGAGCTTTTCATCAACTTATAGGTCTGGTACAGGAAGAAAGCCACCAGCAATACGTCGATCAAGTCTTTTATACCGAAATGCATCCACATAGTTAATAGAAAATTGAAAGTTGAAAATTGAAAATTATTTGTCGGTCATTTGACCTATGACGCGGACGGCTTCCACCGCCGCACGCACATCGTGTACACGGAGGATATTGGCGCCGTTCAAGAGAGCGTACGTATTCAATACGGTCGTTCCGTTCAGGCTATCCGCGGGGGTTCCACCCAGTAATTTATAAATCATGCTTTTACGGGAGACTCCGACTAATAAAGGCAACTCAAAAATAGAGAACTCCTTTAAATGGCTCATCAATTGGTAATTCTGCTCCAATGTCTTGCTAAAACCAAAGCCGGGATCGAGGATGATATCGTTCACTCCTAAAAGTCGAAGTTGGCGTATCTTCCGGGAAAAGTACAGCATGATCTCCTCCATCATATCCGAGTAACCGGTATGTCGTTGCATGGTTTGCGGAGTCCCACGCATATGCATCATGATATAAGGCACCTTCAAATCCGCCACGGTTTGAAACATGTCCGCATCTAACTCACCGCCGGAAATATCGTTAATAATCGCCACTCCATATTCCTCTACGCAACGACGGGCGATTCCCGCGCGAAACGTGTCTACGGATACCGGGATATCCGGGTAATGCTTCTTTATTATACGTAAGGCAAATTCCAGACGACGCATCTCTTCTTCCGGCGTAACCTCCGCCGCATCCGGACGGGACGAATAGCCACCGATATCTATCCAATCCCCTCCCTCCGACAAGATTTCCCGGATACGCTCCTCGATAGCAGCCTCAGTCTGTTTACGGCTACCCGCATAAAAAGAGTCAGGGGTAATATTCAAGATTCCCATTACCAAGGGTGTCGCCAAAGAAGTGAGTGTTCCTTTAATATTGAGCGTTTTATCTAACATGATCTTTCCTTATTTCCGGCAAAGATACAGGTTTCTCTCTTAAAATCTCCGTCTGGATTCTTCATTCTTTATTTAATTACTACATTTGCCCCGAATTAGACAGGAACAAATATTTAACGTAATATAGTCATGAGTATTATCGACCTCTATGATTTATTTATACATAACCCTCAAATAACGACAGATAGCCGGAACTGTCCGAAGGGTTCTATCTTCTTCGCCTTAAAGGGTGATAAATTCGACGGAAACCAATATGCCGAGAAAGCCTTGGCATCCGGTAGCGTTTATGCGATTATAGATAACCCCGATTATTATAAGGGTGAACGCACGATCCTTGTTGATAACGTGCTGAAGACCCTGCAACAGCTAGCGCATCATCACCGCAAGGTACTGGGCCTGCCGATTATCGGGATTACCGGAACGAATGGCAAGACCACGACCAAGGAGTTACTGGCTGCCGTACTCTCCACGAAATTCAATTTATTATATACCGAAGGGAATCTCAATAATCAGATCGGCGTTCCCCTGACGTTGCTCCGGTTGACCCATGACCATGAGATGGCGGTTATCGAGATGGGTGCCAACCATCCGGGAGACATCAAAGAGTTGGTTGATATCACTCTTCCGAATTACGGGATCATCACGAACGTGGGGTGCGCTCATTTGGAAGGATTCGGCTCCTTGGAAGGGGTGATCCGCACAAAAGGGGAACTCTATGATTATATCCGTCGCTCTAAAGGCAAGATATTTATCAAAAAAGAGAACGAGCATCTTCAGTCTATCGCCAAAGGTATCGAGCAAATCACATACGGAAACGGAAACGATTCTTTCGCTTCCGGGCAAGTAGTCCGCTGCGATCCTTTCTTAGTGTTCAATTGGAAGCAACAAGGAAAGTTGCACACCGTGGAAACCCATCTGGTGGGTAGTTATAATTTAGATAACGTATTGGCCGCCGTTGCCGTAGGCCGCTTCTTCAAGATCCCGGCAGAGCGCATCAGCCGTGCCATCGCCGCTTACGAGCCGACCAACAATCGTTCCCAATTTAAGAAAACCGAGAATAACCAATTGATTATCGATGCTTACAACGCGAATCCGAGCAGCATGAAAGTTGCCCTGGATAATTTCATCGCCATGCCCGTACAGCCGAAAGCCGTTATCCTTGGAGATATGCGCGAGCTTGGGCCTACCAGCGACGAATTGCACGCGGAAGTTGTCGAACAGATCAAGAATGGCCGGTTCGACAAGGTGTTCCTCTGCGGTGAGCATTTCTCCAAGGTAGGCAAAGAATTCTCCCCTTTCGCTACCACGGAAGCAATGGTGGAGATGCTTCGGAAGCAACCGTTAAAAGGTTATCATGTCTTGATCAAAGGTTCTCACAGCATGGGGCTGGAGAAGCTCGCGGATATCCTATAAGCGATCATCGAACAAGACGGTTTTCAACTTCTGATACAGGAAAGAGAGAACCAGCAATATAATTCCCAGGATTATGAATATGACTACCTTTCCGATCGTAGGCAAAAGCCATAGGTCTACCAGCATTAACTTTAGCAATACGATCGAGAAGGTAGCCAGGCTAATCATCCGGACAACTTTCAGGTGCAATCGCATGCCCACCGCCATTTGCATAAAGCCGGCAAGACTCAACGAGACTGAGAAACCTGCGCTTAACTCGTCCGGCAATCCCGACTGATTCAACAAATTATTCGTTCCTACTACCAGTAATATCGTAGACAGCAAACAAATATACAAGGTCATCCCGTGTGTACGCTTATCTTTCGCATCAAATGCCTTATAATAATATCGTCCCAAGATAAAAATATGCCCTCCTATTAAAAGCAAGGAACCCCACAATAGGAACCGGGGAATAAAGAGATGGCTCTCATTCCCGACCCAGAAAGACATTCCGACAAACAGGCATAAAGATATCCCCAAGAACAATCCGTATCCTCCCGCGTTTCTTGATACAGGCAAATAACTTCTCCCTAATAAAACATTCACGGCTAATAAAACCGCTACCGTAAATGTCTCGATATAGCTAAAAGACACGATCGCTGGATCTATATATGAATAGAAATCGAAAATAAAGGCTATATATAACACGACACATCCCGTCAAGAGAGGGCCTTTCGTCGATATTCTTGTAGGGCGTACCAGCCAAGCATCTACCCAGTACGACAGCCCCGTAAAAATACCGGTAGCGAACAGGCCATTTATAAATAGGGTAGAGTCCACGGAACCAGCCTCCATCAACCCGCGAAAGACGTCTATTCCGTATGAGCCCAACGTCAAGACCGGAAGTACCCAGGCGAATACCTCGTAAACCCGCAAACGGAAACGGTTATAGAACCAAAGGATGATCATTACCTCCGAGGCCCAAAACAAGGTTATGAAAGTTCCTTCCAATTGGATCGGGATCGTCACCGATATAAAGGTAAGAGCGATCCCCAATAAAGTATGCATCAAGAAAGAAAAAAGTTTCCCCTTCCGTTTAATCCAAAAGAAAAGAGCGAAGTTGACTGCGGCCACAAAAAGGGTTGTCATACCATTGTAATTCCGCTCAAGCGACATATTATGCAATAGGATAAGGGCAAAGAACAAGAATACGAAATTATTCAACCCGATCACTCCCAATAAATATTGATTAATCCTCCGGACATTGATCCGCACGATGGAGGCGACCGATAACAAAAAGATCAAATAGAAGGCGATAGAGAAAACTAGCAAATGCACTAACTGAACACCTCCCATCAAATCCAACTCCGTAGCATATATATAACCCGCAAAAACGATCCAAGTCAAGACGAAACAGATAACAGGCAGTTCCCCCCACTTCTTATAGATAGACAACCCGAACATCCCCAAATCCAAGATCATTACATAGGTAAACAATACTAAATAACTTCCATCCCCGCTACCCACCAAGAATGGGGCGATAAATCCGCCAACCAAGGCGATTACCGCCAATTCCCTACGGTTATAGAGTATAGATAAAGACGACATAAGCCCCATAAACAGCACAAGCAGAATAAAAGCGGCCGTCTGGCTAAACAACCCGTAATAATGATAGGCGATCGCCACCGTCACATAAAAGATCGCGAAAGCACCTCCCGCCAGCAAAGAGCTAAAGGTACGATAGGGGTCCTTCAAGCGCCAAGCCACGAATAGAAGCGCTCCACCCACCCCAAAGCCGAGTATCGTACGCAAGGTCTCGTTTATCCATTCCTTATCTATCGCATATTTCACGAAAAGCCCCATCCCTAAGACGAGTATCAGGATACCGATTTTTCCGAATAAGTTTTCTCCGATATACTTCTCATAGTTAACAGGTTTCTGCTTTCCAGGAGGCTGAAGGTTTTTTCTTGTAACAGGTTCTGGTTGTACGAATACTTCCGGCTCTTTCAAGATATCCGGCTCAGGTTCCTTTACCTTGGCTGATACCTCCGAGGTCGCTTTCGCCTCCTCTTTTTCTTCCTCCTTTAACACCGGAAGATAATTCCCGGATTCCAAGCGTTTACGTAAGGCCGCGATTTCCTTCGATAATTCTTCCGTTTTATCTTGGGATTTGGATATCTTATTATGTAAGTTTATCCAAACCATGATCAACAATAAAAGTATCAGTAAGGTATATTCCATGAATTCCGAGATTATAAGTCTGTCGCAATATACGTATTTATTCTCGTAAAAAATCTTCTTTCCACAAAAAAGTCCCAACGATATACGAATATCGCTGAGACCAATTTTTTATCCGGTTTCCTTCCTCACGGAAATACTATCGGAAGAACTTTTTTACTTTAGTATTAACCATGCTTTCACCTGTCGCAGGCTACTTTATCGCATGGAAATTATTTAATTCATATATTTAGATAGAGACGGAACATGCCCGCCTCTACTATATCATTTCGAATAAAATGATTACTTAACAACTACCTTAACAGCAGCCTCGCCCTCTACAGCTACAGCAACGATACCTGCCGGTACAGTGATTGTAGCGTTGTCTGAAGTAAGAACTGTCTCAGCGACAACCTTACCTAAGATGTTAGAGATAACAACAGACTTGCCGGCAGCGCCTTGGATGGTAACGGAACCATCGTTAGCTACTACAGAGATAGCAGAAACTCCTTCCTCAACGTTATCGTTAGATGTCGGACATAATTCAGTTGCAGCAACACTAAACAAATGAGCGTCAGTCGGAACAGAAGACCAAACCAAAACATTATTGATAACTTTCAAGAAATATGATTGTGGAGCATATAATTGTTTCTTATCCTCATCTTGACCATTGAATACGTTAACGGTATTCTCTACAATCAAATTTGTAGTACCATCTGTAGCCGCAGTTGTTCTAAATGCCATAGCCGCAGGATTTACGCTCATGTTTTTCAACGTATCAACAGCAGTAGCTTGTGATCTAACAATTGTCAACGAATCAGTACCATATACCTTAGCTTTTACAAAAGCTGCTTTTGCATAAGTAGTATAATTATGATCTTTATACAAGTATGCACTTTCTGTATCAGCATATCCATATCCATTATCATCAGCGACATAAGCAGAATCATATGGATTAACTAAATAATACATAAAGCCAGCCTCACGATCAACCTCAGAAAGACCATTACCAGTTGTTACATAATACAATGGTTTAGTAATATCCTTCACACAAGCAGTATCAATCCACAAGCCGAACAAGCTATCAATATACGGAGTTTGCTCAGCAGTCTTAACCTCTGCGAACAATGTAGTCGGATTCATGGAAAGAGCCTTACCATCACCTTCTGAAGAAGAAAGGATCTTATGAGAAGGAGCGCCCAACGTCGCATACTCAGGAGCCGGAGCTTTTTCGAATTTAACGAAATCATCGCGAACGTCATCCTCTGATACATAAACTAAAGCAGCAGTGTTTACATTAAAAACAACTTTTTTATCACTGGAAGAAATATATTCATTCGCTTCAGTCTCATCGTCATTAATTTCTGAGTAAACATTAACTGGAATCATCTTATATTCATCGGCCTTGTCACCATTCACGAAAATAAACTTCGTTGCAGAGCGATCCAAGAACTTAACAGCATCATAAGTATAATCAACATCATGAGAAACCTTATTATTCGTATACTGTTCAGATAAAGTATAAGCTACCGCAGACAAAGTATCTTTTAAAGACTGCGCACCCGCATAGTCTGAATAGTTCTTAGAAGATAAAAGTTTTTCCCAGCTATAAGTATTATTATCAATTTTATCTACAGACCACGTTTCAATAGCCACAGGATCAACCTTAAATTTGATTGCATTCTCAAATTCTGTAGATTTGATAGAGATCAAAGAATCTTTCGCATAAGCATACAAACCATCAACACCTTCCGTTCCTGATACTAAATTCAAGGCAAAAGCCTCGTTTTTACACTCTTCATTCGTGAAAGACTTGAAACCTAAGAAACGATCTTTAGCCTCTGTTACCTCCTTCGCATACACGAACTCGATTGTATCCAGATCGTATGTATAGACATTGTCTGCGACTTTATAGATTTCCTCGTAAGCAGGAACAACCACATATCCTGGATCAGCACTAGAACCTTGCATACGGCTAACTACCGCATAGCGACCATCTTCCTCTGCTACATAATATTGTCCTTCCAACTTAAAGTTAGACACAGAGGAGATAAAATCTGTAGTAGCAGTTGTCGCACCATAATACTTGTTGTAGTTCGGATTCTTCGCACTACCGTCTGAATTATGAGTATTCTTGTTCTTCAAGAAATAAACACCAGCACCATTAGGCAAACTAGCCGGAGTACCTGGAGTTTGAGTAAACGCTAAAGGATCACCCTGCTCATCAACACTTACTGTCAATACGTTCAAATTATCTATTTTAGCATATTTCAACACCGCATTATCCTTAGTACTGAACGGAGTACTAGTATTAGTTCTTTTCATCTCCGGAGCTGATTTGACAGTCAATGTCATTTTATCCGTTTTCAGATCCTTAACAACCTTAAACAACTGAAAATCTGCATTACTTACAGTATGTTTCTCATTTCTAGCATAAGTACTGTCTGCTTTCAGGATTGCACCAAAAACATTATCTTGACTATGGATCGTAGTAAATGTGGTATCAACTCCAATAAAGAAATTTTTCTTATCAGCTACCTCAAACTTGATCCACTCGCCTTCTTGGTGAGCTCTAACAACAACACCATCGAATGGATTCTTTGTAACCGCAGGATCAGCAATCAATGTAAATACAGAGAATTTTGAGATATTCTCAGCAGTTAACACTTTCGAACCAGGATCTTCCACATTTACAGCAGAACCAATAGTCGTAGGAATCGTAACATTCTTAGCCACACCCGGATTCAGATAAATCACTGTACCAGCCTTAACTGCAGCTGCGATGCTATAACCACTACCATTTGGCTTGAATTGAAATTCACTGATTCCTCCACGAATACTATAAGGAGCCTTATCACTCTTTGATACGGAAAGAACTACACCATCCTTATTTTTAATGGTATAACGCTGTACCCCAGTAGCCTCATCATAACCAGCCTTTGCGATATTCCAAAGGTCAGCATCATCTTTCGCTCCAAAAATAATAGAGTCCTTAGCAGTCTCATTGTAGTTATTACCAATTGTCAGATAACCGGCATCTGAACCAATGTAGTAATACTCCCCTGTCTTCACCTTATCAGGAGCAACAGCACCTGCGGAAAAAGCGGTCGCCAGAAAAGCTCCCGCCAAAAGAGTAGAAAACTTTTTGTTCATAATTCTAAAATTAATATTAATACTAGTGTTAATTAAAAGCTCTTCAATATTTCACCCCTTCAAATCGGGCACAAAACGACTAGTCTAAACCATCGTCTAAATCTTGCGTTTTTTAGTACCCAAACAGGAGATTTGTTTAAGGATTCCGTTGTTTCGTAAAGGATAACCTATCCTATTGATAAGAAAGAGGATAAACGATAAAAAAATAATGCGGAAGGGTTGTAAGTATCGAAGAAACGCGTACCTTTGCAAATGACTAGAAAAATCGATCGTTTACATTAGTCATTTCTCCCATTTTATTTCATCACACATAAAATGTACATCACCGATATAGCAGAATAGCCTCTATGCGTATCGCATATATTATAATGTACGCTCGTACATTATATACTATCTATGTCGTTGACCGATTCTCAATTCTTCCTTCTCAATCCCAACAAGCATATTTATTGGATAAGGTAAGTTTGAATATTCCCGACAGATACACCAAGCATTATTCGCCAATAGTATTATATACGGATTATCAGCATATTACATTTACCTGTATTTATAAATACAGGTAAAACCATTTACAATTATATGTAAATGGTTTTACAACCAGATGTAACGCCGTTTACCTCCATATGTAAATGCCTTTACTCCTAAAGGTAAATGCTCTCGTTTATATATGAAATACTTTCGCTCTCGCATGGAAATGCCTCGTTTATGCTTTTATTGGTCAAAATAATGACTATCCTATGTACTTGAACTCTTTTTTCATAAATTTGTCGCTTTATAATAAACTGAGTAAAAAATGAATACACACGAACTTTGCTGCGTAGGACATATTACCTTGGACAAGGTAGTGACCCCCAAGAACACTGTCCATATGCCAGGAGGAACATCTTTTTATTTCTCACATGCGATAAAGCATTTCGATGATATTGACTATACACTAGTGACAGCCTTGGCTGAGTCCGAGATGAAAACCGTAGAAGAATTGCGAGCTGAAGGTATCGATGTCGCCGTGATGCCAAGCAAGCATACCGTCTATTTCGAGAATATTTATGGGGAAAACCAAGACAACCGCACGCAACGTGTATTGGCGAAAGCAGATCCTTTCACCGTGGAATATCTGAAAAACATCGATTCCAAGATTTTCCATTTAGGTAGTTTGCTTGCCGATGATTTCTCTTTGGAAGTGGTAAGATATTTAGCGGGAAAAGGCTTGGTATCCATTGACTCGCAAGGGTATCTGCGGGAAGTGAGAGACAAGGATGTATTTGCCGTGGATTGGCCAGAAAAAAAAGAAGTACTTAAATATGTACACTTCCTCAAGGCTAACGAACATGAGATGGAGGTGTTAACCGGATATACCGATGCCGTGAACGCCGGAAAAGTTATCTACGATTGGGGCGTGAAAGAGGTATTGCTGACTTTCGGAAGCATGGGATCTATCATTTACGACGGTTCCACTTTCCATAAAATCCCCGCTTACATACCGAAGGAAGTAGTAAACGCTACCGGAGCTGGTGATACTTATATGACCGGATATCTCTATAAACGTGCCAAAGGCGCAAGCATAGAAGAAGCCGGACGTTTCGCCGCAGCTATGACAACATTGAAAATCGAAGGAATAGGCCCATTCAACGGTACCAAGGAAGATGTGGCCCGATGCTTGGAGACGGCGGAACAACGAATGCCGGAGTAATTGAGAATTAAAAATTGAGAAATGGGAATTGAAAATTAGTTACCTCTTTAATTTTCAATTCCCAATTCCCAATTCTCAATTTCCCTTGAATGCTTTGCAGAAGGTAGTCATAAGTAAGATACAAAGTCCTAACAGGCCGACCACCATATAAGCGTATTTCATATTGAACGCCTGCGAGATCGCCCCGATCAACAATGGCGCGATCAATGAACCGATAAAACTGATACTGGAAAGGATTGTCAAAGCGATACCCACCGGAGTTTTTGACTTAGCGCCTACCAAACTATAGATAGTGGGCACCATACAAGAGATCCCCAAGCCTACCAACATAAAACCCAAAGAATTCACAATCACCTTTACCGTCATCGACTCAAACATACCGCCTAACAAGGCCGAAATAAAGAAACCGGCAAAAATAAAGAAACCCGCCAATTGCAGAACTTTTTGTTTTCCTAAAATACTATATGCGGAATTCGTGAGAAAACGGCCCACTGTCATCATTACCATGAATACCAAGAAACCGATCTGCAAGGATTTAGGAACCTGCAATACCGATTCGAAATAAAGCCCGCTCCAATCAAACATCGCGCTCTCCACCACCAAGGCAAACAAGCCGACGATACCCAACTGGATTAACAGCATTTCCGGCTTACGGATAAAACTTAACAAAGCCGGGGCCTCTTTTTTCTCCGCTTCCTTCTCCTTCTCCGGAGATTCAACCGCAACATCTTCTTGCAAATATTTCCGGCTCACTAAAACAGTCGCCCCAATCAATAAAGCGATCAACGTAAAATGCCAGAACGGAGTAACACCAGATACAATCATGATAAACCCGATCAAGGCTCCCAGGCAAGCCGCAAGACTCCAACCTCCATGAAACGAGGCCATGATCGTACGTCCATAAAGCCGCTCGATACCTATCCCCTGCGTATTCAAGGATATATCACAAAGATTCCAGAACACACCAAAACAAAATAAATAAACACCCAGCAAATAGATATTATGTGCCGTACCGATCGCAAATAAGGCCAAGGCATATCCCAGCACACTGGCCTGCGCCATAATACGACTACCCAATTTCGACACCAGATAACCCGCTAAGGGGATCGCTACAAACTTTCCTACCGGAATTAAAAACAAGACCAATCCCCAATAGAAAGCGTAATTCACCTCAAAAATATCCTTCACATCCGGAATGCGGCTAGCCCAGCTAGAGAAACAAAGACCTTGCGCTAAAAAGAAAGAAAGCATCGCGTATCGGATCCGTTCCTTGGGAAAAGCGCTACCTAATGGAGTACTCATTTTTTCATTCATTATCATTTACTTTTATTGTTACCATCTATCCGTGAAAGAGGTACGAACCTTATTCCTTCGCAAAGCTATCAAATATATCTCAATCCCCTAAGTCCTAAAAGCAGAATTTATTAGTAAGATTCCCTAATAGAGTTCGCTCCTTCACGATCTCGCTATACTAAAAAACGACAAACGATTCAAAATCGTAATAAAAAGATATAATATTAAGACCCTTTATTTGTATAAACTAAATATATTTACGAAATATGCACCGGAATGTTGACAAAATCGAGGATGATATGAAAACCGGGATTATCTTTTTATTATTGTTAGTCACCACATTCATACAAGCACAAGTTATAACAGGTAAAGTTACAGACTCAAATAACCATCCTGTCGAACTAGCGGTCGTGATTATACAAACAAGCGATTCTGTATATGTAAACTCCACTTATACAGATTCTTTAGGAGCTTTTAGCGTCAAGACAAACACAGTACCTTTCCTCTTAACCGTCCAGCACTTGCTGTATGAGACGTATCAAAAATACTATGACTCGCCAGCGATAGACAATATACAACTGAGCGAAAAACACCAAACGCTCTCAGAAGTATCCGTTACCGGAGAACGTCCTCTAGCGAAGGTTACCGATGGAAAAATAGCCTACGATATGCCGTATCTGCTAAAAGACAAGATGGCCGTTAGCGCTTACGAAGCGATCCTAGAACTGCCGGGAGTCCGGGAACAGAAAGGAAAAATCCAACTCGCGGGCACAAATGGGGTCACGGTTATCATCAATGGCAAGACCACCAATATGGGTGAGAGCCAATTGGAGAATTTGCTTAAGAATATGCCCAAGGAACGTATTCAAGAAGCAGAGATAATGTATAGCGCCCCACCTCAATACCATGTACGCGGGGCCGTAATTAACTTGGTCCTTAAAAGCGAGACCTCCGAGATTCCCAAACTACAAGGACAAGTCAACGCCGTATATAGCCAAGGACATTACGCCAATTACCAAGGAGGCGCGACCATCGTTTATAACACACCTAAATATTCTACCGATTTCATGTACTCTTTCGGATACCATCGGGAACGGACGGGAACGGATATATTCTCGCATCACTTATACGATGGTAAGACCTACGAGATCGAACAATTCGACAGAGGATATACCCGGCTCCCGGTTCATACCATACGCCTAGGTAATGATTGGTTCTTAAACGATAAAAATAAACTGAGCTTTGCCTATACCTCAGAGATCCAGCAATGGACCCGTCCTTTTACCGCCTCCGCAGGAACCTATTCGGATTCGGAAAACAGAAAGAAATCCGATAAACCAATACAGATGCATAATCTGGCGCTCGACTATGTTTCCGGGTTCGGCCTCAATGTCGGTATTGATTTCACCGCTTACATCAATCATACGACACAATACTACCAAGAGAAAAAAGCCGGGAAAGAAGATGCCTTTAACGCTAAATCGCAACAAGACATCCGCAGGTTCTCCGTCTATGCAGACCAAAACCATAAATTGGGCAAAGGCTGGACGCTCAACTACGGGACGAAATTCAGTTTCGCCTCAGACAAAAGCTCTCAGGTATACCATTCGCTGCGCGATCATGATTGGTCTACTTCCAATAGCTATAGCAAGCTGGATGAATATGTATATGATTTATATGCCGGCTTTTCCAAAAGCTTCTCCGATAACCTATCCGTCAATGCCTCTTTGACCGGAGAGTATTACAAACATAAGGAAATTGATTATTGGAGCTTATTCCCAATGATGGAAGTCACATACCGGGTTCATCCCAGCCACATCCTGCAACTATCCGTTTCTTCAGACAAGACTTATCCCAGTTATTGGGAGATGCAAAACGCGGTCTCTTATTTGAACGGATATACCGAGATACAAGGTAATCCGGATCTAAGACCGTCCAGGCTTTACTCTACCCAATTGAACTATATCCTAAAAAACAAGTATATTTTCACGCTATACGCCAACTACATAGACAATAACTTCAACCAACTCCCCTACCAAGCCTCCAATAGACTGGTTCTTATTTATAAGACGCTGAATTTTGATTATTCCAGTAAGTTAGGCCTGAATGTTATGCTTCCGTTCAAAGTTGGTTCCATACTTGATTCCAGATTAACGTTAAATGGTTATTATGACAAGATGAAATGTGATAATTACCATGATATAAGTTTTAATAAAGATAACCTGGCATTCTATACCGAATTGAATAATACGTTCAACATCTCATCGAGACCTACCATCAAAGCGGAAATATCCGGTTCTTATATAACCCGTAACATTCAAGGCCCGATGACGATCAGCAGCATGTATAACGTAAATGCCGGCTTGAAATGGATCTCATCCAGCGGCAAAGCGGAGGTCTCCTTGAAAGTGGACGATATGTTCAATTCATGGATACCCGAAGATCTTAATCTCCAATACAAAACACAGGACTTAAACATGCGTATGATCCCAGACTCAAGAAGGGTCACCTTATCTTTTATCTATAAATTCGGAAATTTCAAAGCCAAAGGACATAAGGAGGTCGATAGCTCCCGATTCGGGAAATAAAAGTTTTTCCAGAATGAAAATCTTTTTTCAGAATGAAAATCCGTTTACTATTTCTCCTTCTCATAAACATCTGATTGCCAATATTTACGTAAATATGGCATATGTTTTGCTATATGATACATGATTTCATGTATAAAATTGATCATTGTATCATACGTGCTCAAAAAATAATTCTTATGAATAAATTAAATTACGGAGTAATAGGAAATTGTTGTACGGCAGCATTGGTATCGGATAAGGCTTGCATAGAATGGCTGTGTTTCCCGAACTTTGATTCACCCTCCATATTTGCCGCTCTACTTGACCGGGATAAAGGAGGTCGCTTTGGATTCGACGTATCCGACGACTATCATATATCCCAGTCATACATCCCCCACACCAACATCCTTTCAACCAATTTCATCTCGGAAGAAAATGAGTTCGCGATCGTTGATTTCATGCCTTGTTACCATCTAAGCGAGGCCAATGAGAGTTATCGTCCGGCAGAGATATACCGTTATATCCGTTGGATAAAAGGGAAGCCGCGCTTTAAGGTTAATTATGCCCCGGCCCCGGATTATGCCCGCGGAGAGACGATCTTTAATACCACGACGCAATACATTGAAACTTATTCTACCTCCAACAGTAAAGACAGGCAATATCTTTACTCATCATTGCCTCTATGCGATATCGCGCAACATAAGAAAATAACCTTGACAAAAGATGAGTTTTTCTTATTATCTTACAATGAGAAGGTTATATCCATTGATATTGAACGTGAGAAACTGGAATATTGCCGGACCCTGGTTTATTGGTTGAATTGGACAGACAGGACCAAAAAGTTCACCTTATATAATGATATAATTGAACGCAGCCTACTAGTTCTAAAGATGATGTCCTTTTACAATGGAGCCGTGTTGGCCGCAATTACGACCAGCCTGCCGGAGACGATCGGTGAGGTACGTAACTGGGATTACCGTTTCTGTTGGTTAAGGGATGCCTCTATGTCTATCGAGACCTTATTCAAAATAGGACATGTCGACGCGGCACGGCGTTTTATGAGATTTGTTCAATCAACATTTGTCTCGCAACATGATACCTATCAGATCATGTATGGTATCCGCGGCGAAAGGAAACTGACAGAGGTGATCTTAGATCATCTTTCCGGTTATAAGAATTCTCAGCCTGTCCGGATAGGCAATGACGCGTATCACCAACTTCAAAATGACTCGTTCGGGTACTTGATGGATCTCATCTATCAATATTATCGCCTGATGCCAGGAACATTGGATGAGGTAGAAGACATGTGGGAAATGGTGAAAAGCATCCTGATGACTGTAATTAGCGACTGGAGAAAGCCGGATAAGGGTATTTGGGAAATTAGAGGCGAAGGAAAAAATTTTGTCTCTTCCAAGGTAATGTGCTGGGTAGCCTTAGACCGGGGAGCTCGTATCGCCGATTTACTGAATAAACCCTCCTATCGGCAATATTGGTCGGATGAGGCGGCTCGGATTAAAGAAGATGTCATGAGAAATGGTTGGAAAGAAGATATACAAAGTTTTTCCCAAGCCTATGAGAACTCAGACCTCGACGCATCTTTACTCTTAATGGAACCTTATGGTTTTATCCAAGCGAATGACATACGTTATCGCAAAACGGTAAAAAAGATAAAACAGACCTTACTTTACAAAGGATTAATGTATCGATATAATACCCGCGATGATTTCGGGCATCCCTCTTCCGCTTTCACGATCTGTACCTTTTGGCTGATCCGCGCCCTTTATGTCATCGGGGAAAAAGAGGAAGCTCGTTGTTTATTCGAGGAAATGCTTCATAATTCAAATCATCTAGGTCTTTTTAGTGAAGATATTGATTTCGAGACCAAGGAACAATTAGGGAACTTTCCCCAGGCATATTCTCATTTGGCCTTGGTCAATACGGCGATCTTATTTTCGGAGGAAGATAAGCGCCTGTCTTTTAAATAGCCCTTTTCCATGTATATATCTATATATACACAACAACACCCCTTAAGTAACCAATGCAAAAACAATAATTCTCCGCGTCCCTTTCCGTTTTGAAAAAATTCTTTCCATTATGAAAAGGCAAGTTTATTCTTTTTTCCCCCAGAAAAAGAATAAACCACTTTTTATCAAATGATTAAATCAATAAAAGAATTATTGGTACGCCTATTGCTTGTGTTACGAAAAGTATGTGATATATGGAAACGAATAATTTGTTGGCGCCTTTATTTTTTGTGTTGATAGGATTGATGGCTGGCGCTTTCTTAAAATTCGGGCTGAAAAAAACTCCCCTACCCTATACAGTGGGATTGTTCGCGTTTGGTTTGTTGATAGGTATGTTTGACCGGTTAGGCTGGCTGAATGGCATTCCGCTATTACAATCTACCATAGATTTTGCGGGAAACTCCAATCCGGATATGATCCTTTATATTTTTCTGCCAATATTAATATTTGACGCAGCCTATGAGCTAGACGTTCATGTTTTCCGGAAGACCTTGACAAACGCGACTTTATTGTCTGTTCCCGGTGTCGTTATCGCAATGCTACTGACAGCACTCTTAATGGTCGGGATTAGTAGCTCCGTTCCCTCATATGAGGAATGGAACTGGACTTTCGCCCTCATGTTCGGAGCCTTGATAAGCGCCACAGACCCAGTAGCCGTAGTTGCTTTGCTAAAAGAATTGGGTACCAGTAAGCGTTTCTCGACCCTTGTCGATGCCGAGTCGATGCTGAACGACGGTACCGGGATTGTTCTCTTCATGCTATTCTTCGGGGCCTATAGCACATCCGGCATCTCTGAGTCTCCGGTAACAGATTTTATCATGGTTGTGGCAGGAG
This sequence comes from uncultured Parabacteroides sp., assembly GCF_947855115.1. Taxonomy (GTDB): domain Bacteria; phylum Bacteroidota; class Bacteroidia; order Bacteroidales; family Tannerellaceae; genus Parabacteroides. The sequence continues at coordinate 31,335 of NZ_CANTZW010000028.1, forward strand.
GCGCTCTTTTAGGAACCTTTTTCGCCTACTTATGCATCCAATTTATCACGAAAGTGAAAGGAGACGAGATGCTTCAAAACAGTGTCATGATTCTTTCTGCCTACATGACCTTTATCTTAGCGCAAAATTATCTGGAGGTATCCGGCGTGATCGCCTTGGTTGGCTTCGGTCTGACAGTCTCTTACATGGGACGCCCGAGGCTGAAACCTCAAGTCAACCGGTTCATGCGCCAATTCTGGGAATTAGCCGCCCATATAGCGAACACGCTGATATTTATAATTGTAGGTATCGTAATCGCTCTAAAAGTAGATTTCTCATGGACGGATTTATTTATTCTTCTTTGTGTTTACGCAGGAGTGAATCTAATCCGTATCTTGGTCATAACGATATTCTATCCATTCATGAAAAGATGCGGCTATGGCCTGTCTATACGCGAATCCGCTATCCTAAGCTGGGGCGGCTTACGAGGAGCCTTGGGATTAACCATGGCCTTGATGGTGTCTTATACTCTCTCGATACCAGAACCGATACGACGACAAGTTCTTTTCCTCACCGCAGGTATCGTTACCCTGACATTGACAGTGAACGCTACGACGATAGGCTGGTTGCTGAGGAAACTAGGGCTGACCAAAATACCGTCATCCAAGCTTCTCCTTGATTATAGCGTAAAAGAGCAGTTGTATGAAGGGGCCGAAAAATACCTACAGAATCTAAGCGGGAAAGAGGCATTAGCATCTACCGACTGGAATGTCGTCAGAAAATTTCTACCTCAAAAAGAGGCACACCCCGACATTTCAGCTCGCCCTAAAGATGTTATGGCAGATATGCGTCTCCGGATTCTCGACAAGGAACGTTCGCTTTATTGGAACTTATATACAAACGGGGTTATCTCTTCCGGGACATTAAGACGTTTGAACGCTTCGGTCGATGATTTATATGACCAGAATGGGAAGAAGCCCTTATGTGAACGAGGGGATATCTTCGATTTTTGCAAGAGACCTCCGCGAAGCGGTCTAAGCCGTTATTTCCGCTTCCTCGACAAATGGGCCGACTTTTACTTTCAAGACCGGATCATTCTAGGATACGACCTCGCCCGGGGATTAATTATTGCCCAGAAAGAGACACTAAAACTTGTCAACGAGTTTGGAACCTCGGAAACCGTATCTACCGAATACAGAAGTTGCCTACTTCTCCTGCAAGTAGAGATTCGGAAAAACATAACTAAGGCCGCCTCTTTCATAGAGGGGATATCGAATGATTACCCGAATTCTTATAAAGAGGCCGTAACCCGAAAATCTGTTCGTATGCTTCTAAGCAACGAGAAAAAGATGATAGAACAATTCAAGGAACAAGGGCTGATCTCCCAAGAAGATGCCGAACAGATGATAAATGATCTAGGGGAGTATCATAACAAGACCGTCGCTCCTTACTCGTTTCTAAAACAGTGAAATCTGCGTGCGTCTCCGTGAAAGCTTATTGCTTCATAAAATCAAATGAGGAATATGGATCATATCGTAGTAGCAAAAATATTGGATGGAAGTACAGATGATAGCTTTATGCATGAGGGGATCGCCCCATGTACATGCCCGGAATGCCATCTGCCTTTAAAAAAAGTAATCAATCCGGAATATCTAATATCATTAAGAAAAACCGGTGATATCAGATATACAAGAGACCGTTATTGCCTGGTCTCCGAGAATTTCAGGATATTTTGTATACAAAACGAATATCCCGGCCTAATATTCATTCCCTTAGTTTCGTCCGCAGGTTACTACTATTTTGAGTCTCAAAAAATTTACCCGATAAATATGGAACTTCAAGGTATCGAACTCTCTGATCCCTGCCTTACTTGTTGCAGCTATAGAAAGGTAAAGATCGCCTATCCCGTGTATTCGAAAACCAGAGATAACATCCAACATGATTTTATCTGTCAAACAGAAATGGAATTTGGGATTAACGAGAAAAAAAGCCCGCTTATCATCATAGGAGTGGACACCGCAAAAAAAATGATCGATTTCGGATTGAGAGGCTTGTCTTTTCATGACGTTTATAAATAAATTCAAAGACGATGAAAACATGGATCGCTTCGTGCATATGTATTTTATGCTTATATATTATATGGTCAGACACGCCTCGCGAGAATAAGGCATGTAAAAAACTTGACAAGACAGAAGGTTCTCGGCAGGGAACCTCTGATCAAGGACCTCGTACCCGGAAGAAAAGTTTTACCCTGCATCACGACAGTGTTGCCACTGGGATCGCTTCGGATTCTTCAGTGCCACATGGATTGAATGATGAGACCTATTTAAAAAAGGTAAATGGAGAGTAGCCCGAGTACTATCTCAAGCAGAGAGCATACCAAAATGAAAAAAGACTTTCATTTTAATTTACCTTCTTAGCCTATTATCCATGCTCACATTTATTTAATAAACTAGCAATGAGATCATTACATAATCCATGAATAGTTTGGCACGATTTTAGAGATATATTCATCACTATCAGGTTTTCCAAAGGTGATATGATGGAAACCGATACCAAGGAAAACTGATATTAATGAATGAATACTATTAAATAACAAAGAAAAGTAAAATGATATTTTTTATTTACCAATTAGGTGTGGTTGCTTCGATACTAGCAATCAACAATTTATTGAAAAAAGATATCCCCGCGGCTATAAAACAGCGGCTTATCATAGTATTGATAATTACAAGCTGGATTGGGTTCTTCGGCTACTTTTTCATTTTGAAAAACAAGATTGAGAAGTGGTGGAAGTCTCAGAAATATTTAATGGCCCACAAATAAAATATTTGAATATCGTATATCATATCACAACTAAGCTGTTTTTATGTAAACCAAAATCCTTTTGTTTATTCATTTTGTAAATGATTTAAATTGTTTTTTTCTTTTTGGAGCCGTGGGTATTTAATATTCACGGCTCTTTTTCAAAAGAACAGGCATAAACAAGGGTAGGAAACAAAAAGAGAGTCCTTATGAGATCCTTAAACCGTAAAACAATGGTAATAACCATATTATCATTTACCATGTTACTATATATGTATAGTATCCAAGAGATTCATTTTTTTGCCGATGATTATCATGCCAGGTATATTCTAAATGCTTTTACCGGGCTTATACTTTTAATAGGAGTGGCCTATCTGTGTTATCCTCCCCAAAAACCAGGCGATATAGAGAAATTAAGAAGTCTTCCCTCACAAGTCCTCAGAAAATACAAATTGGAATCTGGCGCTGAATCAACAGAACCACAATATTTCATATCCGACAAGGAGGCCTGGAACGTATTAAGGAAGCAGTTGAGAACGATCAGTCTAGGATACGCGGTCTTATACGTCTACGAAAATTGTGAACTAGCCATGATCAATAATAGCACTTCATCCGATGAGAGGCGCATAGATTGCTGGAAACCTGTTTGCATGGGACGGATTTCGGAAGATTTCGAACGTCAAAGACAGTAATAAGCGCTACGGATTGTCCCAAAATGAAAAAAGCTTTTCATTTTGAAAAGGTTCCATTCTTCTTTGAAAAAACCTATTTTGGTATATCTCGCTAAGATACAACAACTTAATTCCATAAGGGCTTTTTTGGTACGACTTTGGCATATAGGAGGGCAGAAAACAGACAAATAGTATTAACAATTAAAAAAGAACAAGTATGGAAGATGCGTTATCATTTTTATTTCTGTGTGCTACCGGCGTAGCATGCTATTACTTTTTTTTCAAGTGTGTGGATTGGTTTGAAAAAATTTAAAGAGAGAAAGGAGATTTAGAGTATGTTTTTAGCACTGTTTATACTCTGCTTAGTGATATTCGGGTACTTAATGTATGTCCTGGTAAAACCCGAGAAGTTTTAATGGTAATTTTTTTTAGGTAAAAAGATGAACACAGAAATTTTAGGTGTAGTAGCGCAAATCGTGCTTTTGATAGTGATCAGCTATCCACTGGGAAAGCACATAGCGAAAGTTTACAAGGAGGGAAACGACTGTATGCGTTTCATGGCTCCTATCGAAAGGTTTATTTACAAGTTCGCAGGTATTAACCCCAATGAGGAGATGGACTGGAAGGCATTCCTTAAGTCTCTTCTTATCATAAACGTATTTTGGTTTTTCTGGGGTATGATCTTGCTGGTGTCACAAGGTTATTTACCATTAAACCCGGATGGGAACCCAGGGCAAAGCCCAGACTTGGCATTTAACACGTGTATCAGCTTCATGGTCAACTGTAACCTACAACATTATAGCGGAGAGAGTGGATTGACTTACTTTACACAACTTTTCGTCATCATGTTGTTTCAGTTCATCACAGCCGCTACAGGTATGGCCGCAATGGCGGGAGTCATGAAGGCTATGGCTGCGAAAACAACAAAGACAATCGGAAACTTTTGGCATTTCTTGGTGATCAGTTGTACTCGTATCCTTTTCCCGATGTCATTAATCGTCGGTTTTATATTAATCCTAGAGGGAACTCCTATGGGATTCGACTCAAAAATGACAATCCCGACTTTGGAAGGAGCCGAACAAACCGTATCCCAAGGTCCTACAGCAGCGATCGTGCCTATTAAACAACTAGGTACAAATGGTGGTGGTTATTTTGGAGTAAACTCTTCACACCCGTTAGAGAATCCGACTTATCTAACAAATATGTTAGAATGTTGGTCCATCCTGATTATCCCGATGGCTATGGTTTTCGCTCTGGGATTCTACCTAAAAAGAAAGAAATTAGGTTACACTATTTACGGGGTGATGCTTTTCGCTTATCTCTGTGGCGTAATATGCAATGTCCATTATGAAATGGCAGGTAATCCCAACATCGACAAGATGGGTATCGACCAATCTTGCGGAGCAATGGAAGGAAAGGAAACCCGTTTAGGCGCAGCCGCAACCGCTTTATGGTCTGTAACAACAACCGTAACATCCAATGGATCCGTAAATGGTTCGCATGACAGTACGATGCCGCTTACAGGAATGATCGAGATGTTGAACATGCAGATCAATACTTGGTTCGGAGGTGTAGGCGTAGGTTTCTTAAATTATTACGCATTCTTGATCATTGCCGTATTCATCAGTGGATTGATGGTCGGCCGTACTCCCGAGTTCTTAGGGAAAAAGGTAGAGGCACGAGAAATGAAGATCGCGACGATCGTAGCATTGGCCCACCCGTTCGTTATATTGATTTTCACGGCGATCTCCAGCTATGTCTATGTATATCATCCTAATTTCGTTGAAAGTGAGGGAGGATGGTTGAATAACCCAGGTTTCCATGGCTTCAGCGAGATGCTATATGAGTATACGTCATCATCCGCAAATAACGGTTCCGGTTTCGAAGGCTTAGGAGATAATACTTATTTCTGGAATTACACATGTGGTTTGGCTTTAATTATCTCACGCTATTTGCCGATTGTAGGCCAAGTCGCTATAGCCGGCCTTTTAGCCAAGAAGAAATTCATCCCGGAAAGCGCAGGTACATTAAAGACAGATACCGTGACATTCGGTGTTATGACATTCTGTGTAATCATGATTGTAGCAGCCTTGTCATTCTTCCCTGCGTTAACATTAGGCCCGATCGCCGAATATTTTAGCATTTACTAATTGACAGATTAAGAAGATGAGAAATAGCAAAGCCGCTTCTTTATTTCCAAAGGAGCTTGTCATAGAAAGTTTAAAACAATCATTCGTTAAGTTGAATCCGCGGATGATGTTCCGTAATCCGATTATGTTTATCGTGGAGGTCGTAACATTTGTCATGTTACTTGTCACAATCTGGAGCGCTGTTTCAGGAGATACCTCACAAGGTTCATTCGGATATAATACCTTGGTATTCATTATTCTGTTAGTGACTATCCTTTTCGCTAACTTCGCAGAAGCGATCGCCGAAGCTCGCGGTAAAGCTCAGGCAGACAGTTTGCGTAAAACACGTGAGGAAACCCCGGCAAAATTATGTATAGGTAACAAAATTGAAACCGTAAGTTCCTCACAATTAAAGAAAGGGGATATATTCATTTGCGAGGCTGGAGATACGATCCCCTCAGACGGAGAGATCATTGAAGGTCTGGCATCTATTGATGAAAGCGCAATCACCGGAGAGTCCGCACCGGTTATTCGCGAGGCCGGAGGTGATAAAAGTTCCGTAACCGGAGGTACCAAAGTGTTGTCCGACCAAATCAAGGTTAAGGTCACGACCCAACCGGGCGAAAGCTTCCTTGACAAGATGATTGCTTTGGTGGAAGGCGCTTCTCGCCAGAAGACTCCCAACGAGATCGCTTTAACGATCCTATTGGCAGGTTTCACGCTGGTCTTCGTTGTTGTCTGCGGAACGTTGAAACCGTTCGCTGATTATTCCAATACAGCGATTACGATCGCAGCCTTTATCTCTTTGTTCGTTTGTTTGATCCCGACGACCATCGGTGGTTTGTTATCGGCTATCGGTATCGCCGGTATGGACCGCGCATTACGTGCAAACGTGATCACCAAATCCGGTAAGGCCGTAGAAACAGCAGGAGACATCGATACGCTTTTGCTGGATAAGACCGGAACAATCACCATTGGAAATCGTAAGGCTACACAATTCTATCCGGCAAAAGGAATCGACGAGCAATCTTTTGTAAAGGCTTGTCTGATGGCTTCCTTATCTGACGATACTCCGGAGGGAAAATCAATCGTGGAGCTTGGACGCGAAAAAGGTATACGTGTACACGATTTGAATACATCCGGTTCTAAAATGATCAAGTTCACGGCTGAGACAAAATGCTCAGGAGTGGATCTGCCAGGAGGAACACGCATCCGTAAAGGTGCTTTCGACGCAATCCGCAAGATGAGTGAAGCCGCCGGAAACAAATACCCGAAAGAGGTAGCTGATTTGGTTGAGAAGATCACGAGCAACGGAGGTACTCCGCTGGTTGTTTCCCAAGATGATTATATCATCGGTGTGATCGAGCTTCAGGATATTATCAAACCGGGTATCCAAGAGCGTTTCGAGCGTCTGCGCAAAATGGGTGTAAAGACCGTGATGGTTACCGGAGATAATCCTTTGACCGCAAAATATATCGCGGAAAAAGCCGGAGTAGACGATTATATCGCCGAGGCTAAGCCGGAAGACAAGATGAACTATATCAAAAAAGAGCAAGAAGGCGGAAAGCTAGTTGCCATGATGGGAGATGGAACCAATGACGCTCCTGCTTTGGCTCAAGCAAACGTTGGTGTAGCAATGAACAGTGGTACCCAGGCGGCCAAAGAAGCTGGTAATATGGTGGATTTGGATAACGACCCGACCAAGCTGATCGAAATCGTTGAGATCGGTAAGCAATTACTGATGACTCGTGGTACCTTGACCACATTCAGTATCGCCAACGATGTCGCAAAATACTTCGCGATCGTACCAGCCCTGTTCATGGTTACGATTCCAGCTTTAGCCCCACTGAATATCATGCATTTGCATAGTCCGGAATCTGCGATTTTGAGCGCTATCATTTTTAACGCTATTATTATCCCGATCTTGATCCCGCTTGCATTGCGTGGTGTGGCATACAAGCCGATCGGTGCTTCGGCCTTGCTTCGTCGGAATCTATTGATCTATGGCGTAGGTGGTATCATCGCTCCTTTTGTGGGTATCAAATTGATTGATATGATCGTAAGCTTATTCATGTAATTTTAATTCAAAACAGACCTCCCTTTCTGTAAATTATCCGGAAGGAAAGGGAGGTCCGAAAAAAAATAAAACAGTAAATCATTATGATATCAAATCTTTTCAAATCATTAAGACTGACAATCGCATTTTGTTTGTTCTTTAGTATCTTTTACATATTTGTTCTGTGGGTATTCGGACAGATTGCCGGTCCCAACAGCGGAAATGCCGAGTTGGTAGAATTAAACGGAAAAATTGTCGGCGCGGCAAATGTCGGCCAAAATTTCACGAAAGATATTTATTTCTGGGGACGTCCTTCCCATGCAGGTGATGGTTACGATGCTTCTAGTTCCGGCGGTAGTAACAAAGGACCTTCCAATGAAGAACATCTGGCTCTTTTAGAAGAACGTATCGACACATTCTTGGTTCATCATCCTTATATGAAACGTGAGGATGTTCCGGCTGAGTTTGTAACCGCTAGTTTTTCCGGACTGGATCCTCATATTTCCCCGAAAGCCGCATACGCTCAAGCAAAACGTGTAGCAGAAGCTCGCGGCTGGTCTGAGGAAAAAGTAATAGCTATTGTTAATTCTAACGTAGAAAAGCCTTTACTCGGATTATTCGGGACGGAAAAAGTCAATGTCCTAAAATTAAACGTAGCGCTTGACAAAGCGACTACAAATTAAACAACAAACATTCAGTAATATTTTAAGGTACAAAGTAAATTTTTTTGATTAAGTATGAAATCTTTATATAAAAAAATAGTCGCATTAGTGGTTGTGTTTTCAATGGCGTCATCTACGATGGTCAAGGCTCAAGATGATGATAAATCTTTGAAATTTAATGTATCCGCAGATTTGGTAAGCTCCTATATTTGGCGTGGTATGTATCAAACCGGAGTCAGTATACAACCGACATTCGGACTTAGTATAGGTGGTTTTTCCTTCACGGCATGGGGATCTACCGATTTTGACGGAAACTTATCAACTGTCGATGAAAACGGTATCGCCAGAGCTTCCAAGGAAATTGACCTGACCGCTGCTTATACTTTCGGGAATTCAGGTCTGACTGTCTCTATCGCTGATCTGTGGTGGCCAGGACAAAATTCCGGAAAGTATTTTAATTTCCAAAGTCATGAAACAGACCATCATTTTGAGGCAGGTCTAGCCTATACTCTACCGGTAGAAAAATTTCCATTATCCATAGCTTGGTATACCATGTTCGCTGGAATGGATAAAAAAGAGAATGGTAAACAAAACTATTCATCTTATATGGAATTAAGTTTCCCCTTTTCCGTTAAAATGGTAAACTTGACGGCTATTTGCGGTATTGTTCCTTATAAGGCATTACAATATAATACAAATGGTTTTGCTGTGACAAATGTCGCGTTGAAAGGTTCTACAGATATTAAGATCACAGATTCTTTCTCATTACCTATCTTCGCTCAAGCAATTTGGAATCCCCGCATGGAGGATGCACATCTTGTTTTTGGATTCACTTTAAGACCTTGATAATATAGTTCTTATGGACCGAGAACAAAGCGTACAACATTTTTTGGATTTATTGAAAAAATCTCGTCGCGGTAATTTCAAAATCTACATCGGCATGATTGCCGGTGTAGGTAAATCATACCGGATGTTATCTGAAGCTCATCAATTACTGGATAGTGGGATTGATGTGAAAATTGGTTACATAGAAACCCACGGACGAGTAGAGACAGAAGCATTGGTGGATGGGCTTCCTATCATTCCGCGACGCAAAATCTTTTATAAAGGGAAAGAAATTGAGGAAATGGACTTACAGGCGATTCTCAGTATTCACCCTGAAGTTGTTATCGTTGATGAATTGGCCCATACCAATATTGAAGGAAGCAAAAACCTAAAACGATGGCAAGATGTCATGGATATCCTAGACGCTGGCATCAGTGTGATTACAGCGGTGAATATTCAGCACTTAGAAGGTTTGAATGAGATGGTGCAGGACGTTGTCGGTATAGAGATAAAAGAACGAATCCCTGACATCGTTTTAGAACAAGCAGATGAGGTTGTCAATATAGACCTTACAGCAGATGAATTACTTGCCCGGCTAAAAGCAGGAAAAATATATAAACCAGAGAAAATACAAACCGCATTAAATAATTTCTTCAAAGCGGAGCATATTCTTCAATTAAGAGAACTTGCGTTGAAAGAAGTCGCTCTACGAGTTGAGAAAAAAGTTGAGAATACCATTCCGGATAATCTTGGAGTACGCCATGAAAAATTTATGGCTTGCATAAGTAGCAACGAGAAGACTCCGCGAAAAATCATACGTAAAGTCGCTCGACTGGCTACTCGATATAATTCCAAATTTTACGTATTATATGTCCAAACACCTAGGGAAAGCACGGATCGGATTCCGTTGGCAAACCAGAGGTATTTGTTGAACCATTTTAAGCTGGCGACAGAATTAGGGGGAGAGGTTATTCAAATACAGTCTTCGCATGTGACAAGCGCTATCATACAAGTTTGTAAAGAGAAACAAATAAGTACTTTGTGCATCGGACGCCCTACCTTAAAATTCCCTTCAGGTTTTGCGGCCATGTTCAGGTACAGGGAGATGTTAGAAGAACTGGCTAACTTAAGTATTGATTTAGTAATATTAGCATAAAAATAATCCGTTCATGAATTTGAATATGAATATACGAACAAAACTTACTTATGGCATAGGTTTTTTATTTGTCATGATTGTATTGTTAGGCGGGTTGGCCATAAAGAATATAAATGATATATCCTTTGACACCCAAAATATTTTAGCAGACAATTATAATTCTCTGCTTTACTCCCGCCGGATGCTTGAATCTTTAGAAATCATCAAAGATAATCCGGAAGCAAAGAAAGAATTTGAGGCCAGCTTAGGGAAACAACAAGAAAATATTACGGAATTCAATGAGGATGTGCTAACCAGCAATTTGAATTCTTGCTATGAAAATATGTTGAAGCAAAACATGGACGACGAGTCGATCCGGCAAACACGTAAAGCTATTTATTCCATTATGGGGGCTAATATGTCTGCCATTTACGACAAAAATAAAGTAGCGATACACACGGCCGAAGATTCCTTGCTATGGATATGGATAGTCGGTATTATTTGCATCGCGATCGCATTTCTCTTTTTAATCCGTCTGCCTTATTCCGTTAATATCCAAATCAAGAAACTGACCGACGGCATTAAGGAGATAACAAAAGCCAATTACAGCAAAAGGTTGGATTTAGGGAATGAACCAGAGTTTAAAGAAACGGCAATACTTTTTAACGAGATGGCCGAACGGCTAGCTGAGTATAGAAATAGCTCTTTAGAAAATATATTGCAAGGGAAAAAATATATTGAAACCCTTATAAATAGTATAGCCGAACCCATAATAGGGCTGGATAAGGAACGTAAAATATTGTTTGTCAACGATGAGGCATTAACTGTATTAAATATCTCGAGAGAAAATATAATAGATAAGCCCGCTCCGGAGCTGGCCTTAAAAAATGATTTACTTCGGAGATTAATTCGCCAATTAGTACATCCGAACGAGAATAAGGATCCCCTGAAAATATACGCGGATAACAAAGAAAGTTATTTTCAGGTAAAATACATTCCTATAAACGTAAATAAACAGAATGGATTGGAAAGTAAATATGTAGGCGATGTGATTCTTCTGAAAAACGTCACAGAATTCAAAGAACGAGATATCGCGAAAACAACTTTTATATCAACGATTTCTCATGAACTAAAGACTCCGATTTCCGCAATAATGATGAGTCTTAAATTATTAGAAGATAAAAATATTGGAGAGTTAAATCCGGAACAAGAGACTCTTTCCCAGAAAATAAAGGAAAATAGTGACCGTCTTTTGGAAATAACCGGCGAATTATTAAAAATGTCTCAGGTAGAAAGCGGTAAATTATATCTTAATCCTAAGATAACAAAGCCTATTGAACTTATAAATTATGCGATTAAAGCAAATAGAGTACAAGCAGAACGGTTCAATTGCCAGATAGAGGTAGAATATCCGGAAAAAATAGCAAAACTATTTGTCGACAGCGAGAAAATCGCATGGGTTGTGACAAATTTGTTATCTAACGCAATTCGTTACTCATCCGAGAATGGAAGGGTTATTATCGGAGCTCGCCAAGATAGTAATGCTATAGAGATATATGTTAAAGATTTCGGAAAAGGTATCGACCCCCGTTATCATGAAAGTATCTTTGATCATTATTTCCGTGTTCCCGGCACAAAAATGCAGGGAAGCGGATTAGGACTTGCCATAAGCAAAGATTTTGTGGAAGCTCATGGTGGAACAATTCATATAGAGAGTGAACTTGGTAAAGGCAGTACATTTGTCATTCGGTTTAATATATAAAAGAGAACTCAAAAATCAGATAATCTTATGAAAGTATTAAAATTTGGTGGCACCTCTGTTGGCTCTGCCCAAAGAATTAAAAATGTCGCATCTATTATTTCTGATAGAGAAGAGAAGATAGTCGTGTTGTCGGCCATGTCTGGAACAACAAATTCCTTAATAGAAATATCTGAATGTTTCCGTAAGAAAAATCCAGAGAAAGCAAATACAATTCTTACATCGTTGGAACAATCTTACGTCAACCATATAGAAGAATTGTATAAAAGTGATTTCTATAAAGAGAAAGCCATGCAATACACACTTGAAAGATTCCAGTATGTATGGTCTTTCTCCAATATGCCTTTTAGTGTTTTCGATGAGAAAGAAATCTTGGCGCAAGGAGAGCTGATATCGACTTTTTTAATGACATGCTATTTGGAAGAGCAAGGTATTAAAGCCGTCTTGTTACCCGCTTTGAATTTTATGCGGATAACAACAGATAATGAGCCGGATATGGAATATATTAGCAGTCACTTAAAAAAACTCTTGTCTCAATACAAAGACACGAATCTATATATAACACAAGGCTTTATTTGCAGAAATGCTTATGGTAGCGTTGATAACCTGGAAAGAGGAGGTAGCGATTATACCGCATCTCTTATCGGGGCTGCCATAAAAGCCGAGGAAATACAGATATGGACAGATATCGATGGAATGCACAACAATGATCCGAGATTTGTTGACGACACCGCTCCTGTAAGACAACTGAATTTTGACGAAGCCGCAAAGCTGGCTCACTTTGGGGCTAAGATATTGCATCCTACTTGTATTTTACCCGCAAAGGAAAACAATATACCTGTCAGATTATTAAATGCCTTACAACCTAGCGCCTCTGGTACTCTGATCTCGAACACAGCAGAAAAGGGAGCTATAAAGGCCGTAGCCGCAAAAGACGGGATCACATATATTAAAATAAAATCCCTTCACACTATACCTACTCCTCACTTTCTGAGTATTGTGTTTGACACTTTTTATAATTATAATACTCCAGTAGACATGGTTACAACTTCCGATATCGGGGTATCCGTGACGATTGACAACGATAAACATATTGATGAAATCGTAAATGAATTAAAACAATACGCAACTATCGTTGTTGAGAAAAATATGGTTATCATTTGTGTTGTCGGAGATTTAGAATGGCAAAATGTAGGTTTTGAAGCACGTATTATAAATGCGCTGAAAGATATCCCTGTAAGAATGATTTCTTATGGCGGTAGTAATAGTAATGTTTCACTTGTTATGAAAAAAGAAGATAAGGTACATGCCTTGAAAGCACTTAGTGAACATTTATTTTCCGTTTCAACAAAAAACAGGTTATCTTCCGTATCCTAAAGATAATTAAGATTAATAATGAATACAATTTGTTTTTTGATTTGTTTTAGAGTTGGATATAAAGTGATTCTCTATTCAGGGAATCACTTTATTTTATTTGGTGCCGAAAACATTATACTAGGAAATAACTGGATATAATTACTGACGAACTACAACTCACATTGATCTTTGTTAATATAATCTCTATATAGTTCATCTTACATCTTTTTTACGTTAGATAATTCATTGAGTTTTCCTTTTGTAATATATGGTAAACATTGGCTGATTTTATCAGTAGGCCAAATCCACCACTGTAGCGTCAGCAATTGCCGGATCTCTTCTGTATCAAAACGTTTTCGTATTTCTTTAGTAGGAATACCGCCAACAATCGTATAAGGCGGCACATCTTTAGTTACAACGGCACATGCGGCAATAATTGCCCCGTCACCAATATGTACACCTGCCATAATCACAGCTTCATAACCAATCCACATATCGTTTCCGATCACAATATCTCCTTTGTTATCCCATGCTGCGGTAATGTCTAATTTATCCAATTCCCATTCCTCATAGAATAAGGGAAAAGTATAGGTAGACAATGATTTCAATGTATGATTGGCACAGTTAAACAGAAATCTCGTACCACAAGCGATAGAACAAAACTTACCAATGATTAATTTCTCCCGGTGAATGGAATAATGATAAAGCACATTGTTCTTCTCAAACAATAAAGGATCGGCTACAGGATCATTATAAATGGTATAATCGCCAACTTCTATTTGGGGATCTTTAATCACGGCATTCAGATAAATGGTTTGTTTATCTCCGGTGCGTGGATATATTTTTGTCATCATAATTGAGTTATTTTTAATAATGTCTACTTTTTAGATAAATAATAGATTGCAGGGCTAGCAGAATTACGAATAGATATTCTGCCGTCAAATAGATTGGCAAGGATGTTTCTATACAAAAGCTCAACCAATAGAGATACACCAAATACACTGCGGTAGTTGTCACCTGAAATAAAAAAGTGATTCTGGTCTTCCCGGTTCCTCCAACCGCATTGAGATATACATAACCGGGCAAGGCAAAAGTGTAATTCAACAACATTACCACAAAAGGGATAAACGCCTGCTCTATCAACTGCTGGCTATCGGTATAGAAGCCTACAATCCATTGGTTACAGAGCAAGGCAATCCCAACCAACGGAAAGCCAACGGCATAACCTAATTTAAGGACCTTACGACAGATCGGAAAAAGCTCATGTCTTGCCCCAGATCCAATCGAATTACTTACTAATGATCCCGTAGTAACAGCAAAGGAATTGGCAATCACGAAGAAGAATGCCGATACACTTCTGGTTATATTGGAGATCGCTAACTCAGTTTTCCCTAAATGCTCAATCGCCACGAAAAACAAGAACCAAGGAGCCACGCTAATAAATGCATGGAGCATACTCCATACAGACAGATTCAATATTTTGACAAGTAACTTTCCATCATATACAAACTTCAATCCATATTTTTCTCTATCTATCTTCCTCCATGTATAGAAGCAAAGCACCACTAAAGACCCCATTTCTGCCAAAGAAGAAGCGATGGCCGCTCCCGAAATACCTAATCCATATGTGAATATCAAAAAATAATTCAACGGGATATTAATCACGACCGCAGCAACTGCCGATCCGGACAAAGCCTTTGTTTGCGTTATTCCGACAAAGAAAGAGCGGATAGCCAGAAACGGAAATGAGAAAAGGAGTCCAAAGCTACGCCAAGCCAAATAATGGATTACTGCCTGATAGATCTCCGGAGAAGAAATTAATCGCTTCAATATTAAAGGAGAAACAGCATGGACCAATAGACAAAGTAAAAAGGCTAATCCTGATAAGAAGAAAAGACCTTGAAAGAAGGTCTTTCCTGTTGCCTTATAATTCTGTTCCCCATTCTTCCGGGCAACCATTACTTGCAATCCAATACTAAAACCAAAACCAAGCATATAGACTGCCAGATAATAAATCCCAGCAACAGCAGACGCTCCCAACTCTACCTCTCCCACATGCCCTAAAAAAATAGCATCTGTTATATTAATTAACTGTTCTATCAAAATGCTCATCATTACCGGAAAGTTGATGAACCATATTTGTTTATATGTGTAACTCATTGTTCAATAGAAAAATAGTACGACTAAACAGACCATATAAGTATAGTCTGTCAGCCCGTAAATTCATAAATAAAAGGACATAAAATCTCTGTGACAAATAAACCGTTATTTGTCGGATAGCCGAATAGCTTTTTTAAACAGGGCTATTCGCAGGAGCGTAGCTATATACAGAGTTTCATAAAAGGTAAATACTATTTGTTTATTGACATAACGCAAATATACGAAAAATCAAGAATATCAACCAGTTAATTTATGAATTCTTTTATATGCAAGTGGTATTCCATAACGATTAATCTTCACACTGTTATCGAGTATCTGTCTGTCAACATCTTGGATTTCATTATTTTTGGATTATGTAGATGGTTAAAGATAAACATGATAAGATTAGTGTAAAATTCGTTTAACTAAAATATCTTTTCCATATTCATTTTCAAACCAACCACAATGTAAGTTTATTTGCGCAGTTTCATGTTTGTTTATTGTTTCACGACTTTCGCTAACTTCACTTTTACACTCTAATAGAAAAAAATTATTTTCAATTCCTCCCCACAAATTATCTGGTCCTTTACGAATTTCTTTATCAGGTCTTTGACTTATAAATCCCAATAAGGAACCTATTTCTTGTAAAGCTGTTTCAAAGTTTTCAGCATTTATCCCAAAGGTAAAGTCATTTAAAATACCATCCACGTTCAGAATCTTCTTTTATATGATTATCCAATATCGCTTGTATTTTATTACACGCTTCTTCATCATTCTTCTTGGAAGAAAAAGTTTCTGCCTCTCTCTAGTTCTAAAATATTATAAATATTATTATTGTTATCAGAAAAAGATAATTTATCCATTTCTTCACGATAAAATTCTTTCCATCCTTCATCTCTTTTTTCTAAAGCTTGGGCAATTAACGATATTACTACATTGAGAGTAGATTCATCTGTTTTTAAATCCTCTTTTGCCATATCCGCTATTTGGAAACCAATGTCTATTTGCTTCTTGGTCTGTGGAGAAAAATACCGATTGGTTCTTACACTTCTGATAAACTTTACTAAATCAGCTCCTATCAACAGGATAACACTATAATCTTTTTCACCTGAAGTACCCCCAAAAACTTGCACATTGCCGAAGCAAATCTTTTGTAACGAATTTTAATCAGCAGAAGAAGCCGGAATGCTAGCAAAAACAAATAGATCTAAACAAGGTACATGATTCCTTCTTACCCAGTGAACCATTGTCCCGTTTCCGTATACATACAAGCCACGATCTGTAAACGTTTTAACTCTGTCAAATCGCATTCCCCCCTTCCCTCCTCAAATTTTTTATCATAATAACGGAGCAATCGTCTCGTATTTCCTTTTGCTAGAAAGGCCAACTCGTCAGCCTTCCCCAAACATTCCTTAGCGGATTCTAGTAAAACCTATCCATTCGTCTTTTTGATCCGAACCCAATAAAAATAGACCAACATGTTATACACTATAGGGGCATCTTTTATAAGGTTTTTAATTATCTTGAACGTATCTTCGTTATTTGACCGAGTACCGCTCTTACTTATTACCGAGTATCATATTTCCATATATTATAATCACAATAAACCATTTTGTTCATATAAATAATCAACCACGCTATTCCAATCATGGAATCGCTGATTTCCAAACCGAATCCACTCTCCCTCAAAATCCAGCGCTCCATTTTCCTCACGATCATCAATGAGATAATCACCTTTGCACAAATTCTTACAGTGAGAGATAATCATGCGCTTATGAAAGACATCATCTAAATTCTTTCGTATCCACTCTACCTTGTCAGAAGGAGCGGAATAGTTATTCCATGGCACAGAAGACAAAATGTATAAGTCAAAATGCTTTTGTAACTCACGCACAGCCTCAATCGCTCCCGGCATAGGTTTCATATTGGCAAATAATCCAGGGATCTCGTCCATATGGTCACGGCATGATATGTAAACTTTTCAGAAACGCTTGAAAGTATTATCCGCTAAGGTGGAACAAGAGGATATAATCCTTGACGAGAAGCAGGTGGCGGCATTGGAAAAAGCGAAGGAAGAGAAACGGGCTCATGGGGAAATAGATACCTATTATCCCGGTTTTCTTGTCGCCCAAGATACTTATTATGCAGGATACATCAAAGGTGTCGGACACATTTGCCAGCAGGCTGTCATCGACACTTACTCCAAAATCGGGTTTGCAAAGTTATATGACAGGAAAAATGCGCTTGTCCCGCAGATATGTTCAACGATAGGATTATTCCTTTTTTTTGAACAGCATGACTTGAGGCTGATACGTATGCTCACGGACAGGGGAACAAAGTTTTGCGGAAACTGGGAGAACCATGAGTATGAACTGTATCTGATTGTGGAGGATATAGACCATTCTAAAATCAAAGCGAAAAAAACACAAACGAATGGGATCTGTGAACGATTCAACAAAACAGTGCGGAACGAGTTCTATGCTATTGCCTTTAGAAAGAAAATCTATAACGCTATCGAGCAGCTACAAACAGACCTTGATGCGTGGATGAACTCATACAACACGGAAAGAGCACACTCTGGAAAATATTGTTTCGGAAAAACTCCTATGCAGACCTTTATCCAAGGGATAACCATGGCAAGAAAGTATCAACTACAAAACCAAGAAACGATAAAACCGAATGAGAATAATAAATACCCTTACCCATATAATCGTCACTATTAAGTATCTGTTCGGCCTCCAATCCCTGTCTCTCGAAATCAGTATAATCCTACCGCATCACTACACTACTATCCAAGCGAAATTCCGGTGCTCCGTATCCCGTTGAGTTCACCAACGCAAATATCTATCTTTCCTCCATAAATCAAGTCCACGTTCTCTTATTTATGTTACACAACATAAAAAGATAAAAAACACGTAAAAAAGTTTTGTGTTAAAGAAATAAAGGCTTCCTTTGCCGAAAAATGAAATTTGCCGAGGCTTGTTTATCAAAGCATGCCCTTGGTCCTTAACTATGGATAAACCGAAACCTTGACACTAAACAAAACTTTAAATTATATAGTTTTGTACGGGTAATAATAAAGGAAGGGACGCCTTCTCGCCCGTTTTTCTCATCTTTTTGGATACTCTTTTTACGTCCTCCATCGGGAGGTCTAATGAGAGAGGATATATTGATTTTAGGATACTTTCCTCTTTGAGTTATGACGCTTTAGACTCATTTTCATCGAATTCGTGACATGCAGTTAATTTGTAACCGGAATCGTATCTCCATAAAGATATAGGTCTTTGCCGAGAACCCTGATTTTAAAAGCTTTGGCATCTATCTGTTGAATATCTTATCGAAAACTCTCTGTCTCACATGTATACTCTCATACGCATTTTCCTTGTAGACTTCCCCCCTCTTAAGCTCGTTTCAAATGATAACGAGCAACTTGTGGATAATAGCGACAAGTACCTTCCGGCACTCATCTCATTTTTGAGCCTTAGGCCTCTCGTCCGACTAGTACCGAGGTTATCTAGAAGGCTCTTATGTCGCATCCGATCTCAGCCAATATCAGCCCTGTACTTTGGACGCTTATACCCAAGATAGACTCAATCCTCTTTTTCTGCGGGTATAGTTGGTCCTAACGAGTTCCTCAACTTTTTTCCAGTACTCCTCCCGCTGGAACTCCTTATAATTGCTGTGCACTTCGAATATCACCATATGGTGAGAACTAGATTTTTCTTTCCAAGGGGAAAATGGCATGGAAAAAACATCAAGGAACAGACTTTATATTTGTTCTTTTTATTTTTTGGACAGCAAATTCTTGTCTTCGGTTTGTCTCCAAGGCATTTACCACAAATAAAAGTATTTTGAATATCAATTTGTTAAAATCCTCTTCACACATAATAAAATATATGATAAACAACAAGTTAAAGATTAAATTGTTGTTTTAATTCTCGTAGGTCTAAATAAACAATGAAGAATATTGGAACAATTGTTTCAGGAGATATACCAAAATGTACACATTCTTTCCTTTTCATGTTTTACAGCATAAAAAAGAAAGAGGCAAAAGTTTGTTCGCTATCGTATAAAATGTTTCCTTTGCATCGTTACTCGTTTTGATAGAGATTATACATAGAGAGTGACTGATTGACCAAAGAACTTTGACTATATAGAGGTGTATAGCTTGGCCATATATAGAGCCGGGCTTTTTTTGTAAATAAGCTTTAATAGGGCTAAAAATTAGCCAAAACTTTAACTGCAATTAGGAAGCGTGTCTCGTAATAGAGATACGCTTTCTTTATTAAAAAGACTTCCTCCGATTGACGTAACCATTTTGTGTAAACCATAAAATATATAAGGCCAAGCGACTTGTCCTAAAATAGCCTTATTAAATCCTATACTTCTTCCTAAAATCTGTTGGATTGCAATCTTTGTATTTCTTGAATAGCTTATTCAAATGGCTTTCATCTGTAAATCCAAGTTCTTCTACTATTTCACTAATTCTCATTTCGCTGTGTAGAAGACGGCTTTCCACCATTTGCATTTTATAATTGAAGATATATTGTTGCATGGTTTCATTAGTCTGCTTTTTGAAATATCTCCCAAGATAATTGGGGGAAATACCGAAATGTTGGCTTATCGTTTTGGCTTTTATCTTCTCGGGATAGCAAATATTCGACTGGATGTATTGTAATATGTTCAGCGACTTTTCTTCTGAATTCTCGTCTATCTGTTCAGGCAGGAACAAAGCTATGTTACGGGCGACAACAATCACGATTGTATTGATTAGCTGCGTAATAATTTCACTGCTATATATCTTTTTGTTCAAGTATTCACGAATAATTGCTTCTATCATAGGTTTTACCAGCAACTTGTCGGTTTGGTTGCGTAAGATACACCCGGGGCGATGATTGGCGTGTTGTAGTATAAACTCTAATCGTTGGATATTCTCCGCACCGAAGACCGCCGAATGAATATAGATGTCATTGAATTTTATATAAACAAATTTTGTGGTAGTATGAATGTCGAACGAATGTATATCACCGGGAGTAATTATAAAGAGATGTCCGTCATGATAAGGAAATTTATTATTGTTTATCCACTGAACACCTGTTCCCGATAGAATATAGACCAATTCAAAGAACGTATGGTCATGTTCCTTTAATTGCGACTCATCCAGTTCACTGAAACTGATTTCAAACGGTTGGTGTAGATTTTCCCTTTTCATTTTATGTAATCTGCTATTCAGATGTAAAGATACAAATAAAGAGAAAAAGAATACAGATTTTATCTTATGAATATGTATAACTTTGCCACAAATAGAAAGATTGTAGTAACTTTTATCATGAGTAGGTATGAAAACAGAATTGGAAAAATGCTTGTCGGGCGAATGGTACGATTGTCATGCTCCCGTATTTATGGAGTTTAAAAGAAAAACGCACGAATTATTGCTGAAATACAATTCATTGCCGTATGATTGTAAAGAGGAAAAGTATGCGTTATTGAAAGAAATGTTTGAAAGCATTGGCGAAAAAGTTTCGGTAGGGTATTCTTTTATATGTGATTATGGCTGTAATATCCGTATAGGAAGCAATGTCAGTATTAATACCGGATGCACCTTTGTGGATTGCAATAAAATCACAATCGGAAACAATGTATTGATAGCCCCAAATGTACAAATCTATACGGCTACTCATCCGGTGGAACTGAACGAACGCTTAGAACCCGTAGCAAACTCAAATGGAATAGAATATATACGCCACACGTATGCTTTGCCCGTAACCATTGAAGACGGTTGCTGGATTGGTGGCGGTGTTATCATCCTGCCGGGTGTCACCATTGGTCGGGGAAGTGTCATCGGGGCGGGAAGTGTTGTCACTAAATCCGTTCCAGCAAATAGTCTTGCCATAGGAAATCCATGTAGGGTAATTCGGGAAATCAATACTTCACATAACCATGATTAAATTAGTCGCTTTTGATTTGGACGGTACAATAGGCGATACCTTGCCGATGTGCATACAGGCTTTTAAGGAAGCCACACAACCCTATGCCGGACGTGAATTGTCGGACGAGGAAGTAGTACAGACATTTGGATTGAATGAAGAAGGCATGATAAGATGTGTGATTGATGAAGCATACCAGCAACAAGCGTTGCACGATTTTTATGTAATCTATGAAACATTACATAAAACAATGTGCCCAAAACCTTTTGAGGGAATACGTGAACTGATAACCTTATTGAAGCAAAATGGCATTATAGTAGTGCTTATTACTGGTAAGGGAGCAAAAAGTTGTGATATAACACTGCGGCAATTCAGTATGGAAAACTGCTTTGCAAAGGTCGTTACCGGAAATGCGGAAAGAAATATCAAGTCGGAAGCGTTGGAAGAATTGCTGCATACTTATCATTTGTCAGCAGATGAAATCGTATATATCGGAGATACAGTTTCGGATATAAAAGAATGTCAGAAAGCGAATGTGAAATGTTTGTCTGCCGCATGGAGTATTTCACAAAGCGAAATATTAGAAAGTCATTATGCTAAGAATGTGTTCTATTCTATATCGTCCATACCCAGCTTCCTCTTATCTCGAATAAGATAAATATTTGATTGATAATTATAGATTTTGAAAAGATGAAAGAGCTTTTAGAAAACATTTTATCAGAAATAGATGTAGAGATTGACGAGATAGACCTCCACGGTTATGATATTGTCGAAAATTCTCTTTCAATGGCACATCGTTTGCAGGCGGTTCTCAATGATTTAAAAATAAAACTGTAAACTTATTCTTTTCCAGGGCAGTGTCCAAAATATTGTGTAAACGAAAACGGGATTCAGATGTAAGCGTTCTTATATCTGGATTCTGTTTTCAAAGATAAGCATAAACTGGTTCATAATCAACCCCCAGTTAGGAATAGGCATCGTCCACTTCTTTTCAATCTCCATAAGTGAAAGATATACCGTTTTCCTCACGGCATCATCCGAGGGGAATGAAAGTTTTGATTTGGTGTATTTTCTGATTTTCCCGTTCAGGTTTTCAATGAGATTGGTGGTATAGATGATTTTCCTGATTTCCAGAGGAAACTGGAAAAAAACAGTCAGGTCATCCCAGTTGTTTCTCCATGAGAGTATGGCGTAAGGATACTTTCCAGCCCATTTCCTTTCCAAATTGTCAAGTTCAGCGGCGGCAACTTCCTTGTTGGGTGCATTATAGATATTCTTCATATCCACCGTAAACTCTTTCTTGTCCTTATAAACGACATATTTACAGGAATTTCTGATCTGATGTACGACACATATCTGCGTGGATGACTGGGGGAATACGGTACGGATGGTATCCGTAAATCCATTCAGATTGTCGGTGCAGGTAATCAGTATATCCTGTACTCCACGGGCTTTCAGATCGGTCAGGACACCCATCCAAAACGAGGAACTTTCCGATTTGCCGACCCACATGCCAAGGACTTCCTTCAGCCCGTTCTGTTTCAGGCCGACACAAAGATAAACTGTCTTGTTCATGATCTTGCCGTTATCTCGTACCTTGAATACGATTCCGTCCATCCAGACTATCAGGTAAATGGGATCCAAAGGACGGTTCTGCCATTCCTGGGCAGCTTGGTTGACCTTGTTCGTAATGATTGAGATAGCCGATGTGGAAAGTTCTATCTCATAAATCTCACGCATCTCTTCCTCTATGTCTGAAACACTCATGCCTTTGGCATATAGAGAGATGACAAGCTTTTCAATGGAAAGTCCACGGCTCTCATGCTTAGGAACAACTATGGGTTCGAATTGACCGTTACGGTCACGGGGAATAGGGATGACAGCCTCGCCGTGTTCGGTTTGGATTTTCTTGGGGTAGCTGCCGTTACGGGAATTGCCGGTGTTGTTCCCTATCACAGAATCCTTTTCATAACCTAAATGGGCATCCATTTCACCCTCGAGCATTTTTTCCAATACTTGGGCATGCAACTGCTTTAGAAACTTGCTCACGTCGGCTTCTGTTTTGAATTGGCTAAGGAACTCCTTACTTAATACCTCATCAGGCACCACTTGATTCTTTTCTTTCATAATCTTCTTCATTTTACAAATCTATTAAATAAAAAAATACGAAACTCAATCTGAATCCCGCATTTTCCATTTACACAAAATAGTTTATAGTGCCTTTTCCAGCCCAAAAGGATGAAATTACATTCTTCAAAACACAGAAACCGGAAATTCTTGGAAGGCTACTATTCTTCTATAAGATTTATCGGATAGAAACACAATGCCCCAAAGGTAGTAATGATGTAATCAGAAACCATATCAGTAAAGAATTGGATAACCTGACCTACTTCTTTAACCGTAATCTGGACTTCTACCAATATTATCGCTCTCATTCAACATTGTATGATGAATATTATTTTGTCCGAGGAAAGTCTGATTTACGCTTATGTACCGATAGCGCACAATTCGATAAAGACCCGAATTCCTCAACCGGGTATGATTTAAGGTGGCTAAAATCATAGCCAATGAAATCCGTGTATCTATCTGAACAAAAGACTGGTAAAACTGGAAACCAACACCCAAGTAGAAGAAAACTTGCAAAAGGATCTGAAATATCCTTTTCGTTTCACAGGTAAAAAGGTCTTTTTGATAGAATTGGGAGATTCCCTTGTTTTTTCGGGTGACATTAACAATGGGAACGTGGAAATAAAAGAAATGATGAACATTCTCGGTACGGTGTTCCAAGTGGAGTTAGACGATTATTATGCTGCCTATATTACCATGAAAAAACGAAAGAAATTGATGAACTGAAAATGAGATACTTGCAGTATGGACAAATCAAGACAACAAACCGCCAATTAAGGACATTCCGTGACCTAAAATCCGAAAGGTCGGACAGATCACGAATTAGTCACGAAAGTATGTCTTTTTGTGACCTTTTCGTGTCTTGAGTCACTGATTTATACAAAGAAAAAACTCCTACAATACCTTGATATTGTAGGAGTTGTCTCTTTTTTGTCGCCGTTTGGCTTTGTTCTTATGTGATCCACCTGGGTTATGAACCAAACGTTATTTCTTCCTCAATATCAGTACTTTCAGAAATTTAGGCTTTGCATCCGTCACGCTTTAATCCTTAAAAACTGTCTGCTGTTGTCTGGTGTCTGTCTGCCAACATCTTGGGTTCAAATGTACATATTATTTTTGAATTATTCAAACCGTTGAAAATAAACATTCTAAGGTTAGTGCAAGGTGCAAGCTATATAAATATATACTTGTACCTTGCACTAAAAAACATCAATGATATTTGCAATATTTGGAGAAACACTTCTCTACAATGTGTATATTTGCAAATAATTATTTCATATATCATCTATATTAACACAATGACTCGATTCTTTTCAATATCAGAAATTAAATATCTAGTTAAAGAGAGTACTAGAAAAAGACTGCCACCTTGTGAACAAAGCGATGTAAATCAGCAAATTGTTCTTGATCATGAACTTGGCTTTGAAGCGGTACTTACAGATAATGGAGATGAAAAAATCCTTTTACCGGAAGATGGAGCTGTTGTTTACCTTTTTAGGGGACAAAGCCAAGAACACATACCATGTTATCCATCTTTATATCGTGAAACTCCTCGTCCATTAACAGGCTCTGAAATATTTACATGGAAAATGAGATTTATGTTATTTTGTGATATGCTTGATACATATCCCATTGTTGACAAATTCTTTAAGCGACATAATTTCAAAGTTGATTATGAAGGATTAGCACAACACTATGGATTATTAACATCTGTGCTTGACTTAACCAGCAATATAGATATTGCATTGTTTTTTGCTACATGTTGGTATGATAAAGACAAAGATTGTTACAGACCTTTTGATGATGGTAGAGAACATGAAGGAATACTTTATGTATTTTGTCCTTTGAGAGCGAATGAACCAATTCCCCTAAATATGGATGATTTTATGAAAGAAAATATAACACCGATTGGACTTCAACCTTTTTTACGACCTGCACGTCAAAAAGGATACGCACTTCATATTCCTAAAGGAAAAAGCACTAAGAGTTGGGCATATCGATTCAAATTTTCTAATGAAGATTCATTAGCATATTACGATTTATTCAATGGGGGGAAAGAGTTATGGATATACGATATTTTAGCAGAAAAAACTAAAAAGATAGTAACTATAAGAAAGTTTTCGTATGAAGTGTTTACTCGTACTTATGAAAAATTTCGCCCTAAGTGTTTTTCTCGTACAAAACTCAAGAAAGCACTCGCTACTGAAGGAATATCGCTTACTAAACATGCGGAAACAGTTTTTTTTAGTGAAGATGAAAAAAATGAAGCTATTCAGAAATGGAATAGTGGAGAGGGTAAACAATTCTGTGACACTATTGGAAGGCGATCATGGTGTGAAGAAATAGGCGGGCATGAAACCATTTCCAAGGAAAAAGGACAATATAATGTAAAAGTAGGACCTATTAATCCTTATCGAACGCTTAAAATGCTTGCCGAAAATGCATTGCTTGGAATGCTTGCTCATCCAGAAGGACCAGACGAAGCAGAGTGGATAAACTATAAAGACACTCCCAATGAAACACATCGATTATTTGGTGAGAAAGAACAAGGATGGACTAAAGTTCCAGGTCGTTTGGTTAATCTTTTTGCCAAAAGATATTTGAAGGAAGAAGACTATTTGATATTCGAATAGGCGTTTAACCTTGTGCGTTAATGTAAGAAGCAAGCATTATATAACTTGCTTCTTGTCCCAAGGTTCAATACTTGTTTCTCTTCCTGTTTTCCATTATCGTTTCAAAGTTTTCTTGCCCCCATTGTTTCAACCGCTCTAAATGAGGGATTAAAGTTTCTCCAAATTCGGATATATAATATTCCACTTTGGGTGGAACTGAGGGATATATTTTTCTATCTACTAATCCGTCCGTTACCAATGAACGTAAGACAGTAGAAAGCATCTTTTCCGATATAGAGGGGATTGTTTTATATAGTTCATTGAAACGTATTATTCCATTTTCATGTAGCTCCAATAAGACAACTAAAGCCCATTTGTCACCCAGCCATTCCAGTATAGGAGAAGCAGAACAATAATCGTAATCTAACTTTTTTCGCATTTTTTTCATCCTTAAATACATTGATATTGAGAAAAACTAACTCAAACGTAAGTGACTAACAGATAGTATAGTTCTTTTTTCTGCAAAAAGAACGTCCTAACTTCGCAGTACAAAAATACGGAAAATAACTAATTACAAATACTTAATTTATAATTATATGGAACTATTACATTTTACGGGACAAGTATGGCGACCACCATACGAGGCAAGTTCCCAACTTTTACAGGTAACTGCCGGATGCACTCACAACAAGTGCAAATTTTGTAGTTTATATCACGGAACAAAGTTTCGTCTATCTCCTATTACGGAAGTCGAAGAAGATTTGAAAGTGATACAAAGTTTCCAGCCCAAAGCCCGGCGAGTGTTTTTAACGGGAGCTAATCCATTCGTGCTAAGTTATAACAGGCTGCTGGATTTAGGTCTTCTAATTAGGAAATATCTTCGTCATTGTGAAAGTATCGGTATGTTTGCCCGGATTTCAGATATTAAGCCGAAAACAGTAGAGGAATTGAAGAACCTGCGTCATTTAGGCTTTGACGGTATCAGTATCGGAACAGAATCTGGCGACAATAATACATTAGCAGCAATGAACAAAGGATATACGGCTAATGATATTATCGAGCAATGCAAGAAACTGGAAGAAGCAAATATCAGATATAATCTTGTGTATCTGACCGGGCTTGCAGGAAAAAACAAGGGAGAGCAGAATGCTATCAATACTGCCAATGTGTTCAATCAGCTACACCCCTTTACCATAAATTTTGTATCGCTGACAGTATTCCCCGAATCAGAATTATACAAAGAAATACAGTGTGGTAATTTTGTAGAAGCTACCGAACACGAAAGGCTGTTAGAACTACGGACTTTT
Organism: uncultured Parabacteroides sp.; assembly: GCF_947855115.1. Lineage (GTDB taxonomy): Bacteria > Bacteroidota > Bacteroidia > Bacteroidales > Tannerellaceae > Parabacteroides. The sequence continues at coordinate 58,821 of NZ_CANTZW010000028.1, forward strand.
ATTTCAAGACTTCATATAAAAACAACTTTATTAGGAAATACAGTATCAAACACCGTTCCGTTTATCGGAATGATACCTAATGATAGAGTTAGAATTCTTAATGAACTGGATTCGGCTATAGAAAATGCTGGCGAAAAAGAATTAAGACGATATAGAGATAGTATTAGGTCTTTATAATTAACTAAAGATAAATCGGGATGTTATCAAAGATATGTATGAATTTCGTAGATAAGATATTGTTCCAAATCAATACGGAGTTAGAAGCAAATGGGGATTTTAATAAAGGAACGGCTACTTTAAAAGAGATTGCAGGATATTTTGAAAATGTGTTCAGTATAGATATTGGTGATTTATATCATTCTTATTTGGAAATGCGAAGCCGTAAAATAAACAGAACTCGGTATTTGGAAACATTGCAAAAAGGTCTGCTCCGAAGAATGGATGAAAACGATGCGTGATACGAGTTTTATTTTCTTTTCGCAAGTAATTATGTTCTTGTAATAAATAAACCATTCAGTATTTCAATCAATATTGAATGGTTTATTGTTTTCAATCAATCCAGTTTTCTTGAAATCTTGCTTTCAATCAATCAAGCTATCAATATTTCAATAAAACAAGATTG
>NZ_CANTZW010000029.1 GCF_947855115.1 uncultured Parabacteroides sp.
TAGTATCACAAGTACTAAGGTTCTTATTGATTCTGCATTTATCTATAAGACAACTACTTGCGATAGAAAGATAGTCAATGATTAAATATTAAACGCTCATTTTTTGTATTACATGTTCATTAGAAATTGTTTTATATAATTTAACCGGATTTATTATCATGGAACAAAGAAAAGTAAAAAGCAGTGTTAAGCGTTGTTTGCTTTTAGCTGCATTGCCATTCACTTTTGCCGGAACGGTTTTAGATGTGTATGCTGTTGAAAACGGGCCGACTTTGATGAATGTTCAGCAAAGTAAAGTGACTATAAAAGGAACAATCACCAATCCTGAAGGCGAACCTTTGATTGGTGTTAGTGTTGTTGAGAAAGGGACAAGCAATGGTATCGTGACGGATATTGATGGTAACTATCAGTTAAATGTTCAGAAGAACAGTATTCTTGAATTCTCTTACATAGGCTTTAAAACACAAGAAATCACAGTTGGATCACAAAGTACGATTAATATCGTAATGCACGAAGAAAACCAAATACTGGATGAAGTAGTAGTTGTAGGTTACGGTTCAATGAAGCGTTCCGATGTAGCGACAGCTATTACTTCTGTAAAGCCTGAAGAAATGAATTTGGCCGGTGCAAACAGCCGAGATGTACGCCAATTATTGGACGGTAAAGTGGCCGGTTTATCTATCACTCGAACAAACGGAAGTAACCCGAATAACGGTGTAGCTGTGCAAATGCGTGGTGTAGTATCTGTAAACGGTGATAAGGCTCCGTTGGTGGTTATAGATGGTATCCCGGGGGGAAACTTGGACTTATTGAGAAGTGAAGATATCGAAAGTATCGATGTCTTGAAAGATGGTTCTGCTGCGGCTATTTATGGTTCTCGTGCGAATGCCGGTGTCATTTTGATCACGACAAAACGCGGTGCAAAAGGAAAGACATCTGTCGACTATTCTACTTACTTGACTCATTATTGGGGAGTAGAACGTCCGGACTTCATGACGGCTTCCGACTGGCGCAATACGATGACGAAGTTTGGTAATCCTTCTTATATGCAGGATCGAGGCAGCGATACGGATTGGTTCGATACGTTGTTGAAGAAAGGAAATGTCTCTCATAGCCATAACTTATCCATTTCGGGAGGAAACGATGCTACGCTCTATCGTGCATCTTTGTATTACAGCGACTTGGAAGGAATCGGAAAATCTACCGATCGTGAACAGTACGGAGGTAGAATGTCGTTGGAAACAAAGGCTCTGAACAACATGTTGACCTTCCAGACGAATTTAAGTTTGAACTACGGCAATATGAATTTGTTAGGTGGCGATGGCGAATGGGAATCGGCTTTGCGTTCGAATCCGACGAATCCGATTTACAACGAAGACGGAACTTATTACGAAGATTACGCTAAGGACGAAAATAAAGTCGCGCGTTTGGATCAACAGCAGTATGACAGGCAACAAACAACCAGCTCATTCGACGGGAAAATGATTTTCGAGCCGATCAAGGATTTGAAAGGATCGTTGTTCGTAAGTTACACACGTGATGATCAGAAAGAACGCCGTTTCTATGATGTGGATTCCCGTATTTCCTACAATAGTTATAATAACGGTGGTTACGCATGGAAGAAGTCTTACATGAAGACGACACGTACTTTCGAGCCGACCATCGAATATACGAAGACATTCTTGGATAACCACAAGATCAATGCGATCGCGGGTTACAGTTATCAATATCAGGTATATGAACAGTTCGAAGCCAACAACAACGGTTTCCTGAATAATTCCGTTGAAGATAACAACTTGGGTTCCGGTAGCGGCTTAAATGGTGACGCCGCTATCAAAGCAGGTATGGGCAGTGAGAAGAAAGATGAAACATTGATCGCTTTCTTCGGCCGTGTCAATTACGTCTTCAAAGATCGCTACGTAGCCCAGTTCTCTATTCGTCGCGAAGGTTCATCCAAGTTCGGTCCGAATAACAAATGGGGTAATTTCCCGTCAGCGTCCGTGGCATGGAACGTTTCGAACGAAGAATTCATGAAACAGCAGGATGTCTTGTCTAACTTGAAGTTGCGTGTCGGTTATGGTGTAACGGGTAACTCCGGTATCGATCCTTATCAGTCAATGGTTACATTAAGCGGTGGTAATGCTTATCTGAATCCGGACGGACAGTGGCTGCAAACATGGGGACCGAGTCGTAACCCGAACGACAATCTGAAATGGGAAAAGAAGAAAGAATGGAACTTCGGTGTGGATTTCGGTGTATTGAAGAACCGAATCACCGGTGCTATCGATGTGTACAAGCGTCGTGCTGACGATTTGCTGATGACAAGTGTAAAAGTTCCGACTCCGGCAAACATAAATTCAACAAGTACGTTAAATATCGGTAGTATTTCAAGTTCCGGTTTGGAATTGACCTTGAATGCTGTGCCTATTGTGAAGAAGAATTTCCAATGGAGAAGTACGGTTACTATGTCGAAAGTATTCCACAACCGTTTGGAAGACTTCTCTTATAGCAGTGCAGACTATTTGGAATTCGGTGGTATCGGTGGATATGGAGCGTTAGGAAATGCCGTTCGTCTGTATAAAGGCAGTGAGATCGGTGATTTCTACGGAAAACGCTTTGCCGGATTCGATGAGAACGGCGAATGGCTGTTCTACAACAAGGAAGGTGATAAGGTTCCGGCAGACCAGATCTATGATGACGACAAAACAGTGATCGGTAACGGTCAGCCGAAATGGTATTTATCATGGACGAACAGTTTTGAATATAAAAACTTCGATTTATCATTCATGTTCAAAGGTCGTTTCGGATATGATATATTGAACCGTCTGAATATGTTCTATAATAACTTAACGACTTTACAAGCGGGTTATAACGTACTGAATTCGGCTATTGACGATAACGTAAGTGCGACTTACCAATACTCGGATTACTATTTGGAAAAAGGTAATTATATCCGCTTGGACAATATTACATTAGGTTATAACTTCAAGAATAAAAACGATAAGTGGCCTTCATTCCGTGTGTATGTATCAGCAACCGACTTGTTTACAATCACCGGTTATAAAGGTTTGAATCCGGAAATGGATGATACTGGTATGAATCCAAGTATGGAAGAATGCGGACGTACGCCGGTTACAAGAAGTGTCAGTGTAGGTTTGAATGTTAAATTTTAAGTAAGACAAAACAATGAAAAATATACATAAAGTGTTAGTTGCCGCATCAGGTCTTTTTGCCTTGAGCGCTTGTACAGACTTAACCGAACATATTTATAGCGACAATACGACAAGCAACTTTTATAATACTGAGAAAGAGGTAATCTCGGCCGTATTGCGCCCTTATACGCATAGCTGCGCCGTATTTGCTTGCCAGTCTCGACAGAACTACTGGCAAATGAATGAACTTGCTGCCGATCAATTGGCTTGGCCGGTGAAAGGTCCGCATGGATACGATGATGGTAAATGGATTCAATATCATTATCATACATGGACAAATATGCACGCTGCCATTGAGGATAGCTGGAATTTGTTCTTCATGGGATTAGGATTTTGCAACGATGCGATTACGAACTTGGAACAACGTGATGCCGCAAGTATGAGCATCACAGAAGAAGCACGCTTGGCTTACTTGGCAGAATTGAAGGCTAATCGTGCTTACTATTATTTAGGTATGTTGGATTTGTGGGGAAATGTGCCGATCGTAACTAAGGTCGGCGAACCGGAAATGCCTGAAACAAACAGCCGTCAGGAAGTATTCGACTTCGTGGAGTCTGAGATTTTGGAAGTACTGGACGACCTGCCTTTATTGTCGCAAGAACAGCAGAATTGCGGTCGATTGACACGTGCTGCCGGTTATGCCATGTTGGCTACTCTTTATTTGAATGCCGAAGCCTGGACCGGAACGGCTCGCTGGGATGATTGTATTACATACTGCGATAAATTGATTAAAGGCGAAGGTGGTGGACAAAACGGTACGATGGAATTGGATAAAGATATCCTGACATCTTTCAGCCGCACGAACTCGACGGATTCTAAAGAGAATATCTTAGTATTGGCTTATGATTATCTGGCATCAGGAACGTATTGTAACTGGGCTTCCGATTTCTTCCATTTCAACCAGAAGTACATTTACGGTGGAACAGCAAACGGAAATGATGGTATCGTTGTTATTCCTTCCGCTTACGATGCTTTTGCGGATAATGACTTGCGTAAGAGCGAATGGATGCTGATCGGTCCGCAATATGATTATGAAACAGGCGAACCGGTTGTCGGAACATCCGAATACAGCGGGCAGCCGTTGGTGTTTGTAAAAGAGATCAAGCGTTTCAGTGAAGGAAATACAGAAGAGTCTACGATGTACACAGGAGAAGAGAACAGTGGCGCTCGCTTCAATAAATACAGAACCGGTGCGAATGGCGATCCTAATTACTGGGGAAATGACTGGGTATTGTATCGCCTGACCGAAATGTATTTCAATAAAGCTGAATGCCTGATGCGCAAGAACGGCGGTAAAGCTACACAAGAAGCTGTCGATTTGATCAATACTTGCCGTCAACGTGCTTTCTCCGCCGAAGATTGGGAAGCTGCTAAATATACGGTCGCTACATTGACTATGGACGAATTATTGGCTGAACGCGGACGTGAATTCATCTTCGAAGGTAAACGTCGTACAGACTTGATTCGCTTCGGTAAATTCACGACCGGCGAGTGGTGGGATCATAAAGCTACCAACGATGATCATTTGAAGATCTATCCGATTCCGTATCAGCAGACAACTTTGAACCCGAATTTGAAACAAAATGAAGGCTATGATCAATAAATAATGTCTTTCTCTGAAAGTGCCGAATAAATAATTTGATTGGCGGCTCTTTGTCCTGTCGGAAAAGGCCGGAATATCAATAGAAAGGGGGTGTATCGTAATAAAGTTTTACGGTACAACCTCTCTTTTTGTATTGATTGAGAGATTAAAGTTTTGCTTCTACGAACTTTGAACTCACGGCCGGTTGTTACGATGCGGCAACTTTCGAACTCCAGATTTTTGCCTGCCATTGTAGATAAGAGTGTAAGCGAATTTTAAATGAATTTAGATGAGATTACCCCTATTTTTATGGGGAGAAAGACTTGTTTAGTTATTTTTTTTCTATATTTGGGCTAATTTTATTAAGGATGTCAACTTAATGTAGAGAAAAGATTATTTTTTTAAACTTGAATCGGACTATTATAAAAACAGTTTTTTATGAGCGACATTATTGAAATGTTAACCGAGCGAATCAGGGCTAGGGGACAAGTGTTTTTAATTTGCATGGTATGTTTATCTTTGATTAACATACAAAGTATGAGAGCCGATACCGGCTTGCGTGAAGTAGATCAACAAAGCCGGAAGACAACCGGAGTTGTTTTGTTTGAAGAGGATCAATCTCCGGTAGTGGGGGCGACTATCTTGGTAAAGGGAACTAACATCGGGACTATTACGGATGTAGACGGACGGTTTGTCCTGACGGATATCCCGGCTTCCGCTCAAGTTTTACAAATTTCCTATATCGGTACGAAGACTGAGGAGGTGGCGATTAAGCCGATAATCAAAGTGCTGCTTAAATCGGATGCGTTGGAGATCGATGAGGTTATGGTCGTGGCTTACGGAACGTCTAAAAAGAGTACGTTTACGGGATCTGCCAGCTCTATCAAACAAGAGAAATTGGAAATACGTCCGGTGACGGGTATAACGAGCGCTTTGACTGGAGCCACTGCCGGTGTACAGGTGCTTTCTGCGAACGGACAGCCGGGTTCCGAGCCCGACATCCGTATTCGGGGTATCGGTTCTTACAGTTCTAGTAACTCTCCTCTTATCATATTGGATGGCATGCCGTACGACAATGCGATCAGTAGTATCAACCCGACGGATATAGAGAGTCTTACGGTTTTGAAGGATGCGGCTTCTTCCGCTTTGTACGGATCGCGTGCGGCCAATGGCGTGATCATGATTACTACCAAGAAAGGACAGAAAGATAAGATGACCGTGAACGTGAAATTCAATCAAGGTATTACGGCCCGCCAGAGTGGAGACTATAGGAAGGTGGGGTTGAACGATTATCTTACTTTGTACTGGGAAAATCTCCGGAATCAATATATGAGAGATGGTAAGGCGATGGCCGACGCTGGTGAGCTGGCGGCCCGTAATCTGTTTGATAACTTGACTTACAATCCTTTTAATGTGCCGAGAGATCAGGTGATGGACGCGAACGGGCAGGTGAACCCGAACGCGCAGATGCTTTGGGAAGATGATACGGATTGGGAGGATGCCGTGGAACGTCTGGGTAGCCGTACGGATGCTTCCGTAGCGATTAGCGGAGGATCTGATAAAACGGATTATTACGCGTCTTTGGGTTATACGAATGAGAACGGTTATATTATCGGCTCGAACTACAAACGATATACCGCCAGGGCGAACGTGAATTCCCAGATCACGAAATGGCTGAAGGTTGGTACCAATATCTCTGCGAATATGAGCTCTTCGAAAGGAAACCAAAATGAGAGTAGCGGTAATAACTCGAACCCGTTCCGGTTCACTCGTTTCGTAGGGCCGATTTATCCGATCCACTTGCACGATCCGAATACCGGAGAGTATATCCGCGATGAGAATGGGAACTTAATGTATGATTTTGGTACGGGATACAACATCAATGGTGTGGAGATTCCTATCCGCGAGTTCGTATCCGGTAATAATCCGGCAAAAGAATTGCAAGATCGGCAGGATGAGAACAAGCGTAACACGATTAACGCGAAAGTCTTCGCGGAGATCTCTTTCTTGAAAGATTTCAAGTTTACGTTTAATGGGGGAGTCGGCGCGAACTCTTATCTGGCATCATCTGCGAGCGTGGTTTACGAGGAAAAGGGAAATACGGGTACGGCCACGAAATCGAACTCCTTCACGACTACTTGGACTTTTAATGAGTTGCTGACCTACAATAAAGACATCGGCAAACATCATGTAGACGTGTTGGTGGGACACGAGAGTTACGATTATGAGTATAATTATCTGAAAGCCTCTATGAAAGACCAGAAGTTTGCGGGGAATTATGAGCTGGCGAACTACTCGAATATCAATACGACCCCTACCTCTTATACGAGTAAATACACGACAGAGGGTTATCTCTCTCGTTTGAATTATGATTTTGATAATAAATACTTTTTCTCCGCGTCGTTCCGGCGGGATGGTTCGTCTCGTTTTTATAAAGATTCTCGCTGGGGTAATTTCTGGTCGGTAGGTGGAGGTTGGCGTATCGACCGGGAGAAATTCATGAGGGGCTTGCAATTCGTGGATTTATTGAAGTTGAGGGCTTCTTATGGTGAGGTAGGTAACGATGATATCGGTGGCTATTATCCTTGGAGAGCTACTTACGAGCCTGCGCAGAACGCTACGGAGGCGGGTTATATCCAAGCCTCTTTAGGTAACAAAAATTTGAAATGGGAGGTTTCGCATAACTTGGATGTGGCTTTGGAGATGAGTTTATTCAATCGTTATACGGCAACTGTCGAGTTTTTCAATCGCCAGTCGAGTAATTTGCTGTTTTCCGTGCCGTTATCTCCTTCTACCGGTATGAGCAGCCAGGATTTGAATGCCGGAACGATGTATAACCGCGGTGTGGAAGTCGAGTTGGGGGCACGGATCATTGAGAAGAAAGATTTCTCGTGGGGTGTCAACTTCAACGGCACGCATATCAAGAACCGTATCACGGAACTTCCGGTCGATCCGTTTGTCAGCGGGGTTCACAAGGTAGAAGAGGGGCATTCTCGTTATGAGTTCTGGTTGCGCCAGTGGGCTGGTGTGGATCCGGAGACCGGTAGTAGCTTGTATGTTCCTACCGAGGAGGCTTTGAAAGAATCCGAGTCGTTGGTTACGGTAGATGGCAAGACTTATACGACCTCTCGTAACGAGGCTGAGTTCGCCTATGCGGGAGAATCTATGCCGAAGCTGACGGGAGGTTTGTCTACGGATTTGATGTATAAAGGAATCAGCCTCTCTCTGACATTTTATTATCAATTGGGAGGTACGATGTACGACGCTACCTACTCTGACTTGATGTCTGCGGGTACGGGATCGTTGTCTTATTCAAACTTGCACGTGGATATGCTGAACCGGTGGCAGAAACCGGGCGATATCACTAACGTGCCGCGTATCTCTAACGGTAGCGACGCTACAGACCTGGAGGCCGCTACCTCTACTCGTTGGCTGATAAGCTCGAATATGCTGGAACTGTCGAATATTAATTTGGGGTATACGTTCCCTGAGCATATGATCCGGACGCTGGGCGTGAAAGGCCTGAAACTATATGCTTCTGCCGAGAATGTATTCCAGATCACGAAACGGAAAGGTAATTATCCGAAAAAGAATACTTTCTCCGGTTATACAGGCAATGGTGATACTTATTTGCCGGCGCGCGTATTTACCATGGGACTGAATATTACATTCTAATCTTAAAACAAGTATATTATGAAGAAAAATAAAATAATGGCATTGTTCGTAGGATTATCATTGGTATGCGCTTCCTGCGGCGATGATTTCATGGAGACAAAATCTACCCAGAATGTCGATCAAGAGCAAATGTTCGAGACGACCGAGGGAGGGATGATGGCCGTCAACGGCTTGCATAAGTTGATGTATACTCCGTCTTTGTCTAGTACCTATGCGGAGGGTGGATTCCAGACCTTTATGATCTGGCTGGACATGATGGGGGAGGACTTGGTATATACGGTGGCGAACGCGCAGTTCCAGTCGCAAGCGAAATGGACGCTACATCGTACGCCGACTTCCGGGCATTTGGATTATCAATATAACTTGTTCTACATCTTTATCTCGAACGCGAACATGATTATCTCCAATATAGATGGAGCGGAGGGTACGCAGGAAGAGAGAGATTATATCAAGGGACAGGCCTTGGCTTATCGGGCATTCGCGTATTATTATCTGGTACAATGCTGGGGATATCGCTATGAGCCGGACGGAAGCAATGATAAACCCGGCGTGATCCTTCGATTGGAGAATACGACGGATAATTTACCCCGCTCTACCGTAGCCCAGGTATACGAGCAAATCAATGCGGATTTGGATCAATCCATCTCTTTATTGGGTGGCGTTTCTATTCAAAAGGAGAATAAGTCGCATATAGACGTGCATGTCGCTCGGGGATTGAAGGCACGGGTCTTGCTGACGCAAGGGAAATGGCTGGAGGCCGCGGAGATGGCTAAGTTGGTCGTAGAACAGTCTGGCGCGAAATTACAAGATGATACGTATGTAACGACCGTGAATCGCATGAGCGACCAGAGTAACACAGAATGGTTATGGGGCAAGAAAGGGCAAGAAGATCAAGCGGGTACGCTGAAAGACTTCCACAGTTTCATGTCCAATAAGAACGCTAGCTATAATAAGAATACGCCTCGGGCTATCTATAATTTGCTCTACAACAAGATCTCTGATACAGATATCCGTAAGACGTTGTGGTTCCCCCGGGCACAGGATCCGGAGTCTGAGCCTAGACCTATTATACCTACCGGCGGGCGTATCCGTAATTATATGGCCAATAAGTTCCTTTTGGCAGACGAGAATATGAAATGCGGCGACGTTCCTTGGATGCGTTTGCCGGAAATGATGCTGATCGAGGCAGAGGGATATGCACGTGCCGGACGTTATCAGGAGGCGGCCAATGCCTTGTATCCGTTGGCTAGTCATCGCGACCCGCAATATCAGTTGTCTACGAAGACGGGAGACGACCTGATCGAGGAGGTCATGTTCCAGAGACGTATCGAGCTGTGGGGAGAAGGTTTCCGCTTCTTGGATTTGAAACGTTTGCATTTGCCGCTAGACAGAGGACCGAAAACCCGGGAAGAGTTGGGCTATAGCAACGATCCGTGGAATAGCAACACCAAGATGCCTACCAATGTAGACCCGGAAGCTTCTAATTATAATATGTACGACGGGCACCCCATGGGCGAGGAGAATCGTTACCGCGACGCAGACTCTAAGGAGTGGCAATGGTTATTCCCGCAAGATGAGATCGAGGTGAACCCTTTGTGCGAACAAAATCCTTTATAATATAAGACATGAGATTGAGATTTATTTTCCTAGGACTATTTTTAGCAATAACCGCGGCTGTCTCCGCGCAACCGAGAGCTGCCGCCTACGCATATGATTTAGCTTATTTCCTGCCAAAAGGAAGCTATATGTATAATCCCGATATCCCGACACCTGAGAAGGTGCTCGGGTTCCAACTGGGAGAACAACATGCCGATTGGGGACAGGTGGTTGAATATATGAAAACCTTGGCCGCCGTGTCGGATCGTGTTACGGTGCGAGAGACCGGGCGTACGTATCAACATCGTCCTTTTATCGAGGTGACGATCACTTCCTCCGAGAACCAGGCGAGGATAGACCAGATCAAGGAGGAGCACTTGGCTTTGACAGATGCGGCTCGTTCCGCTTCCTTGGATGTAGGCAAGATGCCGGTTGTCGTAAGCTTGGTATATTCTATCCACGGGAATGAGCCGTCGGGCGTGAACTCTTCTTTGGCGGTCGCTTATTTCTTGGCGGCGGCAAAAGGAGGCGATATCGACGATTTGCTGGATAATACGGTGGTATTGCTTACCCCCGGAGCCAATCCGGATGGTATCAACCGTTTTGCCTCTTGGGTGAACACCTCTCGGAGCCAGACAGATGTAAGCGATTTGAATTCGCGGGAGTTCTTGGAGCCTTGGCCTTCCAGCCGCACGAATCATTATTGGGCGGATTGCAACCGGGATTGGTTGATGCTACAGCATCCGGAAGGAAGGAATGGCGTAGATAATTATATGGGTTGGTTGCCTAATGTCTTGGCCGATTTGCATGAGCAAGGTTCGGCACGTCCTTATTATTTCAGTCCGGGACATCCGAAACGAATCCATGATTTGGTGACGGACGAGAATCAGGCGTTTGCCTCCAAGGTCTCGGCGGTGGTAGCGGAAGAGCTGGATAAGATCGGTACGCTTTACTATTCGAAAGAGGGATATGATGATTATTACATGGGTAAAGGTGCCGCTTACGGTGATATTCACGGTTCTATTTGCCTGTTGTATGAGCAAGGTACTTCCCGGGGGCATCTGAGAGAGACCAGGAATGGAATCCGGTCTTTCGCCTGGACGATCCGTAACCAGGCATATGGATCTTACGGGACGATTTTCTCCGCTTACCGGATGCGTCAGGATCTATTGGGCTATCAACGAGACTTTTTCAAGAATGTTAAGGATGAGGTAGCGAAACAGCCCGTGAAAGGGTATGTCTTCGATGCGAGAGGTTCCCGGGCGGTCGCCTATCATTTTTTGGAGAATATGAGACATCATCAGATTGATGTGTACCGCTTGGCTAAAGATGTTACTTTGGCGGGTGAGGCTTTTAAGTCTGAAGACGCTTATGTTATCCCCGTAGACCAGAAGTTTAATGCGATGATCCGGACCGTGATGGAGAATGTACACGAGTACACGGATAGCGTCTTTTATGATATTTCCACATGGACATTCCCTCATGCGTTCAATCTGCGTTATGCGCCTGTTAAGAGTACGGCCGGTTTGGTAGGCGAGTTGGTCTCTACGAATGAGTTTACTCCAGGTAAGGTTATCGGGGGGAAGAGCGACTACGGGTATGTCTTCTCCAGCGTTGAGTTTTATGCGCCGAAAGTGATGTACGAGTTGATGCGTAAGGGGATTTACATACACGCCAGTAACCGTCCGTTCCATTTCCGTTCGGGAGATATTGATAAAGAGATGGGATACGGAACGATCCTTGTCTCGGCACAGAACCAGTCCGTATCATCGGATGAGTTGTATACGCTGATCTCCCGGTTGGCCGAGGAATCTGGCGTGGAGGTTTATGCGGCGAAAACGGGGCTGATGGAAGACGTGGATCTCGGAAGTCCTGTCTTCCAGACGTTGCGGTTGCCGGAGGTTGCCATTTTGGTCGGGCGTACGATGGGTATACCGGATTCGGGTGAGGCTTGGTTCTTGTTGGATCGGCGGTTCCAGATGCGTCCTACCTTGATCGAGGCTACAGCCACGTTGACCCCCGAGAAACTTCAGCGTTACAATGTGATCATATTGGCGAACGGAGTCCCGAACCTCACGAAACGTTCAGAGGATGCTTTGCGGGCTTGGGTAGCTGCCGGTGGAACGTTGATCGCATCTGGCAAGGCTTATACTTGGGTGAATAAATCGGGTATCTTCCCGATAGAGGTGAAGGATGCCTCCTTTAAAGAGGATTCTTCCGCTTACAGGGCTTTCGCCGAGAAAAAAGAGGCAGATGCGGGCAATGATATGGATGGCGTTATCTTGAACTGCCACTTGGATATCACGCATCCGTTGGCATGGGGGCTTGATCAGTCGGAGATCGCCGTGATGAAGAAGAATAATATTATCTTCAAGAAGAACGACAATCCCTATGTCTCTCCTTTATATTATACGGACAAGCCTCGTCTATCTGGTTTCTTGTCCGCTAAGAACGAGGATTTGTTGAAGAACTCGCCTGCGGTGTTCGCCAAGAAATATAAGAGTGGCTCTGTCGTTGTCTTCGCGGACGACATGAACTTCCGTTCTTATTATTTTGGAACCAGTAAGTTGTTCATGAACGCGATCTTCTTCGGAAAGTGTTTCTGATAAACCGGGCAATATATCCAGGGAAAGAGAAGAGCCGGCCATTCCGTACGCGGGGGCCGGCCCGCTATAAATTGTAATGAAAAGCAAGCGAAAGGCTTGCTTTTTTTAGTTTATAGGCCGAACTATATATAAATTAGCGTATATTTGCGGTACACAAGATCTCCCGTAGCGGCAGCTATGGGCGTTTTTGCTTTTGAGCGACATTATTAACAGTGTAATTTGTTAATTTTAAACTAATTACAGCAAATTGTATAGATATGGAAAATTTAAATTGGTCTGAGCTGGGATTTGGTTATATCAAGACAGACTACAATGTAAGATGCTACTATCGTGACGGTAAGTGGGGTGAGTTGGAAGTTTCCTCATCCGAGATTATCAATATCCACATGGCCTCTACTTGCTTGCATTACGGACAAGAGTCTTTCGAGGGCTTGAAGGCCTTCTGCGGAAAAGACGGTAAGGTTCGTGTATTCCGTATGGACGAGAACGCTAAGCGTATGCAATCTTCCAGCCGGGGCATCAAGATGGCCGAGTTGCCGGTGGAGATGTTCGAGGAAGCTGTTCGTAAAGTCGTGAAATTGAACGAGCGTTTCGTTCCTCCTTATGAGAGTGGCGCCGCCTTATATATCCGTCCGTTGATGATCGGCTTGGGTGCTCAGGTAGGAGTGAAGCCGGCTCCCGAGTATATGTTTATGGTATTTGTCACTCCGGTAGGCCCGTATTTCAAGGGCGGGTTCCAGCCCTCGAAGGTTTGTATACTTCGCGAGTACGACCGTGCGGCTCCTAACGGCACAGGCACGATCAAGGTTGGTGGCAACTATGCGGCCAGTCTGGTGGCTGGCGAGATCGCCCATTCCAAGGGATACGCCGCCGTATTGTATCTGGATCCGAAAGAGAAGAAATACCTGGACGAGTGCGGTCCGGCGAACTTCTTCGGTATCCGCGGCAATAGCTATATCACCCCGCAATCCCACTCGATCTTGCCTTCTATCACGAACAAGAGCTTGCAGCAATTGGCCGAGGATATGGGATTGACGGTAGAACGCCGCCCGGTTCCGTTCGAGGAGATCGCCACGTTTGATGAGGCTGCCGAGTGCGGTACCGCCGCCGTTATCGCCCCGATCTCGCAGATCGATGATTTAGACGAGAACAAGTCTTTCGTTATCGCGAAAGACGGCAAGCCAGGCCCTATCTGCGAGAAACTGTATCATAAGCTGCGTGCCATCCAATATGGTGACGAGCCGGATACTTACGGATGGATCTCGATAATTGAAAATTGAGAATTGAAAATTGAAAATTAGATAGGCGGTCTTCCGTTATAAACTGAAAACTATGAAAGAGAATGTCGTGATGAGCAAAGCTATGGCTTTTGCTATTCGGATCGTGAATTTGCGTAAGGCCTTGTTCGGAAGAAAGGAGTTTTTCTTTCTAGGCAACTGCTAAGGAGTGGGACGGCTGTTGGCGCTTTATTGAAAGAAAGCGAACATGCTCAATTCCGTGCTGATTTTGTAAGTAAAATGAGTATCGCGTTAAAGGAAACGAATGAATCGGCATACTGGCTAGAGTTGCTATACAGAACAAATTATCTCGATCGGAAAGAATTCAAGTCTATAACGGAAGACCGCGAAGAAATATTGAAATTACTGGCAAGCATTGTAAAAACAACACGAGCCTCATGATTTGTTAGTTCAAACTTTGCTTTTCAACTAAAAAATTGCAATCTCCGCATTGCAAATAAGAAAAGATGTTTATCTTTGTGCCGGTAATTTTCAATTTTCAATTTTTAATTTTCAATTACCAAGTGGAGGCATTCTTTAAGACACATAAATATCTGGTAGAGCATCTGTATTCTCCGGTACGAAGGGGATTGATGGATGAGATCAACTGGGAGGATCGGTTGATCGGTGTTAAAGGTTCGCGAGGAGTCGGGAAGACCACTTTCTTATTAGACTATGCCCGTGAGCGTTTTGGGGCCGATAATAAGGAATGCTTATACATTAATTTAAATCATTTTTATTTTACGGAACGCACGCTCGTTGATTTCGCCGCCGAGTTCCGGGCCAAAGGCGGGAAGGTGCTGTTGATAGACCAAGTGTTTAAATATTCCGATTGGTCGAGAGAGTTGCGGTACTGCTATGATAATTTCGAGGACTTGAAGATCGTCTTCTCCGGATCGTCGGTGATGCGTCTGAAAGAAGAGAATCCGGACTTGTCCGGCAAGGTGGTATCGTATAATCTCAGGGGGTTCTCGTTCCGTGAGTTCTTGAACTTGATGTCGGGGAACCAGTTTCCCGCCTACACGTTCGAAGAGGTATTAGAGAATCATCAGGAAATCGCCAAACGAATCTGCTCGGTCGTAAGGCCCATGGCTTATTTCCAGGATTATCTCCATCATGGTTTCTATCCGTTCTTCCTGGAGAAGCGTAACTTCTCCGAGAATCTGCTGAAGACCATGAACATGATGCTAGAGGTAGATGTGTTATACATAAAGCAAATCGAGCAAAGCTACCTGCCAAAGCTACGCAAACTACTCTATTTGTTGGCTACGAGCGCCCCTTGTACCCCCAACGTGAGTCAGTTGAGCAAGGATATCGAGACATCCCGGGCCACGGTGATGAACTATATCAAGTATTTGACAGATGCCCGTTTGATGAGCATGCTATATCCGGTGGGCGAATCCTTCCCGAAGAAACCCTCTAAGGTATATATGTACAACTCGAACCTGATGTACCCCATCCGTCCGATGGAGGTAAATACGCAAGCGGTGCGCGAATCGTTCTTTTATAACCAACTGTTGAAAGACAATAAGCTGAATGAAGGAATCAAGAACGCCCACTTTCTGGTGAATACGATGTATAATTTCCGGATCGAGGAAAATATGAAAGTGAGGAACAATCCGGATATGTATTACGCTGTCGATAAGACCGAGATCGGGGAGGGGAACATGGTCCCGCTCTGGTTGTTCGGTTTTCTATATTGAGTGAAGATTTTTTTAATACTAATAGTTTTATAGGTCTATGACAAAACAGAAGAAATTTTTAACCTGTGATGGTAATCAGGCCGCTGCTCATATCTCGTATATGTTCAGTGAGGTAGCCGCTATTTACCCCATCACTCCGTCGTCTACAATGGCAGAATATGTAGATGAGTGGGCTGCAGCCGGACGTAAGAATATTTTCGGCGAGACTGTAATGGTACAGGAAATGCAATCAGAGGGTGGTGCCGCAGGTGCTGTTCACGGTTCATTGCAAGCTGGTGCCTTGACAACAACCTACACTGCTTCTCAAGGTTTGTTGCTTATGATCCCCAACATGTACAAGATCGCCGGAGAATTGCTTCCTTGCGTTTTCCACGTATCCGCTCGTACATTGGCTTCTCACGCGTTGTGTATCTTCGGTGACCATCAAGACGTGATGTCTGCCCGTCAGACAGGCTTCGCTATGTTGGCCGAGGGTTCCGTACAGGAGGTTATGGATTTGGCCGGTGTAGCTCACCTGTCTACGATCAAGTCTCGTGTACCGTTCGTGAACTTCTTCGATGGTTTCCGTACTTCTCACGAGATCCAGAAGATCGAGGCTTTGGAGAATGAGGACTTGGCTCCGCTTATCGACCAGAAAGCTTTGGCAGAGTTCCGTGCCCGTGCCTTGAACCCGGAGAGACCGGTCGCTCGCGGTATGGCCGAGAACCCGGATCATTTCTTCCAGCACAGAGAATCTTCCAACACCTACTACGAGGCTGTTCCCGCTATCGTAGAAGAATATATGAACGAGATTTCCAAGATCACGGGCCGTAAGTACGGTTTGTTCGATTATTACGGAGCTGAGGACGCTGAGCGTGTGATCATCGCCATGGGTTCTGTTACGGAAGCCGCTCGCGAGGCTATCGACCACTTGATCGCTAAGGGCGAGAAGGTAGGTTTGGTATCCGTTCACTTGTATCGTCCGTTCTCCGCTAAGCATTTCTTGGCTGCCGTGCCTAAGACCGCTAAGCGTATCGCCGTATTGGATCGTACGAAAGAGCCGGGTGCTAACGGTGAGCCGTTGTATCTGGACGTAAAAGACTGCTTCTATGGTCAGGAGGATGCTCCGGTGATCGTAGGTGGCCGTTATGGTCTGGGTTCTAAGGATACGACTCCGGCTCAGATCCTGTCCGTATTCGAGAACTTGGCGTTGCCGATGCCGAAGAACCAGTTCACGATCGGTATCGTGGATGACGTTACTTTCACTTCTCTGCCTCAGAAGGAAGAGATCGCCTTGGGCGGTGAGGGTATGTTCGAGGCTAAGTTCTACGGTTTGGGTGCCGACGGTACGGTAGGCGCTAACAAGAACTCGGTGAAGATTATCGGTGATAACACGGATAAATACTGCCAGGCTTATTTCTCTTACGACTCTAAGAAATCCGGTGGTTTCACTTGTTCTCACTTGCGTTTCGGCGATCATCCGATCCGTTCTACTTATTTGGTGAATACCCCGAACTTCGTGGCTTGCCACGTTCAGGCTTATTTGCGCATGTACGACGTGACTCGCGGTTTGCGTGAGAACGGTACTTTCTTGTTGAATACCGTTTGGGGCGCCGAGGAGTTGGCTAAGCACCTTCCTAACCGTGTGAAACGTTATTTCGCCCAGAAGAATATCACTGTATATTATATCAACGCTACACAGATCGCTTTGGAGATCGGTTTGGGTAACCGTACCAATACGATCCTTCAGTCTGCTTTCTTCCGTATCACGGGCGTTATCCCTGTAGACTTGGCTATCGAGCAGATGAAGAAATTCATCGTTAAGTCTTATGGCAAGAAGGGCGAGGACGTAGTGAACAAGAACTATGCGGCTGTAGACCGTGGTGGCGAGTACAACCAATTGACGGTTGATCCCGCTTGGGCTAATCTTCCGGATGATGAGGCTGTCGTAAACAACGATCCTGCTTTCATCAACGAGGTAGTTCGTCCGATCAACGCTCAGGATGGCGACTTATTGAAGGTTTCCGCATTCAAGGGCATCGAGGATGGTACTTGGGCGCAAGGAACCGCTAAATACGAGAAACGTGGCGTGGCCGCTTTCGTTCCGGTTTGGAATGAGGCGAACTGTATCCAATGTAACCAATGTGCTTACGTTTGTCCTCACGCTTCTATCCGTCCGTTCGTATTGAACGACGAGGAGCAGAAGGGCGCTAACTTCGCTATGTTAGACGTGAAGGCTCCGGCCGCTATGAAGGGTATGAAGTTCCGTATGCAGGTAGACGTTCTCGACTGTCTGGGTTGCGGCAACTGCGCCGATGTTTGTCCGGGATTCAAGGGTAACAAGGCATTGGCTATGGTTCCGCTGGAAGGTCAGTTGGCTGAGGCTGATAACTGGAACTACTGCGTAGCTAATGTTTCTTCTAAGCAGAGCTTGATAGACATCAAGTCCAACGTGAAGAACTCACAATACGCTACTCCGTTGTTTGAGTTCTCCGGCGCTTGCTCCGGTTGTGGTGAGACTCCGTACGTGAAGTTGATCTCCCAACTGTTCGGCGACCGTGAGATGGTAGCCAACGCTACCGGATGTTCTTCTATCTACTCCGGTTCCGTTCCTTCCACTCCTTACACTACGAACGAGAAGGGGCAGGGTCCGGCTTGGGCAAACTCTTTGTTCGAGGATTTCTGCGAGTTCGGTTTAGGTATGGAGTTGGCGAACGAGAAGATGCGTGCCCGTCTGGAAGGTCTGTTGCAACAGATCACCGAGGGTGAGCATGCTCCTGCCGAGGCGAAAGAAGTAGCCGCTGCTTGGATCGCTAATAAGAACGACGCTGAGAAGACGAAGGAATTGGCTCCGCAGATAATGGCATTCGTTGAGCAAGGCATCAAGGAAGGTTGTCCGGTTTGCGCCCAGATCAAGGAATTGTCTCACTTCTTGGTGAAACGTTCTCAATGGATTATCGGTGGCGACGGTGCTTCTTACGATATCGGTTACGGTGGTCTGGATCACGTGATCGCTTCCGGCAAGAACGTGAATATCTTGGTATTGGATACCGAGGTTTACTCTAACACGGGTGGACAGTCTTCTAAGGCTACTCCGGTGGGCGCTATCGCTAAGTTCGCCGCTTCCGGTAAGAGAGTACGTAAGAAAGACCTTGGCTTGATGGCTACTACTTACGGTTACGTATATGTAGCTCAGATCGCTATGGGTGCCGACCAAGCTCAGACATTGAAGGCGATCCGCGAGGCTGAGGCTTACGACGGTCCTTCTTTGATCATCGCTTATGCGCCTTGTATCAACCACGGTTTGAAGAAGGGTATGGGCAAATCACAAGCTGAGGAGAAAGAAGCCGTAGCATGCGGTTACTGGCACTTGTGGCGTTACAACCCTGCTTTGGAGGCCGAGGGCAAGAATCCGTTCACTTTGGATAGCAAGGAGCCGGATTGGAGTAAGTTCCAAGATTTCTTGAAGGGTGAGGTTCGTTTCGCTTCCGTAGCTAAGCAATATCCGGCCGAGGCCGCAGAGTTGTTTGCCGCCGCCGAGGAGAACGCTAAATGGCGTCTGCGTAGCTACAAGCGTCTGGCTGCCGAGAATTGGGATGTAGAGGCTTAATTATAAACAAGTCTTTTATATATAGAATAAAGGCGGTGTTTCCGGCGACGGAAGGCACCGCCTTTTTTGGGGTAATGTAGGCGGTTTTCTACACGTATATCGGTGTAGGCTTATACATAAGGTAGCGTAGGCTTACGCATGAGGTAGCGTTGGCCTGCGCCACCTTATGTGTAAGCCTACGCTGCCTTATGTGTGGCCTTGTGCGACCTTATGCGTAACCGCCTGTCAGAAAACCGGGATTGAGTAGACCAAGCCTAGCGATATCCGGTGGGTATCCGGTTCTACGGCCCCCATGAGCGTGGCGGCTTTCTCAAGGATAACACCCCGGTAGGTGTATAGGGCGAACACGAAAAGGTCGAGTTTCTTGAAGGGGAAGAATTCCACGCTGCCTTGTGCGTTCCATGAGCGGCGGTACATCCCTTTCTGGAAATCGCCGTTGCTCTTGTATACCCGGGCGGTCTCGTACGCCCCTTTCACGTAAACGTTCCATTGAGGATGGATACGGTAGTCTATATCGCCGATAATCGACAGGTACTCGGTGTTCATGGCGGTATGGGGTGTGCCGGGCAGACGGCTGATGACTCCGTGCTGGTCGATTCCTTGGCGGGTGTACATGATGTCTAGGTATGTCAGCAACGGGCCTTTCTCGTAGGTATTGCCGCAGGTGAAATAATAGGAGTAGCGTTTGCGGGTCTGTTGCCCGACGGCGGTAGCGTAACGCAGTTGCAAGGTTTTGTCCAGGTAATAGCTGTTCCAGTTGACCGTATACATGAAGGGGATCTTGGCCTTGCCTGTGCCCTCGGGAAGCCCCGTAGGATAGATGTCTTCGTCGTTGCCGTTGCGATTGTTCACGATCTGGAAACAAAGCTCGTGATCCGGGTTGACCTGCCAGTTTCCTGAGATACCGGCTTGGTAGGCGGTCAGTAGATTATTGAACTCGCTGAACTCTCGTACCCGGATAGAATTGACGAAATATTCATATCCCCCGAAATTGACGAACTGTTTGCCGATCGTGAAATTGAAATTATGCCGTGCCTTTAGGTTCACGTAAGCCAGTTCCAGCGAGGAGGAGAGATTGTCGAGCGAGTAAGGATCGGAGTATTTGTTGAACGACTGCCGGTAGTGATACCCCAGCCATTTGCCTACATCCCCCTTGATCTCCAGCCGGACACGGTTTAGCTTGAAGTTCATCCCGTCCAGCTCGTTCCCCACAAACTCGGCATTGGCCGAGGTGAAAAGCTGGAAGTTCATCTCGGCGCTGTTGATCTTGATCCCTCCGTTCGACAATCGTTCCACGAGTGTAGGTTCCCCGTTATTCTCCCGAAGGGTCTCTTGGGCCGTCAGGCTGGCGTTCGTGGCTAGACAAAGCAAGAAAAGTATAAAATGTTTCTTCATACGATAGATTTAGTTGGTAACAGACTGCAAAAGTACAAATTGTTTTTTGCTTCCGGCTTGAGTAACAATAGTAACCTATCTAAATACAGGTTAATTTGCTTTTCAAGTTCCCCCTAAAAGATCTTGACATCATATTTTTTACCTACTTTTGTACGAAAAGAAGAATATATGAGTATGATTAAGGCAGTATTTTTTGATATTGACGGAACGTTGGTAAGCTTCAAGACCCATAAACTACCAGACTCCACGGTACGGGCCTTGGAGCTGTTGAGGAAAAAGGGAATCAAGGTTTTCATCGCTACCGGCCGCCAATTACAATCTATCAATAACCTCGGGACGCAAGAGTTCGATGGCTATATTACCTTGAACGGAGGATATTGCTTGGCCGGTAAGGATAAGGTGATCTACAAGCACAGCATCCCTTCCGAAGATATAGAGGCGTTGATCCGCTATCAAGAGAATGAGGAGGCATTCCCTTGCGCCTTGGTGGAGGAAGACAATCTTTACCTGAACTATACGGACGGAGCGGTAGAGGAGCTCTTCGGAATGCTTGATTTCCCGATGCCTCCGCTTCGCCCGCTCCGGGGAAACAATGGGAAAGACGTGTTCCAGTTGATCGCCTTTTTCACGCCCGGGAAGGAGGAACGTATCATGTCCGTACTGCCGCATTGCGAGTCTACCCGCTGGAACCCGTTGTTCGCGGATGTAGTGCCGCGGGGAAGCAGCAAGGCTGTCGGGATCGATAAGATCATCGAGTATTACGGGATCTCGCCCGATGAGACAATGGCCTTTGGCGACGGAGGCAACGATATGGCCATGCTTCGCCGTGCCGGGATCGGGGTAGCCATGGGCAACGCCGATGATGAGGTGAAAGAGGCGGCAGACTACGTGACCGATTCCGTGGATGATGATGGTATCATGAACGCTTTGAGACATTTCGGCATCATATAAATAAACCTTTTAATAACATTAAATCACAAACGCTATGATTGATGAACTGATAAGCTATAATCGTGAGTTCGTAAAGAACAAAGGATATGAGAAATATATCACGAATAAATATCCGGACAAGAAGATCGCCATCGTGTCTTGCATGGATACCCGCCTGACCGAGTTGCTACCCGCCTCCTTGGGCATCAAGAATGGAGACGTGAAGATCATCAAGAACGCCGGGGCGATCATATCCCATCCCTTCGGGAGCGTTATCCGGAGCCTGATGGTGGCTATTTACGAGTTGGGGGTCGTGGAGGTAATGATTATCGGGCATACCGATTGCGGGGCCAAGCACATGAATAGCGACGAGATGATCGAGAAGATGAAGGAGCGGGGAATCCCGCAGGAACGTATCGATATGATCCGTTATTGCGGCATAAATTTCGAGTCGTGGTTGCGAGGATTCGATACCTCCGAGACATCCGTACACGAGACCGTGGAGCAAATCCGGAATCATCCCTTGATTCCATCGGATATAACGGTAAGAGGATTTGTAATAGATTCTGTTACAGGGGAATTAACACCGGTGGAATGATTCCCCGGCGTATTTAGACTTATTAGCATAATTCATAAATAATCGAAAAAACGAAATATTTTATTATGTTCTACAACATTATTTCGGGTAAAATGGTTATCTTTGTAACAAACTAAGAAAAAAAAGATCGTTTTAGGTATTTATTAACTGGCTTTCCAAGCGTGGAAAGCGTAAAACAAAAAGATTATGATGATAAGAGAAAATGAGAAAAGCCTTCGTGCTTTAGCGATGTTGCGTTACCAAGCAGATCGTTACCAGTCGGCTGGTAATGGTGCCATGAGTCAGCGATTGAACGCTGAGATCCGTCGCCTGATGAGCGAAATGAATGTAGATGCGGAGAAAAATTGAAGACCGCGTCTTTTTTAGTAAAGAATCAAAGTAAGAAATATTTTTAGATGTTATCTCTTACCTCCGTTTTTAAACGGTATGGTGAGAGATAGAAAACGAGGGGTTACCTTTGGCGATAAGGCCGGGTGAGCCTTTTTTTGTGTCCTTTCCTTTCCTTCGCCTCCGCATATCGGGGAAATTATATATATTTGTGGATGAAAAAGCTAAAACATAATCATTTGAACACAAAAGCGATGAAAAAAGCAGGATTACTCTTAATGTCGTTGGCATTAAGTACGACTCTTTGGGCAGAGAGCCCGGAGAAGAAGGGGTTGGACGTGATAAATAGATCTACCGCCGAGGCGCATATCGGTTTCTTGGCCGATGATGACTTGGAAGGCCGTGAGGCCGGTTTCCGGGGAGGCCGTATAGCGGGCGATTATATCGTGGCGAACCTGAAGTCCTTGGGCATCGGTCCTTTGGGCGACTCTTATTACCACCCGTTCGAGGCATATCATCTGGAACGTCAGAAAAAAGGGGCCCGTTGGCAGGTACATCCGGATTCGGTAGCCGCGATCAAGCAGATCGGTGTTTTCCAGAAACTATCCTTGAATAACATCTTGGGCAAGATCGAGGGTAAGAACCCGAATGAGATCGTGATCGTCGGCGCTCATTACGATCATCTGGGGATAGACCCGATGCTGGATGGCGACCGGATCTACAACGGGGCAGACGATAACGCTTCCGGGGTATCTGCCGTTTTGCAAATAGCGAGGGCTTTCCTTGCCACGGGCCAGCAACCGGAGCGGACTGTCATATTCGCTTTCTGGGACGGGGAGGAGAAAGGTCTTCTCGGATCGAAAGCCTTCGTCCAGTCTTTCCCGGAGATAAAGAACGTGAAAGGATACTTGAATTTCGATATGATCGGTCGCAACAATAACGAGGCGAAGCCTACCCATGTGGTTTACTTCTATACGGAGGCGCATCCCGTTTTCGGTGAGTGGCTGAAGAATGATATCAAGAAATATAACCTGAACCTGGCCCCGGATTACCGTCCGTGGGATAAGCCGGTAGGAGGTAGCGATAACGGATCGTTCGCCAAGGTAGGGATTCCTATTATCTGGTACCATACCGACGGACATCCGGATTATCACCAACCGAGCGACCACGCCGAGCGGATCAATTGGGATAAAGTGGTGAATATCACGAAAGCCTCATTCCTTAACATGTGGAATCTGGCGAACGAGAAAGATTTTTGAGAAATAGTAGATCATTTTATGAATCCTCATGCTTTGAGAGCGGGGCGGGTACGGCCTGGTCTCAAGGCATGGGGATGTTTTTTTGTAAAGCCTAGTATCTTTTCGTTTGCTTAAGGATATAGAACTTGGCGAGAGCGCCTGTGATCGGTTTCCCTTGCTGGTCTAACATTCTCAGTTGGCCTTCCTCTACCTTATAATAGGTGGTGTCTCCTCCTTCTTGTTTCGTTGTCAAGATGTTACCGTTTAGCGTATAAGTTCCCTTATCGTTAAATACGCCATCTTTCTCGTCTATATATTCGGAGCGGAGGGTAAAAGTCTTATCCTTGTTCAAGGTCAGGGTCGTTTTGATACCCGGCGAGCTGGCGGCGGGTAATGTTCCTTCGTAAACTCCCCAGTAATCCAAGGAAGTCTCGGCGTTGTGCATATCCGGAGCTTGAGCGGTTTCCTGCTTATTCTTGTCTGTTTTCGTAGCATCTGCCTTTGGGTTGCCGCTACAACTGAATAGGGCTGTGGCTACCATGGCTGCTAATACATATTTTTTCATCTTATTCAATTGAATTATAAGTTTTCGTTATTTAAAACCTGTTTTTATATTGTTTTGTTGCGAACCTACATTCAAATAATAATGATCATGCCAAGGTTACATCTCACGAAAAAGCATTATCTTTGTGTTGTAAAACATAGATAACATTTTTATTACTAAAGTTATGTCATTACCCAATGATCCGATGATGCTGTTCAGCTTCATCAATATGAAACTTCGAGACAATTATTCCTCCCTCGACGATTTATGCGAGGACTTGCAAGTAAACAAGAAATCCCTTCTCACAAAGCTTAAAGACGCTGGTTTTGAATACAGCTCGGAACATAATAAGTTCTGGTGATCGGGATCTCACTCGATATAATTCTTGACGATCTCTTTCCGGTCCGTATACTTCGGGTATTTGAAAGCCGGCATGCCGAGCGCCATGATCGCTTGTATCTTGCCATCGATCCCTAAAGTCTTGGCTAGCGTATTTTTTCCTTCCTGCCGGATGGCGGTGAGCACGAAGCCCATGTAGATCTGGCTTACTCCAAGAGATTGCGCCATCAAGGAAGCGTTCTGATAGGCGAGGTTAGCGTCCTCGCTTCCGAACCGGTTGGACTTCGGTGTATGGATCAATAGCAGGGCGGTGGCTTTCCGGAGAATCGGATCTTTACCTGCCTTGTGTTTCTCTTTCAACCGATTGAATACCGGTACGTATTTATAGACATCCTTCATAAACGGTTTGACGACACATTTCACGACAGGATTCAATAATAGTTTCGCCAAGGAATCGAACACGCCTATCGTATAATCGCTTACTTGCCGTAGCTTTTGCGGGTCGGTGATGACGGTGAACGAGAGGCTTTGGGAGTTCGTCGCCGTCGGTGCGTAATGGGCGGCCTCCACGATCTTGTCTAGCATATCCTTGGGTATAGGCTTCGAGGTCAATGTCCGGTTGGAACGGCGTGACTTGATCAGCAACATCACTTGCTCCGGCGTAGGCATTTCCTGATAGTCGATAACGTGTACCTTCTCCGGTGGAAACTCGCTATGCCGCACGGAATCGGTAGGACAAATATCCACGCAATGTCCGCAAACAATGCAACTTTCCACATGTATCAGGCTAATGTGCTCTCCTGTCTTTTCTTGCGTAAATATATCCGAGGGACAAACCCTTACGCATTTCCCGCATTTGACGCAGGTGTCTTGATCTATGTTCAGTGTCATATTTGAGTTATCTATTTATGCGAAGGTACTATTTCTTCGTATATAATGTTACTTTATAATGAATCAACTTCAAGATTCGCTGAGATAATGCGATGGTTTACGGAAGATTACTTATCATATTTATCTGTTAGCTGAAATAATATGGCTTCCAGTTGTTCTATTTCAGTAATACGGGCCAGCATCTCCCCGGTGAAATCTTGCGTGCTTTTGATCATTGGGTAACAATAATTGTCGTACAAATGTTGTTGGACAGCGTCGTTCCATTGTTCGTTGGCTATGGCCGCTTCTCTTTTGAGTTTTTCAGCTTCGGCGATAAACGACTGAATGATTTGTCTCATATCTTTTTAATTAGAGTTTATGTTTACTGTCAGTAATTATCTAACTGGCAAATAATTTTATCCAGCCGGTACGAGGTATCCTCAGCCAACCCGATAATAAAGTTTTGGTATGAAAACGATTTATTATCGATGTCTTCGGCAAGCGATTGTATTTGCGAGATAATACTTTCCGTTTGTTCAATGTCATCTTGTAACTCTTGGAGAAAGTTCTCTAATTCCTGTACTTGCTCTTCTTCCTGCTGGCAGTCGGGTTCCTCTTCCTCATCCTCGTCGTCTTCATCGGTATATGGGTTATCAAGACAATTCTCATATTCTTCCCGTGCGTTCCGAAGCTCTGCTTTTATGCGATCCTGGATATCGTATAGGCTTTTCTGCCGGACAACCAACGAGGAGATCCTCTCCTGAAGTGTGAAGGAGAGCAACTGCCTGTTGCCGCATATTTCCTCGGAAAATGTTCGGATAGCCTCTTTTAAATGATGTATGCTATCTGTGTCATGAATGTAAATATTACTATTCATCCGGAATGCCTGCTAATAGGTATTATGCAAATAAACTTCAAGCTGCTCGACTTTTCGGTCGACATAGTTGCTATAGTCTTGCATTAGCTCTGCCATTTGTTCGATAGCCGCGAGGCTTTTTTCAAACTCTGCCATGAAAACGGTATTTTCTTTATCTAGCCATGTCTCGTTGACCGTATACATTTGTTTTCTGGCCATAGCGAAACTATTGATAAGATCATTGCTTAGATTACGTAGATTGGATGCGAAACTTCGCATTTCATCTGTATTTGCGATAACTTGATTTCCCATGTTTGAATTATTCTTTAATAAATTTGTTTATCTCGTCTGGTTCCGGAAGAACAAAAGGCATGAATAAAACGGACGACGGAGAATGAGCCGCATTATAAAAATAAGCCCTGAGCCTCTCCGGATCATCAGAAGATAATGCTTTCGGTTTGATTTCCTCCGGTAATCTGCTTTTAGAAGAGCTTTCTTCCGCTGTACGTAAATATACCTGATTGGCAAAAAAATGTATTGCTTTTTCTTTTGGACTGAATGTATCATCGAAAAGAAGATTCTCCGGACGATCTACTTGGATGATCGTATGGATTCCTTTATCCGGCCCGTTTTTCAATATGTTTTTTAGGATGCTCTTATAGGTGACCGCTGCCTTGGAGCCGGAAGATCTAACCTCGTCGCGTGCCTCGGATCCATACCCGAGTCTGGGTGGAAGCGCCTGAGATTCTCTTTGGGGGGCATCTATTAGGCTGTTGTTCATTAAATCCCTAAATCTTTTTTGCCCCAAGATAACAAGCATTGTATTTTGTGCCGAGACCATATCGTTTTCGATAGTGGCATTCAGATGAAGGAGAAGCTCCGATGTCTTTTTCCGGCTCTGTCCTATAACAACGCATCGGCTATTATTTCCCAGATGATTAATTATGGGGGCGATCCATGTGTTATCCTCTTCTTCCGGATTGATACAATTGATAATAAAGATATCTTTCTTATTTACGCTTGCAGAACACGTTCTTGACAGAATTGCGCTAAAACAAATCCTGCATGCGTTTCTCTCGTTGATACCTATAACGGCTAGATTCGGATCGTCCGGCCTGAATGTTATCTCCACAGACTTGGCGTCGAGACTGATCTTTTTACCGACAATCACTTTGTTGATGGCGGCAGGACAATATTCTGGTTGTATTTTGCAGGTCTGTTTTCCACTGAAGTAGAATGTATTATTAATGTATGACTTGCTTTTTTGAATAGCCAATGATATGTTGTCCGATAAATTCTCTTTTGCGTTGAAAGGCTGGAACAGGCAAGAACCGCCATCCTTGAATGGATAAAAAGTCTCGCCGGATTGCTTTATCTGATTGACATTCCTGTAGCTATCCTTTACTAATTTCTCCGAGTCGATCGTGTTGGCCTTTAATAGGTATGGGTCCGTTATGTTGTTTAATAACTCGGGTGGGATATTTGCGTTAGAGAAAGTTTGGGTAGCCATCAATAAGTGAACTCCCTTGCTGCGCCCTTCCTTGGCGATCCTGCTGATGATAGAGTTGATTTCCAGCTGAACTTGGTCTGCCCGCTCGCAGAATAACTCTTGGCATTCATCGATCACGAGGATGATGCGTGGAAATTTTTGCGGGGTTGATGTCTTGTTGTTGTATTCCTGGAACTCAGTAACGCCATGTTCGCTCATCGCTTTGCCTCTCTTATCCATTTCGCTATATAAATTGCGTAATATCTCCAAGGTGATAGGCTTGTCGGAATCATCTACTAAAATGGCTCTCGCATGTTTCAGGTTCTTATATTGATTGAACTCGACACCGCCCATTTTGAAATCCATAAGGTATAACTGTAATGTTTCCGGAGAATATTTTAATGTGGCTATACTGATTATATCATGTAGGAGCACTGATTTTCCAGAGCCGGACATACCTAAGATAAAAGAATGTACGTGATCTTTTTCATTTAACTCAAAATATACGTCTTCGCCATTTCGCTTGCCGATTGCTATTTTAAATTCTATTGTGGCATCTTGATACGGGGTATTATATAATGAGTCTCCGTTAATCCGGAGACTGACTGGTTTCTCTTTTTTTACGGTTTCTTTTTTTAGTGCCTCAAGGTATATGTCTAAAAATGGTTTGTTCTCAGTGGAAATGAGTGGGGTGGTGTTTAACTCTGGTAGGTAATAGGGGAGGATTCTTTTATTGTTGAACTCGATTTCCTCTTTTGATTCTGTTGTTTTGATAAAGTTGAAGTTCTCTTGGGATAGCAATTCTATATTCGCTGATAATTTGCTGTTTTGTTTCATCTCTTCATTGACCAAGATAATAAAGAATATGCCGCCTTTATATCCATTCTCGACAAAAGGCTTTAAGGAGGAGATTACCGATGTGCCCATATTGCTGGGATAATCCAGCAATACGATTACTCGGTAAGGATCTATGATCGTTGAGTTTTTTACATTGTATTCCATTAGGTTCTTACATTCAGACAATCGTCTTTTCTGCAAACTAAGGATTTCCGATTGTAAGGAATCAATGGTGTTTCGTAGTCCAGGATCGGTATTGATTATTTGGTATAAACTGTTATCTAGCTTTGATGTGAAATCGATAATATCTCCTGAATGCATTAAATCGATAAAAGTAAATTGTATCTTTTTCGGAGGAAAGGCCATTAGCATATTTAATAACAGGTTATTCATCAGCTCAATAGCGTTTGGGCGGGTTCTCTTATTATGGAAAATGGCGAAATTCTTGTTTTCAGACCCATTGATGCTGTGCCAAGGGGCATATATCGGAATCAAGAACTTTCCGGTTGGAACTAGACTGTTTCCGCACCATTCTTTCCCTAATAAAATGTAGGGCAGGATATATCTTCGCTTAGCCTGTTCAAGTAATAGTTGATGATCGGGTTTACCGGATAACACGTGAGATCGAGATTGTGTCGGAGATACATAGCTCGGCGTTAAAAGTAAAGAATGTTCGGATAGGTTTTGGCTCAATACGTCGTAATTGCCGATTAGTAATTGAATGGCCTTGCTTTCCTCCGCTATCCTCAATGTTTCTATACCTTGGATTTGACTCTTTTTAATCTCCTTGTCATTAAGGATTTGCTTTGCCTTTTCCTCTAAAGAGCTTATGATTGCCTTTCGTTTTATTTCTATCTGATTAAAACTTTCATTTTCTATAGTCGCGATTTTATCAGGACATAATATGGCTCTGTCGTATACACCTTTAGGGTCGTATGCTAATACAGCTATACATCTTTTATTATAAGAAGCGTATTGGTCTGCTATCTGGCTCATAAAATATAGACGATGGGTATAATCCAATTCTATCTCGGAGCGGTGTAAGGGCAATCCGGTAAAAGTATTTTCGGTGAAAAATATTTCTATGTCTAAATATCTGTCATTATATAGCCGTAATTGTTCCCTGTGATTTTTAATTGTATTTATTTCTGCTTCTTTATATCTGCTTAATTGTGATTCTATATAAGATATTTGATTTGTTAATGAGACTTTTTCATCCAATAGTTTACTTGAAAAAATATAAATAACGCCTGTAATGATTTCAACAGCCCATAGTATAGAAAGAAATGTTCTATTTGTGATTACATACACGAAATTATTAGATGTATTGGATCTCATTAATTCTATTAGGTCAGACCAGCCTATAAAGTAGACTGGCAATATGATAAGAATACAATTTAGAAGGAGCCCGGCTATAATCAGCGTTACTTTGCCCGCTCGATATTCTCTCTTTGCTTCTCCGAGAATTAGTATGGAGAAAAGAGAGACCGGGTAACCTATGATTGTTAATAAAGTGATAATTAGTAATTCGTGGCTGTATGAAATATAACTATGATAAATGGCTTGGCTGTAAAATGTGATAACTAGCGTGAGTGGGAGTAAAAATAAAATGATCCCAACAATGACGATTATGGGATTAGTTCCGTTTATGTAAAGCTCTAATTTGTTTTTAGAGGGTGTTTGCGTAACAAGTGCATCTTTGAGTTTCAATAGCTTACTTGATAGAATATAAATAATACCCGCTGTAACCTCTATAATCCATGATATGATAAGATATGTTTTGCTTGCGAAAGTATTCACGAAATCGTTAGATGTATTCGCTTTCATTAACTTGATAAGATCAGACCCGTTTGTAAGATAAACAGGCAATGCGATAAGAATAGAATTTAGGAATAAGAGTTCAAGTATAATCAATACAACTTGGCCTGTTCTGTGTTCTAGCTGTACTTTTTCGAAAATGGGTATCGAAAAAATAGCGAGCGGATATCCTATGATTGTTAATAAAGTAATGATCAATAATTCATGGCTGTATGAAAGATAACCATGATAAATAGCCTGGCTGTAAAATGTGATAACTAGTACCAGTAGAAATAAGAATAAGGGGCATATGATGGTTCCGCTTATGATCTCGGCTGTGTCCCGGCAAGATTCCAGTTTGTTTTTTGAAGGAAGCTTTAAGGTGTATTTTTGGTTGATAGCTTCGTGGTATGCTTCGTTGGCCCTGGATTTTTGCTTGTTGATTTTATTTAATTCATTACCGCATTGTGTTAAGATATTGTTTACCTTATAAAAGATCTCATCGTATTTATTTTTTAGGCTAGCGCTATAATTGGATAATATGCTTTTTATTGTGATTTTTAGGTCATTTGTATATTTATCTGTGAGCTTTATATTCTCATTGATTTCTTGGAGCTGTTGGATTTTTTGATTATATTCTTTTGTGGCAATATTGCGTTTGGAAGATATCTCTTGTTCTATCGTCCCTATTTTAATTAAAATCCCTTTGACAACTTCGTCTTTGATACTCGCATATTCTGCGGGAATATGTTTTTCTATTGTATCTAATTCATTTTTAGGCTTCATAAGGCTAACGTTATTATTGTTGCTTTAAATAAGCGTTTTGTATCTTGCTATGTCGTTTTCTGGAAGAGCCCGTTTCAATACGGGTAGGTACGAAAGGAGGGGGCGAACCGGGCGTTGCCATGCGCCATTGCGCCTGCCGTACTTACTTTACATTTTCATAAGTATATTTATAAGAGTAGGTACGTTCGCTTCCCTTTGTGTCACGGAACGTTATCTTTACGGTCTTTACATATCCATCCTCATCCAGTTCGTAATCGTATGTTTCCGTGCCTTCATCCCATGCGGCCGTTTTAGGTAAGAACTTCGAGGCTTTTCCCAACAGACCGGCCAGACGCCATTCTTCAAACGGGTCATCGTAATTTGTAGTAAGTGCGACAAACAGATTGCCTATATTGGGAATATCTGTATAAGTGATCGTTTCTGCGACATCGCTGCTGGCCATCACGCCGTTTTTATATATGTATTCTTCGGTATTACCGTTGATCTCGGCTTTCGTCAACTGATTATTCGAGTTATAGGTGAACGTATAATGATCAGAGTTTTCCTCATAAAACGTATCGTTTTTTTCTATGGCTGTCCATGTCGCACTTGTACAAAATCCGTTTCCGTTTAAAGAGAACTTGATATTATCGATAAAGGTGTATGAACCGTATTGCTCCTCAGAGGTGGCAACAGTCTCGTTATTGGAGAATGTAAAGGCATAAGCTTCTGTATAAATATTCTCTGTCCCTTTTCGGGAAATATCAGAGACTTTGTTTTTACTGTCATATCCTAGGTTGCAAGTATAGCTGTAGCTTTCTGTTTCTTTTGTGAAATTGGTTATACGCTTCGTGGTGTTTGCTGGATCGATATTGCCGCCTTCGCCTTCGTTATCTCCACAGGAAACGAAATTTATACATAAAGCCATTGTTAAAATCGCTGTAGAAAATCTGTTTGTTTTCATTTTTTGATATTTGCCTCCCCTGTTCCCTCTGGAGTGTTTATGATGAAAAAGGTGTGGAAACTGTATTTGCTTTATCCTGTCGTAGCCCGGTTTCTCGATAACGGGATAATTTTCAATAACACCATTCGTTAAATATATGCCTTTCCATAGAGGCTCAACGCCATGAACTTGTAGAATTATCGCAAAGCTACGAAAAGTGTTTATATATCAACCAAATAAGAGTATGAAAATCTTCGTTTACTTTTGATTTTGCCTGTAATCCGGGAAAAGAGCTGTATAAACGATAATTCCCATAAACAAAAAACTCCTGCAACCATTAAGATTACAGGAGTTTATATATCAGTAATTACTTGATTACTTCTTCATGGCTTCTTCAATAGCGACAGCTACGGCAACCGTAGCGCCTACCATCGGGTTGTTACCCATACCCAAGAAGCCCATCATCTCAACGTGAGCAGGAACGGATGAAGAACCTGCGAACTGAGCGTCACCGTGCATACGGCCCATCGTGTCGGTCATGCCGTAAGAAGCAGGACCGGCGGCCATGTTGTCCGGGTGCAAAGTACGGCCCGTACCACCACCTGAAGCGACAGAGAAATACGGATGTCCGTTCTCCATACACTCTTTCTTATAAGTACCGGCTACAGGGTGTTGGAAACGAGTCGGGTTCGTAGAGTTACCCGTGATAGATACGTCAACACCTTCCTTACGCATGATAGCGACACCCTCGCGAACATCGTCAGCACCATAGCACTTAACTTTCGCGCGAAGACCATTGGAGTAAGCCTTCTCAGAGATAACGTTGACCTCGCCCGTCATGTAGTCGAACTGAGTTTGTACATATGTGAAACCGTTGATACGGGAAATGATCTTAGCTGCGTCCTTACCCAAGCCGTTCAAGATAACACGTAACGGCTCTTTACGAACCTTGTTTGCCATCTCAGCGATCTTGATAGCGCCCTCGGCCGCTGCGAAAGACTCGTGGCCGGCCAAGAAAGCGAAACACTTAGTCTCCT
Source organism: uncultured Parabacteroides sp. (assembly GCF_947855115.1). Lineage (GTDB taxonomy): Bacteria > Bacteroidota > Bacteroidia > Bacteroidales > Tannerellaceae > Parabacteroides. Next base: position 33,206 of record NZ_CANTZW010000029.1, read on the forward strand.
CGCGAAGCAAACGAGCAGCCAAGTTACCGTGGCCGATACCCACCTTACGGTCGTCGGCTACAGAACCGGCGATACAGAATGCCTGCAAACCGATACCGATAGCCTCGGCAGCCTCGGCAGCGTTCGTGCAACCTTTCTTGATAGCGATAGCGGCACCTACCACATAAGCCCAGCAAGCGTTCTCGAAACAGATTGGTTGAGTTTCCTTACACATTGTATAAGGGTCGATACCCTTGGCATCGCAGATAGCCTTCGCGTCGTCGATACCGTTGATACCATATTCGTTTAATACCGCGTTGATATGATCAATACGACGGTCATAACTTTCAAATAAAGCCATATTATTTTTTACTTTTTAAAATTCTTATTTACAAGGAATAAAGATATCAGGAAGTTGAAAACCAATACACCGCCACAGCAAGCCACGTAAAACGCCAGCCATGGTTTTTCCGGCTCCAGCACGAAATACGTGATGAGCGTAGCCACTGCCGTGATAATACTCAGCCCGATGAGGACACGTGTAAATGTTTTCTTATTCATTACGAGGATCGATATATTTTACAGCTTCTTTGAAACGACCGTAAGAGCCTTTCGCCTTTTCCAGTGCTTCGTTAGCGTCCATACCCTTCTTTACCATATCCATGAATTTGCCCAGGTGAACGAATTCGTAACCGATTACTTCGTCATCTGCGTCCAAAGCCATGCGAGTGCAATATCCCTCAGCCATCTCAAGGTAACGAGTACCTTTGGCTAATGTACCGTACATCGTACCAACTTGGCTGCGTAAACCTTTGCCAAGGTCTTCCAAGCCGGCGCCGATAGGCAGACCATCCTCAGAGAAAGCGGACTGTGTACGACCGTAGACGATCTGCAAGAACAACTCGCGCATAGCGGTGTTGATAGCGTCACAGACAAGGTCTGTGTTCAATGCTTCCAAGAGAGTCTTTCCCGGAAGGATCTCGGAAGCCATGGCAGCCGAGTGAGTCATACCGGAACAACCGATAGTCTCTACTAGAGCCTCTTGGATGATTCCTTCTTTAACGTTTAATGTCAGCTTACATCCACCTTGTTTCGGCGCGCACCAACCGATACCGTGAGTCAAACCAGAGATATCAGTGATCTGAGTTGCCCTAACCCACTTTCCTTCTTCAGGAATCGGAGCGCACTGGTGGTTAGCTCCCTTCTTTACAACACACATGTGTTGAACTTCATGTGAATAAATCATAATCGCTAATTTATTATATTAAAGTGTAATAAAACTTTATGCTAATTTTATAGTAATATCGCTTTCTCTAAAGACCGTACAAAGATAAATTTTTTAATCCAGCCATGCAAGAGGCGGGATTTGTTATTTATCGTTTGTTAGCGGTTGGATCGGTTCTCCGTTGAGGAGGATCTCGTAAGTGATCGGGCCTATCTTTTTCATCATGAGACCTACGCCGCAGTATTTCTCTTGCGAGAGGCGGATGGCTTTCTCTATCTTGGCGGCATCTTCTGCGTTTCCTCCGATATGATAGGTCACGTGGAAGGAGGTATAGACCATCGGGATCGTGTCCGAGGTCTCGGCAGACGCATCGATGGATATCTTGTCGAAACGTACTCTCATCTTGCGGAAAAGGGAGACTACGTCCATGGCGCTGCATCCGGCTAAGGCTACCAGCATTAACGCCTTGGGACGGGGGCCTTCATTGTTGCCCCCGTTCTCGGCGGTTGTGTCGATCGTTACCTTATGGCCGTCCAGCAAGGACTCGAAGGTCGAGCCTTTTGTCCAGTTTAACGAAATTTGGGCGGACATATGCTTCTTTTATTTTAAGATCTCTTGAAGTTTAGCGTCGATCTCCTCTCCATGCAAGTTCTTGGCGATGATCGTCCCGTCCTTGTCTACCAATACGGTATGAGGGATGCTGTTTACGCCATAAAGTTGCGCCCCGGAGTTTTTCCATCCTTTCAGATCGGAAAGCTGGGTCCATGTGATATTCAAGTCCTTTACGCCTTTGGCCCAAGCCTCGGCCTTGCTATCCAAAGAGATACCGACGATATCGAAGCCTTTGTCCTTATATTTCTTGTAAGCGGCTACCAAGTTCGGCATATCCCGGCGACAGGGAGGGCACCAGCTTGCCCAAAAATCGATCAGTACGATATTTTTTCCGTTGCCGACGAACTCGGAAAGTTTATGCATCTTGCCATTGGCGTCTGCCATCTCGAAATCCGTGAATTTCTTGCCTACGGCTACGGTTTTCAAGACATCCAGATGTGCCATCAATTTGTCGATATTCGGAACGGCCTTGAAAGTAGGGTCTGCCTTGGCGATAATCTCATTCTGGGTTGCCTCGTCCAGGCTATAACGGAAATCATACAACAATTTGGCGGCAGATTGCTTGGTTGTATTATTCAGGATATAGGTCTTGACGGCATCGGTTACCTTCTGGTCGATCTCGTCATATTTCTTCTCGACGGCGCTTACGACTTCCTTATCCTCCGATCTCATATCATCGGAAAGTTTCTCCAGGTCCGCACGTAAGGTTTTCATTTGTGCTTGCAGGGCCTTTAAGCCGTCGTTCTCCGGTGTCCCGGAAACAGCGGAAGCTGCCTCGTCTAGAACAGCCTGTAACCTGCCGTTCTCCAACACGAATATACTCGTGAAAGGGGCGTTCTCTCCGGCAGCGGCACGTTTGGGTTCCACTACATCCTCGGCGAAGGCGAGCTTGCGCAAGGCTGGCGTGTCTTGCGTCCCCTCGAAGGTGAACGTGCCATTTTGCACCAACGCGCTGTCCATTGGAGCGGCATCCTGTACGCCATATTCATACATGTAGACGTATTTTCCGTTTAGATCGGCGTTCGCTACCGTACCGGAAATCTCGTAACCCGGTTTTTCACTGCAAGCTACCAAAAGCAATGCTGACGCGGCAAGAGTAAGATACTTTTTCATTTTGTGTTTGTGTTATGTAAGTAATGTATTATATATGTATGAGATATTAACTTCGCGAATATACGAAGTCTTTTGAATAAAAAAGATGTAAACCGAATGAATCGTCAGGTCAAACGCATCAATTTGATTGGGAATTTGGTTAGGGTGTTGTTTGTCGGTTTGATATGATACACACAAGAGAATCATACCCTTGATTATTTTTGCCGGTAAATAAAGAGAGTAAACCTCTTTTAGAAATAAACAACAAAAGAGACAACTCTTTTTATTATTAACTATGAACTGAGTCAACCCTTTTTATTGATTAGGCAGAAAGTAGTCAACTAGAATCGTTAAACTACACGGATTTTTGATAACTCTTGAATTTCTCGTCAAGGAAACTAAAGTTTCTCGTAGAAGAAACTCTAGTTTCTTTAGGAAGAAATTAGAATTTCTATTGAGAGGTATAGACGTGTCCTATAAAGGGAATCGGGTAGGCTCGAATGAAAATCTGTTCAAGGTATTGAAATAAGTGGAGTTTTATGTACTTTTGAGGGCTAAACAACGTACGATTAAGAGAATGACATTTAAAGAAATACTTCAAAGATTCCGTGCCGAATCTTTTACCGAAAGAGAAAAAGGAGCGAAGTTTGAGAGATTAATAAAAAAATGGTTTCAGACAGATCCCCGTTATGCGGATAAATTACAGGAAATCTGGCTTTGGGAGGAGTTTCCGGGGAAAAAGTATTTCGGGGGGAAAGATTTAGGCATAGACTTGGTAGCCAAGACCGATCTGGGGGATTATTGGGCCATCCAATGTAAATGTTTTGATGAGAAAGCTGTCATCGGTAAGGCGGCTGTCGATTCTTTTATATCTACGGCCCATCGTTCGTTTATTGATGATTTAACCCTGAAGACGACTTATTTCAGCAACCTGATCTGGGTTTCTACCACCGTGCATTGGGGGGCGAACGCAGAAGAGACTTTGAAGGGCCAAGACATTCCGCTGACCCGTATTAATATGTATGAATTGGAGGCTTCTCCTGTCGATTGGGATAAGCTTCTGAAGGGTGATACGGGAAAAATAGCTTTACGAGAAGGTAAACAGCCTCGAACGCATCAGTTGGAAGCGATGAAAGCGGCTCACGAATATTTTATGACCCATGACCGCGGAAAGCTGATTATGGCTTGTGGAACGGGAAAAACATACACATCTTTGAAAATCGTGGAGCAAGAGACCGAGGGCAAGGGATTGGTTTTGTTCATGGTACCCAGCATAGCGCTTCTAGGTCAATCGCTGAATGCTTGGATGACCGACACGAAATACAGGATGAAGGCCGTTTGTATCTGCTCGGATTCCAAAGCCTCCAAAAGGAATGATTTCGATAATGACGAGACAAGTATCATCGATAACCCGTTACCCGCCACTACAAATATTAACTCGATTAAGCGGCAGTTATCGGGTTATAAAAATACGGATGGACTGGTTGTCGTGTTTTCCACCTACCAGAGTATAGATGTCTTGGCCGAGGCGCAGCAAGCGTTGTTGGAGGCCGATCCCTCTTTTGGCGTATTCGACTATATCGTCTGCGATGAGGCGCACCGAACAACCGGTTTTAAGCAGAAAGGTCGTGATGAAAGTAATTTTACTAAAATACATAACAATGACCTGATCCGGGGGAAAAAACGTCTTTACATGACGGCTACCCCGCGGTATTATAATGATAATGCCAAGGCTACGGCTAAAGACAAGGACTTGGTGCTGTGGAGCATGAATAACCCGGACTATTATGGCGATGAATTTTTCCGGATCGGGTTCGGACGTGCTGTGCGTGATGGATTGCTGACGGATTATAAGGTCTTGGTGCTGACGATTAGTGAGGATGATATCCCGGATTCTATCCTTGAGGATGTCAAGGATAAACAACAAAAGGAAATAAAGATGGACGACGCCAGTAAATTGATCGGTTGTATCAATGGCTTGTCCAAACGTATAAAAGGAGATAAGGGGGTTACGAAAGAGGCGGACCCGGTATTGATGCGGCGGGCCGTGGCGTTTTGCTCGACAATCGATCCGAGCAAGCGGGGGAGTGGTATCTCTTCCAAAGGTTTTGCCGCCGTGATGCCTACGATGGTGAGGAAATATAAGGAATCCTTGTCGGAGGAAGTACGGGAAGAGGTCGTGGATATCGAGGTTCAACATATCGACGGGTCGATGAATGCCGCTACACGGGAAGAGATGATCGCTTGGCTTAAGGAAGAGACCAGCAATCCGAACGAGTGCCGTATTCTATCGAATGTGCGTTGCCTGTCCGAAGGGGTAGACGTGCCGGCCTTGGACGCTGTTCTTTTTGTTGCCGCCCGTAACAGCGAGGTAGATGTCGTGCAGAGCGTGGGACGTGTGATGCGTACTTTCCATAAGGGAGCCTCGGATGAGAAGAAATATGGTTATATCATTGTCCCGGTTGTCGTTCCGGCAGATATGGAACCGGAAAAGGCGATGGCGGATAACGAGCGTTTTTCCGTGGTTTGGAAAATCCTGAACGCCTTACGCGCCCATGATGATGAGTTTAACGCTACGGTTAATAAAATACAATTGAATAAGGTGAAGCCTTCCAAGGTGGTCATCGGTGGGATACCGCGAGGTTCTGGCCAGATGCACGAGAAGGATTGGATGCGAGATCCGCAGGATCAACAGACTGGGGCGACCGAGCTAAGTAATGAGGAGATCGCCCGCCAATTGGAACTTCGTTTCGGCTCTTTGCAAGATGGAATCTATGCGAAGATGGTAGAGAAGGTAGGAGATCGCTTGTATTGGGAGAATTGGGCGAAGGAGATAGGTCTGATCGCCCAGAAGTTTATAGAACGTATCGCCCGTGTCGTAAAAGACGGGCTGCATAAAGAGGCATTTGTTGAATTCTTGAGCGGTTTGCAAAAGAACTTGAATCCTTCCATTGATGAGGGACAGGCCGTGGAAATGTTGGCGCAGCATATGATTACACGTCCGGTATTCGACGCCTTGTTTAAAGACTATCAGTTTGTCAAGAATAATGCGGTCAGCCGTAGCATGCAGCGTATGTTGGAGCTGCTGGAGAGCGAGGCTATGGAAAAGGATACGGATGTATTGGATAAATTCTATGAGAACGTACGCATGAATGTGGGCGATATAGATAATCTGGAGGGAAAGCAGATGCTTATCAAGAATCTGTATGAGAAGTTCTTCAAGGGTGCTTTCCCGAAAACCGTAGATAAGCTCGGTATCGTTTATACGCCGGTGGAATGCGTGGATTTTATCATTCATTCTGTTGATGATATTTTGCGCAAGGAGTTTAATTGTTGCCTTTCGGATGAGAATGTACATATCTTAGACCCATTCACGGGGACTGGTACTTTCATTACCCGTTTGCTGCAAAGCGGTTTGATCCGTCCGGAGGATCTGGAGCGTAAATACAAGAATGAGATTCATTGTAATGAGCTGGTCTTGCTTGCTTACTATATCGCGGAAGTCAATATAGAGAGCGTGTTTCATAGCCTTGTAAAGCGGGATACTTATCTGCCGTTTGAGGGTATTTGCTTGACGGATACCTTCCAGACAACCGAGAACAAGGAGGAGGTCTTGGATCAGACTTGGTTCTCCGAGAATGCGGAGAATGTGGATAGGCAAAAGAGAGTTCCGGTGAGAGTTATAATCAGTAATCCTCCGTATTCGGTCGGGCAGAGATCGGCAAATGATAATGCGCAGAATATGAGTTATACCCATTTGGATAAACGAATCGCCGAGACGTATGCCAAAGCCGCCCAAGCGACGAATAAAAACTCTCTTTATGATAGTTATATTAAGGCATTCCGTTGGGCAAGCGATCGTATCTCCAATTGTAAGGATGGGGGTGTGGTTGCTTTCATCAGCAATGGGGCTTGGATTGACGGTAGTGCTCAAGAAGGATTTAGGAAATGCCTTGAGGATGAGTATTTGAGTATATACGTATTGAACTTGAGAGGAAATCAACGGACGAGTGGTGAGTTATCTCGTAGAGAGGGAGGTAAGATATTTGGCTCAGGTTCTCGTACACCTATATCAATAACCTTTTTGGTAAAGAATCCGAATAAGAAAGGAAAAGCGACAATTTATTATCATGATATTGGTGATTATTTATCGCGTGAGCAGAAACTGAAAAAGATAAATGAGTTTGGTTCGGTAGACTCTAGTAAATTACAATGGGATATTGTTGCCCCGAATGAGAAAGGGGATTGGATTAACCAGAGAGGGGATGTGTTTGACTCTTTGATTATATTGGGTGAAAAGGAGGATAAGAAGAATAAGCAGACGGTGTTTGTGCCATATTATTCTTGTGGCTTAAAAACTCAAAGAGATAGTTGGTGCTATAATTCATCTCTTGACAGCTTGAGCTTCAATATGGAACAAGCAACAGCTTTTTATAATAAACAACGAGAGTTGTTAGCTTTAGGAAAAATACAAGATGTAAATTACGATTCTACGAGGATTAGTTGGACTACAAATGTATTGAATGCTGCAAAAAAGAATGAGATTATTTCATTGGATAAAATAGGAGAAAATAGCATTTGTTTATATAGACCATATTTCAAGCAATATGGGTGCTATTCTCGTTTTTGGAACGAGCGTGTTTATCAATTACCTAAACTTTTCCCAACATCTAAATATAAAAATTTAGTGATTTGTGTTAGCGGCATCGGTGTAACAAAAGACTTTAGCTGTATCATAACAGATATGCTTCCTGATTTAGAACTTATAGGAAAGAGTCAATGTTTCCCTCTCTACTGGTACGAAGAAAACAAGAACAAGCAACGAACCTTGTCCTTATTCAATACCGAATCAAACGATGATTACATCCGTCGAGACGGAATCACCGACTGGATACTGAAAGAAGTCCGTACTCGTTTCGGTAATGCCCGGAAGATCACGAAGGAAACCATCTTCTACTATGTGTATGGTTTGCTTCATTCCCCGAAATACCGGGAAACCTTTGCCGCCGATCTGAAGAAATCTTTGCCACGTATCCCGATTGTGGAAGATATAGATGCTTTCCTCGATTTCTCCTATGCAGGTAAGCAACTTGCGAATCTGCATCTGAATTATGAGGAAATACCAGCGTATGAGGGTGTGACAGTCATTGGCGACAGGCAAAAGGGGGAAGCTCCGGATGGTCGTATGATTGCCGGAACTACTGCTTTATATGTGGCCGAAGTGGATTATAAATACTATGAGGTAGAGAAAATGCGATTCCCCAAAAAGGGACAAAAGGATACAATTATCTACAACAGCTCTATTCGCATAGAGAACATACCCGATGAGGCGTATGAGTACATCGTGAACGGTAAATCCGCTATCGAATGGATCATGGAACGTTATCAAGTGAAAATCGATCCAAGTAGCTTGATCAAGAACGATCCGAATGACTGGAGTCGTGAGCATGATAACCCTCGTTATATCTTGGACTTGCTACTCTCCGTAATCAACGTGAGCGTACAAACCATGGAGATCGTCAAAAAGTTACCGGATTTTAAGTTGGAATAAGAAAATAGTAAAAGGGGCTTCTTGTGAGGAATTGATATTTATTATTTTATAATCTAAGAAGTTCTATTACCTTTGCGAAAGACTGATAGAAACTTAATCCCTTGTAGATTAATTGGAAACGGATAAAAGCTTATGAATGATATAGACATAAAAAATGAACTGCGGCAATCTCAAGATGAGATAAACGATCTGAATGATGTTGAGGAGGTTGATCTATCCATTAATAATGATTCTTTCGCTATTTATCCAAATGCGGAGGTGAGGGTTGAGAAGGCGCAATTTAGTATCTTACATTTGCAGGTCCTTTGCCGAAAACGGAAAGAGTTAATACTTAATCCGGACTTTCAAAGGAATAATGTTTGGAAACCTCGGCAAGAATCAGAGTTGATCGAATCGATATTGATGGGGATACCCATTCCTTTGATGTATTTGTTTGAGGGGAGAAACGGGAAGAGACAAGTCGTGGATGGCCGTCAAAGAATAACCGCTATTTTGAACTTTCTAGAAGGAAAATTCAAATTATGTAATCTGAGAATATTGACGGGGTTGAATGGCGCTTACTTTCAAGATCTGGATCCTAAATTGCAGGGTGTTTTTGAGGATTACCAATTATTCTTTTATATTATACAGCCGCCAACTCCAGAACGTGTTAAATACGATATCTTTGATCGTGTGAACCGGGGAGGTACTTCTCTTAATAAGCAAGAGATGCGCAACGCTTTGTATCGGGGGCGGTGTACGCAAATGTTAAGTGAGTTATGCGGTTCTATCGCGTTCTTGAATGCCACCGGACGTTCTATCAACAAGACCCGGATGAAAGACCAGTATGTCGTTCTGCGAGCGATAGCCTTCATGATGTATTTCCGTGGTGTGTTTGAAAATATGCCGTCGTTGCAATATAGGGGGGATATCGATGATTTCTTGGCTCGTTTTATGGTTTATATAAATGAGGAGGTGTCGGAAGATATACTTAATCAATATGCGAGGTTGTTTATTCATTCCATGTCAGTTGGTTTTGATCTTTTGGGAGAGGATGGATTTCGTTTCGAGGGAAATAAGGTTCGGCGACCTATTAACATGCCTCTATTCGAGTCGTTGGCTTATTTGTTCTCTTTTTGTCCCGCGGATATGGATAATCGTTCGCGATCTTGGCTTTTAGGGCAAATAGATCAAGTGAAGAGTTTTTTTGATCGTTCCAATTATTTTACGGGAAATATAGATTCGACAACAAGTGTCGCGTTTCGTTTTGATCATATAAATAACATAGTAAAAGAACTTCGGTGATGCTAAGAAATATAAAGATAACAGACTATAAATGTCTTCATGATGAGGATCTGGGAATAAAACCTCTCACTATAATTACAGGTTTGAATTCGGTGGGTAAATCTAGTCTTATTCAAGCGATATTGTCATCTGTTTATAAAGAGGGTAGAAATGGGCAGGTATTATTGGGAGATACTGTAAGTCTCACTTTTGATACGATCCGTAATCGGTATTACAATGCGAAGAATGTAGATATCGAGTTAGATCTGGGGGATGTGAAAGTGGTATATACAAGTACGAAGGAGCAATCTGAGGTTTTAGTTCATCCTAGGGAAAAAGAATTACCGATAGATATAGAGCGGAATTTATATTATTTGTCTGCAAACCGGGTCGGAGCGGAGTTGTCTTCCAAGATTTCTCCTGTTTTTAAAATAGGAACAGTCGGCGAATATGTGCTTGGAACCTTTGAGAATGAGAAAACAAGCCCTTTACGAATGGCGTTGGTAAAGGATGATGCTTCGTATACATTATCCTCTCAAGTTAATTATTGGTTGTCTTATATCTTAAATATACCAACCGAGTTACAAACGGAGCGACGGCTTGATGATGTGGTTGGTGTTCAGTTTAAAAGTGATGGGTTAGGGAATATCTCTCCTTTTCAATTAGGGGCAGGAGTGAGTTACTTGACTAAAATATTGGTAACTTGCTTGAGAGCGAAGAATAATGATATAGTTATTATCGAGAATCCTGAGATTCATTTACATCCATTTAGCCAAGCGAAAATGGGAGAGTTTTTTGCGTTTATCGTAAATGCGGGTATTCAGGTGATTATAGAGACACATTGTGAGCATCTTATTTATAGGGTAGGGTATGAGGTATATAAGAAAAGGTTCTCAAAAGAGAATGTGACAATTTTGTATAAAGAAGGCATTCAGTTGCCTTTCCTCCAGATCGGTTATAATGATGAGGGTAAGTTTACCCGTGATTTCCCGGAAGGTTTTTTCGATGCTACTTTGAGTGAGCTGTTAGAAATGGAATGATATGGGAAAATATAGTTTTGTCTTGTCTGATGTTCTGTATAAGCAATATTACCTGTTTAAAACACATCAAAATTATGATAAAGAAATTATATCACATTTGCTGAAGTTTTATACAGGTGAGTTTTTGACAAACGTGAGGCAATTGGTTAATATAGGGGTGGATAAGGAAGTTTCTCCTTCTCTTCATATATCGTTATATAAAGCGGGTTTTAGACAACAATCATTGGAAGAACTGGCAGAGAAAACCGATTATAAATTAATATTATCTTTGGATGATAATGTGGATTTTCCTTATGTGAGTATCATGTCAGACCCTATCAGCAGCTATATAGCCGGATGTTATTATAGAGATACACCTAGGGATAAAGCTTGCATGCATATAAAGTCTTTATGTAAAGGAGCTAAAAAGGTGTGTTTATACGATAAGTATTTAAACCAAAGTACGGATATCCTAAAATTGTTTTTGCCAAGAAAGGAATTGGAGGTTATTTATCATCCGGATCAGCTGGCTATGAGTGATATAATAGCCTTGGGGACTTATTGTCCGCAATGGAGCTTCAGGGGAAATAATTCGTTGCTCACCCATCATGACAGGTATATTATAATAGACGATAAAATGGAGATTATATTATCGAGCGGTTTTATGTATTTGGGGCGGACGATGAAGGAGTTGACCTATATTGTCAGACCTGTTTTAGGAAATCGGCTTGTAAAGTGTTAATCATTCCTTCGGAACCAATTTTAGGGTGATTTTTCAATGAACATATCCCCCTTCTCTTTTATTAATACGGATTTTTTTCCTTATATTTGCGTCACTTTTGAACACGTATCAAATAATTTCTAAATAAATCAATTAAGAAATGACAAAGAGTGCATTACAGATCGCAAGAGCAGCTTACCAACCGAAGGTACCCGCTGCGTTGAAAGGTGCAGTGAAAGCCGTTGACGGCGAGTATACTCAATCAGTAGCCGATCAAGAAGAAATCAAGAAATTGTTCCCGAACACTTACGGAATGCCGGTTATTACTTTCGAGAAGAGTAATGAGGCTAAGGCTATGCCCGTTATGAATGTAGGTGTGATCCTTTCCGGTGGTCAGGCTCCCGGTGGTCACAACGTGATCGCTGGTTTGTTTGATGGTATCAAGGCCCACAACGCAGATTCTCGTCTGTATGGTTTTATCCTTGGCCCGGGCGGTTTGATTGATCATAAATATATGGAACTGACGGCTGATATTATCGATGAATACCGTAATACGGGTGGTTTCGATATGATCGGTTCCGGACGTACGAAATTAGAGACGAAAGAGCAGTTCGATAAAGGTCTTGAAATCTTGAAGGAGCTAGATATCAAGGCTTTGGTTATTATCGGAGGTGACGATTCCAATACGAATGCTTGCGTATTGGCCGAGTATTACAAGGCGATCGGTGCCGGTGTACAGGTAATCGGTTGTCCGAAGACTATCGATGGTGACTTGAAGAACGCTCAGATCGAGACATCTTTCGGTTTCGACACCGCTTGTAAGGTTTATTCTGAGGTGATCGGTAATATCCAACGTGACTGTAACTCAGCCCAGAAATATTGGCATTTCATTAAGTTGATGGGTCGCTCGGCTTCTCATATCGCATTGGAATGCGCTTTACAGACTCAACCGAACATCTGTATCATCTCCGAGGAAGTGGAGGAAAAGAATATGTCTTTGGATGATATCGTTACTTATATCGCGGATATCGTGGCTAAGCGTGCTGCCGAGGGTAACAACTTCGGTACGGTATTGATCCCTGAGGGCTTGATTGAGTTCGTTCCGGCCATGAAACGCTTGATCGCAGAGTTGAACGATTTCTTGGCTAAGCATGACGCAGAGTTCAAGATGATCAAGAAGAGCGAGCAACGTGCTTATATCATCAGCAAATTGACGAAAGAGAACTCAGATCTGTATGCTTCTCTTCCAGAAGGTGTAGCTCGTCAGTTGTCTTTGGATCGCGACCCGCACGGAAACGTACAGGTTTCTTTGATCGAGACTGAGAAATTATTGTCGGAGATGGTTGGTAAGAAATTGGCTGAGTGGAAAGCCGAGGGCAAGTACGTAGGCAAGTTCGCCGCACAACACCACTTCTTCGGTTACGAGGGTCGTTGCGCCGCTCCGTCTAACTACGATGCAGACTACTGCTACTCTTTGGGTTACACGGCATCTTGCTTGATCGCCGCAGGAAAGACGGGTTACATGTCTTCCGTACGTAACACGACCGCTCCCGCTGATCAATGGATCGCCGGTGGTATCCCTGTTACTATGATGATGAACATGGAAAAACGTCATGGCGAGATGAAGCCGGTTATCCAGAAGGCTTTGGTTAAGCTTGACGGTGCTCCTTTCAAGACATTCGCCGCCAAGCGTGACGAGTGGGCCTTGACTACTAGCTACGTATATCCGGGTCCGATCCAGTATTTCGGTCCGACGGAGGTTTGCGACCAGCCGACTAAGACTTTGCAGTTGGAGCAAGCTTAATAGACTTTACATTAATATATATAAGCGAGAGAGAGGATGCCATCTATTGGGTATCCTCTTTTCTTTTATATGAATCTCCTTGCCTATTCTCTGGCTATGGATTGGTTATCAGGTTAAATGACTTTGGGAAAATTAGGAATAGATGATGTTTTTAAACATGTTTTTTAACATATTGTTACTTCTCGCAAAGGTGTCTTTTTGTTAACAAGAATAACCCTTTTTAGATATACTGCTTATGTTTGTATGTATATATATCGGGAATTTCGAGGATATATGAAAAAAATATGTATATCATTATTCTTTTTAAGAATAATAATTTATATTTGTAACCATATCCGAAGTGTGGATATAAATATTAATGTTAACCTATTTTTGTGTTATGATGAACAAACAGTTGGCTTTTGTTAAAAGCGGGCTGGGTTTGGCACTTTGTTTCCTTATGGTCGGTGCGGGTGTAACTCCTCCTATCCAAGCATCTAATGCTAATGTGTCAATCTCTCAACAAGCTCGAAAAGTTACCGGTACGGTGACAGACGCAAAGGGGGAGCCCCTTTTGGGTGTAAATGTTGTAGTGAAGGGTACTACAAATGGTACGATTACCGACCTTGACGGTAAATATTCCTTGGAAGTTGAGCCCAATTCCATTTTGATTGTTTCCTACATTGGTTATGTATCTCAGCAAATTCCCGCTTCAGGTGAAGTGGTAAATGTAGTATTGAAAGAAGATACGCAGAACCTGGATGAGGTAGTGGTAGTAGGTTACGGAACGCAGCAGAAGAAAGATATTACGGGATCCGTGGCGGTAGTGGATACCGAGGCCTTGTTAGCTTCTTCCGGATCTTCCGCTACGCAACAGTTGCAAGGTAAGGCTGCCGGTGTATATATCGGTCAGACCGGTTCGCCGGGTTCTCCTTCTATGGTTCGTATCCGTGGTATCAATACGGTGAATGATAACGGCCCGTTGTATGTAATTGACGGAGTTTCCACCCGTAATCAAGATCTGAGTTCGTTGAACCCGAACGATATCGAGAGTATGCAGGTGTTGAAAGATGCTTCTTCTGCCGCTATCTATGGTGCGCAGGCTGCGAATGGTGTTATCTTGATCACGACGAAGAAAGGTACGAAAAGCGGACAACCCAGATTGACGTACGACGGATATGTCGGCTTGCAAAAGACAGGCAAGAGATATGATGTACTGAATTCCATGGATCGTTTGAATTTGGAATGGGACGCTAAGAAGAATCAGATCGATTTGACCAATGCGGGTGGTTATCCTTCCCATGTACAGTTCGGTACAGGTGAACGTCCGATAATCCCTAATTATTTGACACAGGCAGGGGCGAATGGTTCCCAAGATATAGATCCGAGTGATTACAGTTTCCCGGGTAATACATATGCCCCGTTCTCCGATACGAACTGGTGGGATGAGATCGATCGGGTAGCGATGATCCAGAATCACCAGATCGGTTTGTCGGGTGGTACGGAAAAAGGCCAGTATAATTTGAGCGCCAACTATTTCAAGCAAGATGGTACGGTGATAGATACGTATTACCAACGTTATCAAGTACGTGCGAATACCTCGTTTAACGTGCGTGATTGGTTACGTGTAGGAGAGAACATGACCTATGCTTTCACGAAAGATAATGGGTTGAGTGCCAATGGTGCGGAATCAAATCCTTATTCTTGGAGTTATCGTGCGTCTCCTTATGTACCGGTTTATGATATCAAAGGTAATTTTGCCGGTTCGAAATTTGCCGGTACCGGTAACTTCCAGAACCCGGTAGCGAACCAAGTCCGGAATAAGGATAATTTTTATTCTCATAATCGTATTTTCGGAAATTTATGGGCTGAGGCTGATATCATAAAGGGGTTGACGTTCCGTACGAATTTCGGATTGGATTATACGAACAATTATTCATATCGCATGAATAAGTATACGCCGGAATTCTCGGAGGATACAAAACAGAATAATTTGGAGGAGGTCTCGGAGTTCAATTATCGTTGGGTATGGACTAATACGTTGACTTATAATAAGACATTCAACGACGTGCATAGGTTAACCGTCTTGTTGGGAACGGAAGCTATTCGTGATGGTCTGGGCCGGAAGATGACAGGACGTCGTTATACCTATTTATATGAGGATAATACCGATACTTGGGTCTTGAATATGGGAGAGAATGATAACCAGCGTATCGCTGATTCCGAGTATAAAGGAGAGTTCGCCTTGTTCGGTATTTTCGGGCGTGTGGATTATTCTTTCGATGACCGGTATTTGTTTACAGGTATTATCCGTCGCGATGGTGTATCTCGCTTCTCAGAATCTAACCGTTATGGCGTGTTCCCGTCTGTCTCTCTAGGTTGGCGTATTTCTCAAGAGGCCTTTATGGAAAATACCCGTGACTGGCTGGACGACTTGAAGCTACGTGTTGGTTATGGTCAAACTGGTAACTCTGAGGTTCCTCGTAAAACGAATTATGCGATGGAATATCGTACGTACCCGAAACGTTCGAGATATGATTTTAACGGAATGAATACCTCCACCGTAAATGGTTATATTCTTGATAAATATGGTAATGAGGATACGAAATGGGAGGCGACCGAGATGTGGAATGTCGGTTTGGACGCTACATTCTTGAATGGAAAATTCAATATCGGTGCCGAGTGGTATTGGAAGAAGACTACAGATATGTTGATTGAGGCCCAATATTCTGCTTTGGCTAATCCTGAGATTGGCAAGCCGTATATTAATTTCGGTGATATCAAGAATACGGGTGTTGACTTGAATCTAAATTATCGGGATTCAAAAGGCGATTGGTCTTGGGATATTAACCTGAATCTTTCTCATTATAAGAATGAGGTGTTGAGGATCTCTGAGTCTGACGATGCTTCTCTTTGGGGTAGTGGTACACGTCTTTCTGGCAACGTGACCCGTACAACCAAGGGCCATGCGATCTCTGAGTTCTATGGCTATAAGGTAAATGGATTTTACGAGAGCGTAGAAGAGGTGTTGGCTTTGCCTCCGTTGGGACAAACGGTTACAGACGCTGAGTCCGCAAAGAGATGGGTCGGCAAGTTTAAGTTCGAGGATGTGGATAAAGATGGTAAGCTGTCAGAGAGTGACCGTACTTTTATCGGTTCTCCTCATCCGGACTTGATTGCCGGGTTGAACGCTACGGTTACTTGGAAGAACTGGGATTTCACGATGTTCTGGTACTCGACGATCGGTAATGACTTGTTCAATAATAATAAGTACTTTACGGATTTCTGGTTGTTCGAGGGTAATAAGTCTGAACGTATGCGTGATTTGTCTTGGAAGCCGGGTGCGGATAATAGCAATGCCGTTTTGCCGGTTCTTGACTATGGTGATACCTATTCTGGTACAAACTCAAGTTCCTATTATGTGGAGAACGCTTCTTTCTTGCGTTTGAAGAATGTGGTTTTAGGATATACGCTTCCGAAGACTGTATTATCTAAGGTTGGTATTCAAAACTTACGTTTGTATGTACAAGCTGAGAACTTGCTGACAATTACCGGTTATGATGGCTTGGATCCTGAATATACAAACGCCGATATGAGCAAAGAGAGTGGTGGAGACTTGCAGAGAGGTGTCGATATGGGGGGATGGCCTACGACAATGCGTTTCTTGTTCGGCGTGAATTTTGCTTTCTAAAAAAAGTGTGGTTGATTAACTTTTTAAATGAATTTTATTATGAGACATAACAAATATATATATGCGTTAGCTTTTGCCGGAATGCTGACTTTAGGTTCTTGCGGCGATGATTTCTTAGGTAAGGAACCGCAAGGAGCCTTGACCCCGGAAGCCTTGGCTAATGCGCAAGGTGTGGATTTGCTTACAACCAGCGCTTATGCGGCTTTATCTACCCCGGTAGAGAATAAAGATCCTTATCAGGCATCTCCGTTTAACTGGGTATGGGGAAGTATTTATGGAGGTGATGCCAATAAGGGGTCTGACCCTGGTGACCAGTCTGTGGTGAATGAGATCGAGCTTTATAATACCATGTCTACGAATGGATATCTTGACCAGAAATGGGCATGGGTTTATATGATGGCTAAACGTGTAAACCTGGCTCTTCAGACAATGGATTTGGCAGAAGATTTGGATGACGCTACCCGTGCCAGACGTACGGCGGAGTTGAGATTCCTGCGTGCGTTGGGGTATTTTGAGGGTATGCGCGTGTTTGGTCCGTATATCCCTTGGATAGATGATACTTATGAGGAAAATAATCCTTTGGTACATAACGACAAGGATATCTATGAGAATGTGATCGCCGACGTGGACGCAGCTATAGCTGGGTTGCCAGAAACTTTAGCGGATGCTGATGCCGGGCAGATTGGCCGTGCGAATCTATGGGCGGCAAAGGCTTTGAAGGCGAAAATCATGATGTATCGTAAGGATATGAAGGGAGCTAAGCCGATCTTGAAGGATGTTTTGGAGAATGGAATGAACTCAAGCGGAATATCTTTAGGTTTGGAGGATTATATCTACGATAACTTTAATGCTTTGACTGAGAATGGCAAGGAGTCTATTTTCTCTATCCAATATTCTGCGGCCGATGAGAATAACGCTCAGGCTTGCTTGACATTGTGTTATCCGCATAACTCGGGTCCCGGAGGATGTTGTGGCTTCTTCCAGCCTTCTTATGAACTGGCAAATTCTTTCCAGGTAGACGAAAACGGTTTGCCTTATTTGAACGGAGAGTATCGCACGAAAGAATCTGTGTCAAAACGTAATCCTTCCGAGGTAACCGGGGCTGTCTTGGCTATCAATAGTGATGCTGCGGTGGATCCTCGTTTGGATTTCGCTATCGGTCGTTATGGTATACCTTATAAAGATTGGGGTGAACCGGCAAACGACTGGGTACGTAACCCCGTGAATGGTGGTATTTTCCTTCCTAAGAAGTTTATTCTAAGTAAGGCAGAGCAAGATGCCGGAATGTACCGCATGTATGGTGGTTGGGCTCCGGGTTCGGCTATGAATATCCAATATTTGAACGTTCG
Organism: uncultured Parabacteroides sp.; assembly: GCF_947855115.1. Classification (GTDB taxonomy): domain Bacteria; phylum Bacteroidota; class Bacteroidia; order Bacteroidales; family Tannerellaceae; genus Parabacteroides. Next base: position 51,491 of record NZ_CANTZW010000029.1, read on the forward strand.
TGACTTGACGTTGTTGTATGCGGAGTGTTTGGCGAATGACGGGCAATTGAAAGAGGCGATGGAACAGGTGAATAAGATCCGTCGTCGTGCGGCCTTGGAGGTTAACATCACTAAGAAAGCCGATGGCACGCCTGCCGCTAATTATAAAATCGCTGAATATCCCTCTTCTCATGCGGCGTTCTCTAACAAAGACATGTGCGAGAAGGCTATTCGTATGGAACGTAAACTAGAATTGGCGATGGAAGGTGAACGTTGGTTCGACTTGGTTCGTTGGGGTGGTGATGTGATGGCTGCCGAGATCAAAGCTTATATAGATTATGAGAAGAATTATATCTCTAAGTTTGCCGGAGCTTCTTATCTGCCTGCCGAAAAGACAATGTTGCCTATTCCGGATAATGAGATTTTAACAATGGGTACAGATCCGGCTACAGGTACTCCGTACTTGGTACAACCGGAGGCTTGGAGATAATAGATTCCATAGATTTCTTTTAGGGCTTTCTTAATAAATGAAAGAGAAAGTTCTGGATAAGATAAAAGGGGAGAGAGGACCTATATGTGGTTTCTCTCTCTTTTTTATTTTATCCTGTAAAGCTGGGTTTATCTTGGTTATACCTTTTTTGATAAGGTAAAAAGATGAAAATCCTTTTTTATGTAAGGTTTGTTGTCTTGTAAATTGAGCGTTACATCGCTTATCCGGTAAGGAGGCTCGGTATAGGTAACAAAAACTACGTCGTCTTTGTTATATATAAAATATGTCGAGATGAAAATAATAGTTTTATTAATCATATTGTTATTAGGGCCATTAATCAGTAAGGCCCAGTCCGATACAATTAAAATAAAGAAAGAAGATACTATGCCCAAAAACAGTAAAATTTATCAGAGACCCGATGATGAGACGTTGCGCTCCGTTTTATCAGAGGAGCAATATGCCGTAACCCAGCGGAACTCCACTGAACGTCCATTCCAGAATGCGTATTGGAATGAGCATCGTAAAGGTATTTATGTAGATATTACAACCGGAGAGCCTTTATTTGTCTCGACAGATAAGTTTGATTCCGGATGTGGTTGGCCAAGTTTCTCGAAACCCATTAAGAAGGATGTAGTCACGGAACATCGGGATACATCGTATGGTATGCAACGGGTTGAGGTTCGCAGTCATACGGGAAATGCCCATTTGGGGCATGTCTTTACGGATGGACCATCAGACAAGGGTGGTTTGCGTTATTGTATAAATAGTGCCTCTTTACGCTTTATTCCTGAAGAAAAGATGCGTGAGGAAGGATATGAGGAATATCTGGATTTGCTATGAAAATAAATTTATATGATTTAGTTTTTTCTTTTTCTATTTTAAGTGAATACTTTATACCGTATTGGGTATAAATCTCATTTCCTGCTTTTACGTTAAAAGGGGGTAAGTCTTGTAATTGATATTTCAATATTATCGCGGAGAGAGCGGGATTCGAACCCGCGAAACCCTTTAGGGGTTTACACGCTTTCCAGGCGTGCCTCTTCAACCACTCGAGCATCTCTCCAAGGTCTTGTGAAATCGGGTGCAAAGGTATTGAATTTTTTCAAATATGCAAGGGGTCGGTTCCTTTTTCTTTTATCTTTTTAGGAGAATTCAGGGCTTGTGTTTGAGAGGATAAATGGTGAGGTAGAAATAAAAAAAGCAACTATTTCTAGTTGCTTTCAGCGGAAAGACAGGCTCTCGAACCTATACATTCAAGAAATATCATAAAATTGCAAATTACTGATAATCACACACAATTTGGAATACATAGTAAATCTAAATCTTTCTGAATATCTTTTGCTATTCCAAATATTGGGTGTATATTTGGGTGTAGAATTTCAAACGCACCCAATTATGAATATCAAACGAAACATCATTTTT
>NZ_CANTZW010000030.1 GCF_947855115.1 uncultured Parabacteroides sp.
ACCTGCCGGAAGTCAACGCGAGGGTCAGGGAGCAGAACCGCGCCACCCGTGAGGCTGTCGAGACCATAAAGTCGCAGCGCATCATCGAGATTACAAATTCCAGAGCCGGAATCAGGAACAAGTCTGCATGGCAGAAACTGATGTTGGCGGACTGGCTGGAAAAATTCTATTCCAACCAGGAGCGCAAGGGTATCAAGCGTATCGACAAATTGAGAAGCATTATAAAGGTCATCAACCAATACGGCAAAAGTACCCGGATGGGCGACATTGACAAGAAGTGGGCACTCGGTTTCATTGATTGGCTCCAACACACTTATAAAGGCAGACAGGAAAAACTGCTGGAACAGGGAACAGTCGTGGCCTATATCTCCCAACTCTCCATTGCTCTGAATGCCGCTGTCCGTGCGGAATGGCTGGGTGAAAATCCGTTCATGCTGCTCTCGGCTTCGGAACGTGTAAAGAAACCGGAATCAAAACGCCAGTTCCTTGCCATCGAGGAAGTGAAGCTCCTTATAGCCACCGAATGCCGTAACAGAACAGTAAAACAAGCCTACTTGTTCTCTTGCTATTGCGGACTGCGCCTGAGCGACATGGAAACCCTTTGCTGGAAAGACATTATATGCAATGACGGCAGGTATATGATTGCCACCGTGCAACAGAAGACATCCACCCCCATTTATACGCCGCTCTCGCAAAATGCAGTCAAGTGGCTGCCTGAACGGAAAGCGGACGACAGTGACGAGACGTTTGTTTTCGCGGAACTTCCGTCACGCCCGACCACCAACAAAATCCTCAAACAATGGGTGGAGAAGGCCGGTATTGACAAGAAAATCACCTACCACACAAGCCGCCATACCTTCGGAACGATGATGATGACCGTGGGGGCTGACCTTTATACGACCTGCAAGCTGATGGGACATGCCGACGTGCGCACTACGCAGATATACGCGAAAATCGTTGACAGCAAGAAGATTGAGGCTGTCAATATAGTTGACAAAATGTTCGAGCAGATGGAATCTGACTGATAAAATGCAATGAATAACTTCGGCATTGGACAAACTATTTTAGTCCGAAAATAGACCTGATTAACATCACGTTTGCTGTTTTAGGTCTGTATTCAGCTCATTTTTTGTCTTAAATAGTATGTTCCGCTCCAATCCTTCTGTCATATAAGAACGGCTCTGTACGATTGACTTTATCTGCCCTGAAAATAAACATAAAGTCTATTGAGTGGTCTTTTATACAGATTTTGCCCTTTCATTGGACTTCTTGTGGATAAATACGCATGATAAAGTCTTGTTTGCGGGCAAAATAATTGGTTGAATCAAATATAACCGTTAACTTTGCAACAAAACAAAGAAATATGACAGAAAAACTCATAGGCCGTGAATATGAATGTGGTGAACTCGAACGCTGTCTGGAATCAGACCGTTCGGAACTTATCATAGTATATGGCCGTCGTCGCATAGGCAAGACATTCCTTATAGAGCAATATTTTGAAAAGCACTTCGACTTCTGGTTTGTCGGGGTACGTGGGCTGACAACCAAAAACCAGTTGCGGAGGTTCGCCAAAGTCCTCAAAGAGTATTCCGGCATTTCAAGCTACCACTTTTCAGACTGGTTTGATGCTTTTGACGCATTGCAGGATTATCTGGAGCATCTGCCTGCGGACAGGAAGAGAATTGTGTTCATTGATGAAATGCCGTGGATGGATTCAGGCCGCTCCAATTTCGTAGTTGCATTGGAAAATTTCTGGAATGGCTGGGCGATGAGCCGCGAAAATGTGATGATGATTGCCACAGGTTCTGCCACTTCTTGGATGAGGGACAAATTGGTTGGAAACAAGGGCGGACTTCATGCCCGGGTCACATGCCAACTGCATCTTGCACCTTTTACGTTGCGTGAAACGGAGAAATATCTGGAAAATCGAGGGATGTTCTGGGACAGGTATCAGATATTGCAATCTTATATGCTGTTAGGCGGAGTACCTTATTATTATAGCATACTGGCACCGGAAAAGAGCCTGATGCAGAACATCGACCTTCTCTGTTTCAGACCCGATGGCAAATTGCGGATAGAATTTGATGAACTGTACAACGCCTTGTTCTCAAATGCGGATTACTATATTGATACCGTCAAGGTGTTGAGTGCGCATAAGTCGGGATTGACATTTCAGGAAATCGCAAAGGAAATCAAACTGGAAGGAGGTAAGTTGACCCGTGTACTTAAAAATCTTGAGCGTTGTGACTTTATCGAAAGATGGTCTCAATATGGCAACAAGAAACGGCAGGAAATACTTCGTCTTACGGACTTCTACACTTTGTTTTATTATAAGTTTATCAAATCGAACAACACCAAGGATGAACAATGGTGGAGCAATAACTTTGATTCGCAAAGCGTCACGTCATGGATGGGGGTAAGTTTCGAGCTTGTCTGCCTGCGGCATCACAACCAGATAAAAAAAGCATTGGGCATATCGGGAATGGCCACATCGGTTTCCACATGGCATTGCAAACCAAACGAGAAAGAACAGACTCCGGGAGCGCAAATAGATATGATTATTGAACGTGCGGACCGTATGATTCATCTTTGCGAAATGAAATTCTCGGAAGGAGTTTATCATATCTCCCAAGACTACGAGAAAAAACTTCGAGAAAGAATGGGCTTATTCAAATATTTGACCGCGAATAAAAAATCATTAGTACATACATTTATAACCACTTATGGCGTTGCCAATGGCAAGCACAAGAGCATCGTCCACAGCGAGGTGACAATGGATGACCTTTTCAATTCCTGACAATTATGATGATACAGCAAATTATACAACGGCTGAGTGAGGTAAACACACTTCTCACCACTTGTAGGCAAGACGATTTCTCTTTTGCCCAGGCTTTGACATTATCCCTGTTCTATCGTGATTTCAGCGATACAAACAGCCTTGTAGGTGGGGCCACCCTCTTGGCAAAGGAGAATCCCGGACAACTGTCGGAACTTTCATCCTCCCTTATTTCGGAAACGGACAGATACCTGTCGCTTGACAGGTCGGTATTGCAGACCGTGGATTTCAAAGCGTTTTTTGAAGAACACCTCAGGCCGTTTGAGCGTAGATACGAAGAAGCCAAGGAAACCGCCACAATTTTGTGGCAGAACTATTCTGCGGTGAGCAACCGGCTGGACTTCCTGCCGCTGGAGTCCGACGAATACAAGTCACTTGATGCGGAATGCGATACGGCAAAAACAGAATATGACAAGGCTCATGCGCGCGTGAACCTCTTATATAACGAGTGGCAGCAGGAGCGTGACCGGTATTTCTATGTGTACTGTTTCAAGCCGATGTTCCTTGACGTTCTGGTGGAACGCCTGAAAGGTATCGCAGAAAGTATCATTGCCGACATCAGCCGCATGAAGGAGGACGAGCCATGACCCGGACAGACCTGTTGCAGGAGACATCCGCATGGATGGACACCGTTGACCTCGCCCTGTGCCTGTTCATCTACGAGGTGTGCAACGACTGTCAGTTCGAGTACGTGTCGGGCAGCGACTTCGTGAACTTCATGAACCTGAAACCCACATCACGGGCTGTTGCCGTGCGCCCGAAAGAGAACCTGCGTGTCTGCTACATGGTGTTTTCCGTCTCGCAGACCATCAGGCCGCATGAGCGTGGCAAACTTTGGGCAGAAGAGTTTCTGAAACGCTGCGGCATATCCAAGTCATACTACGACAAGCACCGCAGTGATGTATGCGGCAAGGGTACGACAGAAGAGAACCGTGAATACCGCAAATCCGTTGACAAGGCTATCGAAAACGCGAGAAGGTTTAGAAACACCCCGTAACTGCCCGCCAGTCCCCCATTTGAGATAACATTTTCCCATCATGGCAGTGCGCCATACTGTTGAATGCCAGCAGTATGGCGCACTGCCGCTTTTATGCACTTTCCCCATTCGCCCCACATTGTCCCCTTTTGAGTCCAAAGTAACTTTGCAAACGAAACGGAAGGCAACAAAAGGCTAAATGCCAATGTGTTCCACACCGTTGTGACAGGATTTGAAAGACAGTTGAAACAATAAAAGGACAAGTGACATGGAGAATGAACGCAACTTAATGACCACCACCGAAGCGGCCCGGTATCTCGGAGTGAAACCGAGCTATCTCTACAAGATGATGATGCGCCGCGCAATCCCTTACTACAAGCCGGGAGGCAAGCTGTGCTTCTTCGCAAAGGAAGACCTTGATGCCTGGCTGAAACGGGTAAGGGTAAAGTCGCAGGACGAGATAGACAGCGAGACTTCACGGTATCTGGCAAACCGTGAGAAGGACAAATGATTTATCCACTTATAAAAACAGAAACAGTATGAACGATTCAAACATGACCGGTACAGGCATCAGGAATGCCGTACCGCAGGATTCCACAAACAAGGAAACCAAGACAAAGACGACACGCTCCGCCATCGGAGCGAAAGCGCAGACCATTCTGGATTTTCTCCGACGCTGCACGCCTTACGAGGCGGACTCCATCCGTGTGATGGTCGGTTATGCCACCGGCAAGGGTGATACCGAAACGATTGAGGCAACCGACCAGCTTGCCGTAAACCGCTTTCTCAACCACGGGCTTATAAAGGAAAACGGAACAAGCAATGAAACTGTAATGAGACACCGGCAGGAACGTGCGCAGAAGCTGATGGAAGCCGTCAAGGAGTTCGTCAACATCGGCCAGCTATGCCGTGTCAGTGTCACACTGATGAAAATCTCATCGGACTTCAAGGCCGTGGAGGATGCACGACAACACTTGCAATCACAACCTCCCACTACTGCGGGCAGGAGTTGACAACAAGGCAATCGGAGTGTCGGCAGTCAAGAACCACCCTCTGTGAACTTTTGCGAAATAAGGGGAACAGAAATGTCCGATACTCCGATGTCGTTTCCCTGCAAAGATGTCGGCAGCCCCGACAAGGAACAGCGGCAGAAGCTGCAACGGCTTGTAGGGATAACCGACAACAATGCCGAAACCATTTGTTGCACCCCCCATCCTTTTATACACAGCCGACAGATTCCGTAAGGTATTTGTGGACATCCATCCGGCAGGGTGAACCGTATTGGGGAAGCAGGGAATGGCATCCTATTACAAGATATGCCGGTGTATTACACTCCCTGACGGTCATTCCATACACGGCACTCTTGCCATTGTCCGACAGTGACAATGGGGAACGCCGCTCGCAGGCTCGCACCGTAATAAGCCTATTGTATCACTTTAATCACTTTTTTATGAATACAGAACAGGATATATCACAGCATACAGAAGATGCCCAAAATACCGAAACCAAACACGAAAGACGGAACTCTACTATCTCGTTCCGTGTCAGCAGAACGCAACGGGAACATATCGGAAGGTTGGCCGACAAGTGCGGCATGACCCTCAGCGACTATGTGCTGGCACGGTCGTACAATTATAGACCCAAAGCGCGACTGACCCCAAGACAGGAGGCAGTACGTGACGAACTCATCATGGCACGGAGCGATTACGCCAGATACACGTCCATGCTCAACGCCATGCCGCAGGAGGAACGACGTGCGATGTTCCGCAACCAGACGTGGATGGTCGGTGCATTGCAACTGCTCGGTAGGACAGCGGAAGTGGTTACAAAGTTGATTGACAGCCATTTTTCACCGAACTGGATTCCGGAAACTCCCCAAATACAAGAACAACAGAAACAGAAGAATAGTTAATAGGTAAGGCAAAATCCATCAGTCACGGGATAAACGACATCCGGTACATCACAGGAGAGTCGAGGAATAAGAAGCATCCCGAACTGATATACCACGTCAAGGATAACTTGCTTCCATGCAGACTTGATGCGCAAGGCATATGGGACATGATGAAAGCCCATGCACCGAAAGGCAAGAACGTTATCCGCATTGAAATCAGTCCGGCAAAGGAGCATACGGAACACTTTACCATGAAAGACTGGGAAAAGCTATGGAATGACTTTATCCGGGAGTATGACTGTATAGAGTTTAGGAACAGGCAAGGTGAAATCTATTCCCACAAGACAAACCTTTCCGGAAGTATATACAGCGTGTGGCTGCACTTGGAATCAAAGAGTGGCATCCCCCATCTACACGCCGCAGTCTGCCGCAAGGATAAGGAAGGCAGAACCAACAATGACCACAACATACATTTACGCGCACAGTATGCGGCGGAGTGTGTGGCCCGAAAGAGAGGTTGGACTACGGCAATGGACATCCGCAGGACGAATGCCGATGAAGTTGCAGCAGGACTTATGGAAGTTTTACGTTCAATGCCGTCATGGTCATGGGACGATTATGTCGCAAAGATACGGGCAAAAGGCTACACACTCGAAGAACGGCGGGACAAGAAATGTGTATTGCGCGGTTATACGGTCGGTGTCGGGGATGTCATCTACAAGGCTTCGGAACTCGGCAAAGACCGTAACCTGATGGTTTCGAAGATTGAAGCGACATGGAACAAACTGCACAACCAGTCTGTAACAGAGTTAAATCAGAATGGCAACAAGCTCAAGACACTGGCTGCAACAACTCCTGAAGCAAAACCTGAAACAGTTTGCGACAAACCTGTTATAGATTATTCCATATGGCGTGAGGGAACATCAAGATATGGGCTTACACATGATGGCAAGGATTACAAGTTCTATATCCCCGATAATGTCATGCAACTATTCGATGACGAGTTCGAATACCGTGAAACGGTGAATCATAAAGAACTGGCCGACTATGCAGTGGCCTTGTTTGTCGGCATGATGAGCGTTCCGGCTGTTCCGTCCGGTAGCGGAGGCGGCACTTCCAACGACTTGCCTTGGGGACGGAATGAAGACGAGGATGAAATGGAACGTGCCCGGAGGTGTGCCCGTGCAGCCATTAAGAAATTTGGAAAGAAACCGAAATCATCAATCAGACGATAGCAAAGACTTATGGCAAACAAGAAATTCGATTACAGTAATGATATGATACAAGGCGATGTTCCGCAAGATGAAAATGATAATAAAGAAATCCTGCGTCACCAGCGTCTTGAGCAGCGTAATAATGCGTTGGCAAACGAGTTCCGAGACCTCAAACCGGAAATCGGCAGGGCTTACAACCAACTATGCAACCTTGTCGAGAAATCTAGAGTGCTTTCCGAAACCATACTCAACCTGCTTGAACTTTTGAAAACCGCCCTGCCTGTCAGACTGACCGATGAAGATAAGAAAGCGTTACAAGACGAACTGCACGGCATAGCAGACCATGCCGTCACAAAAATCCGCAAGGAGCGTGAGAGGGTGGAGAATGACATTCATAGGGATACGAGCCGCATATTCCTTACCCCGGCAACTTTTTGGTGCATAGTCATGGCGATAATCATATTGACCTCATTTTTTGCTTGCACCATGGTCGCCAACGAATACTTTATCCATAGTGACCTGCTGGGAAAACTTGTCGTGTACACGGCGGCTGCATTGTTTTTCTGTATAGTGGCGGTCATTCTTGTTTGCCATAAATTAAATCAGTAAACCAATTATATAAAATGTATGACTACAATCAAAGTAAAGTTCCGTCCGTCAACGGTCAAAGACCGGCCGGGAAGTATTGTATATCTTGTAACTCACCGCCGGACGGTAAGACAGATTACTACCGGTTATAAAATCTTTCCTTTTGAATGGGGTGAGAAACAATCAAAAGTCATTTGCTGTGACAATGAACGTATTGGTATCATCCGGCCTATCATTCAAGGAATACGCAGAGATATAGAGAAGCTGAATCAGGTTATAAACCGGTTTGATAATCAGTACGCCGAATACACTTCGGATGAGATTGTCGCAGAGTTCCAGAGACTTTCCCAATCGGATACCTTTTTCTCTTACATGGAGGGAGTGATTCTGCGGCTCAGGCAGTTGAATCATACTGGGACCGCCAATAACTATCGTGCCGCATTGGGCAGCTTCAAAAGATTCTGGAATAATGAGGATGTATTTATCGAATCCATTGACCATTTTCTGATAGAGGATTATCAGGCTTATCTCATCTCCACAGGTGTCAAGCCCAACTCCATCTCCTTTTATATGCGGATTCTGCGTGCTGTCTATAACCGTGCCGTGGAACAGGAACTCGTCCAGGACCGCAAGCCTTTCCGTTCGGTATTCACCGGTGTGGAGAAAACTCTTAAACGGGCCATTTCAATCAGTGACATCAAACGCATAAACAATCTGGAACTTTCTTCAAAACCAAATCTCGAATTTGCACGTGACATTTTCATGTTCCTTTTCCTTTGTCGCGGTATGTCATTCATAGACGCGGCGTTCCTGAAGAAAATGGATGTCAGGAACGAAGTGATAAGTTATCGCCGTCACAAGACCAACCAGTACCTTCACATAAAGGTTGTGAAGCCTATCCAGGATTTGATTGACCGTTACTCTATCAGTGAATCCCCCTATTTGCTTCCTATAATCTCCAGGCCGGGTATTGGTGAACGGAAACAATATGAAGCGGCATTGCGCCGTATCAACAATGCACTCAAAACCATCGCTGAGATCATCAAGTTACCGATTCCCCTTACAACGTATGTAACGCGGCACGCATGGGCTACAATTGCCAAGTCCAAGAATGTTCCGGTCAATGTCATATCGGATGCGCTGGGTCACGACTCTGTAAGTACTACACAGATATATCTTGCGTCAATTGACACCACAGTTATTGATCGTGCAAATGATATGGTTATTAGGGATTTATAAAGACGATAATGTTAAGCAAAAACATCCGTTTCTCCACAAGAAACGGATGTTGAATACAAAAGTACATAAAAATCCTGAATAGCATATCATTAGGACTGATAAATCTTTCGAGGGTTGCTTACAAACAGATTTTTCATCACGCAAATAAGGTTTATTAGGTTTTATATTGTCCGTATTATCAATGGTTTATTTTGATATGTCCGTTTCTTGTGGAGAAACGGACAAAATGAATAAGAAGAAATCTTAGGGTTGCGAAAGATTTTGCAGTCTAAATGATTCTTTATAGAAGAATAAAAAAATATAAGTTATGGCAGATATATTCGAAGCTAATGGATTAGTTGGTGATGCTGTTAATCCATATCAGCAAACTTATGCTGATACTTGTGCTATTAAGTCACAGCAAATTATATTGAATGAATTTGGTATTCCTGCTACGGAAGATCAATTAGTGCAGTATTCCTATGAAAAGGGTTGGTATCAAGGTAATGGTTCAGGTACTACCATGCAGGATGTAGGTAATTTGCTTGAAGATGCTAATATTCCATGTACGCGCCAAGCTAATGCAAATGTATTTAACCTTGTAAGTGAATTGTCGCAAGGGCACAAAGTGATTGTTGGCGTAGACTCTGGGGAACTCTGGGGAAACAAATTTAGTGCTTGGTATAATGATTTCTTTAAGGGAGACACACCGGATCACGCATTAATTGTAAGTGGAATTGATACATCTGATCCCAATAATGTACAAGTTATAGTAACCGACCCGGGTAATGGCGATTATCACAAAGCCTATCCTTTAGATCAATTTATGGATGCCTGGTCAGATGCAAGTTGCTATATGGTTTCCACAGATATTGCGGTGCCAGATGTTGTTAATGGAATGCAAAATTTCAACTATGATACAGGACACATAGATTCTGTTGCAGGTATGGATTATACAGACTTTCAGATATTCAATGATTTAAGTTATGGATTACCTGTTTATGGATTGAATGGCATGGGAACATATGATTTTCCTGTATCATCTCTCATGGATGCATATTGGGGCGTTGCAAATAACGACATTATATTCGGAGATATATTCTCTGGCTATGCATTCAATGACTATCTCGATGTGAATATTGCGACACAAATGATGCATAATACATATGATATGGGATTTGGTCAGATTGATTTTAATTCATTCTGTATGGCAAATCCAGAAATGTGTCCGATGATAGGTCCTGATACGCACTTCATTGATCCTATTAGTAATATGGATTATAATGATTTCTTAAGTGGTTCTATTGATTACTTTAATAGTATTGGTGATTATAATTCTGCAGCATATTGCCAACAACAACAAATGATGTTGGATTTTTGCGATACTCATGATATTGATTTCTATTCTGCATTTATGTCCTAGGTTATGAATAAACAAATAAACGATAATATAGTTCGCTTTAACGCATTGTTAAAGAAAATTACACCTGTTCTTAAAAATCACCATAAAGAAAGTGATATAGAACAGTTGTCAAAGATGATGGGGACAGTTTCTTCAGATTCAGTTTCCGTATTGGTTTGTGGTGAGTTTAAAAGAGGCAAATCATCTTTTATTAATGCCTTTTTAGGTGAAGAACTATGTCCTACGGATGCGGGAATTGCAACTTCTGTAGTATCAGTCATAAAATATGGAAAAGAGTACAAAGTTACTAGACTTTATGGTGATATTAACAATTTGCAGTCAGAAGATATCCCTTTTGATGCAATTGAAAAATATGCTAAAGGTACATCTCTTGAAGTTGATAATACAACAATGCTCATTATTGAGTTGCCATCTCCTAAATTAGAAAATGGACTTTCTCTTATAGATACTCCGGGAGTTGGAGGTCTTGATCCTAGACATTTGTTTTTGACTTTATATGTACTGCCCAAAGCTGATGTGACTTTCTTTGTTGTAGATGCTGGCGAACCTCTTTCGTCAACAGAATTGGATTTCTATAAAGATAAGATAGTTCCTTATTCAAAATCGTGCAAAATCATTCTTAACAAGAGTGACTTGAAGACAAAAGAAGAATTGGAACAAATAACCATAGATATTAAAAATAAGATTTCCCAGTATTGTGCTATTGATGAACAAAAGATAGATGTTGTTCAGGTATCTTCTGCTCATTGGAATATGTACAATAAGTCCAAAAGCGAGAAGATGAGAGTCTCATCTAATTGTGAGACTGTTAATTCTATCCTTGAGAACACTGTTCCTGAATATAAAAGACTCATTCTTGAGGGAATAAAACAGCGATTGATTGCCTCTCTCTCAAATATAAAAGAGATGTTGAGCTACCAGTTTGCTCAACTTAAAGAACCAGACGAAGAAGAGCAAGAATTGTTTAAGAATCATTTAATCGAACTTAAACAAATGAAGGATAATGTCTTGAATCCATCATCTGAGATTAGAAAAAAGATAACTCATATTATCAAGAATTCACAGACAAAAGTTATCAATGAATTAACAAAACAGAGTATTCTATTTTCCACAGAATGCCTTGATAGTATCTTAAAACGTCCCGAAGCTAAAAGCGAGAATGGTGGAAATTGGGTGCTTCAACAGATTAACCTTGGATTGGAATCTCTTGCCGCAGAAGTAGACCTACGAATTGAATCGGGCTTTAATGAAGTGAATGAATTATTAGGTGAAGAGATACAAATATCTGAAGGAGGATTTACAGAAAGGATTAATGTAGATTTAACTCCTGCCGAGAGAAGTATTGCGGATAAAGCTTGTAATATGACAAGACAAGCACTTCCTGGTTTAGGCGTCGCTGGTTTAGCTGCAGGAGTTCTTTCTATATTCTGTGGCCCATTGGTATATGGTTTAGGTGGATTAGCGGCTGCGGCTGCATATGTTTATAAATCAAGTAAAGATGCTAACACCGCAAATCGTGTATATGAGTTAAAATCCAAACTTGGTCCTCAGATAACGATTGCAATGAATGATTTGAAAACTTATGTTCAGCAACGCTATGATGAGTTTAATGAGGCACTTGTTGAAAGTATCGAGCGTATGACAAACGAAATTGTCACAGAAATGCAAGATGTAGTAGATGCAATTAAGAGCATTGAAAATGACAAAAAGGAAGTCGCGAAACAATTAGAAGCAATAGAAGGACAAGTTCAATTTGTTGAAACTCATTTGAAGCAAACAGAATTACTATTGACAAATCCATTTGAGAAATAAGTTTATGCAAGATACATGTGTTACTGATAAGTTGAAGATTTGTTTACAAGGGTGCTTACACACCCTTGTAAACAAAAATGTTTCAATCCCCCTTGTATATGATAAAATACAAGAGGCATTAGAACGCTTGTCTCAACCCATGCAATTGGCTATAATAGGCAAAATAAGCAGTTCTAAATCCACGCTTGTTAATGCAATATTAGGAAAGGAAGAAGTTGTTAGAACAGGCCAAATGGAAGAAACTTTCAATGTCAGTTGGCTCAAATACGGAGCCTCCGATTCTGATATCAAGGTCGTGTTTAAAAATGGGGAGATAAAATATGTTCCAAATAAGGATTGGGCATATTGGACTTCCCATCAGCATGACAACATTTTAAAAGAGCAGGTAAGATATATTGAAGTTTCATATAATGATAATATACTTAAGAAATTAAACATTATTGACACTCCAGGGCTAGATGCGCTTTCGGAAATTGACTCTAAAAATACTATTGCATTTTTAAAAGAAGTTAAACCGGATGCTGTAATTATGCTTTTTACAAAAAGCATTGCAGAATCCACTTTTAGTATATTACAAGATTTTCAGAATATAGGTTCAAATACTTTTTCATTGACACCATTGAATGCAATAGGTGTGTTAGCAAAGGTTGATACAATGTGGACATCGGTGAATCCTCAGAATGATGTATTGGCAGATGCAAAACGAGTCATTCAACATACCTTGTATGATAAGTATCCAGAAATTAAACGATCGTTATTTTCGATTTTGCCGGTGTCTTCATTATTAGGACTATCATCATCTACAATAACGGACAGTGATTTTGATATTATTAAAAGTCTCTCTAAAATAGAAGCATGCACTTTATATGAAATGCTGTCATCTCCTGACCTGCTAATTGATGAAGATTACAAAGTAGATGTAACAATCGCAGAAAGATTAGCATTATATCACAAATTTGGGCTATACGGAATCTACTTGTTAGTGGATGCGATTTGGAGGAACCCTAATTATAATTTGGATGAAATAAAAGGTCTATTAAAGGATAAAAGTGGGTTTGATAAATTATTGTCAACTATTATAGCTCATTTTGGAGATCGTGCCGCTTTGATTAAGAGCCAGAATACAATTGTATCTGTAATTGAAGCATGTAAGCAAGCGTCACTATACTGTAATAGTGATTCAGAGCATAAGGTTATAAAATCTATTACTCGTGAAATTACTACTACATTATTATCTATTCATGAATTTCAAGAATGGCGTTTTTTGACAGATATTTATGAAAATCCAAGTATTTACGAAGATATAGAAGTGAATGAATTTAAAGCTCTTTGTGGTGAATATGGAGGTTCTGCTATAGAGAGACTACAACTACCTGTAGGAACAAGTGTGTCTGAAATGATTCAAACAATCAGAAATAGGTCATTGTATTGGAGAAAACGTTATAATATTTATTCTGATATAGATCCGCATAAAGCAGCTTTATATAAAGTGATATTATCATCATATAATGCACTTCAACAACGTGTAGAAAGTGTTTATACTGAAGCCCAAAATGCAGAAGCTACATTAAATTATGCGAGAGAATTTCTTTTGGGTTTGAAAACAAAAATTTATTGTGAAATCGTATGAATTGGGTATCTATAGATTTTGGAAATAGTTATTCATCAGCATCAATTGTTGTGAATAATAAACCCGTAAAGGTTCGTCCTTTAGGAGGTTTATATGATATGTATGGATTCCCTACAGTTGCATATGTAGATAAAAATGGGACAATTAGGGTTTGCAATGATGCGTTGCCTTGGCGTTGTCAAGATCCTGAACGTTTTATTCAAAATTTCAAGTTAGATATCCATGAAAACAAAATTGCATATCTAAATACAACATACAAAGATATTATTGTTGAAATATTGAGAACTATTCGAAAATCGGCAGAATATGCAATTGGTGGGGAATCAATAAACGCAACTGTTATAACAATACCGACATCGTATTCAGATGCAGATCCCAGAGTTGATATAATGCGCGAAGCGGCTCAAATTGTAGGATTCGAAAGAATAGAGTTCCTAAGAGAGTCTGAGGCTGCTGCAATATATTATAATAGTATACAAAAGCAGCAACAAGGCAGTATCTCTCTTGTATATGATTTAGGCGGAGGAACATTTGATCCCACATTGATTCAGCATTTCTCAGAAGGCTATAAGATTTTAGGTCATATGGCTGGAATTGAATGTGGTGGAAAGTATTTTGATGCAGCTTTATATAAGCATTTTAATTCATCTATGACTATTGAATATAGTGATGATGATAATATGCGAATGCTTCAAATTGATGCATTGAGTAAAATGTGTCGGAACATTAAAGAAATATTGTCTGAGAACGAATCAGTATCATATCCAATTCCAATATTAAAGGGGCAGACTTTTGATATTACGCGTAGCGAGTTTGAAGAATTAATATCTCCACTACTTGAGAAGACTTTCCAAGAATGTCAAGCTTTGATTCATTCTGCGGGAAAACAATGGACTGATATTAATCGAGTTTTATTAATCGGAGGTTCATGTGCTATACCATGCGTGAAAAGATTATTTGAGCAATATCTTATAGGACAAAATGCACAAATCCCCATTATTCAAAATAAATCTGAAGAGGGTATTTTTATAGATACTTTATTTGCGGTGAGTTTAGGAGGCATAATCTACATTAAAGACAAAGAAACACAAAATGTTATACCACCTGAATTAAATAATGATTTTGAAAAAGGCTTATCATATTTTCAAGGTACATCTGAACCTAAAAATTGGTTAAAGGCCGCAATCTTCTTTTATAAAGACTATACTCAAACAGAAAGAGAAGAATCCTATAACTATTTACTTCAGATATATCAGACTCTTTTGGATCGATTACAAGTAGAGAATGGTAATTTAGTTTTTCAACCAATTGTAGGTATCATTGGAGAGGATGCCGTTGATATGTTGGTTGAGTTGCTAATATGTATGCAACAAAAACTAGATACCGATGGGTATGAAAGTTTTATCCAACAGATATACGATTTGCCTTATTGGGCAGAAATCACCAATTCCATTGTAGAAAATAATACAAGTGATGAAAGATTTGAATAATTATAGTACTCATAATATAAAACGTTTTAATATGAACAACAAGATTTTTATTCCAAAAGGAAGATTGGCAGAAGACGATGCCGCATTAAAAGCTAAGCGTGAAGCTTTGAAGAAGAAATTACTTGAAGGTGGTAAAATTACCCTCAAAAACAATGGTTCAGTAACAGATGATAAGGGCGCAGACTCT
Source organism: uncultured Parabacteroides sp. (assembly GCF_947855115.1). Lineage (GTDB taxonomy): Bacteria > Bacteroidota > Bacteroidia > Bacteroidales > Tannerellaceae > Parabacteroides. The sequence continues at coordinate 15,266 of NZ_CANTZW010000030.1, forward strand.
ACCATTAGTATCCCCAAAGGTAAGTTAGCAGAAGATGATGCCGCTTTGAAAGCTAAGCGTGAAGCTTTGAAGAAGAAATTGCTTGAAGGTGGTAAAATTACCCTCAAGAACAATGGTTCAGTAACAGATGATAAGGGCGCAGACTCTACCATTAGTATTCCCAAAGGAAAATTGGCTGCTAATCAATGGTATGAAAGAGATCCGGAGTTATTGGAAATGGAAAAAATTGCAATGGCAAAGGCTTTCCCTCATTTTACGCTAGACAAACTTGATGATGGTCGCTTATATTGGATTGGAGAGTTGACTCCAGGCATCTATGAAACTAAGTTTAATGAGCGTCTTACATATACTGTAATGGCAGTATATAACAACAATCACCCTCAGCAAGTGATGGGGTCATCGGTGCGTGTTTATCCTGTTCTTCCTGATGTAGATGATCTTATAAACAGATGTGGTTTTAGACCATTCCATTTGTTGAGGGATTCATCAGATAATCTTTACCTATGTACTAATGAAGCAGATAATGTGTCAACTGGTGCGACAGTAACAAGTGCTGCTTCTGTACTCGGTTGGGCTGTAAAATGGCTCATGTCTTATGAGTTGGTTCTTACAGGAGACCTTTCAAAAGAGACGTTTAACAGACATGGTGGTATTTAATTATGAGTAATAAATGTCAAATGGTGGTTTTCTCTAATAAGGCTTATAATGCCATTATTAGAGAAAGCTTCGACAAAGATCCTGTCGAGACTGGCGGAATCTTATTAGGACATATCTTTGATAATGGTGTGTGGATTGTAATGGAGGTTTTGCCTCCAGGCATTAAATGTATATTTGAGAGAGCGTATTTTGAATATGATGATGCTTTTGTAAACTATTTGGCACAGTCAGTGGCAAATCAATACAAGATACCTCTTGAACTACTTGGACTATGGCATAGACACCCTGGTTCGATGGATGTATTCTCATCAACAGATGATGGTACAAATACAACTTTTGCATTACAAAACCCAAGTGGTGTAATTTCAGGATTGGTAAATATTGACCCACAATTTAGATTGACCATGTATCATATGGAAAATCCAAGAAATGTAGTACGTCAATATGCTCGTCCAAACTATGAACGCATAGATGTGGAAGTTGGTGACGACATCATCCCTGAAGAGTATTTCCAATTGAGATATTATGATGGAGAAGGAAGTAACCTTAACCCTTTCGTTGAGCGTTCTCATACAAGAATGTCTCGCAGTGTGAGAACTGAAGGTGTCGGTAATCGTACTATAAATGAAGAACCACTTGATATTCGCAATACAATACAAGGGAATCTTAATCGTGAGGATGAAGGTTATGTTGAACCTCAAGATGAAAATCCCTCTTGGATGAATGACCTTACGAGAATATGGAACATTCTAAAAAAAAACAAGATTATGAGTTTGATCGCTTTGATCTTGGTGACTGCCTCTATATTTTCTTTCAAAACGGCGATTGATTGGTGTAAGTCAGGAGTTGAAACTGTAATCTCTTGGGTTAGTGATGATGACAAAAAGAAGCCTTGTATCTCAGAAGATGAGATTACATTGAACGTTGGAGATAATACTATTCTAACGACAGAACATGTAACAGAGAAAGACAAGGTAAGGTGGAAATCATCGAATAAACGTCTCGCCACTGTTGAAAAAGACGGTAAAGTACGAGCGTTGAAAGAAGGTAATGTTGAAATTACATTAAATGTCAATAATAAAGATGTTGATGAATGTCAGATTGAAATAAAAGCAAAATCAGAAAAGTCAAAGACGCCAAAGTATAAATTATCTGATGAGAAAATTACGTTGGAAGTTAATAAAACGGGAGTATTGACATTAGAAGGAGTAGAAGATATATCTGAAATAGAATGGACTTCAACAGATAGTTCCATTGTGATAGTTGCAAACGGAGAAGTTACAGCAAAACAGGCTGGTACCGCTAAGATTTCTGCAAGCATCGCAGGAGAGAGTTATGAATGTGAGGTAACAGTTACGCCAATAGATAAGTCTATGGAACAAGAGGGTGTAACAATAAGAATACCAGGTTGGAATAATTCTGGAACTGCGAGTCTAAAATTAACAGATAGCAGTTGGAAAGTAGAAATTTCAACAAAAGGTTCTGTAAATAAAGATCTTATCAGATTTGCATCAAAAAATCCATCAATTGCAACAGTCACACCTGACGGTGTCGTTAAACCTGTTGCAATTGGCACTACTAATATCACAGTATCATACGATGGAATAAAACAAGATACATTATTATTAACCATTACTGAAGAAAAGAAAAAGTAATATGATTGACGCAAATAAATTCATGAAGGGAAAACGTCGTATACCGACAGTTTGTTTCCCCAATAATATTGCTAAAGAGGATTTACCATTGTGGGGATATTATCACGAAGAGAGCAATTACTATAATGTTATAGACACTAAGGAACCTTCATCAGAAATGGGTGGCACAAAACCCGTATTATTGGGCCATTTTTACGCCGTTAAGCCGGAACAGCCCAATGCAGAAGATAAACTCATCGGATATTATGAAGAGGATAAGGTAATTTTTAAAACATACGAGGGGGTTCTCTGTGAACTTACCCCTGTTGAACTGAAGATTGATATTTTCTCTCGTAACACAGGTATTCTTGAATCTGACATTATGCTCAAGAAAGGTGCCATCATTATTGGATGTGGCTCTGTAGGTAGTTTAGTTGCATTGGAATTAGCACGAGCTGGTGTTGGTCGTTTCTTCTTAATTGACATGGATATTATGGGTTACCATAATATCTGTCGTCACCAATGTGGCATACAGGATGTTGGTAAGTATAAAGTTAATGCAGTAAAAGAACGTATTCTACAAATCAACCCAAGTGCAGAAGTGATAACTTCAACTAAAATGATTCAAGAAGTAGCTTTAGATATAATAGAACCATTCTGTGGGTCTAACACTATTATTATTGGTTGTGCTGATAACCGCGAGGGTGATTTGTATGCAGATTCGATGCTTGCAAAGCCATACAAGATGCCATTTGTTTCTATCGGCTTTTGGGAAAGAGCATTTGCTGGTGAAATCTTCTATTGCCTACCGGAAGGTATGCCAGCATACTCAGATTTTGTTGCTGCATTGGGTGACACATCGGGGCGCGTAAATGCTAATACTCATTTATATATGGGTGAAGTGGGATCATTTGAACCAGGTATCTCTGCGGATATTAATTTCGTAACAACTATTGGTGTTAAAATGATTCTCGACCTACTGAATAGAGACAATGAGAATTATACCCAGCGTCTAATTCATCACCTTTCTCAATATACATTGATATGTAATACCAATAATCCTAAGATTGGTGGTGAAATGGCAGAGATTTTCTCATATCCGCTTCAAGTAACAACAAGTATTGAAGTTGAATACGCAAATCCAGCTCAGTAAAAAATGAATCAATACCATATTCGTATAGACGGAGAACAATCCACCGACTCCTATACCTATCAGGAGTTGGTGGATATGGGTTTGTTTGAACTTGATGCGGACAGCTTAAATGGTATAGAAATTAAAAAAACTACGAAGTCTAATTTTACACCACTTAAATCATATTGTTTTCCAGAACGTCAATCTAATGAAAATTCATATTATGTAGACGAATATGGGCAGATACATAGAAGAAATATAAGCCCCAGTAATAATCATAATGGCTCATATGTGGATGAATTTGGACAAATAGTTAGGCCGAATAGTTCTAGCAGTACTTCGTCTAATAATAGTTCAAACTCAACTAATAGCTCTTCATCAAACTCTAATAATACTGCAAGTAGCGAAGGATGGAAAATCTTTTTTAAGGTACTTGGAACAATTATAGTTTTAGCTATCGGTATTTCTATAGCAATTGCGATAGCTAATGCAGGTGGTGGAAACTTCCTTGTAGGAATACCAATTGTCGCAGTATATTGGATTCTTAAACTAATATGGGGATGGGATGATTAATATGTAAGAATTATGGAGTATAAATTTTATGTAAAAATGGATGAGGAAACTTATGGTCCCTATTCTGCTAAAGAAGTAAGAGATCTTCAGTTGATGGATGATATCCTGGTAACAGAAGAAAGTATGAATGAATGGTTGCCCGCTGGTCGATTTGATTTTGACGATATGGTGAAGAAAGAATTAGGTGCTTCTGTAAATGAAGATGGTACAATCAACCGTCCAAGATATGATACGCCAATGACTTCGCCAGTGCCACCAGTTACCACTCAACAACATCAATCACATTATACATCAACTTATTCAGGGGGAGTTCCTAATGAAATCAAAGGTTGGAACTGGGGCGCATTTTTCTTTAATTGGATTTGGGGGGTTTGCAATGGTGTATATTGGCCTTTAGTGCTAATTATCGTAAACTTCATTCCATATGTAGGGGCTTTAATCTCATTAGGTGGCTGTATTGCATTAGGTATAAATGGCAATGAGTGGGCATGGAAAGCCAAATCCTGGTCAAGTGTAGCGGAATTTAAAAGAGTACAACACAAATGGGCAATAGCCATTTTATGGGTATTGGGTATATCTATTGGATTAGGAGTATTAATTGGCATAGGATCCTCTATATAATAAGATGAATACGGATTATAAAGTATCAAAAGATGGAACCATTTTCGAAATTCGTGAAGATGGTTCCATTTCTAAAATTGCTAGAATAGATGAGAAAGGAAATATTTCTAGCATAAACGGGAACATAAATAGGCAGCAAGGTGGTAAAGGTAAGTATTGGTTCTTTATTATTCTTTTCATTATAACCTCTGCCATACTGGGTGTTTTATATATTCAGACATCAGATAGTTTGAGTTATTATCGATGGAAGTATTATGATACAAGAAAAGAACTATCAGAAGCCAATTCTGTAATCAATGATGTGGCAGAATTATATCCTATTATTATTAAAGATATTGAAATTGGAAATATATACAAAGATGGAGATATCGAAACCGATTATGGGGAACGCATATATGATTACAATACGATGTACCTTGAGCCTCGTATTGAGTATATTGGATTAGAGTCTGGAACGAAAACCTTTAAAGTGAAATGGTATACTCCGAGCGGTTATCTTAGTAGAGGAGATTCTTCCCCTTCTGGATTCTCTCAAGCTCACGATGAATATATAAGCAAGGGGAATAATACTCTTACTCTTAACGGTTGGGGTAATGATAGAAAGGGAAATTGGCACAGCGGAACATATCGGATCGAGGTTTGGTATGAGAACACATGTCTTAAAACAAAAACATTCAAGATATACTAAACACGCTAAGAACGGAATGAATAAGACTTATCGAATATCAAATGATGGTACCATTTTTGAAATTAAAGAAGATGGTTCTATTGCGAAATTGGCTAAAATTGATGATGCTGGAAACATTTCAACGATTAGGAATGCGGAAAAAGATAGGCCAAACATACCCCAACATCATAATTCAGTCTCAAAGGTTGAATATGATAAAGCTCAAGCTATCTGTGACATTATAGATATACTTAGGAGCAGAAGTCATACAACAGTCACAATTGATGCTTTAATTGATAAATTATTTCCCATTAATGGAATAAAATTAGGTGTGACTTCACACTCTGATTTACAGAAACTTGGTTATAATTCAAATTGGATTAAACCTTTCTTTCCTTCCGCATTTTCTTCCATTCCGGGCGCATCAGATGAACTAATCGATATTCTTAATGGATCTTTTGGCGACGGAGGTGTTACTCATGGATATTTTTATAAAGATAATATTAGTGGGCATTTTGACGCCAAAGGAATTATTACTGATATCATGTTTTTGGTGAGTGATGATATGCCTATTCAATGGTATAATGCATTCGGTTTTTCTTCAAAGCTATCATATAATGAATGGATAGCATTATTAAAGAAAAATAATTTTAAAATTACAGATACCCAAGAACCTGTAGTCATTAAAGAGAAAGTGGGATTTCTAAGGTGGAAGGACAGATTTTCAGCAACTTTTAATGCTCGTTACCCTAATAGTGCGTATCAGCTTAAATTTGTATTTAGTCGTTTTATTGAAAACAAACAACCCATAACTAACGATACAGCAAATGTTATTGCAAGCATAACTATCGAACCAATCAAATTGTAATTTATGGATAAAACATATAGAATTTCAGGAGATGGAACTATCTTTGAAATTAAAGATGACGGATCTATTGCCAAATTAGCCAAAATTGATGATAATGGACGTATTAGTACATTATCTGGAGAAATTATGACGACAGGAGGTGGTAGTAAAGGCAGATATTTGTTTTTTATAATAGTATTTGCAATTGCAGCCGTTATTTTGGGCGTGTCATATATAGAGGCTGATGAAAATTATTCTAGAGCTAGTAAAGAACGCTATGAGTATAAAGAAAAGTATGAGGAAGCGACTACTTCTATGCGTAGTCAAATTAGTAGTTTGGAGCAAGAAAGGGATAACGCCAAATCAGAACTTTCAAGTCTCAAAAGCAGAGTAAGTAACACTTATCCTTTAATTATAACTGATATTGAAATTGGAAATATATACAAAGATGGAGATATCGAAACCGATTATGGGGAACGCATATATGATTACAATACGATGTACCTTGAGCCTCGTATTGAGTATATTGGATTAGAGTCTGGAACGAAAACCTTTAAAGTGAAATGGTATACTCCGAGCGGTTATCTTAGTAGAGGAGATTCTTCCCCTTCTGGATTCTCTCAAGCTCACGATGAATATATAAGCAAGGGGAATAATACTCTTACTCTTAACGGTTGGGGTAATGATAGAAAGGGAAATTGGCACAGCGGAACATATCGGATCGAGGTTTGGTATGAGAATGTATGTCTAAAAGCAAAAACATTTACAATATATTAGTATGTAAAAGTGTTATATAAAATGGATGGGGATATACTTGAGCCCTATACAGAAAAGCAAATTCAAGAACTCCAACTGATAAAGAATTAAATAAACTTCTGAGTCAAGACTTAGCCCAAAATGTTAAAATTATATGATAAAATTAGGAGTTTTGGAAGTAAGAACTATGCTGTTGTAGTTAATCATGATGGAGATGTAACTTTTGGAGCTATAGTTAAAGATGCAAAGAAATATTAGCATGCGTTTATACAAGTTATAGAGAACTTGAATTAAGATTGGAGTAACTATTATGTCTAAAAAAATAAATTCAATATGGGAGAATTATATTCGATAAATGAAGATGGATCTATAACCCGTTCTAATAGAAAGACCTTGGATAGCATTAAATGGCTTGATTATAAGCAATACAAGGGGAAGTGGTCATTTATGCAACTGTTTTTTTGCATACTGTGCTTATTTCCCATATATGGATGGGCGGTTGGCTTACTAATATTTTGGGGAATTAAACTTTTCAAGGGGTATTGGCCCTTTGTTGGAATTAGAGCCATTGAGGATACTAATAACCCAATAAAAATATATTGTGACAAAAAGGGATTGCTTGGGTTATATTCACAAAAGTATCGGATTACATCGGCCAAATATGTTTCAATCCAACAACTACAAACACATGATTATCCAGCTTTTATTTGTGAAAGCGAAGGACTTTTTAGTCTATTTAACTATACAAAAATAAGTTCCTTTTTAAAGATTCAGAAGGAATTACATATTTGGGTGGTAATGCAGTTTTAATTGAAAGAAAAAACAAAAAAGAGAAATATTCTGTAATAGGAATGCGATTGGAATAATTTTGTTCCCAACTCAACAAAAATGAACTAGTTGAACGTTCTAAATAAATGAAGCAATGGTATGAAATAGATCCTGAGTTGTTGAAATGAAGCAGTGCGCGTTTATCTTGTACTACCAGATGCAGATGTGTTGATAAACATAATGGGATTTAAACATCAGTTATTTAAAATTGATTCTGCAAATAATTATTATATCAATCCAGAGTAGGTAACAGCATCCATGGCCGTGAGCAGGACAATTAATTGATTAATTTTATATGAACTGACTCTAATGAGAGAAATAGATTAATTTAAAGATTTATTAAGTTTAAGATAAAAACATGAAATTGTATGAAGTAATGAAAGAGGATGCAATCTTAGGTCCTTTCAATATAGATGAAATTGCAGAATTCGTTCATTCCGGACTGATTCTCAAAAGAGATTATGCATATAATATTGAATATCCGGATAGTTTTAGAACGGTAGAATTCTTCTTGGAAAGGCATGGAAAGAAGGTTTCTATAGAACATAAAGGAAATATATTTTCTCAAATCAAGGAAATAGGACAAGAGTTAATACTTCCCTCTTCTATTTTCACCAAAGAGCCATGGAAAAAGGATAAACAATTGTTTATCTTGTCTCTCGTAGGACTTACATTATCAGGCTTAATAGCTATTGCTCCATTTTTTAATGCTTATGTCCTATTCTACTGTATTGCGTTATATTTTTCTATTATATGGGGACTATTCTTTTATTACTTATTCAAAACGGAACAAGTAAAACTCAAAACGACAATTTTTCTATTTTTCGCAACTCAGATTTTCACCACCCTTATATTCTTTGTGTTGGATATCGGGAAGCTAAATCCATTTGAAGGTTTATACGATACCGGAAATGTTTTAATATCTCTAATCTCCTGTATCATAGGAATAGGCGTACCAGAAGAATTTGTAAAAGTATTGCCAATATATTTTTGATATTATATTTTTCCAAGAGTGTCATCAAACCACAAACAGCTGTTTTCTATGGCTTAATGTCGGGTATAGCATTTGGCGTTTATGAAGGTGTAAATTATCAGCTTGGACCTAATTTTCAAATGTTGTTAGATAATGACATCGCAGATGGATATGTCTTCTCATATTTATCAAACATTGCCAGGTTAACAAGTTTGCCATTCTTGCACGCAATATGGTGTGGTATCGCTTCATATTTTGTAGCATTCGCATTTTTATATCCAAGATTTAGAGTCGCGTTATACACATTAGCAATATTAGTGCCCGCTACGATTCATGGATTGTATGATTATTTGTGCTTTAATGTTCCGTTTGCATTGGCTACAGTACCTGTCGTCATTATCGGAGTTGTATTACTAATGGTATATCTCAATATTAGATATGATTTCCATTCGAGATTAGCAGATTAAATTTTAATATTAAAAACGTTTTATTATGGGTGAAAAATTTAGAATTAATGAGTACGGAGAAATTATTCGTGAAGATTACTTCTTTAGACAAGTTCAGAACAATCAAGTGCAGTTCTTACCTTTTGAAAGAAAAGTTTGGAAGATTTATCTTCTAAGCATTATAACATTGGGCATATATGGCATTGTCGTTCAATGGGCGATGGCAAAAGAAACAAATATATCTTGTGTTGAGGATGGTAAACACACAAGAGGCTTTTGGGGAGCTCTCGGATTATCAATTATCACATTAGGTATATATGGTATTGTTTGGGCATATAAATGGTTGAATCATGAAGCAAACTATCTTGAAAGACACGGTAAATCAAAGGTGTTAACAGGTAGCACATATCTTCTGATACAGACAATAAATATTGTACTTTCATATGTAATGGCATTTTCAGGAAGTGATTTTGGCACACTTATATCTATTGTCATTGGAATAATAGTGCTTACATTACTCGTAAAACAACATAACGCAGTTAATGCTCTTTACAATGAGATTAACGACTTTGTAACCAAGGCATGAATATGACAGACCGACAACTCGTAGATAAACTCATTATTGGCGACCACCGCACAATTAAGGATTTCTTCTTTGTACGGTGCAAGCCAATGTTGATATACATCGGGCAGTACTTTTGTCAGTATAAACATACTCCGGAGGAACTTATAGGGGAATTCTATGAGTTCCTCTCTGCTGATGATTGGCACAAACTCAGGATATTCAAATACACATGCTCGTTAAATTCATATGTAACGATTATCGCCTCTCGATATTTCCAACATAAACGAGACAAGGAACTATTGCCATTAGATGAAAACATTGCCCTTGTTAAAAATTTACAAGATGATAGAAATGGAGATGCTTTCTTTATGGAAGATTTCAATAAGATTATTAGGAGATTACAACCTTTTGATAGATTCTTGGTCCAACGTATTCTTATAGATGGGGAGAAACCCGGAGATATTCTTGACGAGGCAAAACTCTTAATGGCAAAAGATGAAAGTTTGAGTACGGAAGCTAAAACCGATGCTCAATTTGCCGGATATGTTTATACTCGTTATAACCGAGTTAGAAAAGGTTTGCAAAAACAAATGATTGCGATAGGATATGGAAAATAATACAATTCAAATAAATAACTTCGAGTTACTTGGTCGAGTACTTGATGGTAAAGCAACTTCAAAGGAACGAAAGACTGTATTGTTTAATATGTCTGAGGCAATCTTTGAAGAGTGCTTTATGGTTGCCCTTCGAGCAACAACATTGTTTAATGAAAAAGTTGAGGCTTATGAAACAATTCAATAAAATATCAGATGAAGAGTTAGCTGCTTATCTTGAAGGTATGCTGTCAGAGAAAGAATCAGCAAGGATTGATGCAGCCATGGATATTGATACGCTTGAAATATTGAATGTATCTCGTAAGGCTATTAATGAATTCCCGTCTGATAATGTCATTACACTTCCATCTTGGGGGAATGTTGCAGCAGCTTCAATACGCCCGATGTATGAGCCATTAGTTATGGCGGGATTCTTAGGTGATAGTAATGCTGATGAAACTGCGGATGAGGAGTCAGATACGGATAATGATGAGTAATGAGCCTTAAAGTCAAAGAATTAAAGCAAGATATTCACAAGTCGGTTATGATTTACATAATCGGCTGTTGTTGTTTTGTGTTGGTTGCTTTGGCATCTTTATGGTTCGGATACTATGTAATCCGCTATCACAATGAGCATGAACTACCGATTCAACTTACGATTATTTCATTGGCAGGAGGTATATTATTATGGGAAATGATTAAGTCATTCCGTTTTAAGACCTCACTACCTAAAACTTTTAAGCCGATAACAGAACAGGAATATCCGGCATTGTTTGATATTATAAATGAGGTTACAACAACGCTAAATTTATCTTCCATTTGCAAGGTTTATATATCTCCCAATGCAACTGCTGCGGTATTCATTCAACCTCAATTACGCAACCTTATTTTTGAGCCCAAAAGGAATCTTGTTGTTGGTTTGGGATTCCTTACCCAAATGGATGATGATGAAATACGAGCAATGCTCTACCACGAGTTCGGTCATTATGCTCAAGAGGAGATGAAGAACTCTATTTCAGTTTACACGATTGGTCAGTTTTCACGTTCATTCGTTTCAATCAAAGAGTTAAAGAAACAAGGCACTTGGGAAATGCAGATGAAGATGCAGTTATTACTGTTTACTTATTTTGCAATATGGATCTGTAATCGCATCAACAAGGCATATTCAAAGTTAGCGAAACAAATGGAATACGATGCCGATGATGTTGCAGTTAAATATGTGGGAGCATCTACATTACAAAGGGCATTACTCCATGCTGCGTGTATTCGATACAATTATGATGTTGTTCAATGGGGTATGCAACAACTACAATCACAAAACATTATAGTTGATAATCAATATTTAGCGTTATCCTTTGTCGGGAACTACTCCCGACCATCACGCCGTCTGCTCTCTGATGAGGTTATAAAACGTGTTGAACGATTGGGAAAATTGGAAACAAAAAATACAATTGCCACAAATACAGTTCAGCAATCAGCATTATTGTTAGCAGAGGATAACGGGCAAACATCACAACAATGTCCTGCAATACAGTTCGCTCAGTGGTTACGACAGGGATTTACAATTTATACTCAACAACGGCTCTTAGAAACATCTGTTGAATTGGAAATTCATCTTGATAAACGGAAACACAAACTTCCATATTTTGACGGCTCTTACAAGTTGCTTCTTGATGATAAAGAAATCGGTTCTGGAAATTTTATAAAAGGATATACATTGAAGCGTAAAACCTCACCGGGTAAGCACAAACTTACTGCATACGCTCCATCCGGAATCATCTCGACTCCTTTTGAATTTGAGGTAGAACAAGATAAATCGTACCATATAGAAATGGATTATAAACTCCATGCGAAGGATGGAATTTATGATGTGTTTGGCTATTTGATAAAAGATAATGTGTAATTAAACTGTGAATTTAAATTATGAATGACAATCATGAATATAACCCTTTAGAAATAAAAGAAGGATTAATTCCGAGGTTTATAAATTGGTGTAAAGGTAAAGTCAAATCAATCATAACAGTAGGAAGCATTGGATTGATTTTTGCTGGTATACAAACTTATAAAACTGTTTTTGCACCGGATATAGCATCAGAGATTAATGAAATAATCAATTTAGCCATACGAGAATACAATGCAATAGAACCTGTTAGTGTTCCAGATTCACTAACTAAATATGATTATGAAGTTCAATTACTTAAGTCATATCAGGATGAATTTGAAATATATAAATTATACTTGCAAGCTTTAAACATAAAGGATGTTAGTGAAGATAATGAAGCAATTAAGTTTCATTTGTATCAATATCGATACGAAAATATGTTGGCATATGGAATAGAATCACAAAGGATACTAGAAAAAGCACAAAAAGTATTCATGTATGAAAAGGATAGCATTAAAAACAAAAAATTTGGGAAAACTATAAATGCTGATTTAATGTATTTAATCCTTGATATGCAGAAAAAATCCAATAATGAAAAACAAATTGCTTTGACAGATTTTTCTTTTTATAAGAATCGTGGTTGGAATAAATTGACATCAAAAGAAAAACAACGAGTATTTGAGATTCTAGACCAAGGTTATGCAAGTGAATCATCTTTAAAAACCATTGAATTGCAAAATGAATTTTATAAATCTTTATATATAGCAGTTAGTATACGATTAAGAGAAATAATACGGAAATCTAAGTAAAAGCATATAAACGGCATAATCTCAATGATAGATTTTGCCGTTTGTTTTTCTCATAATTAAAACGGGAAATTATGAAAAGAATACTATTACTTACCGCAATGATTTTTGGTTTGACTACAGTGACCTACGCTCAAAGTGATTATTACATCAAAAAAGCGCAGAGTTACCAGCGTGAATCCGAGTATTACCAAAAGAAGGCAGAAGGTTACCGAAAGGAAGCTACCTATTATCTTAAAAAGGCTGAAGGATACCAGCGAGAAGCTGCCTATTACACAAAGCGAGGAGATATAGATCGTGCAAAGACTCAAACTCGTTATGCGGAAGATGCTATGGATAAGTATAAGACACAACTGAGATATGCGGCAGAAGCTGATGAAAAAGCAGCAATGTATCTTCGTTGGGCAGCAGAAGCATTAAAGAAACATTAATACTTACAACTATGAATAATCGTATAGCACCTGATTATGTTACATCTCTGAAAGAGAATGAAATCTTTGTGTTGGGTTGCCGTCGTTCGGGCAGACATTGGGAAGGTGCAGCCGCTTTTGCACTGGAAAACTTTGGGGCAATATTCGGACAAGGAGATGGCACACAAGGTAAATCATATGCTATAGTAACCGCAGGAGTTGGTTTAGCCGATATAAAAGTTGCAGTTAAGAGATTTACACAATATGCAATAGAACATTCAGAACAAAATTTCTTGGTTACTCCCATAGGTTGCGGCTTAGGTAGATGGCGGGTTCCTCAAATTGCTCCTATGTTTCGTGATACTTCATTGCTAAATAATGTCTGGCTACCCAAAGAGTTTTGGGATGAATTGAATTTCTCAGGTTTTTAAGATATTTCCTAGAATATCCTCATTTAATCAACTACCAAGACTCGTTGGAGAATTTGGCGTTTTTTTCTTTTTCCACGATAGAATCTCATACAATCACATCTCATATTATCAAATCAACAATAAAAGTATAAAAGAAGATGGAACAGGAAACTATTAGATTTGAGCAAAAAAATAACGAAGTATGCGTGTATGGTTATCCAGAATTGAAAGACCACAAAGGTATTCTTGCAGGCGATGGAATAGTTTTTTTCTTTGGCGAAGGCTGGCGAAATAATGAATTATATGTAACCAATACGATTATAAGGAAATTTCGTAAGTTAGCAACTACTGATGGTGAATTGTTGGTTGATGACAATGATATTGACTATGATGCGATAGCCAAGGAGTGCAAAAATGGAATTGCTAATACACAAGCCAAAGTTATACGCTATGCAGGACTCAATCGGTGGGACGGATTTAAAGATGGTCTAGGCGCCATTACATGGACGCTTTATCCTGACGGGTGATATTTTGCCGATGAGGATGGCTTTGGGATGGAAGATAATGGCGAAGAGGTGGTATATGCAATAATCGACACCGACCTGAATATAATCGAGCCATTCCGCCCGATAAAGGATGTCTCAGCATATTTGAAAGAAATAAGGAAGAATTATCGTAAATCAGTAACAATTAATATTAAAGCATGAAGAAAGTAACATTCAAAGAGTATTTCTCCACCTTGTTAGGCGGCATATGGCAGGCTGTTTTGTGGATTGTCGGACTATTCGGATATAAAGACGAAAGTTCATTCGGGAAAGTGATAAAACGCATATTTGCATTGTGCATAACCATTCTACTGATGTTGTTTACTGGTTGCATTTTGTATGCTTTTACTACAGAAGTGGTATATGATAAATGGATAAGACCACATGTCTATAATAGGGTATGGGAAGAAAAGCATATAAGCAATCACATTGTATTTCAACAACTGTATTATTCAAATGAAGGTAGGGTATTTGATGAAAATAAAAAAAAGTAATTCTCAAAGATGTTGATTGGGTCGTAACTTCCGATGATAAGGATTCATTGGCGGTATTTGCAAGAAATGGCAAACGTGGGTATATCAATCGCTTTACCGGAAAGATTACCGTTCCTGAGAACTATACTCGTGCATGGATATTTTCTGAAGGACTGGCAGCTGTTGAGAAAGATGGAGAACTGCTATTTATCGACCACTCCGGCAAGGTTGTTATTGACAGGGACTTCCAAGTGCATTTTGACAATCCGAAATATGCTTTCAAGAACGGATATTGCATGATAAAGAATCCTGTTGATGGAAAAATGGGGTTGATTGACAGAAACGGTAATTGGGTCTTGAACGCAGAATACGATAATCTGTTCAACAATGAAGGATTCTGGCAGGTGGAGAAAGATGGCTGCATCGGACTATATACGGCAGAACTGGATGTAATGTTTCCTGTTGAAAATACTGGAATCTGTGTGTATGACGATGCCATTGAAGTCCGTCATGCAGACCATACGGCAAAGCGTTACGACTATGAAGGGAATATAGTTGTTGATTTCGTAATTGATGAGGTAAGCAATATGCAGTATGAAACAACAGAACTTCGCAATGGTGTAGAATCTGTCGATAATGAATGTTTGGACAATAAAATTTATGGGATAGCCGATTGCCAGCGATATTTGGTTCGAAGCGGAAATTACAACACCCCCGATTACTATGGACTGCTGAACCGTAACGGCAAGACCATAACTCTACCGATATACACATCAATCGAAGCCATAGGTAAGGATCGGTATCTTTGCCAACCGGACGGCGTGATTGTCAATAATCAGGGAGAAATCATAAATTAAAGAATCCAGCCAAACTAACCTATTAAAGAGTGTCAGATAAAGAAATTACTTTGCTGACACTCTTCTTTTATTTAAAAGAATGGACCAAACTTTTTGTTACTTATATTTTGCGTTGCATATAATGATTCAAATTGTTATTATTTTGTTACTCATTTATTGTATTGTCATTTTATATATCTTATAATCATTGCTATATATTATTGATTTATCTTGGAGGGAAAGGAATATAAAATCAACCCAGACAGCCATTATTGAGTTCGGCTTTACTTTATTGGCAGGGTGTACATATTAGAATAAAGCAAAGTCATAAAGACGTTATAGGGAAATTTTCATCTTCTCCCCTTTTATCGGATAACCAGAATACTGATATCGTTTATGGTAGCAGTCGAAATGCCAATTTCATTTGTATATACGACACGGCTTGCCGTGCAGTTTCAACAGGTATCTGTTGCGAGATATGCCAAGGTATAACCTCCACTCCGTTATGGTTGTACATTGGCGCTCTCGCCGGCTCAGCCACTTAGTCGGTGCGGTACTCGCCGGCTCGCACCTTAACCCGTTATAATATTAGATTCCCATGGAAAAAGAAATAATAAAACAAACAGAACAGAACGAGACTCCGGACAATAGGAGAACCGTATTTATCGGGGCCAAAGTCAGCCCCCGACAGAAAGAACATATCAAGTCACTGGCCGAACAATGCGGAATGACCGTGAGCGATTATCTGCTTGCACGGGCATATAATTATTAGCCAAAGGCAAGACTCTCCAAAGAGGAAGCTGCACTGCTGCAGAATCTGGACAACTGCCGTGCTGACCTGGTGAAATACACGTCAGCCCTTCATGGTATGAGTGCAAGCCAACGGCATATGATGTTCAACCAGATTCCATTTATGGTGAACTGGCTGAAGGAGCTTGGCAATGTGGCAG
Organism: uncultured Parabacteroides sp.; assembly: GCF_947855115.1. GTDB lineage: Bacteria > Bacteroidota > Bacteroidia > Bacteroidales > Tannerellaceae > Parabacteroides. The sequence goes on from NZ_CANTZW010000030.1 coordinate 31,870, forward strand.
AAAATATCTGCCAGTTCCTCAACTCCGTAAAAGAGCCGAACAGTATTCCAACCAATAATAAAACTGAAGAATCATGATCGCAAAGGCTAAAGCAATATCGCATGGTATAAACGACATCCGTTATATAACCGGCGAATCACATAATAAAAAACATCCGGAAAAAATCTATCGGGTATTGGACAATATGATGCCATCGGAACCAGATGCAATGGGTGTCTGGAATTCCATGCAGCTTACCCTTTCTCGCTTCCGTCCGGTGAAGAACTCAGTCATCAGGATTGAACTTAGTCCGTCACCCGAACATACCAAGGACTTCACCATTGAAGACTGGCAAAAACTTTGGCAGGATTTCTCTACAGAGTTTGACAAACAGGTGTTCAAAGACAAGAACGGGAAAGTACGAAACTGTCCGACCAATCTGGCCAACGCAAATACACAGTCTGGCTCCATATGGAATCCAATAGCGGAGTTCCTCATCTTCATGCTGCTGTCTGCCGGATGGATGAAGACGGACAGATCAACAACGACCACAATATACACCTTCGTGCCCAATGGGCAGCGGAAAGAGTGGCAAAGAAACGTGGATGGACAACAGCAAAACAAGTAAGAAATATCAACATACCATTAGTTACACGGGATTGTATGAATGTCCTTAAATCAATGTCATCATGGTCATGGGATGAATACAAAGCAGCATTGACAAAGAAAGGATACACCATACATGAGCGAAAGGACGATGATGGTATTCTTCACGGATATGCTATAATGAAAGGAAAGACGAAATACAAAGCTTCCGATCTGGGTATTGGTAGAAACCTGATGGTTTCAAAACTTCCTGCCACATGGGAGATACTTCATTATAGGTCAGGCATTGCAGCGAATAACAAACCTAAAGACACTGATTCGAAACAGATTCAGAAGCCATCGGCATCCGCTGATTACACCCAATATAAGATCTACAATTCGAATACGGTTCCCTATACATTGAGTCACGAAGGTCAGGAACATCGGTTCTACATTCCAGAAAAAGTACTCAACCATTTTAACGATGAATTTGATTATTGTTTCGTCTCCAATTCACAGGAGTTAACCGATATGGCAGTAGCAATATTTGTCGAATTGCTGGAAGTTCCTAATGCACCAACCGGAGGTGGTGGTGGTTCACAAAGCGAATTGCCATGGAGAGATAAGGACGAGGATGATCTCTTATGGGCAAAAAAATGTGCCCGTGCTGCTATTCGTACCTTAGGAAAGAAACCGCAAACTGGATTAAAACGATGAGCTTATGAAAAAGAAATTTGATTTTACCGCTGAAATGAATGAAGCACAGGCTACCAAAAGTACTCCTCAAAATGAATATCTTGAGGAGGAAAAACGTCTGCTTGGTATAAACGTAAAAGAACTTGCCGAGTTGAATGACAATGTGTATGGATTGAGGACGGATCTTACCGCATTGGTAGATTTATTAGGAAAATACAAACTGTCTATTACTCAGGATACGCAAGAGCAGGCTGTAAAATTTGGCAATACCATTCTTGGCCAGTTCATTGATCAAATTGAAACCAAGTGTACAGAGGCAGAGCAGAGGATTGCTCAAATGGATAACCGTATTTCTCTATCACATAAAGCATTTTATATTTTGATTGTTATTCTAATTGCCTTATCCTCTTTCTTGGTCTGTATGATAGTGGCGAATGTAGAATTTTTGCATTCTTGGTTAATTTGGAGGATGGTTGCTGTATGTGGGCTTATAGCGATCTTAGGGATTACGATGGTGATGGTAGTGTCGTATTTTTTACTAAAGTAAAAATATATTAAGATAGTCTCAACTGGTAAACTTTAATCTACCAGTTGAGAATTCTTTTTTTAATAATTCCCTATATACATTTAATCACGAACAACTAAGGACCAACCCTTTATACTTTCCTCCAATTCCAGAATGAGTTTTATTATCAACCAAATTAAATTGGATTTTAAATTCCATTTTGGCTGCAACAGCTTTTATACAACTAATAATGTTAAAATAAGAATTATCTTTAACTTCAGTATTTAAAAAACTACTATTAGTACATGGAATAAAAAGGTATTCATTATCATTTAACATACTAATACTTCTTTCCCTATCAGTATATGTATCAATTCTATCATCATTACCATATGGTGAAATCGCAAAAACTAATTTAGCTCCTTTTGCTATTAATGATAATAATGATTTTAGATCAGCAGAAAATAAGTTTGACTTATTAGCAAAATAAACCATTAAAATATCACACATATCAATATCAAAACTACATAAGTTATATGGTAACCATAGTTTATCACTATCAGTTAACCCTTGCTGAAGTAAAATATGGTATTGTTCTATAGCCCATTCTTTTAGTATTTGAGTTTCAACTTTTCCATCACGTTTAGCTGTTTCTGGTTTCGTAGAAACATATCCCATATAGAACCCCATTCCACTATTACAAGAAAAAGTTGATAATCCTCCTACAGTATGAATATCCATATATGAAGAATGTTGTTGATAAAGTGTATTTAATGCAGCCAGACCAACAATTTTTCCATTGTGATAAATATAACGTAATCGATTATAATTACTATTTATATAATTTACATACCTCTGATTTTCATGATGGTTTGCATATGTTGCATCAATTAACCATTGACGTTTATCCAAGCTTTCAGAAACAATATTAACATGAACTTTGCCAAAAGAATGTCCTAGTTCTTTGTAATACACATCCACATCAAGTCCTGCAGTAATATTTGCCAAAACATCCTTAAAAGGCACGTTAAAATCTTTTACACCAGACATCCCTGAATGCACTTGTACAATGTTTTTCCAGATTACCTCTTTAGGATTAAGGCATACTTTTATTATTGTGCTTACATTCATACTACTACCATTACATTGTGACACAATTGGACGTAAGCATAAACCATTAGGAAAACGTAATTTAATATTGCTATTTAATGATTCATTATATTTCCTAGTCTCAACAATAACTTCAGAGGCAATCATAAAAATAGAATAAAAGCCTATTCCAAATTGACCTACAGATTTAAATCCAGAAGATGCCAAACCTGGATTTTCTTCTTTAGCTAAGTCTGAAGCCCAAAAGCTCTTTCCAAAATTCAATAAATAGTCTTTTATGGTTTGCATAGACATGCCGATACCATTATCTTTAACAATTAACCATTGATTATTATCTTTTTCTTCAATATAAACATCAATACGACCTTCAAAGCCTTCTTCCAAATATTTTCTAGCAACAATGGCATCTCTTGCATTTTGTATTAGCTCACGTACAACATACTCTACTTTTTTTTCTTTCCCATATAATTTTTCCCCTCCGAGAGTCTTTATAACCCCTTCAATATTACTAATATGAATATTAGCATCACAAGGGAACCATCCACATGTCTTTACATATCTACATAATTCTTCTCTTGATCCAGCACCACTTACCCGACGTGCCTGAAAAGGTATCGGAGACGGAAGATTATTTAAAACTTCATAGGATTGAATAAGCTCATTGTTAAGAACCATAACAGCATCGTAAACAACATTCCATGCTGCATAATCTGATTCTGAAAAAGCAATATTTGAAGCAATAATAACATTAGATTTATTTGTTGTGTCAATATCTATTTGAGATAATTTATTTTGGGCTTCCCAATGATTCCGAGAAACTCCATTTATATCTAATAATTTTAAAAGATAGTCTGGCGCTCTACCTGAATCAATATGTCCCGCATCTGCACATCTCAAAAGACAAGCTAATCTCAATGGATTTATTCGCCAGTCTACAGGAAAACCTGCCAAAGCAGGGATTTGATTTCCTAACGTCTTGACTTTATCCATATTCCAATGATGACTTGCTGCAATATCACCTATAACTTGCCATAAATGTTTCCTTAATTCATCATCTTCTATAATGTAAAACGTGGATCCATTTTCTCTATCAAAAATCTGATTACATAAATCCTTTGCGTATTTAGCATGGAGATAACGAATAGTTCTAAAATCAGTTTCATATTCTTTTTCTTCATCAGTCATATCTGATTTAGAAATATAATCTGAATGAAAGTCTTTCCATTCAGTGGTAGAGCGCAATGAATCCTTACCCCCTACTGCTATATAAGACAATGCTGCATCATGTATAAGAAATGAACATCCTAAAATAAAGCCTTCCAAAGGATTTAATTGATAATCCTTTCCTGCAATTATACTTGCAACTTGCCAAAGACTATCAACATGAGTTATATCATGTATTGTTAATGAAGGAAAATCTATTCTAATTTTATTGAGTAGAAATGATGCATTATTATGTGCTATTTCAAACGCATTAGTTAATCTTCCTCTTAATGCAATATGCCCGTATTTATCATTGAATGCTTCTTTCCAAAGTGTAGTATCTTTATAAGTCATCATAATTCATTTAATAAAAATTGATTTTGTATATTCAGGCTACCCCACCATATCGTTGGCTGATATAATTAAACACAACGTCACGATAATAAGTAATGCTTTCATCTGAATAACTTTCAGGTAGTTCTTGCCATAGTAAATCCCTTATTGCAATAACAATAGAAGCTTTTGTCTCCTGTTTGTCAAACGGATGATCCATTGTTTTAAACATAGACTTTATTTTACCCAATAAGTCTTTGGCTACATTTTTCAGCTTTCTAATATCTTCTTTTGACAAATCGTCTTTAAACAATACATCGTACAAAGAAAGCTGTTCATCATTTTCAAATCCCTCTCTGATGTAACGTTTTTCTTCTTCTGACAACTCTTCTGTAAGGTGTATCAAATCTTCAAAAGTCTTTTCAATGCTTGCCCTATTCTGTTCAGCATTATAGTTGTGAATGATTTCCTGATACTTCTCGTAGAAATTGATTCTGGAAGAATTAGCTGCCATCATCTGAACAATACGTTCCAGCAGTAATTCCTGGATATCCTTCATTATCAATTTCTTTTCTCTCTTTTTTGCAAACTCCCGCCTAAGTAAATCAAAGTCGATTTTACTGATATCAAAACGACGGTTCGAAGCACTTTCCGCTACTATACTGTCAGCATCCAGTTCCAAATGCTCATCAACAATGGCATTAATCGCTACGCTTAGATTAGTGATGTCAGCATGTTTGCGTTTTTTCTGCAGCTCTTTATAGATTGCCTCAAGTGCATCCTTGCTCTGTTTCATTTCCTGCGTGATATCATCACGATCGAGGAACTTCCATAATTTCAGCAAAATAGTGATGTATGTACAGTAGCTTTTACGTATTTCAATCGGTTCACATACAGCATCTGCCCCAGTTCTCAACAGCGACAGTTTTAAGAATGTATCGGCATCAATCAGTTCCTGCAGTTCAAAATCATGTTCTTTAAGAAAAGCTGTTGCCGCAAAAATTGTTTCTGTCACATGCTTAATCAGTTCCTGTTTATCAATTGTCGGATCATTACCATCGGCTCCACCTTCCGGACTGGCTGTATAGTCTGCCAATGCTTTACGAAGCGCCTTTACAATTCCTATATAATCTATGATCAAGCCATTGTCTTTACCGTCAGCCACACGGTTTGCACGTGCAATAGTCTGCATCAGTGTATGAGCTTTCATTGGTTTGTCGATATAAAGGCATGAAAGCGACTTGACATCAAATCCGGTCAGCCACATTGCACAGACAAATACCACACGTAATGGATTCTCGGTGTTTTTGAACTCTTTGTCAAGCTCGCGTTTTTCCATTTTTTCACGATGCGGCAAAATATCAAGTCTCCATTTCCGGAATGTCTGTATTTCGTTCTGCTCTTGTGAAACGACAACTGCCATTTCTGTTTGTTGCATCCAATCCAGTTTACGTTTCAACTCCTGTACTTCCTGCTGATACGTGGATTTGGATATTTGTTTTTCCAATGACTCTTTTTCTTTCTGCCAATATTCCTGTACATAGTTGTACATGCGTACGCAAGTCACCTTGTTGTAGCACACTACCATTGCTTTTCCCGAAGTCCACAAGTCACTGTAATGACGCACAAAATCCTGCGCTACAATTCTGAGTCGTTTCGGTGCTGTAAGCAAATGTACCTCTTTAGCAAACTCACGTTCCAATTTTACCTGTTGCGAGGCATCAATTTCGCCAGCCTGTTCCAAAACGGCAACAATTTCTTCATTGATTTCCGGATTCTTCAGTTCCTTCAAACGTTCGCCACGATTCTCGTAATATAATGGCACTGTAGCCTTATCGTCAACAGCACGTTTGAAGTCGTATATACTGACATATCCACCAAAAGTTCTTGCAGTTATATTGTCATCACGCAGCAGAGGTGTGCCGGTGAATCCGATTCGGTTGGCTGTAGGCAGCAAATGCAGAAGATTTTCGGCGAATACTCCATTTTGCGTACGGTGCGCCTCATCACTGATTACAATAATATCATGGTCAGGATAAATTGGTTCAGCATCAGGCTTGTTGAATTTCTGAATCAGGGAGAATATGAAAGAAGGATTACCTTTCAATTTCGTTATCAAGTCATCCCCGCTGCTTGCAATGAAACTTTTGGCTTTCACATTCCCAAGCACGCCACAATTTTCAAATGTATCACTGATTTGTTTGTTCAGTTCTTCTCGGTCAGTCAGGATTACGATAGTTGGCGAACCTGCAAATTTCCGTCTGATTTTACAAGCAAGAAACAGCATTGAATAACTTTTACCGCTTCCTTGTGTATGCCAGAAAACCCCTAATTTTCCGTTTACATATTCACGGTTTTTATACATCTCTACGGCCTGGTTCACTCCCAGATACTGATGGTTTCGCGCCATAATTTTCACCGTTTTTCCGTCGGAGTGGTCATACAAGATATAGTTTTCCAGCAAGTCAAGGAAATTTTCTTTTTTACAGATACCACGCAGCATAGTCGGAAGCTCTATGTTTCCATTATCCAATTCTGTAAGTCGTTTCCACTCATGGAAAAATTTCCATTTAGAATCAATGGTACCGACACGGGCTTCCAATCCGTTACTGAAAATGATAAAGGCATTATGATAGAACAACTGCGGTATGGTGTCCAGATAGTCCCGGCAATTCTCATTAAAAGCATTCTCCTCTTCCACATTATGGTTCTTCAGCTCAACAAACAGCAATGGTATGCCGTTTACAAATCCCACAATATCCGCTCTGCGCCTATATAGCGCACCGTAAACCCAAAGTTCCCTGACACATAGAAAGTCATTATTGTCAGCATTTTCGAAATCTATGACTATAGCTTTTATTTCTTCCGATGTACCATCCGGTTTTATGCGTTTTACAGGTATGCCATCACGGATAAACTGATATTTCTGCTCGTTTATCTGCATCAGAGTCTGACTGCTCATACGTTCCGTCATTCTTTCTATAGCTTCAGCAATCTGCTTGTCGTTTATCCACGGATTCAGCTTTTTCAAGGCAAGTCGGAATCGCTGTGTAAGCAATACTTCATGATAACTGTTACGACAAAGTGTACCGTTTTCTCCCAATACCTCTTTGTCGTATGCATAAACAGAAGTCCAGCCAAGTTCTGTTTCCATTAACCCGGCGGCACTTCGCTGTATGAGTCGGTCTTCGCTGTAGTCGGTTGACATGATTTAATTCAAATTAGTTTTAACCTAAAGTACGTAGTTTCTTTTGTAAATACCAAATAATAATCCCGCAATATGGATAATACTTTTCCTTTGTTCCTTCTTCATCTTTCACTGAATGCTTTTCACTGTATTTCTTTAAAAACAGTTCCAGAGTTTTCTTATCCCAGCTTTTCCCTTTTCTACAAGTTGAATTGATTTTACAGATAACCTCGGTCAACATTGAAAGTCTATTCTTACACAGCAGTTTTGTATTCAGATTAAGAACATCATTCATCTCACCATTGTACACATCATTTGTTGAAGATATTTTTCCATTGGAACTGTATCTGACAGTTTCAATAAATTGTTTATCAATTGGACTAAACGAAATATCCTTCGATCCTTTTAATCTATCACAGTGATCTTGCGTTCCAATATGACCGGGACAACATGCCACCATATTCGTGTAATCCAGTTTTAAATCGTCATGCAGTTCTCTACTTTTGATATGTTCTATACGATGGTCCTCATTAGTATATACAAAGTTTACTCCGTCTTTTTTATATATTTTATCTTTCGTAGGTATCCTTCGCATACAATAGGCACATATATATCCCTGTTCTTTCAATAGTGATTGGACTAATTCTGGAATAGCCTGATAATCTACTCCTGGAGTGTTCCTATACTCAGTCCACTCTTTCGGCTCTTTATTTTTTGTAATCAGAATCATAAGGCTTGTTATTCCATAAACGAGATTAATGCTTCCATTCTTGTTAATTCCGGGTCACCACTAGCAATATTCTGCTCTAACTCTTCCAACGATTTCCTCGCTGTTTGAATATCACCTTTATCTATTAATTCCAGTATGGATTTAATATCATTATTTACTTTCAAGTCTCGTGAAGGCTGTCCCATGTATGTTTCAATAATTGTTGAAGCATCCATTCCGTAGATATTCAATTCCTTATGCGTGTATTTCCCATCAATATATTCCAGTTTATACACAACATTGATGTCATTACCGTCTTCATCTGTTCTTGGTTCAACTGACGACATAACCAAAGGAGCATGCGTACTTATTATAAATTGAATTTTCGGGAAAGTATCTTGCAATGCTTTCAGCACACGGACTTGCAAAGCCGGATGCAGATGTTCATCAATCTCATCAATAATGACAGTGCCATGCGTATGTTTGTAGCACTGGGCGCCAAACATAGATTTATTGAGTAAAGCACAACGGAAAGCAATATCCATAACGATATTCACCAAACGACGGTAACCGTCGGACAACAATGCGGATTCTGATTCGCGTCCGTCAACAAACTTGAAATATACCTTGCCTTCATTATGACGTATATCCATATCATTGATGATATTACACCCAGTTGAGCCTAATGCATCAATAATGGCATTTCTTACGGAATTAATTTCCTCCTCACCTTTTTGAGCCCCTTTTAATACAAGCAAACGTTTTATCCAACATTCAAACAATCCTCTACAATCATAACACTCAAAATATCCAAATGAAGGTTTGTGATTGTATTTGTTAAATTTATTCTTATCAAACTTACGCACTGAATGGATATCTTCCGTAGTAAAACAAGCATATACAGGCAATACGTTTACTTGTAGAACACTTTTATCTTCTTGTAGTATATGAGAAGAATGATTACAAACAGTGGCATAATCTCTTAATGGCTTTAAACCTGTTGTAAGATTACGAGAATTCTTTTTAGACTTTTTTTCTATCTTCAGCTCTACATTTGGGTCTAAAGAATAATTGTTACCAGACTGTGTTTGTATAATGGGATAATCTTGTTCATTGGGATGAAATATAATTTCAATGGGTAATTCTGCAACTCCCGTTTCACGGAAATCGTTGTCATCCGCACTTTTCCATACAGTGTTTTCATCGCTATAACCAGAGAAAAAAGCATTTACTACCAAGTTACAGGCGTGCAATAACGAAGTTTTACCAACAGAATTATCTCCTATCAGCAAATTTACTCCTCTCCGAAATTCCATATTTTTTTCTTCGTAGCATCGGAAATTTTTTATTGTTATATCTTGCATAATATTTCAATTTTAGATTTTATACTTCTATTTTTACACTCATCAGTTTGGGAAGCAAGCGGTCGCGGGCTTCGGTGAGTTTATGGATTTGTTTTTGTAACGAAGATATCAAATCAAAATAATATGATATCTTAGACTCAAAACTATCAAGAATATCGTTGTGTGGGCAGCACAGTGCTAATGCATTTATATCTTTAGGATATACATGTGGCTGAGCTGCTCCTTTTTGCAGGTTATCAATTGCAATTTTATTTGCAATAAGATAACAATAAACAAAATGAAAATAGTTCGTCATTGAGCAATCAATAAAAGAACAATCTGATGCCCAAATTTTTTCAAAATACATACGTGTATATCCTGCATTTGCACCTGATGCACTAATTGTTACGACACGATTTCTTGTATTTGATTTGTTGCAATAATATGCTGGTTCAATACCACCTGCAACAACAGGTATATTACCTTCAATTATTTCTTTTTTTGTTATTGTTTTACCTCGCTTAAAACAAACAAGTTCTCCTAAACATATTTTCTCCCATCCTTCCGGCACCCCATCCACAAACTTAGTATTCTCATGCCCAGGGAAACGCAAATCAACAAACCATTCTTTATAAAGACGCTGTGCTGATTCTTCCAATAACTTAATCTGTTTTTGGTAGTTTTCTATTAAGGAATCGTAACGAGAAAGTATCTCAGCTATACGACGTTGATTAAATATTGGTAATAGTGGCATTGGGTATTCCTTAATAGAACTTATTGCTATTCGCATCTGGTTAGCAGCACCGCGACCTTTCATTTGGATATAATTCTTAAATAAATAATACTTAGAATAATATCCCAGAAATTTCTGATCTAAAATTTCATTATCTTTACTCCTTACACAAACAGCATTTTGATTTAAATAGAATCCCTCTACTAATGAATTAACAATAATAGTTCTCCCTGCTGCAGAGTTTTCAAGATTTGGATGAGATCCAACTGTTGCAATAATGAGGTCGTAAAGTTGTAGTCTATTTTGAATATATTTTTTTTCAAGAGCATATGGTAAATAACTAATGTTTGTAAGTTCAAATCCTGAAGGCTTACAATTAGTTACTTTTATAACAGGAATTCCATAAGATATATATTCTTTGTCACTCCATGCTCCTCCATTTATAAAGTGACATAATTCTCCAAGCTTTATCAAGTTACTCATACCTTCCCTCCTTTCTATCCTTCAAACTTCCCACTTCCCAAGATCCGCTCTTATTACTACCCATACGAACAATCATCCCGGCTTTTCTCAACTCACCCAAACGGCGTTTGATAGTTGCTTCCGATACGCCTAATAACGCTCCATATTCAGCATAATTCAGTTTATTATTCTTTAGAATAGCCTGATACAAGCGTTCTGTTATCGGGTCAGACATATCATTTATCGGGTCAGATACAGGTTTTATCAGGTCAGCAGCCTGTGACTTCTTGTATGCTTCAATCTCTTTACTTATGTTTCGGATATGTTCGTCGAACATAAATTCATAGAAAGGAAGAAGCGTTTCCTGTTCGCGTGCATCAATAAGCGACTGGATATATTCTGCCTTATCATCCTTGACCACTTTCGAAGGAATCAGACCGAATTCATATTGCAAATGATTCATCACCAGCCTTGACATGCGTCCGTTTCCGTCTACCCAAGGATGAATGGTGACAAGCTGGTAATGAGCTTCAAAACTGAGCCTATATTTGGAGATTGCATCGTCTGTATTCAGCAGTTCCTTTCTCTGACTGTTTATATATCGACAAAACTCCTCCAATTTGGCAGGAAATTTCAGGAAATTCATATAGGAACTTCCTCCTACACCGGCTGTAACACCAAGCAAACGCAACTCTCCCTTCGATGAGTCAAAACTACCGCTTGCTGTGTTATATTCTCCACCTGTGTTTTTCATCACCAAAGCAGACAAGCCTTTTAGCATATCGACAGAAAAATCAGCATGCGCCTTGGCAAGCTTCATTGACTGTTCGTATGCCGCTTTCAAATCCAAATTCATCATCTGCTCCTGCAAACTGCGGCCTTTTGCCGTGATACCTTCATCGAAAAGCAACTGGTTTTCTATTTCAGTGACCGTGCTGCCTTCAATGGCTGTGGAATGGGTAATAAGGGAATACAGATAGAACTTGTTGTAGTCTATCTGCTCCGCAATACCCAATGCCTTATATTCATCCAGCAGGGAAAGCAGTGTTTCTGTCTTATAGTTCATGCTCATTTCAGCGTCTCCCAGTCATTTAATATTTCCTTCATAAGCACGTTAGCTTCTTCATGAAGTTTTGCCAGTTCCGCATGGATTTCATTCATACGTTTGTGAAAATCCACACCGTCGTCTTCTGCTTCCGGAACACCAACGTAGGCACCAGGTGTAAGCGAATAGTTCTTTTCCTCGATTTCTTCCAGAGTGGCAATCTTACAGAGACCGGCAATATCCTTGTATTCGCCTTTACCGAATTTTTCAGTCAGCCAGTCGTGTTCTTTTATAACTGTCAAAACTTCTTCAAGCACTTTACAGAATTTATCTCCTGCCAGTCTCATGGATTTGAGTTCACGCTTTTTCAGTTTTTCTTCCGCTAACTTGACACAGCTTTTGGTCTGCTCTATCTGTCCGTTCAAGTTCTTGGATAGTTCATCATAGTTTTCCCATGAACAGTTAAGCCATGCCAATGAGCTGTTGAACTGACCGGCGGTATCGCTGTCAAGGAGGGAAACAAATGATAGGGCTTCTTCCGAAATAGAATCTACTGCCTCGTTTATAGCCTGATTGTATTTTTCCAATAATGCCTGGTATTTGTCTGTTTCTCCACGGTAAAGATGGACGATTGCCTGCAAATTGAGCAACTGCCATTCAGTCCATTCGTTCAGCGTGCGGTCAACAACTGTATAATATTTACGGGCATCTATAAAAAGCACTTTGTCGCGGTTTTCTTCCCGTTTGGCCTTGTCGAAAAACCACAGAGAACAAGGCAAAGACAATGTGTAGAAAAAGTTATTCCCTACACTTACCATCACATCCACGTGCCCGGTCTTTACCAGTTGCTCCCTGATGTCGCGATCCTTGTTGGAACTGTCGGTAGCCGAACTTGCCATGACGAAACCGGCACGTCCACGCTCATTAAGATAAGCGTAAAAATAATTAATCCAAAGATAATTAGCATTGCCCACCTCCTTGGTTTTGGCATTGACACCCGGCAATCCGAAAGGAAGGCGTCCCGCACTGAAAGCCGACTCCGACTTCACCTTATCCACATTGAAAGGAGGATTGGCTATCACATAATCGCATCTGCCTGCGAGATTGAAGGCATCATGATAGAAAGAGTTGGCTTCATCCCCGGAAACAATGCGTCCGTTAAGACCATGAACAGCCATATTCATCAAGCAGAGCTGTGCGTTGTATTCCACCTTTTCCTGACCGAAGAATGTCATCAGCGTATTGGCGTTCATACCTGCCGCATTTACAAAATCACCGGTCTGAACAAACATTCCGCCTGAACCACAGGCTGGGTCAAACATAATACCCTGCTTGGGTTCCAAAACATTGACAAGCATTTTCACCAATGACTTTGGCGTAAAAAAAACGCCATCATCGCTGGCTACTGCCTTTGCGAATTTGGAAAGAAAGTATTCATAGATTCGGCCTATAATGTCGCCGCCTATTTCATCAATGGTCTTATTATTGAAAATACGTAACAGTTCGCAGAGCAAATCATCGGCAAACATCGTATATGTTTTTGGCAATACGCCCGTAAGTTGTTCACTTTGTTCTTCTACCAGTTGCATTGCGTTATTTACTGCTTCGCCCAATGAATTCACCGGTTGGCCGTCCTTGTTTTTCAAACCGACAGAAGCGATATTGTCCGGTAAATTGACGAGAAAGTCAAATTGAGCCTCCCGTGGAAGATAAAGTGCGCTTTTTGCTTTAAAGTCGCTTGGTTCAACAGGCATTACCCTCCCTCCGCGTGAAGGTCGGTCTTTCAGTATCTCTGTTTCTACCAGTTTATATCGGCTGTAAGCATAGCGGAGAAACAACAATGCCAACACCGGCATGCAATACTGGTTGCTTGTCAGTTTACTGCCCTGTCTCAACAGGTCAGCTGATTCCCAAAGTTCTGCTTCAAGTTTTCGTATATTTATCATATATAATTTACTTTTTAATACTGTTCCTTTTCTTTTCTCAATTCACTTAATACCTTACCATTATAACTAAAATATTTAGGACCTTGGTATGCTCCCGATGTGTTCTGCTTTTCTTCTGGCAGGAAATTAGCTGTAAATGCAGAGAGGCTATACAGACGGCCATCATACTCAATTTTATCATCACTGGCAATTCTGACAGACATTCGAAGTGGATCAAAAACAATCGTATCCCCAACATTTAAGCCAATCATATGAAACTTAAACGGAGGCTTTTGGGTTTTGCGTTGTTTTTCTTTAGATTCTGCCTCTATCTTCTTATCTTCATCTTTACTTTTGCTGACAACAGGCTTTCCATCAACATACACATATAGCTCGGCGTCATCTAGTAAATCTGCAATATCACGCATAATATCCAAAGCAACAGATGGAGCTATATTGAAGAATTCACGATTCTGTCTTATACGCAAATCTGTCAGACGATCAATCTGTTTATGTATCTGTCTCTCAACTTTAGCATATTTAGTTGTTTTGAGAGTTGCATAAATCTCAAAAGGTAAAGGCACAGCAGTATTATCAAGTTCTTTGCTTCTGACATCTACAGGACGTGAGCTTTTACCAATCTTGACCCAATCTTCTCTAAAACTCGGGTTTGTCAATATATATACATAACCTGTTTCATTTTCCATAATTACTCGGTTCTTAATAAATCATCAACCTTTACTTCCAAGCACTTAGCTATCTGAATCAACATTTCTACATTGGGTTGTGAAGTATTTGTCACCCATTTTGAAACAATTGCAGGGTCTTTTCCTAACTGTTCAGAAAGCCATTTATTAGTTTTACCTTTTTCGGCAAGAATAACTTTTATACGGTTCAAAAGTTTACGTTCCATAACTATTACATTACTGTCACAAATATACTATTATATTTGAACATATAATAAATTATTGATGGTATAATTCAAAAAAATGATAGAATTGACATTTTCTTGAATTATGATGAACTTTATATATTGCGTTAATAGTGGTAAACGCCTTGACTTTACAACCGTATTCATATATACGTCCATTAAAGTAAAGTCAAATAAAGGGAAAAGAGAAAATAGTTTTATTTTTCCCTTTGTTCAGTAAAACAATATTCGCGAAACTCTCTTGCATTTAGTTGACATACTAGGCGAAAAACTCACATATTATTTGTACCTTTGTAAGTAGATAGAAAACTGGTGGACTTCAGTTGGAAAATCTAGATTTTCTATAGTTCTAATTTTATGTAGAAGAATAAACGTAGGAACAGTAGATTCAGATTCAAAAACAACCCGTTATGGTCTAAAAAATACTTTTCTACTGTTTAAAATATAAGCTTTTGATTATCAATTACATCTACATGTTGCGTCGGCAAATAAGTGGTGATTACCAACGATTAGTATATATCCTCAATGATTATTAAGGCGTTCATTTTGAGCGCCTTTCTTTTTAGCCTTATAAGCGATGGTTATCGTTTATAGGGCTTTTTCAGCTCATTTTTGTACCGCATTTGTTGCTCGCTTGTTAAAACTTGAAAATCGAGTGGAAAGGTAGTAGAGAAACTATACGCCATTTTACACGGTTTTACGGGAATTTACAGTAATAACGGAGAAATAAAGATGAATTAAAATGAGCAGCAACCTAAAAATTAAGCGAATTTGCGTTTGGTGCGGTAAAGAGTTTATCGCCCAAAAGACAACTACGGCGTGTTGTTCCAAGCAATGCGCCAACGCTCTTTATAAAAAAAAGAAGCGCGATGAAGCAATCAAGGCTAACAATCAATTCGTGGAGAAGAAGATTGAAAAAAAGCCTATCGAAAGAATCAAAGACAAGCCTTTTCTTACAATTACCGAAACGGCTATCTATCTCGGTGTAACTCGACCAGCCGTTTACGGCTACATTAAACGCAGTGAATTAAAGGGCATTCGCCTGGGCTTCAAATACCTTTTGAAGAAAGAGGATATTGATGTGCTATTCAATAATCCAACAGAGTTCCATACACCAACAAAAGAGAAAGCCCCTATCACAGATTTCTACACTACCGCAGAAGTCAAAGAGAAATATCATGTAAATGAATCATGGATATTTTTAGTAGCCAAGAAGAACAATATTCCTCGGGCTTTCAATCGTGGCAAAACCTACTGGAGCAAGAAACATATAGACGCTTACTTTGCCAAGAAAGCCCCGAATCCTGACATTACCGAATGGTATAGTACCCAAGAAATGCAGGAAAAGTTCGGCATGACCTTATCCGCCATCTACTGTTTCGTTTCCAAGAATGCCATTCCGAAGAAGAAAGAAGGCATCATGGTGTACTATTCCAAGAAGCATGTGGATATAGCCAAGGGCATTGCTGCACCCGAAGAACCGCAATATTATACGGTAGCCGAAGCGATGGAGAAATTCAATCTCACCCGTGACCAGCTCTATCATTATGCCAAGTACCATAATATCCCGAAAGTGAAGAAAGGCAAATACACGCTCATTTCCAAGCCCGAACTGGATAAGTTGCTTGCAGCCCCAAAGATCGAATAAGTTATTTTTCGGTGAATGTACCCACCATTGAATCACCTTATTCCTTTGCACCAAACAAATGTAAAACTCTAAATATTAAACAGTATGTCACACACATGTACAAAAGTAACAGTCCGTCAGAGAGCGATTCGGAATAATCGCATCTCCTTGTATCTGGATTATTATCCGGCAGTTCGTAACCCTGAAACAATGCAGATGAGCCGCAGGGAATACCTCGGCATCTACATCTACGCCCATCCCAAAAACGAAATGGAACGTGAGTTCAACAACGATATGTTGAACAAGACAGAGGCTATCCGTTGCATCAGAGTGCAATCACTCATCAACGAAGAATTCGGTTTCTTGGATAAAACCAAGCAGAAAGCCGATTTCCTTGCCTACCTCAAGAAGATGTGTCGGAACAAAGACCAGAAATGGCAATTCGTCTATCAGCATTTCTGCAACTTCGTCAAGGGACAATGTACCTTTGGCGATGTGAATGTGGACTTGTGCAAGAAGTTCCGTGAATACTTGCTGAATGCCAAGCAACTCAAACACAGCAACCGCCCCATATCCCTCAATTCGGCATCCGGCTACTATTCTACTTTCAGAGGATTGTTGAAGATTGCCTATCGGAACAAATGGTTTCGTGAGAACATCAACGATTACCTTGAAAAGATTGAACCACAAGATGTGAAGAAAGAGTATCTGACATTGGACGAAGTGAAGCAACTCGCTGTCACTCCTTGCGACATCCCCGTATTGAAAGCAGCCTCTTTATTTGCCTGTCTGACGGGGTTACGCATCAGTGGTATTCTCAACCTGCAATGGGAAGACTTCACTATCGCTCCCGACCAAGGTTATTGCTTGCGTATCAGAACCCAGAAAACCCAGACAGAAGCGACACTCCCCATCAGTTACGAAGCCTACGAATTATGCGGTACGCCCGGAACAGGCAAAGTATTCAAAGAGTTGAAACGGAGTATGATTAATTATCCGCTGAAAAGCTGGCTCAAAAAGGCAGGAATAACGAAGTCGATAAGCTTCCACTGCTTTCGTCATAGCTATGCCGTCATCCAAATCTCTTTAGGTACAGATATTTACACGGTTTCAAAGATGCTAACGCATAAGAACGTGTCCACAACTCAAATATATGCCGATTTGGTCAATTCCAAAAAACGAGAAACCGCTAATAAAATATCACTCAAGTAAATTGCAAGTATGAAACGAGGAATCATAACAAACAACAGACAAGGCATCCATATTTCCGATGGTGAGATATGGATGACCTCTTGGGAGATAGCAGACTTGTTTTATACAACGGCTGGGACTATTCACGCAGCAATCAAAAGAATCCTGAAATCTAATGTTTTGAAGAGCCACGAAGTTTGTAAATACCTCAAATTGGAGAATGGGAACAATGCCGATGTGTATAATCTCGATATGGTTATAGCCCTATCCTATCAATAGACACCGGGCATTCCGTTACATTTAGGAAATGGGTAATAAACGAAGTCGCTCGTAAACAAGATTACAACCTCCTGTTATATTTCAACAAGGATACAAACCATACATTGTATTGCTAATAAGCTATATCTCTATACCCTATTGATTGTCTGCATTGTTTACCTTAAATGATGCAGATAATTTTTGTTTTTGAGATACACAAGCCTATTTACCCAACTATTTTCATTCAAAAACAAGAAATTTACAATGCGCTTATTATAAGGAGTGTAACGTGGTGAAAAGTGATGAAATATATCGTCAAAAGCCCATTAACAGGCAAAACTATGGATTTTCTCAAAAATTAATCCTATATATTTGACACAAACGATTAATACATCTCACTATGGAGCAGAAAAAGATAGAACATATTACATTGCATCTGATTGTTTTTGCTACAATCGCAATCATTGGTGTTTTAGCCCGTCAAACCGTACTTCACTATGGTTGGGACGAGTTCAGCAGCTACCTTATTCTTGTAGTATGCTCTATTGTTATAGGAGCTATCTATTTCAATCTACAAATGGCATTCAGGCAACTCCTTTCCCCAACAATAGAAAGATGCTTTATGAGATTTGAGTGTTACCGCAATAAGGCAGTGGTTGAACCCTCAATAGTACATCAGGAACTTATTGAAAGCACCATAGATACAGAACCTATCGTTTCCGAATCTGAACCAGAAATCGAAACTACATCTGACACGACAGAAGAAGTTTTTATTTCCTCACTTCCTGAATCCAATGAAAATGTGGAAGAACTTCCAAAGAATGAAGCCACACCTTCTATTATCAATAATACTCCCATAGAAGAATCCAGCCAGCCA
The DNA here is from genome assembly GCF_947855115.1 of uncultured Parabacteroides sp. GTDB lineage: Bacteria > Bacteroidota > Bacteroidia > Bacteroidales > Tannerellaceae > Parabacteroides. The sequence goes on from NZ_CANTZW010000030.1 coordinate 50,569, forward strand.
ACAGAATATGAGATATACCATGCTACCGCTATGGCTGAAAAAGAACGAGCATCGCAAGAAAAACTTGATAAGGTCATTGCTTACACAAAACAAACCTTAGTTCTCTATCTTGATGAAGCTGCACTTAATCGCTTGTGTGGATATGTGACAGAATATTACTTGTCAGACTCGTTGCCTAAAATCGAACCAATAAAGGTCGATTCTCAGTTAAAGACCATTGATATTATGCACTTTGGATGGAATATCGGGCGGGCTTTCGGCAAGCCACGCTTACAGACTGCCACATTTATAAAGAGGGTATTTGCTCATACCCTCCGTGATTCGGAAATATCTACCATTGAGCGTAAAATGTCGCACACGGAATCAGAGTGTCGTATCAAACTAGATAGAAAAATTGCATAATTAATACTGGCATTTATTTAAAACAGCCTCATATCGAATATCATTAAAAGCTTTAGTCAATAACATTCCATTTTCCTTTGCAACGGGAACCAGTAACTGAGCTTTATATTTTTCTATAGACCTTGCAACCTTATCTTTTAAATCAATTGAAGTTAATGGTTCAGTCATCGTTGCAAACTCTTGATTTACTTGCGATAACACTTTTTCCATCAGCTTATTATCTAATTCAATTATAGCTTTTTGTGCAATTTCTTTTGTTTTGTCTGTAGCTTGGATTAAATACATACATTTATCAAAATCACCATTCTTTTTGTATGTTCCAGATGCATCAATACCAGGGAAAGGATGTAATTGTATTGAAAATACGGAAGACCCAATACTCGCATCAAATAAGTTTCCATTACTATTTGAACCTAAATCAAAAGTTTGATCTTGATAATATATATTTAAAAGATATAATGCTCCCAATGAACGTATGAAATGTTTTAAGGTTCCTTTATGTAACGACTTTCCTCTATTATGTTTTACCGCTTGATAAGCTTTTTGCCAATCTGAAGAACTAGTACCTCGTTTATATGCTTTATGTAGTGGTACTAAATATAGATTTTCATCTTGTTCCAAATACAATATTGGACTTGAGACCATAACAACTTTGTTACTTAAACGCCATTTTGACTCTAATAGAGCCAAGCAATCTGTATCAAAATATAAATCTTTATCATCTGGTTTAGTACCTCCTTCTCTAAAATATAATTCTTTAGATATGGATTCTATTTCTACACTTGTACGAATCAATAAATCAGCAATTTTCATTGAATAAACATCAAGCTGTTTATCATCTATATGAATAATCTCTGCTAAAGCTAATAATTCACGTTCAAGTGATTTATATACATTCCAATATAAATTATTTTTCATCTCTATTGCATTTAAGAACAAAATCTGATGGTAAAATTACAAAAAGTTATTCATTCTTAAATTCAACTACCGTTATTTTATCTGTATAAAATCTGATATTTCATAAAAATCACCTCTTTTTCATCAATAACTTCTAATAACTAGTACAAAGAACATAATCAAACATATAATACAAATTAATTATCAATGACTTATCATCAATAACTACCATCAAAAGTTATTCATCAGTTATATTTTGGTGAATAATTCCACCATTGAAACACCTGTTTTCTTTGCCGTCGAACAATTAAAAACGATTGGCGTATGCAAAAAGAAACAGTAACAT
>NZ_CANTZW010000031.1 GCF_947855115.1 uncultured Parabacteroides sp.
AGTTCCTTCAAACGATGATCAACAGAATTTTAATCCGCATTAAAGTTTTACAGATAGTATATTCTTACTATCAAAACGGAAACGGTGACCTCAAAGTTGCGGAAAACGAATTGCTTTTCAGCCTTCAGAAGTCATATGACTTATATTACTATTTCTTGCTTTTAATTATCGATGTTACCAACCTGCAAAGAAGGATACTTGATACCCGGAAGTGTAAATACATGCCTACCGAGGAAGAGTTAAACCCGAATACACGCTTCATCGACAATCGCTTCGCCGCTCAACTAGCGGAAAACGATATGTTGAAAAAGTATGTAGACGAGCAAGGTTTATCGTGGAGCAACGACGAGGAGTTTGTTAAAAATGTATTGGACTTGATCTTAAGTTCCGAGATTTACGCCGAATACCTGAAAAATCAAGAGGACTCGTATGAGGCAGACCGTGAGTTCTGGCGCCAGACTTTCAAGAAAGTAATCTGTGGAAATGAGATGATAGAAGAATATCTGGAAGACAAGAGCATCTACTGGAACGATGATATCGAGATCGTGGAGACTTTTGCCCTGAAGACTATCAAGAAATTCGAGGAGGAGAAGGGAAATAAACAGGCCTTGTTGCCGATGTTCAAGGATATGGAGGATAAAGCCTTTGCCATCAAGCTGTTCCGCCAAAGCTTATTGAAAGGCCAGGAATATCGTGAACGTATCAACAAACATATGAAAAACTGGGAGACAGAGCGTATTGCCAATATGGATTTAATCATTATGCAAGTCGCCTTAGCCGAGATCTTATCGTTCCCGACTATCCCCGTGAGCGTTACATTGAATGAATATATCGATGCAGCGAAATACTATAGCACGCCCAAAAGCGGAACATTCATCAACGGTATTCTGGATTCAATAGTCAATGAATTAAAAAAAGAGAAGTTATTGCTCAAAGATTAATTATTATCATTACATTTGTGCATATCATTATTGATATTAACTTGTAAAACGATTTTTATAGTATGAACTTACTCAGTATTTTACTTCAAGCTCCAGCCGCTGGAGGAAATCAATGGTCCGGAATCTTGATGATGGTAGTTATCGTAGCCATCTTCTATTTTTTCATGATTCGTCCGCAACAAAAGAAACAAAAAGAAATCCAGAAAGCACGTGAGGCGTTGAAAACCGGTGACAAAGTGATTACCGCCGGAGGTATCTATGGAAAGATTAAAGAGATCGGTGATACTTATATGTTAATCGAGGTAGCGGATGGAGTACGTATCCGTGTAGATAAAACTTCTATTTTCGCTTCCGCTGAAGACGCTCAGCAGCAAAAATAACCGAACGATAGAATATGTCGCGACTTGAGAACATACAAAATTCCTTCAAGTCTATTCATGTAAAGACTAAGGCTTTTTTCCACGGCGATAAATGGAAAGAGGCCTTGGTCTTTTTCTCTTTCGTACTTTTGGCTTTTGGTTTTTGGCTTCTTCAAAGCTTGCAGCAAGAATACGAGATAGAGCTTGTTTTCCCGGTCAAATATAAGAATGTACCCGCCGATATCGCTTTTAACAGCCCAGAGGTGAAAACGATCACGGCAAAAGTGAAAGACAAGGGCAGTGTCTTACTTAATTATACGTTCGGAAGATCGTTTGCTCCGATTGAGGTAAACATGAAGAGTACCAAAGAGAAAAACGGTTCGGTTCAAGTTAGCAAAAAACAGATCGAGAACGATATTCAAAAGCAATTGATAGCGACCACGACGTTACAAAGCTTTGAGCCACAGCAAATAGATATGGACTTCAATCAACGGGTTCATAAGGAAATACCTGTTATATTTAATGGGGATATTCACATGGATGCCGGTTTTCAGTTATCAGGAGATATCCGAATCAATCCCTCTAAGATTAACGTCTATGCCACCGCGGAAATTTTGGACACATTAACCGCGGTCAAAACGGTTTTCACCGAAGTTAAAAAGGCGAATAAAAATATCATGAGGACTGTACAACTAATTAAGGTAGATGGAGTCAACTTCGATCCGGAAAGCGTGTCTATCACGATTCCAATAGAAGAGTACACCGAGAAGACGTTGGAAATCCCGGTCTATTGCAGCCATATACCACCACATTATACGGTACGAATGTTTCCGGCTGTCGTAAAAGTGACTTGCAGCGTACCTTTGTCCCGATTCAAAGGGCTGTCGGAAGATATGTTTTCGATCCATATACCTTTTGAGGACCTGGAGCAAAACGTATCCGGCGCTCTACCCGTCAAACTCACCAAGAAACCGGATTGGGTACATACGGCAACCTTATTGCCAGATAAGGTGGAATTCATTTTGGAACACAACAATAAGCATGATTAAAATAGGTATTACAGGAGGAATCGGTAGTGGAAAATCCGTAGTAGCCTCATTATTAGCATTATCCGGTATACCCGTATACATAGCGGACGAGGAAAGTAAATGGCTGACGAATAACTCTCCGGTTATCCATGAGAAATTAACGGCTCTTTTCGGTCCGAAGATTTATACGGATGAGGGATTGAACAAAAAACTGTTGGCCTCCCACATCTTTAATAATCCGGAACAATTACAACAGGTCAACCAAATTATCCATCCCGAGGTAAACCGTCATTTCTCGGCTTGGGTAGAAAGGCAAACATCCCCTTTATGTGCCATCGAATCCGCTATATTATTCGAATCCGGCTTTTATAAAGTTGTAGACGTAAGCGTGATGGTCTATGCACCCAAAGAGCTCCGCATCGAAAGAGTATCGGGAAGAGACTCCGCATCGAAGGAAGAGATCGAGCGTAGGATCAACAGTCAAATGCCAGACGAGGAAAAGAAAGAACGTTCCGATTACGTTGTTTACAACGACAATAAACAGGCGCTTATTCCGCAAGTCCGTAAACTTATCGAACATCTTCTTTTATAAAACGATATTTTTACCCTGAACGTTTCGTTTAATTCACGTAGTTATGCTACATTTGCAACTTTGAAGTTTAACATTAATTGAAAAGAATATTATGTTGAAGACTATTTTGTCTATTTCGGGAAAACCCGGTCTGTATAAACTGGTTTCCCATGGAAAAAACATGTTGATCGTTGAATCGCTGACTGATAACAAGAGAGTACCCGCATATGCAAAAGATAAAGTAATCTCATTAGGCGATATCGCAATTTACACGGATGAAGCGGAAGTTCCTTTACACGAGGTATTAACAAGCGTAAAGAATAAAGAAGAGGGAAAAACCACTTCTTTTATGCCCTCAAAAGCGACAACAGATGAATTACGTACATATTTCGCAGAAGTATTGCCTAATTTCGACCGCGAACGCGTTTATCCTAGCGACATCAAGAAATTACTTTCTTGGTATAATATCTTGATCAACGCAGGCATCACGGATTTTACACCAGAAGATGCCCCGGTTGAAGAGAATGCCGCCGAGAAAGAAGCTGAATAACATAAACATAACACAATATGGCATAAAGAAAGACCGTTCGATACCCATCTTATCGTTCGGTCTTTTTTGCTAAATATCCATACATTCCTTATCTTTCGCTATATTTACTTAATTCTAAATAAAACTATCTATGAAAACAAAAACATTTCTTTTCTTTCTTATCGCATTATTCTCAGGAACATATCAGCTCTACGCACAAGCCGATTTTTATTTGATGCAAGCCTTGGGAAATCGCTATATTTATAATTCAGACTATTTTGAAGAAACCCGGGAAATGCAGGTCTATTTAAGCGGAGTAAATGGAAGCCTTAAAAGAGACTCATTACTTGCGATTTATATATTAGACGCACAATACCCTCCCACCTTCAATCTATTCTGTTCTACATTCGAGTTGACGCATCCTGATGTACCTTGTGTCATTGTGGGAATATTCAATTCAAATAGGCAAAGTGAGCTAACTCCGCCTTTTACAGATTCCATCTCGGTAAAAGGATATGATAACCCTGGACATGGAAGAGAAATGCTCTCATCATTAACCAAAGAGATTATTCCTTTCATTCAAGAAAAATATCATGTGGGAAATAACAGGATCCTTGTCGGACATTCGCTGGGAGGAACATTTGTTACTTATGCGATGATGGAACACCCAGATTTATTTCCTTACATCATAGCCATATCACCAAACTACAAATACAGTAAAAACATGATGATAGACAGGTTACGGACATTCACGGAAACCTATCGGGACGAAAAAGAATTATATGTCTATCTAGCCAATGGATACAGAGATAAGACAGAAGAAGATTTCAAACCTATGATAAAACAGGCTCTCTCCATCATCGAGGAAAATAACAGAATTGACTTACGATACGACTCTCTAAACATAGAGAAACATAGTCACACTATATTTGAAGGTTATTACAGAAGTCTTCTCTCTATAAAATCACTTCTTAAAACGATCGAGTAATCATATTTTTCACTGGAGCCCAGTAAGCATAAACGATTATACCTGCCAACGCAAGAGTACTCTTATAAGCAGATGAGAGTACTCATGCAAAAATAGTCCATTATTTTAGGCTGAACCTCACATTGTCTAAGGTTGCCAACTCCTCTATCTTTGCCAACAAATAATTCACTCTATTGACCTCATAAAATAAAAGAGCAAAGATGAAAAGTCCCAAGTACTATCTCGGTCTAGACGTTGGCGGCACTAATATGGTAGCTGGCGTAGTGGATGAGAATCACAAAATTATCGCCAAGGAGAGTATACCGACACAAGCCGGACGCACGATTGAGGAGATCACCGCAGACATGGCAGAAGTCAGCAAAAAAGCAGTCCGCAAAGCAGGCCTGCAAATGGAAGATATCTCATCCTGGGGTATCGGTATGCCTAGTTACGTAAATCCCAAAACGAATCTTTTGGTACATGCCAACTGCTTCGGATGGAAAAATGTTCCCATTTACGACTATTTAAAAAAGCATATCTCATTACCAACCTATATAGCGAACGATGCCAATTGCGCGACTTATGGGGAAGTCTTGGCAGGATCGGCCAGCCAATATACCGACGCAATCATGTTAACGCTAGGAACGGGAGTTGGTGGCGGAATCATCATGGATAAGAAAATCTATTCCGGTTTCGATAATATGGGAGCCGAACTTGGACATACCAAACTGGTATACAATGGCGAGTGTTGTACATGTGGACAAAAGGGCTGCTTGGAGGCTTATTGCTCATCTACCGCATTAATCCGTATCATGAAAAAGGCCTTACAAGAAAATAAGGATACCTTAATATGGGAACTTTGCGACAGAGATGAGAACAAAGTCAATGGAGAGATCCTTTTCGAGGCCGCCCGACAAGGGGATTCCCTTGCCAGACAGATCGTGGATGAATATATCAGTAGACTAGCCGCCGGAATCTCCACCTTCATAACCATCTTCCGTCCGGAAGTAATCATCCTAGGAGGTGGTATCGCACATGCCGGGGATTTGCTGTTAAAGCCTTTAAACGAGAAACTACACACTTGTACCTTCGCCGCCGAAGAAATAGGTATCCCGCCAGTCATCCGTGCGGAATTAGGAAATGACGCAGGAATTATCGGAGCCGCACTTTTAGAGAAAACGATGCGAAGAGAACAAATATGAACTAAAAAATAAATAATAAATATTGTATAACCATTAAATAATGGATAATGGAAACCAGAAAAAAAGAACTTTTAGATTCATTTAAAGGAGGATTGATCGTATCCTGTCAAGTACAACACGATGATCCTACTTATTCGATAGACTTTGTCGTAAAAATGGCAAAAGCCGCCCAATGGGGTGGTGCCGTAGGTATTCGAGCGAACGATCCGGAACAAATCAAGGCAATCAAGAAGGAGGTAGATTTACCGGTCATCGGACTTTGGAAGATTTGGCACGACGATACGGACGTATTTATCACCCCTACCCTAGAAGCCGCTAAAGCCGTATGGGAGGCCGGGGCCGAGATCATCGCCTTGGACTGCACGAGCCAAATCACTCATGAGGGACACCCGGCATACGAATTACTACCGATCGTCAAAAAAGAAATTCCGGAAGCGATCATTTTCGCAGATATATCCAATTACGAGGAAGCCATACGTGCCGTAGAGATGGGAGCAGACATCGTTGGTCCGACCCTATATGGTTATACGGAGGCTACCAAACATATCGAGCAACCAGACCTGCGGGAATTCGCCCGTATGTGTCGAGACCTAAAAGACAAGGCTTGTGTCATTATGGAAGGACATATCTACTCTCCGGAAGATGCCATGAAATGTATCTTCCTTGGAGCCCACTCGGTTGTAGTAGGTAGCGCGATCACTCGCCCGCACTTGATCACCAAACGTTTCACGGATTTATTGACCGGTTACCAAAATAATTGGCGAGAAGCCGAAAGAAGTAAACATTAAAGATTCAGAATCTATACGATGATTCAATATTAACAACAATGATCATAATGGCAAATTTCAATGTAGAAGGGGCGCAAAACGTCGAGATCAGCAAGAAAATACCTTGCGAGAAACCGTTGATCGTACAATTGGAAATCATGGAGCAGTATACGGCCGTCCACAAAGCTTGTGCCACCCTGCCCAAAGAGATACGCGAGGTAGAATGCTTGAAGGTTTTATATCCCACGCTATTTCGCAAGATCACGGATCAAGACCTGATCGCCGGACGTACGGACTTCCTTCCGATCGGATTCGGATGCGTAACCTCATTAGGGGGTGTCGGGCATTATTGCGTGTTCAAGAAACTCCGTGCCTTCCAGCAACAACTGGATAAAACCGAATGGAAACGAGTGGATGCGTTATATGATTATTGGTTGGATCACGACTTAAAAACCCAATTCAACAAAGAAGTCCTCACCGAAGACACACTGGGCATGTTCATCGACTGTGAATACCCGATGATCGCAACCGCACGTCTATCCGGAATGATGTTGGATTACCCAAAGTTATTGGATAAGGGTATCGGCGGGCTTCGTTCTGATTTACAGGAACGACTCAAAAAACAACCGGATAATAATTTTTATAAGGCCGGCATCCAATGTCTGGATATTTTCGTCGATTGCGCCTCTTATCTTCAGCAAGACGCAAAAGAGCAAATGGCCTCAGCCGATACGAACAGGCAAAAAGAATTAGAGCGTATCTGCCAAGCCCTAGAAAATATCAAGGAAAAGAAACCTAGTACGTTTCATGAAGCGATGCAGCTATTTTGGTTATTCGCTTTACTGGCCGGTGTTATAAACTACGGTCGTCTGGACGATTATCTAGGCCCATATTTAGTAGCCGATCTTGAATCCGGCCGATTAACCGAAGAAGAGGCATACCGGTATATCCACTCCCTTTGGACCATGATAGAGAATCGCCGGACAACTGTAAACGGGCGTATTATCGTAGGTGGAAAAGGACGCAAACATCCGAAAGAAGCCGATGTTTTCCTGCATATCGCCATGAAAGTAGCGAAAAATTGCAGATACGTAGAACCTCAATTTACCTTGCGTTTCGATAAAGATACCTCCGAGGATATTTGGGACGAAGCGCTGGACGCTCTGGGCGCAGGGGCTACCTACCCGACTCTTTACAACGACGATGTAAACGTTCCGGCAGTGATGTACGGAATGCGTGTGGACGAGAAAACAGCGGAACAATACGTACCTTTCGGGTGTACCGAGTTCGTGATACAAGGACAAAGTACAGGTACGCCCAATATCTGTATCAATTTACTAAAACTGCTTACGATTTATATGAATGATGGTATCGACCCAATTGACGGTAAACGAAAATCGGGCCCGGTACCTCTAAAGAAATTAGAGGAGTATCAGACATTCGATGAATTTTATGACGGTTACAAGGCTTTACTCGACTATTACCTGGATCTGTCTGTCAAGGCCCAATACCATTCGTATGAGGTAATGAACCAACACGTAAGTTTCTTATTTACCAGTCTGCTGACCGATGATTGCATCGCACGGGGAAAAGCCCTTCTGGACGGAGGCGTACGTTACCTAGGTGGAACGAACGAGACCTATGGCAACATCAATACCTCCGATTCCCTTTGGGTGATCCGGGATCTGGTATTCAACCAAAAGAAATATACGTTACGGCAACTACACGATGCCATGTTAGCCAATTTCGACGGCTATGAGGCCTTACGAAAAGATTGCCTGAACTGTGATAAATATGGTAACGATCTTGAAACGGCCGATACGATGGCCAACGATTTGTACGAGTTCGTAGCGAAAGGTGTGCGCGATCGCGGTATCGCCATCGGAATGCAATATTTCTTGATCGTTATCAGTAACAACCAACTAAATACGGAATGGGGGAACCGGACCGCGGCCTCACCCGATGGGCGATTATCATGTATGTACATGAATCCGGCCAATAACCCGCAAGGAGGAGCGAACAAAAGTGGCCCTACGGCCATGCTGAACTCCTTGGCGAAGTTTGATGCCAAATACCATGGAGGCTCGGTACAAAACATCAAGTTCTCTCCATCCATGTTTAACGAGAACAGAGCTGTCATCAAAAGTCTGTTCAAGACCTATTTCGCAAAAGGGGGTTGCCACTTGATGGTGACCGTAGTAGATAAGGGAGTTTTGGAAGACGCGGTAGAGCACCCGGAAAATTACCCAGACCTTATCGTCCGGGTAAGCGGGTTCTCTGCCGTATTTGTAGACTTATCCCCCAACATCCAACAAGAACTTTTAAGCAGGGTATTGTATGATAAATAAATATAAGGCTAGCGAAAACAGATTATCAATCATGGAAATCGAACGGTTCGCCGTTCACGACGGTCCGGGTATCCGGACTGTCGTTTTCTTTCAAGGCTGTCCCTTACATTGTACATGGTGCTCCAATCCGGAATCCCAGAAAAGGAAGCCTCATCTGCTCCATATCAAGAATAAATGTATCGGATGCGGACGCTGCGAAGTGGTTTGCCCACAGGGTAATATCTCTATCCAAGATCATTTCCCGGTGTTTAATCGCCTAGCGTGCGTGGCATGCAAGACTTGCGAGAATATATGCCCACAAAACGCTATCAAATTTGTGGGAGAATCGGTTACCGCATCCGAGATCATGGAAATCCTTCTACGCGACCGAGATTATTACCTGAATTCCGGGGGAGGGATCACATTCTCCGGGGGAGAAGCATTCATGCAATTCGAGGGACTGATGGATTTACTGATCCAGTGTAAAAACGAGAAATTACATACCGCCGTAGAGACTTGCGGGCAAGTAAACCTTGACAAGATAAAGCAAGCGTTTCCGCTCATCGACTTGTTCTTGTTCGATATCAAGCACACGGATAAGAACCTACTGAAAAAAGAGACCGGCGCGAACCTAGATACGATCCTAACGAACTTACGGTATATATCCAGTAAGAACACAAATAAAGTAACGATCCGCGTACCGGTAATCCCCGGTTTCAATTTCAATGAGAATACACTCCGGGAAATATTCTTGTTGGCGATAGAGAATCGTATCAAAAATGTACATCTGCTCCCCTACCATACTTTAGGGAAAGATAAATACGAGCAATTAGGTCTTGTCTATCCGTACCCTCACCAACAAATGCTAACCAAAGAAGAACTTTTCTCCTTTAAGGAGACAGGAGAAAAGATGGGGCTAGAAATACGAATCGGAGGATAAGCACATCCCGATAAAATAGTATCTTTGCGCAAATCATTGTTTTATCAATCTTAGTAAGAGACATATGAAAACTGAAAAAGAAAAAGCTGCGGAAGGTCTATTATACAACGCAAATTATGACAAGGAGCTTCAAGACGAGATGAAAAGAGCGAAATGCATCCTTTTCAAATACAACCAATTACCTCCTGACCAAGAGGAAGAAAAAGATCGGATCTTAACATCTTTTCTAGGAAAGAAAGGGAAAAACACCGTTATCCTATCTCCTTTCCAATGCGATTATGGCTATAATATAGAGGTGGGAGATAATTTCTTCGCGAATGTGAATCTTGTTATCTTGGACGGAGCAAAAGTACGTATCGGCAACAACGTGTTTATAGCCCCGAATGTAGGCATCTATACCGCCGGCCATCCTTTTGACGTAAGCCAACGCAATGAAGGCCTGGAATACGCTTTTCCCGTGACGATCGGCGATAACGTATGGATTGGGGCACAAGCCTGTATCCTCCCCGGGGTAACTATCGGTGAGAACACGGTAATCGCCGGAGGTAGTGTCGTAACCAAAGATATCCCGGCCAATGTCATAGCTGCCGGCAATCCCTGCCGCGTAATCCGGGAAATAACGGAAGCCGACCGGAATAAATATAAGAAATAAGGGATTATTTCGGTTGCGATTGCCGGTAATCCTTGGGCGACGCCCCTACTATTTTCTTAAAGATACGACTGAAATAGTAAGGATCGTCAAAGCCCAGCTTCAAGGCGACCTGATTGACCTTCATATTCGTATGTAGTAATAACTGACAAGCCCGGTCCATTTTCATATGTAAGAAATAATTCATCGGCGCATAACCGGTTTCCTTGAAGAAAAGCCTATACATATAAGATTCCGAATAGCCAAAATGAGAAGCCAATTCCTTTAACGTCAACTTATTCTCCAGATTCTCCGTCATGAAATGGGTAGCAAGACTAATAAAAAAAGTATTCTCTGCCTTACTTTTAGAGAACTTGGCCTCCCGGTATGTTTTCACATACAGGAAGGAGCCTATCAAATGATTGAAGCTTAAATTGACGTAATTGACCGTAGTCTCATCCGTTCCACTCTCCAGTACATTCAATAATTCATCGAAGAAGGCAATACGGTCGCCGATACGGGAATGATCGTCCATGTCGATCGGGATCACCCCTTGCAGTTGATCACTGATATATTTAGCTTTTTTCCCTTTAAAATGCGCCCAATAAATATACCAAGGCTCATGCTCGCTAGAACCATATTGATGAGGCCTCTCTGCCGGAAGGATGAAAAAATGATTCTCCGGCACGACATATCGCTTCCCATCCAGCACGAACCATCCCTCCCCTTTCGTACAATAAATCAAAATATACTCGCCGCAACCAGACTCACGATCTATATAATGATTTTCCGCTTTCGGGAAATATCCCATAGAATGTATGACCAAGTCTGCGACCAACGGGTTATTCAACGCTTGCTCTATAATGTAGAAAGGATAAACTATTAACCGCTGTCCGGAAAAACCATGCCTTATTTTCGCCATAAACCAGTACTTTTAGAGAGTTACGGAATAACGCAAAGATAATCCATTTTTTTTAGCTATATACTCTATTATCTGATTCCTTTATGTGCAGTATTTTTGCCAATGAACAAACAGACCATATCAAATGGCGTTATTATAAGGAGATAATTAAACTAAATATTCTAATATATGAAAAAGATCGTATCTATTTTTCTAGTAACCGTTTATGGAATGTGTATGGTTGCATGTGGAAATCGTTCCTCATCTACGGACGTGAAAGATAATGTATTGACTGAGGAAGAAAAGGCAGAAGGTTATACCTTGTTATTCAACGGAAAAGATTTTACCGGTTGGAAAATGTTCAACGGCGGTGAGGTCAAAGGCTGGCAGGTTGAAGACGGAGTAATCGTCGGTTACGGAAATGGCGGCGATGTAATAGCGGATACCACGATCAAGGTAAGCACCGATATCGTTACTGTTAAGAGTTATCATAATTTCCAGATCAAATGGGATTGGAAAATCGGTGCGCAAGGAAACTCCGGGTTCTTATATCATGTACAGGAAGGGCCCAAGTACAAAGCACCTTTCGAAACCGGTCCGGAATATCAGTTGATCGATGACGATAATTATCCTTGGGTCAGCGAGACCGGAAAAGAAGGATTGGAAGACTGGCAGAAAACTGGTTGTAACTACGCTATGTACGTGCCGGAAAGCAAACAGGTAAATCCTGCAGGAGAGTGGAATTCCTCGATGGTCCTTTATAAAGACGGATATGTCGAGCACTGGCTGAATGGAGAGAAACTGTTCTCTTTCCAAGAAGGTTCCGAAGATTGGAAGATGCGACGCTATAGCGGTAAATGGGAAGCTTTCCCCGATTACGGAATCTCAACCACCGGTAAACTTTGTTTCCAGGATCATGGAAGTAAAGTATATTTTAAGAACGTGAAGATTAAAGTTCTTGACTAATCGAGTCTGCCCAAGAATCACAGGCTACAGGTCAGCGCATCCTACTTGTATCCAAGTTTCCTTGGCCGATGGTAAAACAAATTAAGGTGTCTTCGTTGTAAGAAGAACGAGACATTTAATATATTTGTTCCTGTAAATACCAGAGAAACATGAAAAAAACAAGTAAAATTCTAATCTACGCAATCGTATTTTGTTGCGTTTTGAGCGCATGTAGCGATAAACCGGCAACGGTTAAAGTCGGCAGTTTCAATATTTGGTTGAACACATTAGGAGGAAAGCTTCCTCCCAGCCAGACCGCGAAAGTGATCGAGGTGAGCCAGACAGACATCGTAGGGATCCAAGAGGGACATATCTATGAGAAAGACGGTATCAGGCACGACCATGTGCCGGAAATAGCGGAGTCTCTAGGTTTCCATCTTTTCAATCAGGGAGAGGGGCGTTATATCTTATCTCGTTATCCGGTTGTCGATAGTACGGCCTCCCGTTACGGGGTAAAGATACAAGTAGACAAAGACAAGTTCTGCTGGATGTTTAATTGCCACCTATATTATATCCCGTATCAACCCTATCAATTGAATGGGATTCCCTACGGCGATTATCCATTTATCGATACCGAGGAAGAAGCAGTCCGGTTCGCCAACGAAACCCGGCGTAAGGAAGTAACTCTTTATCAAAAAGAGATACTGAAAGCCATGAAAGAAGGTTATCCTGTCTTTTTGACAGGAGATTTTAACGAGCCTTCCTTCTTAGACTGGACACAGCAGGCCGCCGATGCCGGTATCCACAAGATCAAGGTGGAATGGCCGGCAACCAGGGCCTTCTCGGAGATCGGGATGAACGATTCTTACCGGACGATCCATCCGGACGAGGTTTCCACACCCGGTTATACATGGACTCCCGTCCCCGGCGAACAAGAAGTACTCGACCGCCTGGATTTCGTGCTATATTCCGGATGTGAGGTAACAGACTCATTTATTACAGGAGAAAGCGAGACCACCTCGGACGTGGTAGTCTCTCCTTACCCTTCTGATCACAGAATGGTAACCTCCTGTTTCAAATTCTAATGATGTAACTACTAAAAAACAAATTATACAATATGGAATCAAGAAGAGATTTTCTGAAAAAAACAGCCGTAGCGGTAGCCGGTCTAACGATCGTCCCCTCTAAAACGATCGCCGGATTAGGCCATAAGGCTCCAAGTGATACAATGAATATCGTCGGTATCGGTATAGGGGGCAAAGGACACCCGAACCTGGTTGGTATGAAAACCGAGAATATCATCGGACTTTGCGACATTGACTGGAAATACGCAAAGAACTGCTTCGAGGAATTCCCCGACGCAAAACGTTACTGGGATTGGCGAAAGATGTTCGATGAATTAGGCGACCAGATCGACGGTGTAATGGTAGCCACCCCAGACCATACCCATGCCACGATAGCCGCCACTGCCCTGACAATGGGTAAGCACGTCTATTGCCAAAAACCGCTCACCCACTCCATTTACGAAAGCCGTTTGTTGACCAAACTCGCCGCTAAGTACAAGGTAGCTACCCAGATGGGAAATCAAGGAAACTCCGGTGACGGTGTCCGTCAATTATGCGAATGGATCTGGAACGGAGAGATCGGCGAAGTAAAGGAAGTACACGCATGGACGAACCGCCCGATCTGGCCGCAAGGGTTACAACGTCCGACCGAAAAACAACGTTGCCCGAAGACAATGAACTGGGATTTATTTATCGGTCCGGCTGCCATGCGTCCATTCCACGAGATCTATACTCCTTGGAATTGGCGCGGATGGTGGGATTTCGGAACCGGGGCTTTCGGAGACATGGCTTGCCACGTACTCGACCCGGTATACCAATCCTTGAAGTTAGGTTATCCAGACCGAGTACAAGGCCGGTCTACCCAGATCAATACAGAATCCGCACCTCAATCGGAAGTGGTAGAATTCCGTTTCCCGGCCCGCGATAATCTTCCAAAGGTCGCTCTACCGGAAGTAAAGGTCTATTGGTACGATGGTGGTATGCTTCCCCAACGCCCTGATTTATTACCAGATGGCGTGGATATGATGCGCGACGGCTTAGGTGGATGTATCTTTGTCGGTTCAAAAGATACGCTGATTTGCGATTGCGGAGGTTTCAACTCCAGACTATTATCTGGTCGTGTTCCTCAAGTAACCCCTTATTTGCGCCGTATCCCGAACGCAACCGGATACTTCGACGGTTTCCATGAGCAAGACTGGATTCGCGCTTGTAAAGAATCTCCGGAGAACCGTGTGGAAGGAACCTCCAACTTCGCTTATTCCGGGCCGTTCAACGAGATGGTATTATTAGGCGTATTGGCAATCCGCCTACAAAGTTTGAACAAGAAATTGATGTGGGATGCCCAGAATATGCGTTTCACCAACATATCCTCTTCCGACGTATTGAAGATCGTAACTAGCGATGATTTCAAAGTGATAGACGGTCACCCCTATTTCGATACGAAATACGCAGAGTTCAATGCGCTAGAGGCTGCCTCCGAATATATCAAACATACTTATCGTGAAGGCTGGAGCCTTCCGGAAATGCCGACATAAGTATGAAACGGTATATTATATTAGCACTATGTACGGTCATGCTCCTCGGGCAGGCCGTACAACTGGCGGCGCAAAAAGCAGACTGGAAGGTGGGCATACAAACATGGACATTCCATAACCTCACCTTAATGGAGACCTTGGACAAGGCCAAGCAATTAGGACTGGGCTATGCGGAAGCGTTCTTTTTCCAAGAATTGGGTACCCCATTCCCCAAAGAGACTTACCTAAATTACGACCTAAGCGATGACAATTGTGCCTTATTACGCCATGAGTTCAAGAAAAGAGGAGTCAAACCGATCGCTTTTGGTGTAGCCTCTTATGGAACCAACGAGGAATGGGATAAGTTCTTCGCCTTCGCCCACAAAATAGGCGCGCATATCGTGACAGTCGAACCGGAGTTAAACCAGTTGGACTATATCGAGTCTCTCGCCAAGAAATACGATATGGAAGTAGCCATCCATAACCATCCGAGCCCATGCATTTACGCAAGCGCCGAAGTGGTAGAAAAAGCGTTGAAAGGCCGTTCTCCCCTGATGGGAGTATGCGCCGATATCGGTCATTGGAAACGGGTGGGCGAAGATCCTCTCAAGAATCTCCAGAAATTATCCGGACGCATCAAGGTCGCACATTTGAAAGACCTCACCGACAAGATGGAAGATGCCACATGGGGAACCGGGATCTTACCGGTAAAAGCATTTGTCAACGAGCTGAAACGTCAACATTTCAACGGGCTTATTTCCATTGAGTACGATGATTTCAAATCTGATATCCAAGAGATACGCAACAGTTTGGAATTCCTGCAGAAATGCTCTAAATAAGAGTATACTCATTTTTTTAAAACATCTGTATCGGCGTAACCCCATGTGTATATATGCATGGGGTTGCGCCGATACAAATATGGGCCCACACGTATATACGTATAGACCCATATCGATATATGTATAAAAAGATTGTTATTAAAACAATGGATTATCCACTTTTTCCCTCAACAAGGCCAAATCCACCACTTGTTGAATGTCGTTCACATAGTGGAATACCAAACCTTTCAAATACTCCGGTTTGATCTCGTTAATATCTTTCTCATTCTCCTTGCAAAGAATCAATTCTTTAATCCCGGCACGTTTAGCCGCCAAGATCTTCTCCTTGATACCTCCCACGGGAAGCACTTTACCACGTAACGTGATCTCGCCCGTCATAGCCAGGTTCTTCTTCACCTTACGCTGGGTAAAAGCAGAGACAAGAGAAGTCACCATCGTTATTCCGGCACTCGGTCCGTCTTTCGGGATCGCCCCTTCCGGTACGTGCACATGCACATTCCAGTTCTCGAACAACTCTTCGCTGATATTAAACTGGGCCGCATGCGCATGAATATACTCAAGTGCCAACATGGCAGACTCTTTCATCACATCTCCCAGATTTCCGGTCAAAGTAAGTTTCGATCCTTTACCTTTACTTAAACTCGACTCCACGAAAAGAATCTCACCGCCAACAGCCGTCCAAGCTAACCCTGTCACGACACCGGCATACTCATTTCCTTGATATTTATCACGGGTATATTCGACCGCTCCTAGATACTCATGCAAATCCTCCGGCTTAATGCTTGTCGGGATAGGTTCGTCGCTAGCGACCTTACGGGCCAACTTGCGCATAATCTTGGCGATTTTCTTATCCAATTCCCGGACACCGCTCTCACGCGTATAGGATTCCACGATCGCTTGCAAGGTCTTCTTCGGGAATTTCACGGAACCTTTTTTCAAGCCATGTATATCCATCTGCTTAGGAACAAGATGCTTCGCGGCAATCTCTACCTTTTCCTCCATGATGTAGCCACTCACCTCGATCAGCTCCATACGATCCAGTAATGGTTGGGAAATCGTATTCAAATTGTTAGCGGTAGCGATAAACATCACCTTGCTTAAATCGTAATCGATATCCAAATAATTATCGTGGAACGCATTGTTCTGCTCCGGGTCCAATACCTCCAACAAAGCAGACGCAGGGTCCCCCTTGAAATCATTCGTAATCTTATCGATCTCATCTAAGATAAAAATGGGGTTCGACGTTCCCGCCTTCTGTATATTCTGGATGATACGTCCACACATAGCACCGATATAGGTACGACGATGCCCGCGGATCTCTGCCTCATCATGCAATCCACCTAAAGAGACACGGACATATTTCCGATGCAAGGCCTCAGCGATAGAACGCCCCAAAGAAGTCTTTCCTACACCCGGAGGGCCATACAAACAGATGATCGGCGACTTCATGTCCCCTTTCAGTTTCAATACGGCCAGATGCTCGATAATACGTTCTTTCACTTTCTCCAAGCCATAATGGTCTCGATCTAAAACCTTCTGGGCATGCGACAAGTTAAAATTATCCTTGCTATACTCGTTCCACGGCAAGTTGACGATCGTCTGGACATATTGCGTCTGCACGGAATAATCCGGCGATTGCGGATGCAATCGTTCCAGTTTCCGCAATTCCTTCTCAAAGATCTGCGCTACCTCGGCAGACCATTTCTTATGGCTGGCTTTCTCACGCAATTCTTTTATCTCCAACTCGTTGATGTTTCCACCAAGTTCCTCTTGAATAGTCTTGATCTGCTGTTGGAGGAAATATTCTTTTTGCTGCTGGTTGATATCCTCGTGTGTCTTCATCTGGATGGAAGCTTTTAGCTCCACCAACTGGTACTCGCGATTCAATATGAAAAGTAACCGATACGCACGTTCCTTCAAATCCCCGATCAACAGCAATTGCTGTTTCTCAGCCGATCCGCTCGGTATATTACTGCACGAGAAATTAACCAGATACAAGACATTCTTATTATTCTTGATCGAGAAGATCAAATCCCGGGGAGGTTCCGTCACGGCTCCAAGCATCTTAATCGTCAGATCCTTGATCGTAGAGATCAAAGCTTCAAACTCCCGGTCGCTCTTATCCGGCTTCGTATCCTCTAATACGGTGATCCTTCCGGAAAGAAAGGGGTCCGTCTCGGACAACTCGTTCAGCTCAAAGCGTTTCTTACCCTGGAGAATAACAGTAGTATTACCGTCTGGCATCTCTAAGACACGAACAATGTCCGCGATTACCCCGGTAGTATATAAATCCTCTAAAACAGGATCCTCCGTATCCATTTCTTTCTGGCAAACAACCCCGATCAGGCACTTTTTATGTATGGCCTCTTTGATCAGGCGCATAGATTTAGGACGCCCGATAATCACCGGCATAGCCACACCCGGAAAAAGTACCATATTCCTTAAAGGAAGAATGGGAATAGAATCTCCTACTTTCTCTATTCCCTCAGCGAAATCTTCATCCACATCGCATTCTGTTAGAATTGGCATTACGATACCAATATTATCATCCAAGTCATCGAACGAATTCTGGCAAAATACTCTCGTTTTATCTTTCATATAATTCATCATTGTATATGTTAATACAATAAACGTGCCAAAGTTACGGCTTTTCATTCAATTCTTACTAATTTCGCGGCATACAATCGATAGAGATATGTCAAATCCTTATTTTCAATTCAAGAAATTTACGGTATGGCACGATAAATGTGCTATGAAAGTCGGAACGGATGGTGTTTTGCTTGGCGCATGGGCTAAGACAGAGAAATGTAAAAGGATTCTAGACGTGGGAACCGGAACCGGGTTGATCGCCCTTATGCTAGCCCAGCGTAGCACGGCGATCCTAGACGCTATCGACATAGATCCGGACGCATGCTTACAAGCCCGGGAAAACATCGCCACATCTCCTTTCGCCAACCGGATACATGTCTATCAAACCCCGCTTTCCGAATATGTGCCGGACGGGGACATCAAGTATGACCTAATCGTATCCAATCCACCCTATTTTATTGATTCCCTGAAATGTCCGGATAATAAACGCAACCTAGCCCGGCATACGGATACCTTATCTCTTCCGGATCTATTACGCGACAGCCACAAATTGCTGGTGCCCAAAGGGAACATCGCTTTGGTCCTACCCTTCGAGCAACGGGATTCCTTGATAGACTTCGCCCGAAAAGAGTCTTTGTACCCATCGAGAGAAACCTATGTTTCTCCCGTACCAGGCACCGCCCCCAAACGCCTACTAATAGAACTCTCAACAGAACCGGCAGCAGAACCCCAGTTATCCCATCTGACCTTGGAAATCGAGCGACACCGGTATACCGATGAATTCACCGCTTTGGCTAAAGACTTTTATCTGAAAATGTAAGGAAGCTTTTTATCAAAGAAACGAGTTACCTCATCAAATAGATTATGTACCTCCTTGGTGAAAGACACAACCTCTGGGGTCAACACATGTAAAGCCTTTGGCTCTACCGTAATATCAATGCGGGAATCCGCCATGATCGGCTCTCCATCCAAGTGCATCACGCCCGGATGCTGGCGGACAATCGTGACTTGCCGGGCTTTCATCGTCTTAATCTTACTATTCCGATCAATCTGTTTCGTAAACAATTGAATCGCCAATGGCGCGATATCCAACGGCGTAAAAGGAGATAAGATCGTAATGTCCATCCTCCCGTCCTGTATATTCGCATGTGGAGCGATAAACGCATTATTGCCATATTGCGAAGCGTTCGCGCAAGCGACCAAAAACGCCTTTTCCTTGATCGTCTGATTATCCACTAACAACTCGTAAGGCTCAGGTTTATAACTCAAATACTCCTCTACCGTATTCTTTATATAAGTGAGAGACCCGCGTCGTTTCTCATTCGCGAATTTTTGACTAACAGCGGCATCAAACCCAACACCACACGTACAGAAAAAGACCTGTCCGTTTGCCCGGCAGCAATCTATTGTCGTAACATGTCCTTTCGCGATCAGATCGATAGCCTTTTTCACGTCCATCGGTATATGCAATTCCCTGGCTAAGCCATTACCCGAGCCTTTCGGGATTATGCCTAAAATCGCATTCGAATGAATCATAGCTCTCGCTATCTCATTCACCGTCCCATCGCCACCCACCGCCAAAATATACTCGGCGCCGTCTTTTAGGGCTTGCCGGGTCAGCTCGCTGGCATGACCCGCATATTCTGTAAAAGAAATGCTTAACGAACAGTTCTTTTTCGAACAGATCCCCTCGATCATCTTGGGTATCTTGCGCTTCGACCCTACACCCGATATAGGGTTTATGATAGCTTGTACTTTTATATCCCGCTCGCTCATCCTCACTTCTTCTTTTTTATTTTGAGAGGACAAAAATAATGCTTTTATAAAACTTTTAAAGCATTTCGACTACTATAAGTTATTTTTTTACTACTTTTGCGGCTGGATTTGCCGAAACATAGGATTATGTATATGGCGAACCTGTGTTCTTTATTAGAATAAACAAATAGCGAGATAAATCATTCTCTTTTATAATAATATGAAACTTTTACAAGAGAAACTAGCAAAGTACGACGCTCCTCAAAGAGCCATGGCAATGGGAATCTATCCTTACTTCCGGGAAATCCAGAGTGATCAGGACACGGAAGTTTTAATCAGCGGGAAGAAAGTCTTGATGTTTGGCTCTAACGCATACTTAGGATTAACAAACCATCCTAAAGTAAAAGAAGCAGCGATCGAGGCCGTCAAGAAGTATGGCACAGGTTGTGCCGGCTCACGTTTCTTAAATGGGACGTTGGACTTACATCTCCAGTTGGAAAAACGTTTAGCAGAATTTGTTGGTAAGGAAGATGCCATCGTATACTCTACAGGTTTCCAAGTTAATTTAGGCGTTGTATCCTGTATTACCGGACGTGAAGACTATATCCTTTGGGATGAGCTAGACCACGCATCCATTATCGAAGGACACCGTCTTTCTTTCTCCACAAAACTGAAATTCAAGCATAACGACATGGATTCTTTGGAGAAACAACTCCAGAAATGCGAGCCGGACAAGGTGAAACTTATCGTTATTGACGGTGTTTTCAGCATGGAAGGAGATGTCGCTAAATTGCCGGAAATCGTAGCTCTCGCAAAGAAATACAACGCAAGCGTAATGGTTGACGAGGCACATGGTATCGGTGTATTCGGAGATCATGGCCGCGGTACTTGTAACCACTTCGGTGTTACGGACGATGTTGATTTGATTATGGGAACCTTCAGTAAGTCTTTCGCTTCTATCGGTGGTTTTATCGCGTCCGACGAGCCGGTTATCAATTATTTACGCCATCACTCCCGTTCTTACATCTTTAGCGCAAGCAATACTCCCGCAGCTACCGCCGCAGCGAATGCTGCGTTAGATATCATGTTAAGCGAACCGGAACGTATCCAGCATTTATGGGATTTAACTCACTACGCATTGGACGGTTTCCGTAACATGGGTTGTGAGATCGGACATACTTCTACCCCGATCATCCCATTGTTTATCCGTGATAACGACTTGACATTCCTTATCGTAAAAGAATTATTCGAGGCCGGAATCTTCGTAAATCCCGTAGTTGCTCCCGCGGTAGCTTCCGAGGATACACTGATCCGCTTCTCCCTAATGGCTACCCACACAAAAGAGCAACTTGATTACGCCTTGGAGACAATCCATAAGGTATTCAAAAGTCATGGATTGGTAGACTAATATCATAAATATATAAAATAAAAGCTCGAAGTTAGGAATAACACCTATCTTCGGGCTTTTTTTTATAACTGAAAAAGTCATAAGTATGATTTCGAATGGGAATAAATCACTATTTTTGCATATTTAGATAAATTGGGCGGTTATGTCGATGGCCCTCTTACAAATTAAAAATAAATGGATTTCATATTAGATAAAGGAAGTGCCCATATGGGCTGCAAAGGTTGCAGCAAAAGGCAAAACAATAAACTGAACACCTATGATTGGTTGTGCGATGTACCCGACGCGGAAGGCTCGACTGATTTCGTAGAGGTTCAATTTAAAAATACTCGCAAGGGGTATTACTTGAACAGTTCTAAAATACCTTTGGAAAAAGGAGATATAGTAGCCGTGGAAGCAAGTCCCGGTCATGATATCGGTACGGTTTCTTTAACGGGTAAACTGGTTCTTCTGCAGATGAAGAAGAACAATGTGCGCACGGAAGCCGAGCCTAAACGGATTTACAGGAAGGCAAAACAGACTGACATCGAGAAATACGAGGAGGCAAAAGCTAAGGAACATGCCACAATGATTCGCTCCCGGCAAATCGCAGCCGACTTAGGGTTGAACATGAAAATCGGTGATGTCGAATATCAGGGTGATGGTAATAAGGCGATCTTTTATTATATAGCGGACGAGCGTGTAGATTTCCGCCAACTAATTAAAGTACTGGCAGAGGCCTTTCGTGTTCGTATCGAGATGAAACAGATCGGCGCTCGCCAAGAAGCTGGACGTATCGGAGGAATCGGACCGTGCGGAAGGGAACTTTGCTGTTCCAGTTGGATGACAAGCTTCGTATCAGTTGCTACCGGAGCCGCCCGTTATCAAGATATATCCATGAATCCCCAGAAACTGGCCGGACAATGCGCTAAATTGAAATGTTGCATCAACTACGAAGTAGATACGTATGTGGAAGCTCAAAAACGCCTTCCTTCCAGGGAGATTGTCTTGGAGACCCAGGATAATACCTATTATCATTTCAAGACGGATATTTTCAAACGGGAAATTACTTATTCTACGGACAAATCATTTGCGGCCAATCTCATTACGATTCCGGCAAACCGTGCTTTCGATGTCATTAACATGAATAAGAAAGGCATGAAACCGATATCTCTAGAGGCAGATACAAAGCCACAACCGCCGAAACGAGACGCTCAGGATATTCTTGGCCAAGAAAGTGTCACACGTTTCGACTCTGTTAAAAAGAAAAAGAAAAAACGTCCCGCCAACAAGAATAACGGGGAGAACAATGGAGGTGGAAACGGAGCTGTTAACGCGGCAACAACCACTAACCCTGAAGTTCCCACCTCAGAGAATAAGAACAACGGAGGTAATGGAGCGGGTGGAAACAATCGCCGCAACGGAGGCAATAATCGTAACGGTAATCGTGAGAATAACCGAGACAGAAATAACAACCGGGAGAATAATAAAGATAATAACCGGGAAAACAGTCGGGAAAACCGAGATAATCGGGAGAACAACCGGGAGAACAACCGAAACAATCGCCCGAAGCAAAGGCCGAGAGTCAATAACGATAAGCAATCCAACAATGATAAGCCTGCGAATAATGACAAACCTCAGCAACCGAACAAACAGGCCAGACCTGATAAAATGGAGAACAAGCCAGAGGCAAAGCCTGAAGCTTAAAAAAATCATTGCCGCTTGCGCATGCTTCTTATGCTTCTCTTGCGAGAATCAAGCTGTATACGATCAGTATCAAGCTATCCAAAACACCTCGTGGGAGAAGAATAAGGAGTATTATTTCACTTTCCAGATCGAGGATATATCCGTTCCGTACGACCTTACCTTGGAAGTACGGAACAATAATATGTATCCGTATCAGAACCTATGGGTATTTTGTAGCGAGGAACTTCCAATAGGTCCCTTAAAGAGGGATACGATTGAATGTATGCTAGCGGATGAGTTCGGAAAATGGTATGGGCACGGGATTTCCCTGTTCCAATCCAGTTTTCCGGTACGGACCGGCTATTATTTTCCTTTCAAAGGACAATATACCTTTAGTTTCCGGCAAGGGATGCGTAACGACCAGCTCCCGGGTATTCAAGAAATCGGCTTACGGGTATTCCCTTCTTCCGTCAACGCTCCTTCCGGGAGGCGTCCAAACGAAGAAAAATAAACAATAAGATCGTAAATCCCCAGAGCGAGGAACCTCCATAGCTAAAGAAAGGCAAAGGGATACCGATAACCGGAGTCAATCCCGTCACCATTCCAACATTAATCGCCAGATGGAAAAAGAATATGGAAGCTACACTATAGCCGTAGACTCGCCCGAAAGCATTATCTTGCCGCTCTGCCAATACAATCAGGCGAAGAATAAAAAGCCCGAATACGATCAATACGGCAGAAGCCCCCAAAAAGCCCTGCTCCTCGCCCACCGTACAAAAGATAAAATCCGTATCCTGTTCCGGCACATATTTCAATTTGGTCTGTGTCCCATTCAAGAATCCCTTCCCCAATAATCCACCGGAACCGATAGCGATCTTGGATTGATTTACATTGTAACCCGCCCCGCTCGGATCATCCTCCAACCCCAAAGAGACTTTAATACGAATTTGTTGGTGAGGTTCCAGTATGTCATTAAAAACATAATCCACCGAAAACAAGAAGCCGATGGAACCTAAAGCGAACAAAGCGATTAACGCATAATGCCATACCCAGTTTCGGACAGATAAATAAAATAAGTAAACAGAAGCGGCACCAACCAAACCAATCGATATCCAAGCGAAATTGACCGGGACAAATAAAGAAACGACATATCCGATCAAGAATGTCGAAACGATACCTCCAAATATGATCTTTACGCTTATATAATCCTTACGGACACTCCCCACCAATCCCATGGTTATCAACAAGACGAGGCAAGACACGATTAATTCGCCCAATGGGGTAATACCAACCATCACCTCGGAATATTTCATTCCCGTAACGAAAAAGACGACCGCGCAAACTCCTGTCAACAAAATATATCCGGTCATTCCTTCCCGGTACAGCATCAGGAAGAATGCCAAATAAACCAATGCCGATCCCGTCTCTCTCTGCAGAAGAATACAAACCATCGGAAAGAAGATCAATAACAAGGTGATCGAGAAATTCTTGGCCGTCGTCAACTTAAAGCCATAGCTATTCATAAACTTCGCCACGGCCAAGGCGGTAGCGAATTTAGCCAACTCCGCAGGCTGCAAACGGATAGGTCCCAATACGAGCCAAGAATGCGAGCCCTTGATATTTGGCGCTAAAAATATAGTGGCGATCAACAACACGATCACGAACGCATAGATCAGATAGGCGAATATATCGAAGAAATCGCTCTCCAGCATCAATATAACGAAAATAAGTATGAGCGAGCTGCCGATCCAAATCATCTGCATTCCCGGACGACCCGACGGATCGAACAAGCCGACGTTATCAAACTCGTAGCTTGCCCCACAAATACTAAACCAACCAGCAATTACCATAATCAAGTACAACAAGATCGTAACCCAGTCGACCGACCTCCATATTTCCGTCTTCCTATAACGCATTGTTCGGTAATATTACGGCATTCATAATATATTCCTCCGTTGGCTTGTTAGCCTCGGATATCTCTCTTTTCAAATATTTCTCCAACATCAATTTACCGATAGGCACCGCATAGGTAGCACCGAAACCGGCGTTTTCCACAAACACGGCGATGGCGACCTTGGGCTTCTGATAAGGGGCAAATCCCATAAAGATAGAATGGTCCTTACCATGCGGATTCTCCGACGTCCCCGTCTTCCCGCAAACCTCGATATCCGGTAAAGCCGCTCCGCGACAGGTTCCTCCATAAGCGGTTCCCGTAACAGCTCCCCGCATACCCTCGGCAATATAATTATAATAATGAGTATCTACAGACGTATAATGCCTCTGGCTATATAACGTATCCAGCGGAGTATCTTGAATCTCTTTCACGACATGCGGGGTAACGTAATATCCCCGGTTGGCGACAGTGGCCGCCAAATTACAGATCTGCAAAGGCGTAGCCAATATCTCACCTTGACCGATAGCGATCGAGATAACCGTACTGGAATTCCAACGTCCCCGGTACACCTTAT
This sequence comes from uncultured Parabacteroides sp., assembly GCF_947855115.1. Classification (GTDB taxonomy): domain Bacteria; phylum Bacteroidota; class Bacteroidia; order Bacteroidales; family Tannerellaceae; genus Parabacteroides. The sequence goes on from NZ_CANTZW010000031.1 coordinate 25,405, forward strand.
CGTAAAATTTACTATTCGGGATGAAGCCCCGTTTCTCGCCCGGCAGATCGATTCCCAGCTTATAGCCATACCCCATAGAAACCATATGATTTTTCCAGACCTCGAAGGCCTCTTGTACCGTGGGATACCGTTTACGGCTGTCGATCATGTCATGCAGCCCCCAAGGGAAGAAAGAGTTACAAGAGGTCGCCAGCGCCCCGACCAGATTAAGGGGAGACGGATGCCCGTGGCAAGCCGGCTTACCGCCCCGGAAGGTGTATCCATGCGCACAGGTATATTGAGTTTCCGGAGTAATCACCCCTTCTTGCAAGAAAATCAGACCTTGAGTCGGCTTAAAAGTAGATCCGGGAGGATATTGCGCCATGAGCGGACGGTTGAACAGAGGTTTCAACGGGTCTTTCTGCAAAGCCACGTAATTCTTTCCCCGCTGACGACCGATCAAGATACTCGGATCATACGTAGGAGCGGAGACCATGCAAAGTACTTCCCCCGTCTCCGGCTCTATCATCACGATACCACCTAATTTATTCTGCATTAACTTCTCTCCATAAGCCTGTAATTCCATATCCAAGGACAATTTCAAGTTCTTGCCAGACTCCGGCTGGATATCGTGCCTACCTTCCTCGTATCGTCCTTTGATGCGTCCATGAGCGTCGCGCAACAGTATCTCGACACCTTTCACGCCCCGCAAATATTTCTCGTACGATTGCTCGATCCCGGTCCTGCCGGAATAATCGCCTTGCGTATAATAAGAATCATTCTCTATATCCTTCCGGTTCACCTCGCCTATATTTCCCAGCACAAGGGCGGCATTGGGGTATTCATATTGACGGATCGTACGGTTTTGAATGTAGAAACCGGGGAACTTATATAACTTCTCCTGCAACACGCCATACTCTTGCGCAGAAAGCTGGTTCATAAAAACCTGAGGTACATAAGAGGAATAGCCGGGATTTAACCGTCGGTTCTTAATATCCGCTATACGTTTGAGGAATTGCTCTTTCGTGATACCCAGCACTTCGCAGAAATCAAGGGTATCGAAAGGCTGTATCTCACGCATGATTAACATCACGTCGTAAGCGGGCTGGTTATAAACCAATAACTTACCGTTACGATCATACATCATGCCCCGGGAAGGATACAGCGTTTTTTTCAAGAAAGCGTTACTATCTGCCCAAGCTTTATAATCGTTGTCGACCACCTGAAGGATGAACAAACGGATAATAAAGATGATTATCAACAGGATCACCGCCCCTCCTAAGACATAGCGCCTGTTCTCAAACTCATACTTGGTATTATTCTCCACTTTTCTGAGACTCTATATTGAACGCTTCTACGGTACAAATCAACAAGGTTGTCATCACCACGCTCGATAGGATACGGACAACCAAAAACAATGGATCGAATAAAGTCAACGACTCAATCATGAAAAGAGCCGTATGTTGTATCAACACAAACGATAACACATACCGGAAAAAGCCTCCGAAACCAAAGGTCTTATAAGAAGGGAAAATACCTTCCGGCAGGTCTTTCCCCATGAATACACGGATTAACGGCTCCCGGCAAAATCCCGCCAACGTACAGGCGGCCGCATGCATACCCGGCGTATTGCTGAACATATCGATAACCACCCCGGCTATGAAGGAGAAGAAAACAACTTGCGTCCGGGAACTACCGACCGGCATCTTAATAATAAAATAGAGATACAGAAACGGAGTAGCGATCCGTAAGAAATGAATATTGTTCAAGATCAAGACTTGAATCAATACAAACACCACGAAATATATGAAACTACGCAGTAAATTATTAATCATTTCTCTTCGCCTCTTGTTCTACACCTATTTGTTCTGCCTGACGGAAATTCTTGATAATGCGCACGTTGTTCAACGCCTGAAAATCCGTAGCCAATTTCACCTGCAACGAATAGAAATTATCATCGTGCTGTTTCTCAAAATCAGCTACCGTACCCACGATAATCCCCGAGGGGAAAACAGCCGAGTAACCACTCGTCACGATCGTATCACCTTTCTGGAACTCCACATGGCGCGGCAACTCATCCAGGTTGGCATACAATGTATTACGCCCATTCCAGCTTAATGATCCGAAATAACTACTACCTAATACCTTACAACTCAACCGGAACTTAGGATTCAGCAGTGGGATAATCACGGAAAAATGATCGGAAACGGTCGATACGATACCAACCACACCTCGCTCCGATACAACTCCCATATCGGGCACGATCCCATCTAGCTTCCCCTTATTCACGGTAATATAATTGGACAAATGCGTGACACTGTTGTTCACCACATCCGCCACAACAAACGAATAAGGAAATTGCTCCGCAGAATCCGGCGCAAATCCCTTAAAACTAACCGTATCCGCAATCAACGCATCTAATTGATCTTGCAGATCCAGCATTTGTAATTCCAACTGCCCGTTACGCTCCAATAGCTCCTTATTGATATCCCGGAGGTTCAGATAAGAAGTGACGGAACCGGATATCGAGGCGATATACCCTGTCACGACATTCGCTGAGCTGAACATGATATTCCGCTGGTATGCGTTATTACGATAGACCAGCACCAACGACACAGCCTCTAGCAAAATGAACAAGAACCAATGCCTCTTCCCGATCAGGAACTCTAGTAACTTACGCATAGGAATTGAGAATTGAAAGTTGAGAATTGAAAAGAACCAGACCTATCGGCTCGCTAGTTTTCAATTCTCAGTTTTCAATCATTTACTCTTATCGGATTAAGAAATTAAACTTCTCAATGTTCTTCAAAGCGACTCCCGTACCTTTAGCGACGGCATGCAACGGGTCCTCGGCGATATGGAACTGTATATTCATCTTATCCCGCAAGCGCTTATCCAAACCGCGAAGCATAGCGCCACCACCAGCCAAATAGATACCGTTTTTCACGATATCGGCATATAGCTCGGGAGGGGTTTGCTCCAAGGCACTCAAGATAGCCGCCTCGATCTTCGAGATAGACTTGTCCAGGCAATGGGCGATCTCTTGATAAGAGACGGGCACCTCCATAGGTAAGGCTGTCATCTGATTCGGGCCATGAACCACGTAATCCTCCGGAGCGTCTTCCAATACCGTAAGCGCGGAACCCACGTTGATCTTGATACGTTCGGCCATGCGCTCACTCACCTTCACGTTGTGTTGCCGACGCATATATTCCACGATATCAGCAGTCAAATCATCGCCCGCCATACGGATTGATTTATTCGACACGATACCCCCTAAAGAGATAACGGCGATCTCGGTAGTACCACCTCCTATATCCACGATCATATTACCCTCGGGCGCTAAGACATCTATACCGACACCGATAGCGGCAGCCATCGGCTCAAAAACCATGTACACATCACGTCCACCGGCATGCTCGGCAGAGTCTCGCACGGCACGTATCTCTACCTCCGTACTACCAGAAGGGATACCGATCACCATACGCAAGGATGGAGCGAACCAGCGCTTCCTTCCGCTCGCCATCTTGATAAAGCCGCGAATCATTTGCTCGGCAGCGTAGAAATCCGCGATAACTCCCTCACGAAGCGGTCGTACGGTACGAATATTCGGATGTGTCTTCTCGTACATCTCGCGGGCTACCTTACCGACAGCCAGCACTTTGTCCGAGCGGGCATCCAAAGCAATCACCGAAGGCTCGTCTACCACCATCTTATCATTACACGTGATAATGGTATTGGCGGTACCCAAATCTATGGCGACTTCTTGTGTGAAAGAAAACAATCCCATTAGTCTTAATTATTAATGTTTAAAATGACGAACACCTGTCTTCACCATAGCCAAGCCATGTTGGTTACAATACTCGACAGACAACTTATCATTGATAGAGCCTCCCGGCTGGATCACGGCCGTGACTCCTGCTTGGTCAGCGATCTCAACACAATCGGGGAAGGGGAAGAAAGCATCGGAAGCCATCACCGCGCCGTTCAAGTCGAAACCGAACGACTTTGCCTTCTCTATAGCTTGTCTCAAAGAGTCTACGCGAGAGGTCTGTCCGATACCGCTAGCGCAAAGCTGCTTGTTCTTCACCAAAGTGATCGCGTTAGACTTACTGTTCTTCACGATCTTGTTGGCGAACAATAAATCCTCCACCTCCGAGGCTGTCGGCTGCTTATCTGTCATAGGCTCCAAATCCGCCTCAGCTTGGATGCTCAAGTCTTTCTCTTGCATCAAGACACCATTCAACAAGGAACGGAACTGCATCGGGCAAGTCTTGCAATCTTTACGGATCAAGATGATACGGTTCTTCTTCTGTTGAAGTACTTCCAACGCGTCAGCGTCGTAAGCCGGGGCAATGATCACCTCGAAGAAAATCTTATGGATCTCCTCGGCCACCTCCTTGTTAATCGTAGTATTCGTGATCAAGATTCCACCGAAAGCAGAAACAGGGTCACCGGCCAAAGCCTCTTTCCAAGCCTCAACCACGTTGCCGCGGGAAGCGATACCGCAAGCGTTATTATGCTTCAAGATAGCGAACGTCAATTCGTCGAACTCATCGATCAAGTTTACGGCTGCGTCGATATCTAACAAGTTGTTGTAAGAAATCTCTTTTCCATGGATTTGCTCGAACATATCGTTGAACTTGCCATAGAACTTAGCGGCCTGATGAGGATTCTCTCCATAACGCAAATGCATAGGGCTATCCACCGTGGCACGGAAATGGGAACCTTCGCGACCATCAAAATAATTGAAGATAGCGGAGTCGTAACCCGAGGAAACGGCGAATGCCTCTTTAGCGAACCATTTACGGTCCTCGATAGTTGTCTCAGCGCCCTTCTCGTTCAAAAGATCCATCAACGGTTGATATTGAGCCTTGGAAGCTACGATTACCACATCCTTGAAGTTCTTCGCGGCGGCACGTATCAAAGAAATACCGCCTATATCTATTTTCTCAATAATCGCTTGTTCATCAGCGCCGGAAGCGACGGTTTCCTCAAAAGGATACAGGTCAACGATAACCAAGTCGATTTCCGGGATTTCATATTCAGCTAATTGCTTCTGGTCATTTTCGTTCTCACGGCGAGCCAAGATGCCACCGAATACCTTCGGATGAAGTGTCTTCACACGACCACCCAAGATAGAGGGGTAAGAAGTCAAGTCTTCCACCGCATCGCAAGGCAAACCCAACGACTCGATAAATGACTGAGTTCCACCTGTTGACACAAAGCTCACACCTTCGCTATGCAATTTTTTTAAGATTTCGTCCAGCCCGTCTTTGTGGAACACAGAGACCAAGGCACGTTTCATTCGTTTCGTTGCAGCCATCTTCTTATTCTTCGTTTACTTTAATGTTTTAGAGCACAAAAGTAGATATTTATTTCCAAATCATCCTTATTATTCAGATAAAAACAGGGTAATCATACCAAATTTCATCCATAGCTAAATAAACATGAATTCATAATTACACAAATATGAATCCATAATTAAGCAAATACGAATCCATTACTAAACAAACACGAATCGATAACTAGACAAATATGAATCCATTGCTAAACAAATACGAATCCATTGTACACGTTGTAGAGACGGGGCGTGCCCCGTCTCCCCACAGACAAGAAGTAACCCTAAATTGCTATTTTGAGAAGATTTAGATCTAGCATGATGTATGTTCTTTTTGACTGATGATATTTTTTTAAAGTTACTATTTTGAGGGGATGAGACGGGGCACGCCCCGTCTCTACAACATAATAAAATTGCTTGAAGATAAAAGAGATTTCCTTGGTTAATATGGAAGATCGCTCAATTTGACATTCTGACATTTTGTATTCTAAAGCCCCAAAGGATCAAATATCTCGCACCCAAGTACAGGTGGCTTCCAAATTTGAGAATAAAAATCAGCAATAAGCTATATTACAAAGAGATATCGTTTTTCAGGCTTTTATTCCAGACGAGATTACCCTTCTTTTTCGCTTCCGAACACGCAGAATCACGTTTTTCATTGGGAAACGAGAGGCTCTTTATCCGTATTTAACGCCGATCACTTCCGTAAGTAACTAACAATACTACCGTAAGTAAGCTATAACACTACCGTAAGCATCTAGCAATGCCTATATATGTGTGGCAAAACTCACCTTTTTATACCCGAAAACACCTTTAATCGGGGCTTTTCACCCCTGCGACCGTACTATCCGGCACTTCCCGTCAGAGGAGAGTGTCAGCACAAAGGGGGTATCTTGATCAAATTGTCATGGATAGGTTTCTTTGACCGACAAATAGGCCTCAAGAAACAATAAATTCACCGGCCTATCTTCCGAATTATTTTGCGCATCGCAGCCAGATTGATACCAACAAGACACAGTCCACTAAAAGCCAGCAAGATATTCTCAGACAATAACAGACTGCCTACTAAATCATGAACACTGAAAGCCCGATAATTAACACCCATTATAATCATGAATCAACCAATCCCTCATACCCGCCATATTGTACACCACAATTCTCCACCACGAAGACCCCTTCTCTTTCCTGAGAAGAGACATGACAGATCGCTTATTCATAACATAACCGGATATTAATGTATAATGTAAAGATAAACAATATTTTTCGTACCTTTGCATCCTCAATCGCAATTTAATAGGTATACGAAATATGATAACAGTTAACAATCTGGACGTACAGTTTGGAAAACGCATCCTTTTTCAGGATGTGAACATGAAGTTTACACCGGGCAATTGCTACGGTATTATCGGTGCTAACGGGGCCGGAAAATCTACGTTTCTCCGTGTAATCAGCAAGCAATTGGACCCTACCAGAGGTAGCGTTAACCTTGGGCCGGGCGAGCGTCTTTCCGTATTGAGCCAAGATCACTTCGCATTCGATGAATATACGGTAATGGATACCGTATTGATGGGACACACGACCTTGTGGGAAGTGATGAGCGAAAAAAACGCCCTTTACGAGAAACCTGATTTCAGCGACGCCGACGGTATCCGCGTATCAGAACTGGAAGAGAAATTCGCCGAGATGGAAGGCTGGAACGCAGAGAGCGACGCCGCCAACCTATTGAGCGGATTAGGTATCAAGGAAGATTTACACTATATGTATATGAAGGACTTGAGCGGTAAGCAAAAAGTCCGTGTCTTACTGGCCCGTGCCTTGTTCGGACAGCCAGACAATCTATTACTGGACGAGCCGACAAATGACTTGGACCTTGAGACGGTTTCTTGGTTGGAGAATTATCTCTCTAACTTCGAGCATACCGTACTAGTCGTTAGTCACGACCGTCACTTCCTCGACTCCGTTTGTACGCATACCGTGGATATCGACTTTGGCAAATTGCAGCTATTCGCCGGGAATTACAGCTTCTGGTACGAGTCTAGCCAGTTAGCGCTCCGTCAACAACAGAACCAGAATAAGAAGGCCGAGGAGAAGAAGAAAGAGCTGGAAGAATTTATCCGCCGTTTCAGCGCCAACGTAGCGAAATCTAAACAGACCACCAGTCGCAAGAAGATGTTGGAGAAACTGAATATCGAGGAAATCAAGCCGTCTTCGCGCCGCTATCCGGGAATCTTGTTCACGCCTAACCGCGAGCCGGGTAACCAGATCCTCGAGGTAAAGGGATTATCGAAAAGTATTGACGGGCAAGTCTTATTCCAAGACTTAAACTTCAATGTCGAGAAAGAAGATAAGATCGTATTCATCAGCCGCGACCCTCGTGCGATGACCGCTCTTTTCCAGATCATTAACGGAGAAGAGAATGCCGACGCTGGTTCTTACCAATGGGGACAGACCATCACGACCTCTTACCTTCCGCTAGACAACACGAAATATTTCAACTCCGACCTCAATCTGCTTGATTGGTTATGCCAATTCTCGCCAGATACCAATGAAGTATTCTTGAAAGGTTTCCTCGGACGTATGTTGTTCTCGGGCGAGGAGCTTTCGAAAAAAGTCTGCGTGCTGTCCGGAGGAGAGAAGATGCGTTGCATGATTTCACGCATGATGCTTATCGACGCAAACTGCTTGATTTTGGATACCCCGACCAACCACCTGGATTTGGAATCCATTCAAGCGTTCAATAATACGCTGAAGACATTCAAGGGAAATATCTTATTCTCCAGCCATGACCACGAGTTCATACAGACCGTGGCGAACCGTATCATTGAGTTGACTCCTAACGGTATCATCGATAAGATGATGGATTACGATGATTACATCACAGATCCGGCTATCGCTGAGTTACGGGAAAAGTTATATTCGAAATGAAGAAAAGACTATTATTCATATTAATCGTTTTTATCGCATGGCTACCGGTTTTTGTTATCCAAAAACCGGTATTTATGTTTTATCAGCATACGCTGTCCGAGGCTTGTACCTTCACGGACTTCCTTCAAGTCATGCTTCATGGATTGAAACTGGATTGTACGATAGCGGGATATCTCACGGCCATTCCTCTCCTATTGACTCTAGTATCTGTCTGGCTTCCGGGAGTTTGGTTGAAGAAGGCATTGAGAGGTTATTTTCTGATCATGGGAATCCTGGTATCCGCGATCTTCTCCGTAGATGTAGCTTTATATTGCTTTTGGGGATTTAGGTTAGACGCTACCTTATTCTTCTACTTGCAATCGCCTGCCAACGCGATGGCGAGTGTCCCGCTCGGAATGCTTTTCATCCAATTGTTGGTATTCGTGGCATATACGCTCGGTATCTACGCTTGGTTCAGCCGTATCTTACGCTTCGTACCCGTAAAGCCCAGTTTTCCTCCCACGGGACTGGAACAGTTGGGAAATACATTCGCTATCCTCTTAGCAGGGGGAATATTGTTTATACCGATTCGGGGAGGCGTGACCACGTCTACGGCGAATGTCGGCATGGTTTATTTCAGCCAGAACCAGTTCTTGAACCATTCGGCGATCAACCCGTGTTTCAGTCTGGTAGCCTCATTGAGCAAACAACAGGATTTTGCCTCCCAGTTCGACTTTTATCCAGAGGAAAAGCGAAAAGCCTTATTCGATACGCTCATTCAAGCCCAAAGCTCTTTATGTCCGGAAGATTCCATCCCGGCAGAGCCTGTCAAGCTATTAACAACGACTCGTCCCAATATTCTCATCATTCTCATGGAGAGTTTCACGGCAAACGCTATCGAAACCGTTGGTGGCGAACCGGGAATCACCCCGAACTTGAACCGACTGAGCAAAGAAGGCGTATTATTCACGAACCTATACGCCAACTCGTTCCGTACCGACCGAGGCCTGGTATCCGTATTGAATGGCTATCTGGCCCAACCTACCACCTCCATCATGAAATATCCGGTAAAAAGCCAGACTCTTCCATCCATAGCGAAGAGCCTCAACAAAGAAGGATATACAGCGGATATGCTCTATGGAGGTGATATCAATTTCACGAATATGCAAAGTTATTTCTATAGTTCCGGCTATAGCAAGATAACGGCAGACCGTGATTTTCCGCTGAGTAGCCGTCTGAGTAAATGGGGAGCAAACGACGATATCACTTTCTCGCATCTTTACGAGGATATCAAACAAAGACCTGCCGACGGTAAACCTTGGTTAAGCACATTCCTGACCCTGAGCAGTCATGAGCCATTCGAGGTTCCGTTTCATCATTTGGAACATCCTTATCTAAACTCCGTCGCGTTTACGGATAGCTGTATCGGCAATTTCATCGATAAGTTCAAGGAACTGCCGGCATGGAAAAATACGGTAGTCATCTTGGTGTCCGACCACGGATACCGCTATCCTGAAAATATGCAGGAGTATGGCCCTCTTCGTTTTCACATACCTATGTTATGGATAGGCGGTGCGATCGCCAAGCCTATGGTAATCGATACGTACGCGAACCAGACGGATCTGGCAGCTACCTTATTAAATCAAATGGACCTTTCGGCAGATGAGTTCTTGTTCAGCAAAGATATCTTGAATCCTTGTGTCCCGCATTACGCCTTTTATACGTTCAACAACGGCTTCGGCTTCATCGATGAATCCGGTGTTTCCGTATACGACAATGAAGGGAACAATATCTTAGTGGAAGAGCCCCAAAACGGAAATGAAACCCGGCTAGAGAAAGGAAAAGTACTGCTGCAAACTTTATACGATGATCTGGGTAATCGATAACCACATAATAATAAAAGGCCGACTCGCATAAGCCGGCCTTTTTATTTACATTTCAAGAATATGTTTTACTTAGCGTAGCTTACCGCACGTGTCTCACGGATCACCGTGATCTTAACCTGTCCCGGGTAAGTCATCTCATCCTGAATCTTCTTGGCGATCTCCACAGACAAGCTCTCTGTGTCTTTATCGTCAATCTTATCAGCGCCAACAATTACGCGCAACTCTCTACCCGCTTGGATAGCGTAAGTCTTGACAACACCCGGATACGATAAAGCCAATTGTTCCAAATCATTCAAACGTTTGATATAAGCCTCTACGATCTCACGGCGTGCGCCCGGACGAGCGCCGGATATAGCATCGCAAACCTGTACGATCGGAGCCAGCAACGTCTGCATCTCCACCTCATCGTGGTGGGCGCCTACAGCGTTGCAAATATCCGGTTTCTCCTTATATTTCTCACAAAGCTTCATACCCAAGATTGCGTGTGGCAATTCCGGCTCATCATCAGGTACTTTACCTATATCGTGCAACAATCCGGCACGTTTCGCCTTCTTCGGATTCAAGCCTAGCTCAGAAGCCATCACAGCACAAAGATTGGCCGTCTCACGGGCGTGTTGCAATAAGTTCTGTCCATAAGAAGAACGGTATTTCATCTTACCGATCATACGGATCAATTCCGGATGCAAACCATGTACACCCAAATCGATCACGGTACGCTTACCGGTCTCTACCACCTCGTCTTCCACTTGTTTCTTCACCTTCGTTACCACCTCCTCGATACGAGCCGGGTGAATACGTCCGTCTTGTACCAATTGATGCAAGGCCAAACGAGCGATCTCACGGCGAACCGGGTCGAATCCGGAAAGAACGATAGCCTCTGGCGTATCATCCACCACGATCTCTATACCGGTAGCGGCCTCCAACGCACGGATATTACGTCCCTCACGACCAATAATACGGCCTTTGATCTCGTCCGATTCTATATGGAACACGGTAATGGAATTCTCGATTGCCGTCTCTGTAGCTACCCGTTGGATAGATTGGATCACGATCTTCTTCGCTTCCTTATTGGCCGTCATCTTCGCCTCCTCGACGATCTCGTTGATGTAAGAAGCAGCCTGAGTTTTTGCCTCATCCTTCAAGGACTCGATCAAGCGCTCTTTTGCCTCTTCCGCAGACAATCCGGAGATTGCCTCCAAATGCTCCACCTCTTTTTGGTGAAGCTTATCCAAATCTTGTTTCTTCTTCTCTACCAACTCCAATTGAGAAGATAAATTCTCCTTTACAGCTTCTACCTCGTTGTTTTTACGCTGTAACTCCTCCTGACGTTGATTCATCGTCAGTTCTCTTTGTTTCAATTTTGCCTCGACAGACTGGATCTTAGCGTTACGCTGTGATACTTGCTTTTCCAAGTCCGCTTTTAAATGAAGGAATTTCTCCTTCACTTCCAACATCTTGTTCTTCTTTATCACCTCGGCCTCCTTCTCTGCCTCTTGAAGCACGGAATCGTACTTCGACTTCAGAAGGAAACGCATGCCCAGCCACGCAAGCAACCCACCAATGATGAAGGTTACTATCGGTATGATTATATACATTCCAACCATTTAACAAATAATTTAAGATTCATTTATATATATACAAAAAAAGCACTACCACCACACGGTCATTCCGTGCGAAGCAGTGCGGAAACTCTCTCTCTTACAATATTGTATGTTATTTCCTCAGATATCCTTCCAACTCGGTTGTAAGTTCCTGTATCTTATCCGTAAAAGGATTTGTATCATTCCGTTTCTCCAACTCCAGATTATGCATCGAGAGCTGAAAAGCCACCATCGCTAACAAATCTTTTGTATCTACCTCGATCGCGAAATGCTGCCTATACTGAAGAATCTTGCTGTTAATCTGTTCAGCGGCAGCACGTGCCAACTCTTCCTCATGACGTTTGATCGTAAGCGGATATTTCTTTCCGGCTATTACTATATTTATAAGAAAATCTTCGTCCATCGCTTCTATTCATTTAAAAGTGCGATGCACTTATCTACTTCCCGCACTAATTTCGATAACCGCATCCGGGCGTTCTTCATCTCTTCCTCGTTCGTGGAAACAATGCGCGCCGTCAACATGTTATCACATTTGGCATTCAGTCCGTCGATCATCTCTTTCGCCTGCCGCAACTCCTCGTCTTTTAGGCTCAAAACATCTGTAAGTTCGTCTATCCTACGTCTTTGCTGATCGCATAACGCCATCAAATCACGAACTCTAACCTCAAATACAGCTAACAATCTCTTATGATCTTCGGTCATTTCACACCAAATTCTATACAAAAGTAAGTTTTAGAATTGAATTAACCAACTGTAGACTTAATTATTTTGATAGAAAACGTACGGATAAATAAAAGGCCGTCCAAAAAAAATCGAACAGCCCTCCCTAATTCATGTAAACGCTTCTCTCGTTTACACTAAAGAAACATACATTTCACCTTCAATCTCCTCGAAAGCTAATTTACCTTCTTTTGCCAACCAGCCAAAAGCGGCATACATATCTTTTTCCGCTTTAATCTTCGTGGCTTTCTTCACTGCCTTAAAACTCATTTTACCGCCTTCATTTAATACATTCCACACAAGGCCGGCGTTTGTACCAATTAATTCGATCATTTTATGATAACATTTGATTACAGGGGACAAATTTATAGATTAAATGATTAAAACAAAAGATTATAGATGTTTTTTAGCATAAGAAGAAGGCATTTTTTGCTTTATAAACAAAATTAACATAGCTATAATGTTATTTCCTCTCTACCTTCCCGGCAAATCAACTCTGCCTCCACGTTTATCGCTGAAACATATCTTCTTAATAAATCGACAGAATAACCACCCGCCTCCAATAACCCCTCTTTACCGGAATAACCGTTCAGGATCATTAACAATGAAGCGGTCGACATTTCAATCTTGGTACGTTCCTCATCGCTGGTGGGTGTACCGACACCCGCAACCTCATCCCGGTAGACAGGAAGCCCCGCTATATTCAACTCACCTCGTCCGATACCGTGATAAATCTCTCCCTCTTTCCCGACACCAAGTTCCAATCCTCCGACTATCTTATCCGCATCGAACCCTCCGATGGAATAACCGCTACGGATAGAAACCAGATTAATAATATCCACCAAGGTATCTATCTTGTATAAAGGAAGCCCTCGAAGTATTCTCCGTCTTAACGCTTCGGCAGAAGGGCGATACCGGTTCGGATCTTTTCCCAACCGTTTATAAGCTTGGCGGGTCGCGAAAATTGGAGTCCACTTATTAATATCTTCTATCTTAACGGTAGAACGGATGTCTTCCTCGATACGGGCTATTTCTTCCCAAAGGCGCTCGTCGGATTCCGTATTTTTTACTCGACAAGCGATGGCCAACACATGAAGATCGGGGCAAACCTCCGATATATCAGATGAAAGAGTGATTGAAATCATGTTTATTATGAGTTTGAGAAATATAACTAAGAATTTATCAAGCATATCCCGGTAAGAATCCGGCCACTTTTAACACCGAGGCGACGGGTGGAAAAATAATCCTCATGCCGCATATAAGTACAAATACCGGCAACTTCTATATGCTCCGCAAGTAATCCTGCGTCCAACAATTGCAAACGATTGGCTTCCCATAGATCTATATGCGCTTTCCGGGTCTCTACATTATGCGAAAGTATCCGTTCCATTGGTAAACCCGCTGCTTGAAAAGCTTCTACGACTTCCTCGCCTACCTCGAACGCTGCCTTGCTGATCGAAGGGCCTATTCCGGCAGTTAATTGAGCGGGATCACAATTGTATGTATCAACCATCAGACTTGCTACTTTATGGGCTATACGTAAAACCGTCCCCCGCCAACCAGCATGAACCGCGGCGACCACCCTACGATCCGGCGCATATAATAAGATCGGAACACAATCGGCCGTAGATATCGCCACACATACGTCCGGCACATCCGTCACCAAAGCGTCTACACCTTCTAAGCGTGCTTTTCGCTCTTTATCATCCAGCGAGAAAAAAGGCGCATCGATCGTCAACACCCTATCTTCGTGGGTCTGGTGAGGCATAACAATATTCATTAAGGAAATTCCAACCGCATCCGAGAGAAGCTGGAGGTTTTTCCGGATGGAATCCGGATTATCCTCGGTATAAATACCCGGATTCATAGAAGCGAATGCCCCCGAACTTACACCACCATGGCGTGTTGTCATAAAATGAGAAATGCCGCGGTATCCGCTTAATCCAGAGAACCGCGACACCTCTATTTGTTTATTTTTCGGTATCATCATCGTCCCAGTATTCCTCATATTCCTCGTCCGGGTCATCCTCGTCTTCATCCACAGGGAAAATATATTCATCATCGTCCTCCTCAAAGTCCAACGTACTTACATCTATATTCTTGTGGACAATTCGTTCTGCCTCATGGAAATTCTCTTTATTCAATTCCTTCCACAAAAGATCTTTCAGCTCGACGATTCCTTGCCCCGTGATGGAAGATATAAAGACATACGGTATTCCTTCCGGCAGGTCTTGCGACAAAGCCTCGATTAATTCCTCATCCAACATATCGCTTTTGGTGATCGCCAACACACGGCGCTTATCCAGTAGCTCCGGATTATACTTCACCAACTCATTATGCAAGATCTCGTACTCTTTCTTGATATCATCCGCATCGGAAGGAACCATAAACAATAACAACGAATTACGTTCGATATGACGCAAGAAACGAAGCCCCAGTCCTTTACCCTCGCTCGCCCCTTCAATAATACCCGGAATATCGGCCATCACGAAAGAACGGTTATCCCGATAACTCACGATACCTAAATTAGGTTCCAGCGTGGTAAAAGGATAGTTGGCGATCTTAGGTTTAGCGGCAGATACGACAGACAGCAAAGTAGATTTACCAGCGTTCGGGAAACCTACCAAGCCAACATCGGCCAGCAACTTCAATTGAAGAATCACCGTACGTTCCACAGCCGGCTCACCCGGTTGCGAATAACGGGGCGCTTGGTTAGTGGCTGTCTTGAAATTGAAATTACCCAGACCGCCGCGACCACCTTTCAGCAACATCACCTGCTGCCCGTCTTCCGTAACATCGCAAATGAACTCACCGGTCTCCGCATCGTAAACAACCGTACCGCAAGGAACCTCGATTACCCGATCTTCCCCATCTTTACCCGAGCTACGCTTCGCTCCACCACTCTCTCCATTGGTAGCCATGATATGACGCTCGTATTTCAGGTGAAGGAGAGTCCAGTAATTCCGGTTTCCACGGAGATACACATGACCTCCTCTCCCTCCATCGCCTCCGTCAGGACCTCCTTTCGGAATGTATTTCTCACGACGGAAATGAGAAGATCCTCTTCCACCCTTTCCCGAGCGGCAATAGATCTTGACATAATCTACAAAGTTCGATTCAGCCATATTGGTTTATTTCAATTATTTTACGTTATTAATCGCTTCCTTGACACGATCGAAGATTTCCTCGATTGTTCCCATACCTTTGATGGCTACATGCTTACCCTCACCTACATAATAGTCGGCCAAAGGAGCTGTTTGAGTATGGTAAACATCTAGTCTCGATTTGATGGTCTCCAAATTATCATCTGAACGTCCGGACACTTTACCACGTTCCAATAGACGTTTGATCAACTCCTCTTCTTCCACTTGAAGGTTTAACATAACGGAAACGTCTGTGCCGCGCTCGTTCAACATCTTTTTCAAAGCCTTCGCTTGAGGGATCGTACGAGGGAAACCATCGAAGATTACACCTTTAGCCGGTTTCTTGCTATCCAACACATTCGCCAACATATCAACGATCAATTCGTCCGGTACTAATTGCCCTTTCTCAATATAATCCTTAGCGATCTTACCTAGCTCGGTCTCAGCCTTCATCTCTCCACGCAAAACATCGCCTGTAGAGATATGATCCAAACCGTATTCTTTAATAATCAACTCACTTTGTGTTCCCTTTCCTGAACCGGGAGCACCAAAAATAACCACGTTCAACATAAAACTTCATTTTTAGTTGATAGCCGATAATTGACAGCCGACAGTTATTTCCCATCATCTATCACTCATCAACTACCAGTATCATTATACATTAAATATATATATATCAAAAATAAACAACCAATCTCACCCTATAAATTCTCAACGACCTTATAAATATCTTTATACGAACGCCCCAATTCATCATAATCCAAACCATGCCCTACGATAAAATCAGCAGGAATCCGTAAGCCCACATAATCCGGAGCCAGCTCACATTTCAAGGATTCCGGTTTGAAAAGCATCGTTGCCAATCTCACATCGGCAGCCCCCTCGCTCCGAAGCTTCTCCATCACGTAACTCATCGTAAAGCCCGTATCGATAATATCTTCCAGCAAGATCACCATACGTCCTCGAAAACCGGCCTGCACAGGCATGATCTCATTCAATATACCCGTACTGGAAGTCCCTTGATAGGAGGAATAACGAGCGAATGTCAGCTCATACGGCGCATCCAGCTCACGCATCAGTTCCGCGACAAACATAAAAGCTCCGTTTAGCACACCCACGAATAGCGGATTCTTCCCCTCCACATCCGCTTTAATCTGAACGGCCATTCTAGCGATAGCCGCCTGAATATCCGACTCCGGAATAAACAGCTCAAATTCTTTGTCTTTTAGACGAATCCTGTCCATAAATCTTTCGGTTTTCGAAGGGACAAATGTACAACTTTTTCGGCGATGCACAAAAAAGTGTAGTAACATACCAAAGTTTGTTATACATTTGTAAGCAGAATAAACCCTCAGATATCTAGAATTATGATTAAGATATTCGCTACAGACAAGGTAAAGGAGCTCGACCAGTATACGATTCAACACGAGCCAATTAGTTCGATCGACCTAGTGGAACGTGCCGCTACGATGTTCGTCCATGAGTTTTGTCGACGCTACTCTAAACAGATCCGTATCGTGATTTTTGCCGGTCAAGGCAACAACGGCGCTGACGCTCTGGCTATCGCTCGCCTTCTAAACGAGGAATCATACCGGGTAGAGACATATTTGTTCAATCCGACAGAGCATTTGTCCGTGGAATGTGAGCAAAACAAACAGCGACTGCTTAATATGGAACGGATCGAGTTTACAGAAGTCGTCCACGACTTTGAGCCACCAACGTTAACAGACCGGGACGTAGTGATCGACGGATTGTTCGGTTCGGGATTAAACCGTCCTCTTACCGGAGGTTTCGCCGCTATGGTCAATTACATCAACCAGTCTGAAGCGGAAGTCGTAGCGATCGATATCCCTTCCGGCTTGTTCGGGGAAGATAATCGTAAGAATGACTCCGGAGCAATCATTAGGGCAAACCTAACCTTGACATTCGGTTTCCCTAAGCTGGCGTTTCTTTTTCCTGAGAACGGGAAATACGTAGGCGAATGGAAAATACTAGACATCGGAATCCATCCAGACGCGATTTACGAGACAGCTTCTCCTTATTCATTAGTCACAGAGGAAGACATATCCATGTCTCTTATGCCTCGTGAACGTTTCTCTCATAAAGGAACCTTCGGGCATGCCTTACTAATTGCGGGAAGCAAAGGAAAGATGGGAGCCGCCCTATTATCAGCTAGGGCTTGTTTACGTAGCGGAGCCGGATTATTGACCGTACATATCCCGACCCGGGGCGAATCAATCTTTCAGACCGCTTTCCCGGAAGCAATGATAAGTTTAGACGCAAATCAGGATTACTTCTCTACGGTTCCAGAGATCGGTAATTATTCCGCTGTAGGTATGGGGCCGGGCCTCGGACAGCACTTGGAATCTGCCGCCGCAATCGAGCGTATCCTGCAATCCAGCGCAAAACCGGTCGTTATCGATGCGGATGCTATTAATATAATGGCATCAAACAAGGATTTATTCAATAAGATACCACCACGAAGTATCCTTACTCCCCATCCGAAAGAATTCGATCGTATCGCGGGTGAGAGCACGAACTCATACGATCGTTTGATGAAAGCGCAATCTTTCGCTGTCGAACATAAGATTTGCATTGTATTGAAAGGTGCTTATACCGCTATCTGTTCCCCTACGGGAAACATCTATTTTAATAGTTGCGGAAATCCAGGCATGGCGACCGCAGGTAGCGGAGATGTACTGACAGGTATCATCCTCGGCTTATTAGCACAAGGCTATTCCCCGGAAACCGCTGCCGCAGTCGGAGTGTTCTTGCACGGTACAGCCGGTGATTTAGCCGCCACCTTCCACTCTGAAGAAAGCATGATAGCTAGCGATATCACGGATATGCTGGGAAAAGCGTTTAAGCAAATCAAATAAGCAGGCAAAAAACAACTAACATTTTTACTCTCATTTATTCCATTACTACCACTATTCCATATATAGCACTGACTTACAGCGCAGATATAGAATAGTGGTAGTAAATTCATCAAGGTACCCAAAAGCCTTTTGCTATCACTTTCCAGCATATTCTCTTCAATGAAGATAAATACCACTTGAAATCACCAAAAAGTTTCTACACTTGAAAGTATAACTTCGATTATCCTGTATTTCCGTTAAAATAAATAAAATAAGGGGAAAGGGCTTACGTAAACCTCGCCTTTTGGTTGTCTCATATAAAAACACCGACAAATTTGTATTAACAATAAAGCTATACGTACATGAAAATAACAATCGTATCGTTCGCAATGGCTACTGTTTTCGGTTTGATCGCCTGTGATAATACGAAGCATAACACATTGACCGAACAAGAAAAAGCAGAAGGCTGGGAATTACTATTCGATGGGGAAACCTTGAATGGATGGCGAGACTATAACGGAACCGCATTAACCGGACCTTGGGAAGTCGTGAACGGAACCATCCAAGCAGACGGGCGAGGCAGTGATGCCAGCGGATACATCGTCACCGATAAAGCCTATGAGAATTTCGAACTTTCGTGGGACTGGAAAATCTCAAAAGGGGGTAATAGCGGCTTATTGTATCATGTAGTGGAACGTCCTCAATTCCCGGTTCCCTACATTACCGGTCCAGAGTATCAATTGATCGATGATATCAATTTCGCAGAGCCATTGGAAGATTGGCAACGTTGCGGAGTGGATTACGCAATGTATTTACCGGACTTCAACACGATAAAAGTACATCCAGCCGGAGAATGGAACAATTCTAAGATTATTTTCGACAACGGGCATGTTTCCTATTTTATGAACGGGCATAAAACCATTGAGTTCGACACATGGTCCGATGATTGGTTTGCCCGCAAGAACAGTGGCAAATGGGCTGACGCACCCGAATACGGATTGGCTCATAAAGGTTTGATCTGCCTGCAAGATCATGGTTACCCCGCATGGTTCCGCAATATTAAGATAAAGGAACTCCCCCGTAAATCACGAGAGGTTCATTTATTCAACGGTGAGGACATTACAAACTGGGATAAATACGGAACAGAATTATGGTATGTAAAAGACGGTTTGTTAATTTGCGAAAGTGGTCCGGATAAGCAATACGGATATCTAGCCACCCGGGAATATTACGATGATTTTGACCTTACCGTAGAATTTAAGCAAGAAGCGGATGGCAATTCAGGTGTATTTATTCGTTCCTTTGTAGAAGAAAAAGATGTAAAAGTAAACGGCTGGCAAGTAGAAGTTGCCCCCAAGGGTTTTGATACAGGCGGTATCTATGAATCGTATGGCCGAGGATGGTTGATACAGATCCCGGACGAGAAAGAGAATATATTGAAACAAGGAGAATGGAATATAATGCGTATCCGGGTACAAGGAGATAGTGTACAGACTTGGCTCAACGGAGAAGAGATGGTAAACATACGGGACGAGAAAATCGGAGCCGGACAAGGACGTATCGCATTACAAATACATGATGGTGGAGGCATCAAGGTTCTTTGGCGCAATCTCCATTTAAGAACATTATAGCATATCGTTTTCTTAAAATTTAATAGTTATGAAAAACATTTCGAGAAGAAGTTTCCTGAAGACCGGAGCCGTAGCGGCAGCCGGACTGACAATTGTTCCGGGTTCCGTACTCGGTAAATCCTTCGGTTATACTGCGCCTAGTGACAAACTAAATATAGCGGGTATCGGTGTCGGAGGTATGGGACGTCGAAATCTGGCCAATATGAGCACAGAGAATATCGTAGCCTTATGTGACGTAGATTGGCATTATGCAGATAAAACCTTCAAGGATTATCCAAAGGCTAAACGTTTTAAAGACTGGCGTGTCATGTTCGATGAAATGGGAAAATCCATTGATGCAATCATGGTAGCCACCCCAGACCATACACATGCCGGCGTAACCGCCCATGCGATTACCCTAGGTAAGCATTGCTATACACAGAAACCGCTTACCCATTCCGTTTACGAATCACGTTTACTTACCAAACTGGCGAAGAAATACAAAGTAGCTACCCAGATGGGTAACCAAGGAAACTCATTCGACTGGTGTCGGCAAATCTCAGAGTGGATACAGTCTGGAGTAATCGGCGACGTATATGAGGTACATTGTTGGACAGACCGTCCTATCTGGCCCCAAGGCTTGATGAAACCGAGTGATGCCCCGAAATGCCCCAAAACATTGGATTGGGATTTGTGGATCGGACCGGCCCAAAAGCGACCATATAATCCGGTCTACACACCTTGGAACTGGCGCGGATGGTGGGATTTCGGAACCGGAGCTTTGGGGGATATGGCCTGCCATATTATGGACCCTCTGTATTGGGCACTCGACCTGAAATATCCGACCAGCGTAATCGGGAGCTCCACCCTGAGTAATCTGTACTCGCCTCCTCATGCACAGATCGTAACGTATAGATTCCCTGCACGTCCACCAAAAGGAAATGTCAAAATGCCGGAAGTAAAAGTATATTGGTATGATGGAGGCCTGATGCCTCCCCGCCCGGAAGAATTGAAAGATGGGCAGATGATGGGTGATGAGAATGGTGGTATCATCTTCATCGGTACGAAAGGAAAGATCATGACGGGCTGTTACGGAATGAATCCGACCTTATTACCTGTTTCCGATATGGAGCATTTCAACCAGCCTAAACCGACAATTCCAAGAGTGAAAGGTGGAAATGGCGACATATGGTCTACTAACGCCCATGAACAAGACTGGATACGCGCTTGCAAGGAATCTCCGGAAAACCGTAAAGAAGCCTCTTCCAATTTCCAGTTCTCTGGCCCCTTCAACGAGATGGTGGTAATGGGAGTTTTAGCCGTTCGCCTCTCCGGATTGCAAGGCTTGCATCGTGAGTTAAAATGGGATGGAGAGAATATGCGGTTTACGAATATCTCCCCGAACGATAAGATCAAGATCGTTACAGTGGATGATTTCAAAGTAATCGATGGAGATCCCCGTTTCGATCGTCGCTTTGCCGAATTTAATGCCGCAGAGATGGCCAATGAATGGATCAAGCATACATATAACAATGGTTTCTCTTTACCGGATATGCCAAGATAAACCTTTTTAATAGAATTCGAATATGATAAAATATATCTATAAAATAATGATAGCCCTTGCTTGCTGCCTGCTGGTTATTCCAACCGAGGCACAAACGAAAGCAGAGAAGAATGGATGGCGTCTGGGCATGCAATCCTATAGTTTCCACTTATATCCTTTAACGGTAGCTCTTGATAAGACACAAGAACTCGGATTAAAATATATAGAGATTTACCCCGGTCATAAACTCGGTGGAAAATGGGGAGATAAGGTATTCGACTTCAACCTTGACACACAAACCCAAAAAGAGATCAAGGAACTAGCTGCCTCAAAAGGCATCAAGATTATAGGAACCGGAGTGTATGTAGCCGAAAAATCTTCTGATTGGGAAAAGATGTTCAAGTTCGCCAAAGCGATGGATATGGAATTCATTACTTGCGAACCGGCTTTAAGTGATTGGGACTTGGTAGAAAAATTGTCTAAACAATACAATATCAAGATCTCCGTACACAACCATCCACAACCTTCCGAATATTGGAAACCTGAGAATCTATTGAAAGCCATCTCCGGACGTAGCCACTTATTAGGTTCTTGTTCCGATGTGGGACACTGGCGCCGGGAAGGATTAAATCAGATTGATTGTTTAAAGCAACTCAAAGGCCGGATCATCTCCCTGCATTTCAAGGATATAGCTCTGAAGGAATCAGGGGAGAAAGAACAACACGACGTAATCTGGGGTACAGGTATCCTTGATGTAAAAGGTATGTTGAAAGAACTAAAAGCCCAGGATTTCAAAGGAGTATTCTCTATCGAGTATGAATATAATTGGGAAAACTCCGTTCCAGATATAAGAGAATGCATACAATATTTTAATAAAATTACAAATGAGATTTTATAATAGGGATTAGCATTAATCAACAGGTAGTAGGCGTATAAGCTCTAGGAGTGTTCTCCTCGCTTATACGCTCCACCCTTTTAAAACATACATGGGAATAAAATGGCATCTGATAATAAAATAATCGAATTGATCAAACAAGGAGATATAGCCACCTTTAATGCCCTGTTTAAGTCTGTTTACCTCCAACTCTATATACACTGCCGGAAATTTATCCCCAACCCGGAAGACGCTAAAGATATTTTACAGAACGTCTTCCTCCGTTTCTGGGAAAAGCGGGAAGAGATAGATATTCACACGTCTTTAAACGCCTATTTATATCGGGCAATACAGAATGAATGCCTCAATTACCTGCGTTCTACCAGAACT
>NZ_CANTZW010000032.1 GCF_947855115.1 uncultured Parabacteroides sp.
AGTTCTATCAGGACAAAAGCCTTATTCGTTAAAATTATAATCCTAACATCTTAAACACTAATAAATTAATGCCTATGTAGAAACACGCTAGCAGAACCGGTTGTGCCGGAATTAAACAAAGTCATCAGTTAATCTTATAAACAAAAAAACGTATGAAAAGAAAAAGTAAAAACATTACTTCTATCATGCATTTATGTGTCGGACTATCCCTATGTTGCGGTATCACAGAAGTACAAGCTACGTCCGATAAAAATGCGGCAGGAACACCTAATTATGTTTCAGCAACAGCACAACAAACAAAAAAAATCACCGGTATCATAACAGACGCCAACGGCGAACCGATTATCGGAGCGAATGTAGTAGAAAAAGGAACAACTAACGGCGTGATTTCCGGACTAGACGGAAGCTTCATGCTCGAGGTTCCCGGCAATGCGGTAATCGAAATCAGTTATATCGGCTACACACCACAAACAATCGCCTTAAAAGGGCAGACAACCCTTAACGTGACACTAACAGAGGATACACAGAAAATAGACGAGGTTGTCGTAACCGCATTAGGTATCAAACGCCAGGCTCGTTCATTAGGATATTCTACCACTCAAGTAGAGGGAGATGATTTCACCATGGCACGCGACCCGAATATAGGTAACGCCCTTTCCGGAAAAATCGCCGGAGTAAGCGTATCCGGTAACGCTACAGGTACAGGCGGTTCCAGCCGTGTCGTAATTCGAGGTAATGCTTCTTTGACAGGAAATAACCAACCTTTATACGTAGTAGACGGGGTACCCTTCGATAATACCAATATGAGTAGCGCCGGACAATACGGAGGCCTCGACTTGGGCGATGGCTTGTCTAACATCAACGCGGATGATATCGAGAGTATCCAAGTATTAAAAGGAGCGGCCGCTTCCGCTTTGTATGGTTACAGGGGAGGTAACGGCGCAATCTTGATCACGACTAAATCCGGAAAGAAGAACCAACCGGTCAGCATTGATTTCAATAACAACCTTACATTTAACACGATATACGACTATCGAGATTTCCAAAACGTATTCGGACAAGGCTCCGAAGGGCAACGCCCGTTAACAGTAGACGCTGCTAAAGCGACAGAAACATTAAGCTGGGGTGAACCGATGGACGGAGGAAAAGCCGTGAACTTCCTGGGGAATGAATACACCTACTCGCCGGTTAATAACTGGGACAGTTTCTACCGTACAGGTATCAACAATACGACCTCCTTATCACTTAGCGGTGGCGGAGAGAAAATCACATATCGTTTCGGCGTGTCCAACATGGCGGAAAAAGGTATCCTGCCCAATGCCCATATCAATCAACAGGCATTGAACATGAACACGACATATGATATTTTAAAGAACCTTCACCTCACGGTAAACGCCAACTACGTATTCGAGAAAAACCAAGGCCGTGCTAGCTTGTCTGATGGAAACGGTAGTACGAACGCTTCTCTGCTATATCGAGCCAATACATTCGACATCAATTGGTTGCAACGTGAGAATGAGAATTGCGACTGGGGTACTTCCGCTGATGGAAAAGAATTGATAGGAGGAACCAATGTATACTTCAACAACCCGTATTTCCTGCAATATAGAAAAGTTAATACGACCAACAAGAACCGTTTGACAGGGGGTATTACGTTGAAATACGATATTTTCGACTGGTTATATGTGCAAGGGGCCGTAACTCGAGATGGTTATAGCTTTGAATATAGGAATGTCCAACCTTACGGAGCCGCCGCAGATGCTTCCGGTTACTTAGACGAGTACGAGAAGAATTTCTCTGAGATGAACCTGAACTACTTGATCGGTTTCAATAAGGAATTTGGAGATTGGAGCATCGGGGCTACATTAGGAGGTAACAGACAACGTAACATATTAAAACAATGGGGTACAGACGGTAATATCAAAGGATTCTTATTCCCCGGTTTTGAAGGAGCCAATAGCGTAAGTAACCGTCTTTACAAAAAAGATTATACGGAGTATCGGGTAAATTCTGTTTATGCGACCGCTGATTTCGGCTGGAAAAACCAATTATTCCTGAACCTAACAGGACGTAACGACTGGTTCTCTACGCTGAACCCAAACAACAATAGCTATTTCTACCCTTCCGCAACTCTATCATGGGTATTCACCGATAGTATAGAGATGCCGGAATGGTTCACATTCGGTAAAATCAGAGGTTCTTACGCTTCTGCCTCCAATGGAACAGACCCGTACCAGAACTATTTGACATACAAAATCCAAAGTTACAAGATCAACGGAAACTCAACCGCTACGGTCAATAACTCGTCATTACCCAACACAAACCTAAAACCGGTTCGTATATCTGAATGGGAAGTCGGCTTAAACGTAGCGTTCTTCAATAATCGTTTGTCTTTGGACGCCGCATACTACACGAAAAATACGAAAGACGATATCGCCCAAGTATCTATCAGTAACGCATCCGGTTTCTCTTCAGCGATCATGAATGTTGGCGAGATCCAGAATAACGGTGTGGAAGTCATGTTAAACGGTGTCCCTGTACACACAAAAGATTTCCAATGGAACTCTACGTTCAACATCGCTTACAACAACAGTGAGGTCAAATACTTAGGAGAAGGTGTAAAGAACCTGACTATTAACGGAGCGATCGCCCGTAGCGGTAACGTATCTGTCCAGAATATCGTAGGACAGCCATATGGCGAATTGGTAGGTTTCAAATATTTACGTGACGAAAATGGAAATATCGTTCACAAAGACGGTATACCGCAGGCTACCTCCGAGACATATAGTTTAGGTTCCGGCGTATATAAACTTACCGGTGGTTGGAGAAACGAATTCTCTTACAAAGACTGGACTCTCTCATTCTTGCTGGATTTCAAGGTCGGCGCTAAATTATTTTCCGGAACGAACTATAACCTATATTCCAACGGTTTGCACAAGAACACATTGGAAGGTCGTGGTAGCGATGGAAAAGGTACGATCGTAGGTGACGGCGTGAAGCTAGATGCCAACGGCAAATATGTACAAAACGATGTCGCGGTAACCGCACAATCTTATTGGCAAGGAATCGTCAACAATAATATCGGAGAGGAGTTTATTTATAACGCCAATTTCCTGAAACTACGCGAATTGTCTCTCGGTTATACATTCCCGAAAGCATTCTTGGCTAAACAAAACGTAATCAAAGGTATTACTTTATCATTGGTAGGGCGTAACCTCTGGACAATCATCAAGCATACGGACAATATAGATCCAGAATCCGCTTACAATAACGGCAATGGTCAGGGCCTTGAGTTAAATGGTTATCCCGCTACGAGAAGCGTTGGTTTCAACGTAAATGTTAAATTCTAAATAAAAGGAGAAAAGACGATATGAGAAAAACTATATTTTATGCCTTGACAACACTTACCTGTCTTGCGGGTATGACTAGTTGCAGTGATTTTGACGACGTGAACAACGATCCGGAACAGATACTAGACGAGACGATGGACTACCGCATCATGTTCACCAGCGTAGTAGCCCAAGCTTGTGGCTCGGACTGGGATGTATGGCGTAACGGTTTAATTTATGGGGCCAACATGATGCAACATACATCTTCGGTAGACTGGCAACACGGAATATTTTATACTTATTCCGACAGTTACAATTCTGCCTATTGGGATGCGCTTTACAGCGGCGACCGAGGTGTCTTACGCGACGTAATCTTAATCATGAACTCGTGGAAAGATAAGGAAGGATATGAGAATGAATATCAAATGTGTCGTATCATACGTGCCTATATGTTCCATCGTATGACCGACTTATATGGAGATATTCCCTATTCGGAAGCCTCTCACGCATATGATCAGAACATCCTTTACCCGAAATATGATACACAAGAATACATTTATAACGACCTATTGAAAGAATTGGATGAGGCACAGGCAGCCATTGACCCATCGCGGCCGGCGGCGATGACGAACCAAGACCTGATTTATGGAGGAGATGCCTCGAAATGGAAAAAGTTTGCCAATTCTTTAATGTTACGTATCGCGATGCGATTGACAAAGGTAGATCCGGCAACCGCACAGACATGGGTGAAGAAAGCAGTTTCCAATGGATTATTCACCAGCGCGGACGACAACGCCATGGTTAAGCATCCGGACGGCTCCGGCCTTGATGATGGTTCTGAACCTTACGGAAAAGTATTCACGCATGAAGATCCTCAAGCATTCTATATGAGCGACTATTTCATCAACATGCTGAAAGATACAAACGATCCTCGCTTGGCCTTGATCGCTACCGTTTGTGAAAACCCGGGAGAAAAATGGGAAGGTAGTTTCGATTTCGGAGATACGACCCCTGAAAAACAGGTAGGATTACCCATAGGCTATGACCTGAAAGGTGGTGAATGGGATTTATCCAAGGCCCCCGGTTATCCAGGCGCCGAGTGGAGAAGCTACTATTCTTTACCTAATCGTTACACTTATGCCCGCCCAGATGTTCCGACAATGCTGGTTACTTATACAGAGAATCAACTGTTATTGGCAGAAGCTGCTTACCGGGGTTGGGTAACAGAGAAGAGCGTAAAGGAGTATTATGAAGAAGGGGTAAGAGCGGCTATGCAACAATTTTCCGTATATACCGCCGCGAAGGATCTGTATAATAAGTATCTGACATCCTCGGCTATAGATACTTACTTAAAAGAGAATCCGTTCGATATGAACAAGGCTCTTGAGCAAATCAATACTCAATATTATATCACGACCTTCTGCGATGAGTATGAGACATTTGCCAATTGGCGCCGCACTGGTTACCCGGTATTAACACCGGTTAATAAGGGATATTCCACTTGTGTAACCAACGGTACGATCCCACGTCGTTTCACATATCCGACAACCGAGTCGCAGGTAAACGCCACCAATTATAAAGAAGCCGTATCCAGGTTGTCTGGTGGAGATGTCATGACATCACGTGTATGGTGGGATAAAGAATAATCTCAGCAACTACCAAATATCCAAATAACCGGTCCCTAAAAAGACCGGTTGTTTTTTATTTACTCATATCCCCTCGCCCTATCCGGCCCGACCGGGGAATAATCTAAAATAAATATCATGAAACGATTTATTCAACACCTGAGTTTATGTGTGCTGGCTTTATCTTGTACACTAAACGTAAAGGCTCAACTAACGATTGTAAAAGACAAGAAAGCCTACTCTCGCATCATCCTGAAAGAAAAAACAAACGTAAACGAGCAAGCCGCAAATTTATTACAAGACTTCATTAAACGAATCAGTGAGGCCACATTACCAATTGCCACCGATACGAAAGCCCGAAAAGGTGATATCCTGATCGGTTCCGGAAATACCGGAAACATAGGAGAGGATGGCTTCTCTTTACAAACTGAGAACGATCAGCTACACATTTATAGCGGGGGTGGGAAAGGTGCGATCTACGGAGTTGTCACCTTGCTGGAACAATATTTGGGTGTCTCTTATTATGCCAAAGACTCCTATACGCTAACTACAAGACCGACGATTACCCTCCCGGCTATCCATCGGGCAGAAACTCCCGCTTTTCGTTATCGCCAGACCTGGAGCTATAACAACGATGACCCGATCTACAAAATGTGGTTTCGTCTGGAAGAGCCAAGCGATCTATTTATAGAGAATATGTGGGTACATACCTTCAACCGTATCCTTTCTTCCGACGTATTTGGCAAGAAACATCCTAAATATTACTCATTCATCAACGGGAAACACCGTCCGGGGCACAATAGCCAATGGTGTCTTACCAACCCCGACGTATTCGATGCTGTTGTTTATCAACTGGATTCTATCTTTAAGGTACATCCTGATATGAAGATGATCTCTGTCAGCCAAAACGATGGTAACAATACGAATTGTTCCTGCCCGGCCTGTAAAGCGGTCGATGAGTACGAAGGCTCACCCTCCGGCAACATCATCCGTTTTTTAAACAAACTGGCAGAACGTTTTCCGGACAAGGAGTTCTCCACGTTGGCTTATCTTTATTCTATGCAGCCCCCCAAGCACGTAAAACCACTCCCCAATGTCAACATCATGCTATGTGACATAGATTGCAAACGGGAGGTTCCTCTGACAGACAACGCTTCCGGCCAGGAGTTCATGAAAGCCCTAGAAGGATGGTCTAAAATATCCAATAACATCTTTGTGTGGGATTATGGGATCAATTTCGATAATATTATCTCGCCATTCCCCAATTTCCATATCTTACAAAAGAACATGCAATTATTCAGGAAAAACCATGCCACAATGCTTTTCTCGCAAGTAAACGGTATCAAAGGTGGGGATTTCTCTGAGATGCGGGCTTATATGATCGCTAAATTAATGTGGAACCCATACCAAAACGCAGATTCTCTCATGCGTACTTTCATGGACGGATATTACGGAAAAGCCGCACCTTACCTCTATCAATACCAGAAGATCATGCAAGGAGCCCTGCTCGCCAGCGGACAACCGTTATGGATATACGATTCTCCAATCTCCCATAAAAACGGAATGCTGAAACCGGCTTTGCTAAAAACCTACAACGAGCTATTCGATCTAGCGGAACGGGAGGTAGCTCAAGACACACTCCTTTTGCATCGTGTACAACAATCCCGTCTTTCCCTCCAATACGCGGAACTGGAGATCGCACGTACGCAAACGGAAACAGACAAAACAAAAGTTCGCGAATTACTGGATTTATTTAAGCAACGTACGCTCCATTTTGGTATCGCTACCCTGAACGAGCAAAAAAACACACCCGATAAATATTGTGATTTATACGAGAAACGTTTTCTTCCGCAAGCTGAACCCAATAAAGCGGCCAATGCCAAACTTACGTGGATCATTCCTCCGCACGACCGTTACAAGGCGCTGGGGGAGACGGCTTTGACCGACTGCCTGTTTGGAGGAACAACTTACGTAGAAAGCTGGGTAGGCTGGAACGGTACAGACGGCGCTTTCATCCTCGACATGGGAGAGGAAAAAGATTTCTCGCGGATCGAGACCGATTTCCTACATCAATTGGGAGGATGGGTCTTACTGCCTCATAGCGTTACTTATTCCGTATCTTCCGATAACCAGACATTCCACCCCTTCGGATCTTACACCTTTACAGAAGACCGGGACCTACAAGTAAAATTCGTAAGCAGTACGGTTCAATCAAGAAAAAACATCAAAGCTCGTTATATAAAAGTAGAGGTTAAAGGGATCGGTTTATGCCCGGCTTGGCATTATGGAGTCGGTTATCCGGCTTGGTTTTTCATAGATGAAGTAAGCGTATATTAAAATAACAGGAGATGAAAAAATGAGAAAATTATTTATAGGTATATTGGGGTTAGTTTTTTCTATAGGACTCATGTCCGGATGTAAAAAAACTCCCGATATGGCCACGAGCGATTACCGGATAGTACCCTTACCCCATTCAATAGAACCTCAAAAAGGAAGCCCTTTTATACTGACGGCCTCTACCGGCATCGTTTATCCACGGGGAAACGAATCGCTAAGACAAACAGCTTGCTTCTTGGCTCATTATATCCAAGAGACATACGGCTTCACGCCAGAGGTAAAAGAGGGAGAAGCCCAGCCTAACTGTATAAATCTGGTGACAGACAATACGGAGGTTCTACCCGAAGAAGGTTATCTATTGGATATATGTAAAAGAAACATCGTTATTACGGCCCGTTCGGGCGCCGGTTTTTTCTATGGCATACAAACCTTACGTAAATCAATGCCAGTAACCGACCAAAAAAAGCTCTGTTTCCCGGCCATCCGTATCAAAGATGAGCCCAGATTCCGGTACAGAGGGGCACATTTGGATGTAGGACGTCATTTTTTTTCGGTCGATTTCATCAAAAAATATATCGATATACTGGCGCTTCACAATCTCAATACATTTCATTGGCATCTGACGGAAGACCAAGGTTGGCGTATCGAAATCAAAAAATACCCGCGGTTGACCGAGATCGGTTCCAAACGTAAGGAGTCACTCCTGAATGATGGCTCCGGAAAATACGATGGCACACCTTATGGAGGATTTTATACGCAAGACGAGATACGGGATATTATACGTTACGCAGCAGATCGTTATATCACTATCATCCCAGAAATAGATATGCCCGGTCATATTACTTCTGCCTTAGCAGCTTATCCGGAACTAGGTTGCAACGGAGGTCCTTATGAGGTAGCGACCTCTTACGGGGTCCATAAGGATGTCTTATGCGTCGGTAACGAACAATCCCTGCGTTTCATGAAAGATGTCTTATCCGAGGTAATAGATATCTTCCCTTCCCGCTACATACACGTGGGAGGAGATGAATGCCCACACGACCGATGGTTACACTGTCCTAAATGCCAAGCCCTGATCCGCAAGAATAACTGGAAGGCTGCCGATGGGCATAAACCCGAAGATAGACTTCAAAGTTATTTCATAGCCGAAATAGAAAAATTCGTAAATAGTAAAGGACGGAAAATCATCGGATGGGACGAGATATTGGAGGGAGGACTAACTCCCAATGCGACTGTCATGTCATGGAGAGGAACAGAAAATGGTGTGAAAGCCGCCGGGGAGGGACATGACGTGATTATGACTCCCGCAGGAATCACTTACCTTAGCAGCCGGCAGTTGGAAGAATTGGATGGGAACCGGAACATCCGTCGTATTTACGACTTCGACGTAGTACCGGACACATTATCCGAAACAGCGGCCAGACATATCATCGGGATACAAGCTTGTCTATGGTCTGAGAGGATAAATACGCCCCAACGAGCAGAATACCTACTCTTGCCGCATCTAGCCGCATTGAGCGAGCTGGCTTGGTCTGATCCGGGGCAACATGATTTCAACGCTTTTATGGAACGTCTCTACCGGTTGATACCGATCTACGACAAAAATGATTACACATACTCGAGACAGGTCTTCCAAATCACGGAAGATTTTCACGTGGATACGGTACATAACATCCTCGAAGCCTCCTTTTCTACCATCGGACAACGTCCCATCTATTACACATTAGACGGGAGCCTCCCGGATACATCCTCGCTTCTCTACACAGGGCCTATACAGATCAAGAAGGAGGCTAAACTACAGGCGGCCGTAATCACGCCGGATGATACCAGCGATATATTCACTGAGCAAATCCACGTCAATAAGGCAACCTTCAAACCCGCCTGGTTAGCCAATCCTCCACACAAGGATTATACGTTCGGAGGAGTCAGTACCCTGACGGACGGGTTATCTGGTAACCTAAATTATAACACTGGCAGATGGCTCGGTTTCCTAAAAGATATGGACTTGACCGTAGACCTGCTCACCCCTACCCAGATATCTTCAGTGTCTCTCACCGTCAATGTATCGAAAGGGGCAGCGGTAATGGATGCCACAGGCCTGGAAGTATGGTGCTCGGACGATAAGAAAACCTTCCGCAAGCTAGCGTCTGCCGTTTACCCTGTCTTGAGAAAAGAAGATAAAGATGGTATTTATACTCACTCTCTTTTCTTCACCGAAACCCAAGCGCGATATATACGTGTCATCGCAAAGGTTACCCCTCGATTACCCGCTTGGCATATGTGGCCTGGCAACCCGGCTTTCTTATTTGTAGACGAGGTCTGTATAAACTAAATAAAAATCCTTTTCAAAAGGAAACATTTTTTATACACGAAGAAGGTTCCATTTAATATATATTATATCTAAAACCCTTGACAAAAAGGTCTTACAGGCTTATCTTTGCACTGTGGTTTTTTCATAATAGTATTAGATTTAAGGTTAACAAAGTTTGATTAGGGCTTGTCGTGAGACAGGCTTTAATTATTTATAGGGGTTTCGTCCGCTTATAAGTACTTCCCGGCATTGCTTTTATCTTTCCATCCAACTCCAACTCAAAAAGTATAGAGGATAATTGATGTACCGGTAGATTCAAAGCCACAGATAATTCATTGATATGAGATTCTTTTCGCCCTTCTAGGAATGACAATATTCGCTCGCTTTCCGTATTCTCCGGAAACAGTAATTGAGCTTGGACCGGTAACGCAGTTGTTTTTTGAGCGACACTCCAACGCATAGCGGCGATTAAATCGCCCGCACAAGTTATCAGGCCTCCTTTATTCTGCCGGATCAAGTTATTACACCCTCTTGAATTCATATCCGTTACCCGACCCGGAAAGGTGTAGACATCTCGACTATACGAAAAAGCGATATCCGCTGTAATCAAAGAACCTCCTTTCTCTGCCGATTCAACAACGATCGTGGTATCAGCCAGACCAGCGACGATACGGTTGCGCCGGATAAAATTCTGCCGATCCGGATTCGTTCCTCCCGGGAAATCAGTCAGCAGACCTCCTCGCTCCAACATCTCGACCGCCGTAGAGCGATGCATAGGAGGATAGATACGATCCAAGCCATGTGCCAATACACCTACCGTGGGCAATTGGTTCTTCAACGCGCTCCGATGAGCGCAAATATCGATGCCATACGCAAGACCGCTAACGATCAATAAATCCGGGAAATCTACAGATAAATCCCGCAATAAGCTCTCTGTTAATTCCCGCCCATAAGCCGATGCCCTGCGAGTCCCCACCACGCTGATGATATGAGTAGCGTTTAAATCCGTATTCCCCTTAAAATAAAATAAAACCGGAGCGTCTGGGCATTCCCGCAGCCGCTCCGGATAATCCGTATCATTCAAAAAATAGATGGAGATACCATTCTTTTGGGTAAAAGCCAACTCTTTCTCTGCCCGCAAGAGCGTATCAGCCCGCTTAATCTCGGCAATAACCGAAGGACCGATACCCGGAACCTTCTCTAAAGACTGGCGCTTTTCCGTGAACACGGCTTCCGCATCGCCCAATGCTTCCAGAAGATGGCGGGCCAAGATATCTCCCACTCCATTTATCATAGTAAGGCCAATTTGGTAAATCTGTTTGTCTGTCATTTATTCTTTTTTTGATTCTATTCGTTTCAGCATCTCATCAAAATATTCTCCTCTTGTCAACTTACCATTC
This sequence comes from uncultured Parabacteroides sp., assembly GCF_947855115.1. Taxonomy (GTDB): domain Bacteria; phylum Bacteroidota; class Bacteroidia; order Bacteroidales; family Tannerellaceae; genus Parabacteroides. The sequence continues at coordinate 11,003 of NZ_CANTZW010000032.1, forward strand.
TCCACAACGACCGACTCCACAATGCCTTTAGTTGCCAGTACCCCATCGGATACCCGGTAAATATCTTGCTCGAATACCAATTTTACCCCTTTCTTATATACATTCAGGCAGGAAATATAACGATCCCCGCTCCTTAGGGAATTCTTGAACTGGATATCCACACGAGCCACAAAAGCATCAATCCCCTTCTCATGCATAGCGCCGAAGTTCTCGCCCAACGATTCCAAGAACTCGTGCCGCGTATGCTCCATATAATGCTGGTAATTGGAATTATTGACCACACCTTGCAAATCGCACTCATAATCGCGAACCTTATCTGTCAGCTTAAAAACATATTCCTTCATTATGCTAGTTCTTTTTCGATTTGTACTTTCTCCATCTTATAAAGACGATCGGACGGACGAATCTTCTCGGATACCTTTATCGAGAAGCGCTCTCCTTTCACGGTCTCTCCCACCGGTTTTAGATCTACCCGTATCTCATCAACAGTCTGCATGATAGCCCCGGTCGTAGGGCCTGTTATCAAGATCTCATCGCCTACTTTCAAGGAGCCGGATTCCATCTCGAACTCAGCGACACCAATTCCGCTGAAGTATTTGATACCCCGCGCCACATACACTTTCTTACGGGTAGCGCCCGAACCATATTTACTACTCCATTCTCCCAACCGTTGCCCCAGATAATAGCCATCCCAAAAACCGCGATTGAAGACCCTGCGCAAACGTTCGTCCCAAACCGCCACCTTCTCCTCATCGAAGGAACCTTCGCAATAAGCTTTCACCGCCTCCTTATAGCACTCGGTCACGAGACGTACATACTCCGGTCCGCGGGCACGTCCCTCCAACTTGAACACACGTACACCGGCATCCATCATCTTATTCATAAAATGAATCGTCTTCAAGTCTTTCGGCGACATAATATACTGGTTCTCCACATCCAGCTCGATCTGGCTATCCTTATCACGCACCGTATAGGCACGACGGCAAATTTGCATACAAGCCCCCCGGTTGGCCGAGGCATTCATCTCGTGCAAACTCAAATAGCATTTACCGGAAACGGCCATACATAACGCTCCATGGGCAAACATCTCTATACGGATCAATTCCTCTTTCGGGCCTTTGATCTGCTGCCTCACGATCTCTTGATAAATCTCATGTACCTGCTTTAAATTCAATTCGCGGGCTAGTACGACCACATCAGCAAAGCGAGCGTAAAACTTCAACGCCTCCACGTTCGATATATTCAATTGCGTAGATAAGTGTACCTCCTGCCCGATGCTATTCGCATAACTCATAGCAGCCACATCAGCGGCGATAATGGCAGAGATACCCGCATCCTTAGCGGCATCTATAATTTCCCTCATCAACGGAAGATCCTCACCGTAAATGACCGTATTAACCGTCAGATAACTTTTGATCCCATGTTCTTGACAGATAGCGACGATCTTACGCAAATCCTCCGTCGTAAAATTATTCGATGAGCGAGAGCGCATATTCAATCCTTCGATTCCAAAATAAATGGAATCAGCGCCCCCTTGTATGGCCGCCATTAACGATTCATACGAACCGACGGGCGCCATTATTTCAAAATCCTTCTCTTTCAAGGTTATATGTTTTAATATTACGGTAGCAAAGGTACGAATAATATTTGAGAAGAGTAATATGAATAAACTCATCCGCAACTAAGTATAAGCCTTCTCTTTACGAGATTAATCCGGTCATCTTACAAGATAGAAGATTATTCCCTAAAAAGAAGTACTTTTGTAATCTCTATTTAGTTAGCAAACAGAAGGTATGAAGATTGGTTCAATAGATTTAGGAGAGCGTCCGGTATTCTTGGCGCCGATGGAGGATGTGACGGATATCTCGTTTCGCTTGATGTGTAAACGCTTCGGGGCAGATATGGTATATACGGAGTTCGTGTCGAGCGACGCTTTGATCCGCAGTGTAAACAAAACACAGCAAAAACTAAATGTCTCCAACGATGAGCGTCCCGTCGCTATCCAGATTTATGGAAAAGATGTAGCCTCGATGGTAGAGGCCGCACGCATTTGCGAGGAAGCACGTCCGGATATATTAGATATAAATTTTGGTTGTCCCGTGAAGAAAGTAGCGGGCAAGGGAGCCGGCGCCGGTATGCTACGTAATATCCCGTTGATGCTGGAGATCACGAGAGAGGTAGTGAAAGCCGTAAACATCCCTGTTACTGTAAAAACACGCTTGGGCTGGGATGCCGACAACCGTATTATCGTGGATCTAGCCGAGCAGCTACAGGACTGCGGTATCGCCGCCCTCTCTATCCATGGACGTACACGGGCACAGATGTATACGGGCGAGGCAGATTGGACTTTGATCGGAGCCGTAAAAAATAATCCTCGCATGCGAATCCCCATTATCGGGAATGGTGACGTGACTTCTGCCGAGATATGCAAACAGCGCTTTGAAGATTATGGCGTAGATGCCGTAATGATTGGCAGAGGCAGCATAGGTCGTCCTTGGATCTTCCGGGAAGTAAAACACTATCTTACAACCGGGGAATTATTGCCCCAAGAATCTTTTTCCTGGTATCTGGATATCCTGAAAAAACAAGTGGAACAAAGCGTAGAACGGTTAGACGAACGCAGAGGTATCTTACATATCCGCCGTCATCTGGCAGCGACTCCTCTCTTCAAAGGTATTACCGATTTCAAGCAAACACGAATCGCTATGCTACGTGCAGAGACTGTTAACGAATTATTCGAAATTATGAATAATATTCCTAAAAAGTACGGAATTTTAGAATAACAAGTTTGATATATATCAAATTGAAACCTCTTTGTGACATTTTTACAATAAAATGTTACAAATACTATTGACGCATATTATAAAAGCTCTTATATTCGCGTCGAGTTTTTTTCATAGTATTTTAGATCTAAGGTTAACAAGTCTTTGCAAGGGGGGAATCGTGAGATTGTTTCATTGAGGAGCAAAAAAAGCCGCATCCGTATTGGGACTAGCGGCTTTTTTGTTTTTTCCGAAGCCCATGTTTTCGCACACACGCTATACATTATTCGGAATAAACCCTTACATTTGCGAAAAACATAATACTATACCACCATGAGTAAGAAAGTCATAACTTTCGGAGAGATCATGCTTAGGCTGGCTACTCCGGACTATTTACGCTTTTGCCAAGCCAATCAGTTCAACGCTACTTTTGGAGGAGGAGAAGCAAATGTTGCCGCCTCACTCGCCAACTATGGCATAGAGACCGAGTTTGTAACCCGTTTACCACAAAATGACATCGCCCGTGCCTGCGTTATGGAATTACGTAAACAGGGCATAGGAACTTCTCAGATCATTTACGGAGGGGAGCGGTTAGGTATTTATTTTCTGGAGACCGGAGCGGTCGCTCGTGCCAGCAAGGTGGTATACGACCGAACTCATTCTTCCATCGCCGAGATCCAACCGGGGATGATTGATTGGGATGCGGTATTCAAGGATGCCTCTTGGTTTCACTGGACAGGTATCACGCCAGCCATATCTGAAGGTGCCGCCAATGCATGTCTGGAGGCAATACAGGCAGCAAACCGATTGGGTATCACGGTATCCTGCGACCTCAACTATCGGAAAAATCTCTGGAAATACGGAAAGACAGCCAATGAGGTCATGCCGGAACTAGTAGCCGGATGCGATATCATCTTAGGAAACGAGGAAGATGCCGAGAAGGTTTTCGGTATCAAGCCCGAAGGTTTCGACGCTTCCGCTACGGAAGGTGAGGTACATGCTGCCTCTTTCCAGTCGGTATGCACCCAACTAATGGCTCGATTCCCACGTGCCCGGAAAGTTATTATCACGTTGAGAGGTTCCATCAATGCCAATCATAACACATGGGGTGGAGTATTATACGCAGACAACCGGTTGTACGAATCTCGCCGGTATGACATCACCCATATCGTTGATCGTGTAGGCGGAGGCGATTCTTTTATGGGAGGTCTTATTTACGGCTTGCTCTCCTATCCCGGCGATGACCAGAAAGCCTTGGATTTTGCGGCAGCCGCTTCCTGCCTGAAACACACGATCTACGGCGATTTCAACCAAGTAACCGTAGAGGAGGTGGAAAAACTCATGTCCGGCGACGCTTCCGGCCGTGTCTCCCGTTAATTTTCAATTTTTAATTCCCAATATGGCTCGATTCAATAAAATACAAACATTACAGGCTATCATCCAAACCGGAATGGTACCCGTCTATTATAATAAAGATGTAGAGATCGCTAAACAGGTTGTAAAAGCCTGTTATGAGGGAGGTGTCAGAGCCTTCGAGTTTACCAACCGGGGAGATTTCGCCCATGAGGTATTTGGCGAGTTGGTTAAATACGCCACCCAGGAATGCCCGGAATTAATATTGGGCGTAGGTTCAATCGTAGATCCGGCGACAGCCGCCTTATTTTTGCAGCTAGGGGCAAATTTCGTGGTCGGTCCGTTGTTCAACCCGGAGATAGCAAAGATATGTAATCGTCGCCTCATCCCTTATACACCCGGTTGTGGTTCCGTATCCGAGATAGGTTTCGCCCAAGAAGCAGGTTGCGATCTTTGCAAGATATTCCCTGCCGGGAATGTAGGAGGTCCCTCATTTGTCAAAAATATAAAGGCTCCTATGCCATGGGCCATGATTATGGCGACCGGCGCAGTGGAACCGACAGAGGAGAATTTATCCGCTTGGTTCAAGGCTGACGTAACGTGTGTGGGAATGGGATCTAAATTGTTCCCCAAAGAAGCAATCGCGCAAGGAGATTGGCCATCTATCACCAATTTATGCAACAACGCCTTATCCATTATTCAAAAGTACCGTTAAGTATGAAAAACTTTTTAGATCAAGATTTTTTGCTCCAAACCGACACGGCCCGCGAGTTATATCACAAGCATGCGGCTAAGATGCCCATCATCGACTATCACTGCCACCTAGATCCCCGGCAAATAGCGGAAAATCATCAATTCGAGGATCTTACGGAGATATGGCTTGGTGGAGACCATTATAAATGGCGGGCCATGAGAGCAAACGGAGTTCCCGAAGAATACATCACCGGCAACAAACCTTCTTACGAGAAATTTACCAAATGGGCCGAGACGATGCCTTACACGATGCGAAATCCACTTTACCATTGGACACATCTGGAACTTAGCCGTATATTTGGAATCCATAAAGTTCTTAATCCGGTTTCTGCCGAGGAAATCTATAAAGAATGTACGGAAAAGTTACGTACTCCCGAATATCGTGCGCAAGCCATCATGAAACGGATGAACGTAGAGATCGTGTGTACTACCGATGATCCTATCGATTCATTAGAATACCATCAGAAAATACGTTTAAACGGATGCCACACCCATGTGTACCCAGCATGGCGCCCGGATAAGGTACTCGCTATCGATAATTTCAAAATGCTCAATGACTATTTGTCTAAGCTAGAGGCTGCCGCCGATAAGACAATCCTTACCTACAAGCATTTATTGGAGGCCTTACAAATACGTCATGATTTCTTTGCGACCCAAGGATGCCGGTTATCAGACCATGGGTTGGATACATTTTACGCAGAACCTTATACCGAGCAAGAGATCGAGGTTATTTTCCTCAAAGCACGTATGGGTAAGTCGCTCACCGACCAGGAAGTTCGTAAATACCGCTCGGCATTGCTATACGAATTGGCAGCGATGGATGCGAGAAGTGGGTGGGTACAACAATTCCATATTGGCGCAAACCGGAATAATAACAAGCGAATGTTCAAACTGCTAGGACCGGATACAGGCTTCGATGCTATCGGCGACCAGCCTATCGCTGTTTCCATGAACCGTTTTTTCAGCCGTCTAGACCAAGAAGGCCTGTTAGCGAAAACCATCGTTTACAACCTTAATCCCTGCGATACAGAGTTGATGGTAGCCAATGCCTACAATTTCAACGATGGCAGTATCCCCGGAAAAATGCAATATGGAGCGGCTTGGTGGTTCCTCGACCAAATCAAAGGTATGGAAGACCAATTAAACGCACTCTCTAGCCTCGGACTTTTAAGCCGCTTTGTCGGTATGTTGACAGATTCCCGCAGTTTCTTGTCATATCCCCGCCATGAGTATTTCCGTCGAATCCTTTGCGACATGCTAGGTAATGAGATTGAGAAGGGGTTATTACCTGCCTCCGAACTCTCTTTCATAGGACAGATGGTTGAAAATATCAGTTACAACAACGCCAAACGATACTTTGACTGGTCCCTATGACACTATTCTTATGGGGTAGGTTGGTTTGCAAACAAAACCAGCCCCATAATTTTCATAAGATGATGTCTACAAGACAACATTGCTTTCTTCAGAATTAGTTCTAACTTTGCCCTAAGACTCGTTAGAACTAAATTCAGATGGATACGACTTCACTGATAGAAAGAGTTAAAAAAGGAGATCGTATTGCCTTCAATGAGCTATATAGGCAATACTATCTTTCTTTACGTTCATATGCGGAGTTGTTTCTGGATGAGGTGGAAGCGGAAGATGTGGTACAAGATGTTTTTCTGAACGTATGGTTACGGAAAGAAGGGCTGGATGATTCTCAATCTTTACAAGGTTATTTGTTGCGTTCCGTGTATAACTCGTCGTTGAATGTATTAAAAAAGAAAATACATTCCAATGACTATCGGTCTACATATGAACAAGAAATCGAAGAAATAGGATACAGATATTATGATCCGGATGCCAACGAGGTGATACGCAGACTTTATAACCAAGATTTACGGTCAGAGATAAATGCCGCGATCAATAGCCTTCCCACAAGATGCAGGGAAGTATTTACGTTAAGTTACCTTCATGATATACCCAGTAAAGAAATCAGTTTACAACTAGGTATCTCATTAAGTACGGTTGATAATCATATTTATAGTGCCTTAAAGCTTTTACGTAAGAAATTAAAGATACATTATATAAGTAAAAAAGATAGTTTTCTATAGGTAGTTTTAGATGAGTAATTGTATTTAGCACAAAGAAGAGAGTTTATATTTAAGATGGACGATTCTATTATATATACATATTTATCTGGTAATGCGACAGAAGAAGAGAAAGAACAGCTAAGAGACTGGTTAAATCAGTCTCCAGTACATCGTGCTTATTTTTTTGATGTAAAGGCAATTTGGAATGCCCAACGAGTAACCAATAAGATCAACGCGAAAAAGATAGAGGATTCATTAACACGTATGAATAAACGAATCGACACAATCTCCGGTGTTTCCCAACGGACAATCGTAAATACTTGGTTAAAATATGCCAGCATCGCCGCTCTTTTATTTGTTTGTGTTAGTTTATCCTATTTGTATATTATCAACCGGGAAGATGTAACCGAATCCGGTAATGATCTTATTACTTATACGAATGAAACCACCGACCATTCCGTGAAAATGATCCATCTTTCCGACGGGACGGTTGTATGGCTTGGAAGCCGTACCGTATTAACCGCTCCCTCAATCTTTATCGGAGAAAAACGTTTGGTATACCTAAATGGAGAGGCTTTTTTTGATGTTAAGAAAGACCCTGCACACCCCTTTGTTATTCAAACAAATCTACATAAGGTACAGGTTTTAGGTACTTCGTTCGAGATTAACACAGATGAAGAAACCGGTATTTGCAAAACGATTCTAATGACAGGTTCCGTGCAAATCCAAGATAAATCCGGAAATAAACTGGCTGTACTGACTCCAGGGCAACAAGCCTTATATTCAGAAAAGACAAGAAATATAGAAATCGAAGAAGTAGATGTAAATGCACTTACTTCATGGAGATTCGGTTTGATATCATTATCGAATGTCACGATTACCGAGATCTTAAAATGCCTAGAGGAAACCTATCAAATAAATATTCAAATGAATACTTCCTCTCTGGAAAATCGCCGTTATAATTTCTCTTTTAAGTATTCAAAAGGAGCCGAAGCCGCATTAGAACAACTCTTTTACATAACAGGAAAACCTGCTAAAATTCAACTTCCACAATAAATATTATATAAATCCCATAAAAAACCGGAGTCTCATAGGTAGTTTGTCCTTCCCAATTGTATATATAAATAAAAAGAAAGAGCGACAGTTTCTTACTGGACGCATCAAAGCAAGGGTAACATGTTTGTAACACTTTATTCATCCTTTGTTAACCTTGATTTTTGTGAATGTGTGACAAAAATTTTCGAATTTTGCGCCAAATAACAAAGCGTATAAAATTCTCAAGTTCATGAAGAACTTGACATTTTTGATATAAATTACAGTGAAAAAGTATATGAGGTCACCCATCGCCTCGTCATTTATGACGAGAAAACGGTTTTAAATGAACAAAAAGAAAATTGTAATGAAAACAAAAAAGACTTATAACATTAAAAGAACAGTTAAAAATAACCAAGTTCTTCATGAACTAAGTTCATGGGTCTCTTTCCCGGCACAACTAAAAAACAACCATGTGGATAGCGTCTTATTAATGTAGAAGTCATGAGCTGAACATTAAAAGAAGAAATACTGAACAAGGAAGAATTTGTGTATCAATTTTACATAAAACAGCAAAAGTATGAAGAAAAGTTTTTATGATTTTACCTCCGTCAAGCGTTTATGCGTAGGGATGTCTTTATGCTGTATGGTCGTGGGAGCTCAAGCCACTCCGACTTCCAGTGCATTTGACCAACGGTTTAACGTTGAGTTCTCACTCAACAACACCACATTAAAAACAGTGGTTAATTCCTTGAAAAAACAAACGGATATCGTATTCTCATACGATACATCTTTGGAATCTTTACGGGTAAATAATGTATCGGTCAAAGCCGAGAATGAGAAAATCGAAGCTATTCTAGATCAAGCGTTCCGTGGTACTGGGATCAAATACAAGATTGAAGACCGGATCGTAATGCTTTACTCAGGTAAAGAACTTTCAGCCAAAACAAATGCTAAACAACAAAGCACAAAAAAGATTTCCGGTATCGTTAAAGACCCGATGGGAGACCCTGTTATCGGGGCGAACGTGGTAGTAAAAGGAACCACAAACGGTATAATCACCGGGCTAGATGGAGATTTCCAATTAGAGGTTCCGGAAAACGCTATTTTAGAGATCAGCTACATTGGCTATGTGACACAGAGTATACCTGTGAGTGGAAAGACTACTTTCAACATCATACTGAATGAAGATACCCAGAAACTAGACGAGGTGGTGGTATTAGGTTATGGTGCCGGGCAACGTAAACAAGACTTATCGGCCTCTGTTGGTGTATTGGACAATACGGAGGATTTAGTAGCCCGTCCGGTTACCTCTACCGAAAGTATGCTGCAAGGACAGTTGGCAGGCGTCACCGTGCAAGCCAACGGTGGAGACCCGACAGCCACACCTTCGATCGTGATTCGTGGACAAGGTTCGCAGAATGGCGATAACGTATTGTGGGTAGTAGACGGCGTTCCCGGAGCGCCAATTGCCTCCATAAACGATATCGAGACGATCGTTGTCTTGAAAGACGCCGCTTCTGCCGCTATCTACGGAGCGCAATCCGGAGCTGGCGGTGTTATCTTGGTAACCACCAAAAAAGCCAAAGAGGGCAAAACATCATTGAGCTACGACGCAACGTTCGGTATTCGAAAGGCTAGCAACGTAATCGAGCCGTTAAATGCGGAAGAACAACTAGAGATGCGGAAACTCTCCTACGCCAACGCAGGACTTACGTTGCCTACCGGTTGGGACTTGACCAAGAATCCATGGGTAGGAACCACACGTACCAACTGGATGGACGAAATATTCCGTACCGCTTTCTATCAACGTCATAACGTGGCCCTAAATGTTGGTTCTGAAAATGCTTCTAACCGTGTTTCTTTCGCTTACGATAACGATGAAGGTGTATTGATCAACACCTTCAACAAGAATCTTTCACTCCGTTACAACGGTAAATTCAAACTGAATAAATGGGTAACCATCAGTGAAGACGTGGTTTGGAAGAATAACGAAAGCCGTTCGAAAGATACCGACAGTGGTTATACGGGAGTTGTCGCGGCGGCTATGTATATGCCTGCCAGCGCTACAGTTTACAATCCGTTAGACGGTACCTACGGTGGAACAACGACCGAGGATCCGGATTACATCGCTAAATACGGCTCCAATTTCGCAGATATCCACGGAGACGCAGTCAATCCGGTTCGTCTGCTACAAGCAGAGAATCAATATAACCGGACCAGCGACATCTGGAGCACAACCAGTCTGGAATTAGCCAACATTATCACTGGCCTGAAATTCACAAGCCGTTTCACTTATAATCTAAAGAGTAATCTATATAAGAATTTCAGCCCGATCCGCGATGAGGTAGGAAAACCCTCCCTAACAAACAATCTAGACGAAACTACTTACCGTACAGATACATGGAAAACAGAAAACACCTTGACCTACGATAACACGTTTAAAGACTTGCATACCGTAGGTGTCTTACTATCCACTACAGCCGATCATTACAACGAGCGAGGGCTTGAGGTTAACGGAAAAGACTTGTCTGACGAATCCGCTTATCTGCAATACCTATCATATGCGAATTCCATTTCTGCGACAGACTATATGACCGGCCCTGATGCGAATGTATCCTTGATAGCTCGTCTAGCTTATTCATTCAATGATCGTTATTTTGTTACAGCCTCTTGGCGTCGCGATTACGCAGGCCGTTTGCCTAAAGACAATAACTATGGCGATTTCCCTGCCGTAACAGCCGGATGGAAAATCTCTAACGAACCTTTCTTCCCGAAGAGCGAAACGTTGAACCTATTGAAAATCCGTGCTTCTTGGGGACGGGTCGGAAACTTGGGATCTATCGGTTACAATTATAAATCAGCCTTATTAGGTAAGAGCTACTGGTCGGAACAAGCGCAATACGGTGTAGAATCAAATAAGATCTGGGGTAATTTGGTCTACAACTCTACCGCATTAAACCCAAATCTTACATGGGAAACTTCCGAGCAATGGGATTTAGGTCTGGATGTGAATATGTTTGACAACCGTTTGAGCATGGCATTCGATTATTTTGACAAACGGACTTTCAATTTGATACAATCACAAACGATGAACTGGCCGGGAACGATTGGTATCGATGCCATGTTAGTGAATCAAGGAGAAGTTCGTAACCGAGGTTTCGAGGCACAAATCAATTGGAATCAACAAGTAAATAAAGATTGGTCGTACTTCATCTCCGGAAACTTCTCTTATTTAAAAAACTGGGTTTCAGACATTGGCGTAAAGAATGCGGACGGCACCCCGGGCGTTTGGACAGGTATTACCCGGAACGGAAGTTATTTCGACGGCAGCTATCGTAACCTCCCTTATATGTATCAGACAGCCGAAGGAGAACCATTGGCCTCTTTCTATCTGATCAAGACGGATGGTATTTTCCAAACCGACGCAGAGGCAGCCGCTTATGTAGACAAAGACGGGAATCGAATCCAACCGGACGCTGTAGCCGGCGACTTGAAATTTGTCGATGCCAACGGCGATGGAGTCATTAACGATGAAGACCGTCAGTATTGTGGTAGCGCTACGCCCAAAACTACATTCTCACTCTCCGGAGGATTTACTTGGAAAAAACTTTCTGTAAGCGCTATGTTCCAAGGTGTAGGTGGAGCGCAAGCCTTATATGTAGGTAAATACATGGCTTTAAGTGATGTGGAAGGCAACTTCAACCGCTCAAAAGAAATCATGAACGCTTGGAGCCCATCAAACGCAGGATCGAATATTCCTCGCTTATCGAAAAACGATCCGAACAGTAACTTTAGCACACCGTCTGACTGGTATTTGGAAGATGCTTCCTACCTGCGTTTAAAGAACTTCACCGTATCCTACGACTTAAGTGACGTTATCCGGAAATGCGCTCACTTACAAGAGCGTAATAGCATGATGTCGGTTTACTTTAGTGGTGAGAACCTCTTCACGATCACGAACTATTCAGGAATGGACCCGGAAACCGGCGGTTGGGATGCCTTAAAGTATCCGGTTTCACGCGTATTCTCTGTCGGAGTCAAATTGACGTATTAATCGTGTGTGTTTACATAATATTCAAATTAATAAAGGATCAAAATGAAAAGATATATTACAATATTAGCCTTATCTGCCTTGGTTTGTAGTTCTTGTAGCGACTTCCTTGACGTCCAGCCGGAAGGAAACGCAACTACGACCTCCTATTTCCTAAATGACCAACAAGCCATCGATGCCATCGACGGATTATACGAGAGATTCCATCAAGAGGGTTGTTACGGTCGCGAATTATTCTGGGAACAGGGAGCTGCATGCGACATTGTCTGGGGACGTACTCGCGGTTATAATACCCTGGCAACTCTAGCCTACACGGGCGATGAATCCCCTTTAAGAGATGTATTCAGCCGTATGTACTCTACCATGTCTCGTGCGAATTGGGTAATACAAGAATTAGTGAAGAAAGAGAAGAGAACGGAGCTGACCGATGTAGAGAAACGCAGCTTGGGTGAGGCTTATTTCTGCCGTGGCTGGGCACATTATCTGATCGCTTACCGGTATGGCACAGACAAGCAAGGAGTTCCTTTCGTCCGTTATGAGGATTTTCCCGACGATTACGATAACTCCATACCTCCTCAGCAAGCTACGGTCATGGAGAATTACAAACTGATCATCGAAGATATGGACAAGGCAATCGCCTACCTTCCGAACTTCGAATCCTATGATGCCGACAACCGAGGCCGGGCACATCAGGCTGCCGCTGTCGCTTTCAAGGCGAAAACTTACGCTTATTGGGCTACTTGGGACGCTACCCAATGGAACAATGTAATCGAGATGGTCAACCTGTTGGAGAACAACTACAATCGTGATTTGGCCCCGACATTCGCCGAGATCTTCTCCTCAGACTTAAAAGATTATTGGAACGCGGAATACCTCTGGACTATACCGGGTATAGGCGGGGCACTGCCGGGTGGCTCCGAATTCCCGGGTGTTATCCTCGAGAATAAAGGATGGGGCAAGTACAACGGCTGGGGACAAATAAAACCTTCTTACGACATCTATGAAGAGATGGCGAAAGATGGTAAAGGTAACGAGCGCCTCGTCCGTTCCATCCTGGAATATAACCAAGAGTTCCAGTTCTTCGGCGAGACACGCAAGTTCTGGTCTACCTCAGACCTTGAGGCTGGTTTCATGGTCAATAAATATATGGATGCGTTCAAATATTCAGATCCTATAGAAGAAGGCGCTGTTAGTGCAAACGGAGACTGGCCTACGACCCGTGTCAATTTCCCGATCATCCGTTTCGCCGAAATGTTATTGTTCCGTGCCGAGGCGTATTTAATGACTGGACAAGCCGATAAAGCGACCGCTGATATCAACCGTATCCGTTTGCGTTCCAACTTGAAGCCACTTTCCGGCAACGCGACGATGAAGGATCTATATCACGAGCGCCGCTGCGAATTGGCATTCGAGTTTACAGACCATCTCTTCGATTTAAAACGCTGGAACCGTTCTTCCAACGCCGACATAAAGGCTTTGGCCGACAAAGAGCTAAACTCTCGTCCTCGTATCCGAAGATATGAAGACCGGGCAAATCCGGAATCAGCGTTCACTATCATCAATTACGAAGATTATACCAACAAAAACGCATATCAAGACTATATGATGGTATTCCCGTATCCCAGTGAGGAAATTACCAAATCAAACGGTCAGCTGAAACAAAACGCCGGATATTGATCTATATCCCATAAGTTCATAAAATAACAATGGGATCAACCAAGGGCTGTTTCATCTTTTTTGAGACAGCCCGTATTATTTTCCGTCAAGTAAAAAGCATATCTCAAATAGGTAGTTTACCTTTGTCAATTGTATAATAATAAACAAATAGATATACCATGAGATTAATTCAAACTCTTTCCTCTTGTCTGTGCGCAGGAATCATATGTTTATCCACGGCCTGTAGCCAAGCACCACAATCTCCTGTCGATTCTGTTGATCCATTTATCGGCACGGGATTTCACGGGCATACGTATCCCGGGGCCACGGCTCCCTATGGAGCGGTCCAACTAAGTCCGGATACTCGGAAAGGTAATTGGGATGCTTGTTCCGGTTATCATTACAGCGATTCCAGCTTAATGGGATTTTCCCACACTCATTTGAGCGGTACGGGATGTATCGATCTTGGAGATATCCTATTCCGCCCGTCCCTCCAAACCCCTTTAGCGTTCTCGCACTCAGACGAGAAGGCTTCCCCGGGTTATTACTCGGTAAACCTCAAGGAGGCAGGAGTCTTAGCGGAACTTACCGCGACTCCACACGTCGGGGTACACCGGTATACCTATAAAAAAGGGACAGACGCTAAATTGGTGGTCGACATGGACCATTTATTGGATAACGAATATATATACGAGGGTTGGGTAAAGCAAACCGGAGAAAATGAGCTTACCGGCATGAGACGTACCCGGGGCTGGGTAGACAATCAATATGTCTTCTTTGTAGCGCAATTCTCGCAACCGCTCACTTCTGTGGAACAACCTTCCGAACGACAAGCCGTGCTTACCTTCGATACGACCACCGGAAAGCCTATTGTATGCAAGGTCGGAGTATCGATCGTGAATGAGGAGAACGCCCGCCTGAACCTTGAGCAAGAGACGAATTCCTATGGTTTTGATTTCGATGCCATCCATCAGGCGACACGCTCCGATTGGGAAAAGGAGTTAGACGCTATTACGGTAGAAGGAGGAACCGAGGCCGAACGTACGAATTTCTATACGGCGCTATACCATAGCAAGATCATCCCGAATATAGCGAGCGACGTGAACGGACAATATCGCCGTCACGACATGAGCGTAGCGACAGTCTCCGCAGGCCGCCGCCAGTTCTCTACCTTCTCTACTTGGGATACCTTCCGGGCATGGCATCCGATGATGACTTTACTGGATACTACCTTGGTGAACGATATGGTACAGTCTTTCTTGGACATGTACAATGCCAGTGGCGAACTTCCGTTATGGCCGTTATCCGCAGGCGAGACCGGAACCATGATCGGTTATCACTCCACATCTATTATTGCCGACGCTTATTTGAAAGGTATTCGTGGATATGACGCGGAACACGCTTTCGAGGCGATGAAAGTCTCAGCGGAGAAAAATAAGAAAGGAGCGGATTATTATATAAAGGAAGGCTTCATCCCAACGAATATCAAGAAAGAATCGGTTTCCTGCCTATTGGAATTCGCTTATGATGATTGGTGTATCGCACAAATGGCGAAGGCTTTAGGACATATGGATGATTATGAGATATTCATCAAGCGCTCACAGAACTTTATCAACGTATTCGACGGTAGTACCTGTTTCTTCCGGGGTAAACGGCAGGATGGGAATTGGGAGACTCCTTTCGATCCATTCGCCATCGGACGTTCCTATACGGAGGCTACGGCATGGCAATACCGGTTCTTCACGCCGCATGATGTATATGGATTGACCCAGTTGTTCGGGGGCCGTGAAGCGTTTATCGCAAATCTGGATAGCTTATTCGCAGTCACCTCCGAGGTAGTCGGCGACCTGGTAGACGTTACCGGATTGGTCGGTCAATATGCGCATGGCAACGAGCCTAGCCATCACATGGCTTATCTGTACAGTTACGTAGGTGAGCCGTGGAAAACCCAAGAATGGACCCGTCGCCTATTGGATGAGATGTACCAACCGACTCCCGAAGGGATTATCGGTAACGAGGATTGCGGGCAGATGTCTGCTTGGTACCTGTTGAGCAGCCTTGGTTTCTACTCCGTTTGTCCGGGTAGCAACCAGTTTATCCTGACTACACCACTCTTCGACAAAGCGACCGTGAAGCTAGGAAACGGGAAGACGCTTACAGTCACGGCGAACCAACCGGAAAAGAATAAATACATCACAGGCGTATCGCTGAACGGAGAAAAGATCGAGCATTGCTATATCACCTACGACCAGTTGATGCAAGGTGGTACACTAAACTTCACGCTATCGGCAGTACCGGACAAGAGCTGGGGAACTGCCCCCGAGCATGCCCCCTATTCCTATACGGAGCAACCTACCGTATCTATTCCTTACATAGCGAATGACCTGGATCTGTTTGAAGGTGAGATCACCGCGGAACTAAAATCCACGACACCCGGAGCGATCATCCATTATACTCTCGACGGATCGGAGCCGGACGAGAACGCCCCGGTATACAGCGAGCCATTAGTCTTAAAAGAGACCACGACCATCAAGGCCAAAGGATACAAAAAGGGATTCATACCTAGCCGCACGTACTCGATCCAAGCGACAAAAGCTGTATTACGCCCCGCCTTATCCATCCAGCCGACAAAGCATGGGGTAGCTTACACCTATTACGAAGGAGAATTCCAATGGGTAACTGATCTGCGAAAGGCGAAGGTGGTCGAGACCGGAACGATGGCCGAGCCTTCTATCCTGAACGCCAAACTACCGGATCATTTCGGATACATCTTCACCGGATACATATATGCCCCGGAAGACGGTGTCTACGAGTTCAGTACCCGTTCGGATGACGGTAGCGTCCTCTATATCGGCAAAGAGAAGGTTGTGGACAATGATGCCTCCCACGCCGCTATCGACGCAACAGGACGCATCCCCCTACAAAAAGGCTATCACCCCTTCGCCTTGCATTATTTCGAGGATTACGAAGGTGAGTACCTGGGCTGGAGCTGGCGTACGCCAAGCATGTCCAAACTAGAAGCAATCCCAACCGAGAACCTTTATATAAACTGATAATACCTAGTTGTAGAGACGGGGCGTGCCCCGTCTCATCCCCTCGAAATAGTAACTTAAAGATACTATCAGACGGTGGGAGACGGGGCACGCCCCGTCTCTACAACCAAACAAATTAGATATATCATTAAATACTTAATCTTATGAAACGAACAATTCTATCTGTGCTATCAGCCTCAGCCATCCTGTTATCCGGCATGATGATGGTTCCGGAGGCTACCGCACAAAGCCGTCGAGACAAAGAACAAACGTACGTACTAGAGAAACCTTATGAGGTCAAGAAACTAGTCCCCCCTACCGGAAAGAAAATAAAGAACGTGATCCTAATGATCGGCGACGGAATGAGCCTTATGCACATGTATTCCGCCTGGACCGCTAACCGTGGCAAGCTCTGGCTGGACAACTCCCAATATACCGGCCTCTCGAAAACTTATTGCGCCAACAAACTCATCACCGACTCCGGAGCCGGAGGTACGGCACTGGCCACCGGCCATAAAACGAACTACCATATGGTAGGCGTAGATCCCGAAGGCAAACCCTTGGAATCATTGGCTACCTTGGCGAATAAGAAAGGTCTGTCAAGCGGTATCGCTGTCACCTGCCGCCTATGGGATGCTACCCCCGCTGATTTCTGCTGCCACAACACAGATCGTGATGCCGAGGCCGAGATCGTAACAGACTATGTGAACTGTGGTGTTGATTACGTATTCGGTGGTGGTTCCAAATTATTCGAGAACCGTGCGGATGGACGTGACCTTTTCAAGGAATTAAGAGAGAAGGGATACCAGACCCCTCGTAGCTGGGAGGAATTAGCAAAGATCCAAAAAGGCAAGGTCTTCTGCGTTACCGATACGGTAGATACTCCGCTTCCCGCCAAACGGGGTGACCTTTTAGCTCGCGCTTCCATGAAAGCGATTGATTTGCTGGGACAAAATCCGAATGGTTTCTTCCTTATGGTGGAGGGTTCTCAATTGGATGATTACGGACATTTCAACGATATTGACCTGTTGATGCAGGAGACACATGATTTCGATCGAACGATCGGACGTATCTTCGAATGGGCCGCCCAAGACGGGGAGACATTGGTTGTCGTAACCGCCGATCACGAGACCGGAGGTCTTACCTTGGTAGACGGAGATCTGAACGAGGGTAAGATCGTTTGCAAATTCTCCACCGGGGGGCATAGCGGCGTGATGGTTCCTGTCTACGCTTTCGGCCCAGGTGCCGAGAACTTCACAGGTATTTTCGAGAATACGGATATCTTCTGGAAAATCAAAAAGCTCTTAAATCTATAATCAAACATTATTCATTTGATTAGTTGTAGAGACGGGGCGTGCCCCGTCTCATCCCAGCAAAATGGTAACTTAAAGATACTATCAGACGGTGGGAGACGGGGCACGCCCCGTCTCTA
This sequence comes from uncultured Parabacteroides sp., assembly GCF_947855115.1. GTDB lineage: Bacteria > Bacteroidota > Bacteroidia > Bacteroidales > Tannerellaceae > Parabacteroides. The sequence continues at coordinate 29,149 of NZ_CANTZW010000032.1, forward strand.
CAACTAAATATAAAATTCTAAAGAATGACAACAAGACGAAACTTCTTAAAGCAATCCCTGCTTGCGGCAGGTGCGGCTTCCGTACCCGCCGGGAGCCTTTTAGCGCAAGAGAAAGCAGAAGAGAAACGCCCCAAATACAACCTTCCTTACAAGAACACCTACCTGAAGGAACCCTTCGTGACAGAAAACGAGTTCCGGACCGCAAAACCGGAAACCATCGTCCCCGGAACCTTCGAGGAAGCTAAGCAAATCCTCCCCAGCCCGACTTGGAGCGGACACGAGAAGGAAATCGAGATGTATTGGAAGGCTTGGCAAATCGGTATCGGCAACATCAAGGCCCCGGAACCAGACTCCGGTTTCGTATGCAGTTACCTCGATGTCGCCTACAACGGCAATATCTTCATGTGGGATTCCGCTTTCATGATGATGTTCGCCCGCTTTGGTACTCGCTTCTTCCCTTTCCAGCGTACACTGGATAATTTCTACGCCAAACAACATCCGGATGGTTTCATCTGCCGGGAGATCAAGGCAGACGGAGCGGACTGTTTCGAACGTTACGACCCAACCAGTACCGGCCCGAATATTCTCCCTTGGAGCGAGATCGTCTACTACAAGCAATTTGGCGATATAGACCGCTTGCACAAGATCTTCCCCGCCCTTTGTGCCTATTATAAATGGCTGAAACTAAATCATACGTGGCGAAACGGCACGTATTGGACCAGCGGTTGGGGTACCGGTATGGACAACATGCCCCGGGTAGAGTCGAAATACAACCCGATATACAGTCACGGCCATATGATCTGGCTGGATGTTTGCTTGCAACAATACTTCACCGCCGGACATCTGCTTGAGATGGGTTTCTATCTGGAGCGTTGGCAGGAGATCGAGGAGTTCGAAGACGAGCAGAAGATGCTAAAGAAGTATATCAACGAGAACCTATGGGACGAGAAGGAACATTTCCTTTTCGATCAATACGCCGACGGAAGCCTCTCCTCCACCAAGGGAATCTACGCTTACTGGGCCTTATTGACCGATGTCCTTTCCAAGGAACGTATGGACGCTTTCGTAGCCGAATTGGATAACAAAGAGACATTCAACCGCCTGCACCGTATTCCTTCCCTCGCCGCCAATCATCCCAAATACAAGGATAACGGCCGTTACTGGCAGGGCGGCGTATGGCCGGGAGCGAACTATATGGTGATTACCGGCCTGTTGCAGCAAGGTTATCGTAAATTGGCTTACGAGATCGCACGTAACCATTATGATAACGTACTCAAAGTATATAAGAATACCGGAACGTTCTGGGAATATTACGCACCGGAACATGAGGAACCGGGCTTCATGGCTCGTCCGAACTTCGTAGGCTGGGGTGGATTGGCACCGATCTCCGGTTTGATCGAGCAAATCTTCGGTATCCGTTCCAATGTGTACGAGAAGAAATTGACCGTAGACGTAAACTTGACAGAGGCTTATGGCATCGAACGTTATCCTTTCGGCCTTGATGGTCAGGTAGCGATCAAAGTCAAGGCCCGCCCTTCCGTCAGCCAAGAGCCGCAGGTAGAGATTACCAGCGATGTCCCCTTAGAACTAAGTATCCTTTGGGGTGACAAACAGAAGAGTGCCAGCATAAAACCCGGCACGCAAACCGTATAAGTAAATCCATCAAACATCCAGTTGTAGAGACGGGGCGTGCCCCGTCTCATCCCAGCAAAATGGTAACTTAAAGATACTATCAGTCGGCACTGAGACGGGGCACGCCCCGTCTCTACAACTAGACTCAAAAACAATTAGTATATGAAACAGATTCTATCTTTATTCATTACCTCTCTCACACTCTGTACCGCTTGTTCCTCCCCTAAAGATAACCGCCTTGAGCGTGACATCACCGTAGTCGTAGCGGGCGATCTCCATTTCGATCTTCCACCGGAGACGGATCAATATTACCATGTCGTAACCATGAACCGTCTACCTGGCAATTTCACGTTTCCCGCAGACGCAACGCCGGGTATAGCCGGAGAAACCGTACAGAACGTGGATGGTGTAATCATCGCCGGGGATATGTTCGACAAGGCGCATCCCGAGATCCTCTCTCTTTACCGGGAACGATACGAGACAGGGCCGGGCGAGAAGACCATCCATTTCCCGGTATATCCCGGCTTTGGCAATCACGATATTGATCCTGTTTCCGACAAAGAGGCCGATAATCTGGCAGGCCGCGCTTTCTCCCTGCATTATCTGGATTCTATCTTGAATGACAAGCTAACGAAGAAGGAGATTCTAAATCTACACCCATCCAGCCGCAGTTACTCTTGGAACATCGGAGACGTACATTTCGTACAAGCTCAACGTTTCTCTGGCGACACCGCATATTGCGAAAGTAACCTCAATTGGTTGGCAGACGATCTTAAACAATATGCCTCCACAGGTAACCCGGTAGTCTATATCCAACATTATGGCGTAGACCCTTGGGCGATCAAATGGTGGCCGCAAGACGCTCGCAATCAATTATTCGATCTCCTAGACCAATATAACATAGCCGCTTTCTTGGTAGGCCATACACACGAGCCGTCTTTACGTTACTACCGTGGATATCCGATCTACCAAGTGAACAACGCTTGGCCGGATGAGGACGGGAACGGCTCGTTCGCCGTATTGCGCATAAAGGATAACGCCATTTCCGTGGCAAGTTGCCGCTGGACGGACGATAAAGGGAATTTCGAGGTTGTAGGCCCTTATCTGAACGATACCCTTCCCCGCCGTATCAATCAAGAAATCCATTACAATGCTTTCTCCCATAATGATTATTGGCGAGAGAATCCGTTGCAAGATGCCTTAGCCTTCCGGTATAATTGTGTAGAGGCCGATCTGTGGTTAATCGACGGAGAGCTATACGTTTCCCATGACCGTCCGGAGCCCAACCCGGCTATTACCTTCGAGAATCTGTATCTCAAACCGCTCGTGGCCCGTATACAAGCGAATGGCGGCAAGGTCTACCCCGGTAGCGACCGTCCTTTCTACCTGATGGTGGATTGTAAGGCACAAGGCGAAGAAATGTACAAGCTATTAAAGAAACAGATAGAGCCTTACAAGGAATACTTCTGCTCCGTCGATAACGGCGAATATAAAGAAGGCGCCGTCCTCTTCTTCCTTTCCGGCGACCGTCCTAAGAACAGCCTGCCGAAAGAGAACAGCCGCTTCACCTTCCTCGACGGACAAATCAAGGATTTGGGACAGGGTATCCCGGCCTCCCTCGCCCCGGTCGTAAGCGATAATTACGCTGATTTCTTCACATGGAAAGGCGAAGGCGAGATGCCCGCCGACCAACTACAAAAGATGCGTGAGATCATCCAGAAAGTCCACGATGAAGGAAAACTATTCCGTTGGTGGGGTGCCCCGGATACCGAGGTATTCAAACGCTTCTTCATCAAGGAAGGTGTAGACCTAGTAGGCGCTGACGATCTAGAAGGATTGTATAAGGTATTAACCGAACGGTAAGCGATACACGCTTGTTTTCCCTACTTGCCTATGTTTCGCATACTCTTTGGGGCTTTTTTGCCTATTTTTTGAAAAACACTGGATTTGTGAACTTTGCAGCCAGCGTACAACAAGAGGTATTCGGCATTCCGCTACTGGCCAATACATTGAGAGGCACTCTAGTGGAACAGCTCGTGGTGCAGACATAGAAGCCTGTGGATCCCATGTCTTAAACTGATCGAACATGCTCTCCAAGGGGGGGGGATGTTGATGTACTTTATAATTTCCATCGCCGTTTTCACATTCACCGACATTGAATGTAAAAACGGCAGTGGCGATTGTGTGATAGTTAACCCATCGTTGAAATAGCAATAAGTTGTATCACATTCGTAAAAGTTATAGGTGATGAAAGTTTTAATAAAGCTATATCTCCTTCATTATGAAGAATTACTTGACTGACTGTTCTACGATTCGTATCAGAAATAGGATTTGTGTGTCCCATGCTTATGGCTAACATGTGCAGCTGTTAATATCCACTGATTATTGATGATAACACCTCCACCAAATCCATAATCTGTGAAAATCGCGACTTGATAAGGGGCTTGGGATATATCAATACTCTGCCCTCCGATAATTCTTTGTTGCGCACGTAATATATGTATATTACAAATGACTAGTAAAAGTAAAACATGTAAAAGTTTTGTTCTCATGATGGCTTGCCTTTGTATATATCAGTTGTTTCTTATTCTCAGATCTATTAAATAAGCTTTTCGTTGGATAGGCTGGATGGACTTGTCAAACAGCCAATCTGCCTCGTCGAATATCCTTCCTCGATTTGTAACTTGCGCGGATACATACACCTTTGAGCCAATAGGAATCTTATATTTATCATAATCTTCTATCGCAACCCCAATTCTCCTGTCCATAACATCCTTTTCTATCTGTAAAAAAGTGGAGGAAGGAGTATCTTTGAAGAATTTCTCTCTATCCGTATAGAATTCATAAGCGTATTCCGCATAACAAATAGATACATAATTTTCATCTTCACAACTGACATAGGCTGGAGTATCTTTCAGCTCTAGAACGATCTCTTCATTATCCGTTCCTTCGAACGTGTCAGTTATGAATAAATCGTCATTACAACTTATCATACTCACAAATAATCCCAAATAGATTAATGGGAACATCAGGGTATTAACCGTTTGTTTTTTCATACGCTACATAAATTAAAAGTAAATATTATTTTAGCATTTATTCATTGATATAGTGTCGATAGCAGTTACGTCTATGTCACGATAAATCCCGGTGGTGCGAAGCTTAGTACATAATCACCTAGTTTCTCGGTTAGCACATTGTCATACAAATCGGCGTTTAAAGTGATTTTTCCTGCCATACTGTTTGTGTGTTTAATATTAATATTAGATTATAATCTCTCTCATCATCACCAACTCATCCGTATTACCTTATTCCCAACATAAAGGGGGAGAGCTAAGAACAGATCTTTTTATCCTTTCCGCACTGTCTTTTTAAGAATGAGACAAGGTAAATATACGCAAAATTAATAGAACAACCCTTTTATACTTAAAAAAGTCAATAAAAAGCAAGGGGGCATGGAAAAGATCACCAGCGACGTCCCCTTGGAGCTGACCGTCCTTTGGGACGACAAACAGAAGATTGCCAGCGTAAAACCCGGCACGCAAACCGTATAAGACAAGAACATGCGAAACATGGGAACACGGAACACACGGATATATTTTATGGTATCTCTATGTCCGTGTATTGCCGTGTGCTCCGTGTATTCCGTGTTCCATAATTTAAAATCATTCTAGTTATGAAACAGATTCTATCCTTATTCATCGCTCTGCTAGCCTTTGGCGCGACAAGTTACGCCCGGGACGGGCACATATGAGCATCGGGATGAAATGTCCAATGAAGGTTTATAGAGGAGAAATACCGGGGAAAAATCTTTGGAAAAAAGACATTTGATTTTTGCCAATCCATTTCTGACGCATTACATTTGTATGCCGAGAATATGGTTCACTCTGGTATTATCCATTGTCCGATCCTTATGACTAGTCTTTCTGGCGATTTGTTATGGGGTGACAAGTGATACTGAGGAACTGTGAATTTATTGACAAGTCAAGTCGTTTAACTACTCCAAAAACTGACAAGTGATTTTAGGGTGAAGCAACGAGCGTTAAACGAGAAAATTACAATAGGCATTATAAGGTTGTTACAATGGGCATTCTAGCATCTTTACAACAAGCATCGTAACAGCCTTATAATGCCCATCATAGTTTTAACATATCACAACCGCTTTTATTCCAACCAAGGCTGCGGATTCAGCTTTGTCTTTTCCTTCCACAACTGGAAGTGAAGGATTGTGGAATTACCATCTTCCGGGTCTGAATAGATTTTTCCGATCGCTTGGCGGGTAGAGACCCGGTCGCCCGCTTTTACATATACTTGGCTTAAATTACTATAAACTGTCAGGTAGTTACCATGACGGACGATCACGGAATTATTGTACCCCGGTACCACGAATACACGTGTCACCACTCCATTGAATACCGCACGGGCATCTGTCCCGGGGGCGGTTTGGATATCGATGCCGCTATTGCTGGTACGGACATATTTCAATTCCTGATGCTGTTGCTCGCCGAATGTAGCGACAATCGTATGTCTTCCGGCCACCGGATAAGGCAAACGCCCCCGGTTATTCGCGAAATTATCGGACAATTGCTTCTCGGCTTTTGTCATCGCATAGCCGCCTTTCGTATCTGCCACACGTTCCTCCCGGATAGGCTCGCTCTTGCTTTCCGGTACGGTCTTCCCCTTGGCTGCGGCCTGTTCACGGGCGCGGCGCTCACGCTCCGCACGCTCACGGGCAGCTTTGGCCTCTGCCTCGGCACGGGCAATTTCCTCAGCGATCTGCTTCTCTATCTGCCGGTTTAAAGCCTCGGCCTGACGGCGCTTCTTCTGAAGAACCGCTTTCAAATCCTTCTGTTTCTTATTCAGTAATTGAACCTCCTCTTTCTGGGAAGCTTCCTCGCTTTCTAATTTCTTACTCTCCTCCTGGCGAGTTCCCAAAAGGGCAAGCTTCTCCGCACGAGTCTTTTCCATCTCGGTTTGCTTACGACCGATCTCGGCCTGCTTTTCGATTATATCATTCGCTTGCCTTTTTTGCCAATCCGCATATTCGCGCAGATACCGTATACGCCGCATGGATTGGGAGAAACTCTCGGCAGACAGGATAAACAACAATTTATCCTGCGAGCTACGGTGTTTATAAAGTCCTCGCATCGACTTTCCGTAATTTGTCTGCTTATCGCCCAGTTCCCGCTTTAAGACACGTAACTGACCTTGGATATTCGAGATATCTTTCTCGATCTCACCCAACTCTTGATTCAATAAACCGATGACTTTCTTACGGGAAAGTATCTGCTTGGATAATAAATTCAGACGGTTCAAAGAAGTTTTTGCCGTCCGGGTTGTCTCCTGCAATAATTTATTCGTCTCCTCGATATCGGCCAACGCTTCCTTGCGTTGCTGCTCCAACTGACGGACAGCAGCAGATTTCTGACCGTAAATCACGGTAGATAAAGACAAGGCCAATAATACGATCCAGACGTACCTCATGATAGATTATTGATTCAGATTCGTAATCGTTTTCAATATTTGCGCAAAGGTAATACGTTTATATCTAGAAGGAACCGAGAAATCCAAATTTACCGGCTCATCCAACTGGATACGGGAGTAATGGATCTTCACTCCCCCCTCGGAATTCCCGCCCTTCAGTACCTGCACATCCATCAACATCGGGAATGGTTGCTGGTCTACCAAACGAAAGTCCTCGTATAACCATTGCAAAGCATAACGGCCAGAAGGGTCTGCCACATAGGTAGAGAGAAGTTTTTCCTCTCCATCTGCCTTAAAGGTATAGAAAAGCCCCATGGCATCCTTTGTCTTTATTTCGGCGACCGGGCCTTCCTGAGTCAACTTAAAACGATTATAATGCTCGCGGGAAACGCCCTGTTCCCCCGGTATAAACAAGTGATTCGTGAAAAGAGCCTGTAAATTATAGAAGTTGAACTCAATCGGGGTCTGTCCTTGTAAATTGGAATAATTCTCGATCATATAGCGTTTATTCATGCGGTCTACTACCTTGATCGTATCCCGGCTTAACTCGATACGAAAGATCTCGATCCCGAGAAAAGGCTGTACCGACAACTGGAAAGCGCTATCCTTGACCATCTTCATATCCACCCGAGAGCTCATCTGCTTACCGGGAATGTCCAAGTCCACATTCAACCGGGCCGTTAAGGTACGGAATTGGAAAGACCGCTCTTCCACCGACTGGAAGAACTCATTATGAGCCTTAACGCTAGCGGATTCCACCGTCCCGACTTTCTTGGACGATTTACAGCCTGTCAGCATCGAAAGTAAAAGACCTCCGCACAGCAGGAAGGTCAAGAAATAATCTCTTTTCATTTCGCGTTCTCGTCTTCTATATATTGTTGCTCGGCGATCTTACGGTTCAAGACCTCGGAATCCTTACCCATCTCTTTCGCCTTCTTCCATTGTTCCACCGCCTTCTCCTTGTCTCCGTTCATGAAAAGGATATCTCCATAATGATCCACAAGTTCGGCGCTCTTTGTCTTATCTTTCTCCAAGGCGCTCTCGATATAGATTTTCGCCAAGGTATAGTTTCCCTGCACGAAGAATATCCACGCATAGGTATCCAGATACGTGGCATTATCCGGTTCCAGCTTGATACATTGGGCGCTCATACGCTCCGCTTTCTTCAAGTCTTTCTTCTCCAAGGAAAGGAAGTAACTGTAATTATTCAGCACGACCACGTTCTTGTCATTGTACTTCAACGCCTCATCGTACGCCTTATACGCTTGCTCCAGTTGCCCGCCCATCTGGTAATAAATATCACCGATCTGGCCGTAGAAATCCGACTTCAGCGGCAGGTTCTCCTTCGGGATGATATTCAAGCCCGCATAATAGGTATTCAAGGCTTCTTGATATTTCTCTTGCTGATAATAAGCGATACCCAGATAGAAATAATATTCCGGCGACTCGGGGAACAACTCCATGCAAGCCGTACAAATACGGATCACCTTCGGGATATCCTCCCCTTTCAAGGCCAGATTCAACAATTGCTGCCACGCCCCGGCGTTACCCGGCTCCATCTCGGTTACCAACTGGAACTGAAACTTCGCCTCCTCCGTCTTCCCTTGGGCCATCAAGAGACCGCCATACATTAGTTTTAAGTCGATATCCTCCGGATGTTGCTCCAAAAGCGTTTGGAACAAATGGTTCGCGTTCTCGGTTCCCTGCTTTGTTTGTTGCAGTTTCAAGATATACCGGGAAAGGATGTTCACCTTAGTCTCCACATCCAGCTTCTCATTTACCAAAGCGCTGCGGATTTGTTGCTCGGCCGCCTCCTTATCCCCTTTCGCCTCGTAGTAATTGGCCATAGAGACGATATAATAAGGATTGGTCGGATCAATCTCATTGGCTTTTTGATAGCAAGCCAAAGCCTTGTCCATTTCCTTGTTTTCCAAATGAAGATCGCCCAACACGATCTGGTAACGGGCCTCCATAGGATATTTAGCCGCTAGCTTCTCGATCTCCTTGAAAGCCTCCTCCGGCTTCTCCAACTGGATGTATAACTTGTATTTCTGCATGGAGATCGCCTCATTCATACCCATTACCGACTCCAACGCATCATAAGCCTCGATCGCTTTTCCGATCTCACCGGCCTGTGTCAAAGCGTCGGCCAGATAATAATTCAGCTCCTCCTTCTCCGGATAATCCCGGACCAGTTCCTCGTATTCCTCGGCGGCCTCGCCATACATACCCAGATTCCGGGTGATAGAGGCCAAGGCCATTTTATACGTAAAATTATCCTTATCATTAGCCACGGCCTTTTTTAACATCTCGACCGCCTTTTCCGGACGGTTCAATTGTACGTAAAAAGAAGAAAGCTCATACAAGACCGGAGCCGCTGTCGAGTCGATCTCCAGGCAATGGTTGAAGGCATCATAGGCGGCGTCGAACTTCCCGGCGTTCTTCAAATTCAAGCCCTCGTAAAAGAAGTAATCGAATTTACGTTGATCCTTCTCCGTATCTGTAGCACCCACCGGAAACACAGCGACCAACGAGAGGAGAGAGATGATATATATCAGTTGCTTAAACATCCTATTATTCTTGTTAACCTTATTATCCTTATTCTTTTCCGGTATGGCCGAACCCTCCGGCCCCCCGCTCCGTATCGTCCAACGTATCCACGGGTTCCCACTCCACATGGCTATGGGCGGCTATAACCATCTGGCAGATACGCTCACCATCGTTAACCGTAAAAGGCTCGGAAGACAGATTCACGAGAATAATGCCGATCTCTCCCCGGTAATCCGCGTCGATCGTACCCGGCGTATTCAGCAAGGTTATCCCATGCTTTAAAGCCAACCCGCTACGAGGACGCATCTGGGCCTCATAACCTTCCGGCAGGGAGATATAAAGTCCGGTCGGGATTAATTTACGCTCCAACGGTTTCAACACGACCGATTCCGACAAATTCGCCCGGATATCCATCCCGGCAGATAAAGGAGTCGCATATCCCGGTAGCGGGTGATGCGATTTATTGATAATTCTTACTTTCATATATTATCTTACATTCTTTATTCCCGAACGGAGGCTATTCGGATTACACCGAGTGCACCAGAACGAGGCGATAGGTTCTAATCCTTGATCCCCACAAAGATAATGAATTAACTAATTAACCCAATCCCCGTTCTCTTTTATTAACTGAACTAAACGTTCTACAGCGTCTTCCTCGGGGATGTTCTTAAGGACACATTCCTTGCCTTTATACAGGCTGATTTGTCCACGTCCGGCACCCACATACCCATAGTCGGCATCCGCCATCTCGCCGGGGCCATTTACGATACAGCCCATGATACCGATTTTCAGACCTTTTAGATGGGAGGTAGCCTCCTTGACACGAGCGATCGTTGTTTGCAAATCGTACAAGGTACGTCCGCAACTCGGACAAGAGATATATTCCGTCTTGCTGATACGAGCTCTCGTAGCCTGCAAGATCCCGAACATACAACGATCCGAGATAACCGTCTCGCATCCCTCGTTATGCAGCATCAAGCCATCCCCGAAACCGTCTAGCAAAAGCGTACCGAAATCCGCGGCAGACTTCAATTGCAACAACTCCACATCCGTCTCCCGGAAATCACGATGCAAGACAACCGGCACGTCACAACCCGACAACAATAATTTATGCATAGCCGCACGTTGCGAGCCAACCCCATTCCGATGATGTGTGCTCAACAAGACCACCACGCTCTTATCCGCTCTCAAGATCTCCAACATACGATCCGTAAGATCCATATACGTCAGACGGATAAACTTAAGCGGGCAATCGTAATCCTTTAACTCCTCCGCTTCCGAAGCGATAAAGCAAGGATAGGCGTTCGGACGCTCTTTCCAGAAATGAGCGTCTACCAATAAACGGAAATTATCCGGCAAATTATCCGGGTCTTCCTTCCCAATATATATATAGTCCGGCAAGGACAAATAATCAAACTCAAAATCCCCGTTACTACGATCGGAGATCACGACCGGCGGGAAAGTACCTCCGATACCCTCCACCACACGGCTCGTACGACGGCTTGTCGCCACCGCATCGAAACCGGGAGCCATGACAGCCTCGATAGGCCGATGATTTTCCCGTTCCCTAATATAATCCACCAATTTACGGGCTACCGGCATTTCCGCCTCAGGATCCTCGCTCAAGGAAACCCGGATCGTATCGCCGATACCGTCGCACAGAAGCGTTCCGATTCCGACGGCGCTCTTGATACGCCCGTCCTCACCGTCACCAGCTTCCGTCACCCCAAGGTGCAAAGGGTAATGCATATCCTCGGCCTCCATCGTACGTACCAGTAGCCGCACGGTCTTCACCATGACTACGGTATTGGAAGCCTTGATCGAAATAACCACATCCGGGAAATTCTCCTCCCGGCAAATACGAAGAAACTCCATGCAACTCGCTACCATCCCCTCGGGCGTATCACCATAACGGCTCATGATACGATCGGAGAGCGAGCCATGATTCACGCCGATACGTATAGCGGTACCGTGCGCCTTACAAATATTCAAGAAAGGGACGAACCGCTCACGGATCTTCTCGATCTCGGCGGCATATTCCTCATCCGTATATTCGAGATGGCTGAATGTCTTTACCTTATCTACATAGTTTCCCGGATTGATACGTACCTTTTCCACCTCACAGGCGGCGGCATCGGCCGCTTTGGGATTAAAATGGATATCAGCGACCAAAGGAGTCGTATACCCTTGTTCATTCAATTGCCTGCGAATCTCGCCCAAGTTACGAGCTTCCCGTTCCCCTTGTGCCGTAAAACGCACATACTCAGCACCGGCCTCAATCATACGGATCGCCTGGGCTACCGCTGCTTCCGTATCCATCGTCGATACATTGGCCATGGATTGAATACGGATGGGATTCTCCCCTCCCATAGGGGTGTCGCCAATTCGCGCAACAGAAGATTTACGGCGGTTGTAATTAAAGTAAGCCATTATTCATTGAAAGTTGAGAATTGAAAATTGAAAATGAGTGTTGAGAACTGAAAACCTAAAGAGAGTCTTTCTCCTCAATTTCCAATTCCCAACTTTCAATTTTCAATTAATTCGTTTTGTATTTAAAAGAAACCTTAGACAACTCCTCGTTAGCCTTTACGATTTTCTTCTTTAAATCCTCCTTATAAGCGGACAGTCTCTCTTGCAATCGCTCATCGCCAACGGCAAGCATTTGCACCGCGAGGATACCGGCGTTCAAAGCGCCGTTGATGCCGACAGTAGCCACAGGAATTCCCGGCGGCATCTGTACGATAGCCAACAGAGCATCCATACCGTCTAGCGTAGAGTTGATAGGTACTCCGATCACCGGAACCGTCGTCATGGAAGCGATCACACCGCAAAGATGAGCGGCCATTCCGGCAGCGGCGATAATAACCTTGATCCCACGCCCTTTAGCTCCTTTGGCGAAAGCCTCTACCTCTGCCGGGGTACGGTGCGCGGACAAAGCATGCATCTCAAACGGAATCTCCATCTCATCCAAGAACTTGGCAGCCTTCTCCATGACGGGTAGATCCGAAGTGCTACCCATGATAATACTTACAACAGGTGTCATCCTTATTTAGCGATTAATTTTTGATAGTCATCGGCAGATAATAAGCCATCCAGTTCTCCCGCGTCAGAGATAGATATCTTGATCAACCAGCCTTTACCGTAAGCGTCTTCATTAACCAATTCCGGAGCGTCTTCCAACTCAGCGTTCACTTCCAATACCTCGCCTCCTACCGGCATGAAAAGGTCGGAAACAGTCTTAACAGCCTCGATCGTACCGAACACTTCCTCTTGAGCGACAGTCTCGCCCTCCGTCGTGATGTCTACATAAACGATCTCACCAAGCTCGCCTTGAGCGTAATCCGTAATACCAACGTAAGCAACGTCACCTTCTACACGAATCCATTCATGGTCTTTTGTGTACTTTAAATCTGCAGGAAAATTCATAATCTTAGTGTTTTTATTAGATGAATAAATAGATATAACTCATTAATGAGGCTACAAAGGTACATATAAATCCCAGACAAAACCCCGCATATACCTGCATTGGCGTATGCCTTTTCAAAAAGATACGCGAGGTACCTAACAAACCGGCGATGATCAACACGGCGATGAAGGCCCAATACGGATTTATCATATGGATATGCGCCACTCCCATAATACCGCCCAACAACCCGCCGATACCGATGGCATGCGCGCTTATCTTCCACGCGAAGTTGATGCACAAGGCGATTACCAAGGCTATGCAAGCCCCGATCAACATCGCCAACAACCAAAACGGCATCAGCATCCTATACAGGAAAAAAATACAAAGCAGGATGGAAGTGATAAAAATCAGATAAGGAACCACCCGCTCTTTCCGGTCGGAAAGCTCGATATCGCCCGCCGCGCCATTCTTCACCAACAAGAAAATAAAAAGGGCGGGAACTATCGCTGTCGATATAAAAGTGCCTCCGGCGATCAGCATCTTCACAGGCAACGGGTAAATAGCGAGAAATGTAAACATCAACGCCAGCACGATCCCATAGGTCACCATAAGCAACGGATGGAACACGAAGGATATTATATTCGAGAATAGTTTCATACGCTTTTATATTTCCTTTCTCAGGCGAGCCACCGGAATCCCCAACTGCTCCCTGTATTTCGCAACCGTACGCCGGGCGATGACATATCCCTTTTCTTTCAGGATGGTAGCCAATTCCTCATCGGTCAACGGTTTTCGTTTATCTTCGGCATCCACATGTTCTTTCATGATCTTTTTCACCTCGCGGGTAGAGATCTCCTCGCCGCTATCGGTCTGCATAGACTCGGAGAAAAAGTATTTCAGCGGATAAATGCCGAAATTCGTTTGGACATACTTACTGTTACTCACCCGGGAGATGGTGGAGATGTCATATCCGGCACGCTCCGCCACGTCTTTCAAGATCATGGGGTGGAGCGTAGCCTCGTCTCCTGTCAAGAAAAAATCCCGTTGCAAATAGATTATCGCCTCCATGGTGCGCTGCAACGTCTCATTACGTTGCTTGATAGCGTCGATGAACCATTGAGCCGAGTCAAGCTTTTGTTTCACGAATTGTACGGCATCCCGCTTCTCGGCGGTCTGGTTCGCTTTATTGGCCGTATAATCCTGAAACATCTCGGCATACTCCCGGTTGATACGCATGTCCGGTACCCCCCGGTTATTCATGCTCAAGGTTAGCTCTCCGTTATTCGCCTCTACCACGAAATCCGGGATGATATGGCTCATCGCCATCTCCATAGAGCCCCCCCAGCTACTTCCGGGTTTCGGATTCAACATGGTAATCTCGTGAATGGCTTTCTTCAATGTCTCCTCATCGATATCAAGGCCTCGTAAGATCTTATCGTAATGCTTGCGGGTAAACTCCTCGAAATATTCGGTCAGTATGCGGATCGCCAAACTGGTGACCGGAGTCTTCTCCTTTTTATCCAACTGGAGCAACAGGCATTCTTTCAAATCGCGGGCACCCACACCGGCAGGCTCAAAGTCTTGTATGACACTCAAGATAGACTCGATCTCTTTCTCTTCTACCTCTTGTCCGGCCTGGAAGATCAAATCGTCCGCTATCGCCGAAAGGTCCCGGCGCAGATAACCGTCATCGTCTATATTCCCGATGATGTACTCCGCTATCTTCATTTGCTTATCCGGCAAATCCCTTAATCCTAGCTGCTGTAACAAAAACTCGTTCAGTGATTGACTTACGGAGAAGGGAACATCCTCTTTCCGCTCTGCCCGCTCGGTTATTTCCCGTAGCTTATAATCGGGTATATCATCTTCCGTCAAATAATCTCCTAAAGAAAGATCGGTCTCGGTATCAATAGAAGGGAGCTCGTCTCCCCCGTCCTCGGTATCAGTACGCTCAAAATCATCAACAGGCTCTTTTCCTTCCTCCAAGGCAGGGTTATCTTCCAGCTCGTGCTTCACTCGTTCTTCCAGCTCGATCGCGGGAAGCTCCAGAAGCCGTATCAACTGTATCTGCTGAGGGGATAGCTTTTGCTGTAACTTTTGTTGTAACTGCTGCTTTAACATAATCTAAATCATTGCACGATAAAGGCAGGACAATCTGCCTGCCCCTTCTATCTATCAACATGCAAATATAAGTTTTTAGTTTTAACAGTACAGCTATTAAACTATAATAGTTCTAAACATCGAAAACATTTAAACAACGATATCGAATTCAGAAAAGAGCCTTAGCATTCTGAATAGCAAGTATAACGTATATATACCCGTCTCCATAAAACCGCGACACTTGGGAATCTGGCCATTTCCCAAAATAAACCAAAAAAGCCCAACGATATTCCATTTTTCATTATTTATAATCAATGTATCAAATTATTTATATACTTTCACCGCCATTAATTTCATCTTTTCCAATAGGATATGTGAGTTGATACAAACACCGTCACCAAAAAGCTTATGGATCTTTTAAAAGAGAAAAACAGAAAATCAATCTTGGTACAAACAGAGAATAGGGTGAATGATAGGGATCTCAAGGAAATTATATCTCAAATCCTTACCGTTCTTCTTGGCGAAGAAGATAACGCCATTGAAATATCCACCCGTCTGTTGTTAGAATATTTCGACGCAGATCAGGTATACATAGCCCTTTTCGATGACAAACAGGAGAAAATATTTTTCTTGCAGAAGTCTTTAAGCGATTTGGATGCCACTACATTAACAGACCTAAAGGAGCTTCCATACGAGGAGGTGCCGTGGACTGTTCAATGTATTAAGCAAAAGATCGATATAGTTTGCGATGATTTGAGCCAACTCCCCCCTGAAGCGGACATAGACAGGAGACTGCTGGTTGAAAAACAAAAACTGAAGTCAATGCTCGTTCTTCCTTTAGTGCTCCAAGATAAAGCACAAGGGGCTATCGGGTTTGACTTCTCAAGGAATACTCATTATTGGACAGAGAAGGAAATCAGTGATCTGCGTATCATTGTCCGGGCATTAGCCATTC
>NZ_CANTZW010000033.1 GCF_947855115.1 uncultured Parabacteroides sp.
GCCTCACGGGTGGCGCGGTTCTGCTCCCTGACCCTCGCGTTGACTTCCGGCAGGTGGTACATCTTCAGAAACTCATAACTCCGCTTGCCGTTGACATAGATGTCAAGGTAGTACGATTCGGAACCGTCCGCAAGTTTCTTTGTACGGACTCTTACAGGCTCTTTCAGTTTGCTTGATTTTTTATTTGTCACTGCCATGTCTTAAAATACTTTGTCTATCAGTGAAACGGCCTCTTCTTTTTTCCTGTCAACGATTTTTGCGTAAACCTGCGTGGGGCGCACATCGGCATGTCCCATCATCTTGCTGGCGGTATAAAGGTCAACCCCGGCGGTTATCAGCATTGTTCCGTAGGTATGGCGGCTCAGGTGAAAATGAAGGTGTCTGTCCAGCCCTGCCAGTTCCGCCCATTTACGTAAATGCTTGTTCAGGACGGTATGGGACGGAAGCGAGAATACCGATGCCTCCGGTTCTCCCCGCTCAGGAAGCCACGATAACGCCTTGGCGGGAAGAGGAAGCGATATGGGTTTGGAGTTTTTCTGCATCACCACCGATACGAAGTGCTGCCCGCCATTGACGGATATGTCGCTCCAGCACAAGTCCGTAACATCGCCTACACGCAATCCGCAATAGCAGGTAAACAGAAATGCCCTGCGTATATTCTCCTTGATATAGGGGGTGTCCTCCAGTTTGCGGACTTCGTCAAGGGTCAGGAACTCACGCTTGCTTTCCGGTCTCGCTATCTTTTCCTTGGCGCTCAGCAGTTTCCAAGGATTGTTCTTTATATACCCTTTCTGCCAGGCAGCGGACAGGATGATGCCGAGAATCCAGAAACAGGAACAGGCGGTGGCTTGGGCGAGCGGCTTTCCTTGCGGAGTGAGAGGTTCGGATTGAAGCCACTCGGCATAATCGGTACAGAATCTCTTGTCCATGTCACACAATCTTGTACCGGGGCGGAACTTCTCGAATTTGGTACGTGATGCCCTTAAATGCAGATGTGCGGGCTGTCCCCGTTGCTTGTATTCCTCCATCAACAGGCCAATGAAGTCGGACAACAACATCTTGGACTTGTCTTTGGCTGCTTCCTCCTGTGCCTTGTCATCAACCATGTTTTCGGTCTTGGCAATGATGAGTTCCTCCGCCTGACGGAGCGTTTTTGCATTTTCACGTTTCGCCTTGACGGAATTTTCCGGCACAAGATACAATTTAAGGAACTCGTATTCGTGCTTGCCGTCAACCGTGCGGTCTATAAAAAGGGACTCACGGCCGTCCGCAAGTTTTCTTCTCCGCAGCTTGAACGGACTTTTGTCTACTTTTGATTGCTTTTTTCTACCCATTGTGCTCCAGTGTTTTATATTCTTGCGCAAATATAGTAAATCGGTTTGATATAAGTATCGAAACAGGTAACAAAAATAATTCAAAAATGGGTATAAATGGAATTTCACAGGAATAGATAAGAAAACAAGCTGTATTTTATAACACACAGATATACAATAATATAGATTCTTATTTATAGAAATATTGCCCTTTCATTTCTCTTTGATTACAGATATTTATCCTTTTTCCTCTTTTATGACCATCCTTTTGTTACTTAGGAAGGTGGCAACTTTAACCGCTTTGTTATGTCCCAGCTTAATGTTCTGCAGGGCATATCCTTCTTTCAGCCGTTCCAGATAATCGTCATAACTGGTAATACAGAAGTTCGAAAAAGCTGCGTCCAGAGCTGCCCGATGCACGCTCTCAGAAATTTCCTTGTACGGATCAAACGGTTCTTTTGCAGGTCTTCCGATTTTCTTTTCCTGGGGCTGATAGGAATCCAGCAGTTCAGGTAAGACTTCATCGTTTATACGGAAAGCAAACGGTTCAAATTCCCTGTCACGAATATGAATGGCTTCGACCACACTTACTGTCCTGTCCATTTTGTCCACTTCTACCTGCATCACTGTTTCAGCCTTGTTGTTCAGTTCCGTGCCGATATGACCACGGGCATTCTCGTCATTCTTGTTCTGATGGAGAATGGTATGAATGTGAATCTGGCGGTCATCCGTCCATTGCATGAATCTGGAAATAATGTCGGTCGCTTCACTGGGGGAATTGATGTCATAAAGAAAGTCTCGGATGCCATCTATAATCACTAGTCCGAGGTCGGGGATTGTGCCGATAGCCTGTTCGACTATAGCCAGACGTATCGGAGGGGCGTACTTGCGCAAAGCCAGCATAAGCATATTGTTTGGATTCTTGTCCTCCGGGAGTCCGGCAAGGCGCAGGATTCTTTTCAATACTTTCTGGCAATGATGGCGTCCTTGTTCTGTACAGAACAGTTCGCTTATCCTCTGGAAATGATGAACGGTATTTCAGCACAGTACCGTTTTTCAATGCCGATGCTGCAATGGCAGTAACGTTAAAAGTTTTCTTGCTTTTGGCCTTGCCTATAGAGGCACTAAAGTTCCCCAGTGTACCGATTGCGGCATCATCTACCATCAATACAACCGGTGACTGCTCATAAGCTCCGTTTGCACTTACAGCAGATTCCTCCATATAAGCGGTCAATTCCTCATCAGTAGGAATTCTAATGTCTGTCTTGTCCATAGGCCTTACACGTTTTTAGGATTAGCCTTACGACGGGTGGCAGCAAGCATCTGTGCCTGTTCTTCTTCAAAAGTCAGTGGAACCTGTACCTTTCTTCCGGTCTCAAGCCATTTGTCCAGTTCATCACGATAGACAAAAAGATGTTTGCCTTGTTTGATTACAGGAATGCCCCCATGCTTGACCTTATAATAAAATGAGGATTTGGATATGCCAAGGTAGGTACATACTTCATCCACTGTCATAGGAACGTGATGGTTCTCTTTGACTTTGTTTTGGACTGCTAGACTGTTTTTCAATACAGTTTCCAGACTTTCAATTCTCTTACATAATTCACCTACAACTGTAGGTAAATCGTTAAAGGTTAAATCTTTGAAATGCATAATGTCTTTATTTGTTGTGTTTGAATATGCCACAAACTAAATCAATGACATTATGCAGAGAAACGGGAGAAGAGAATCATTTTTCGGTCTGTATTAATTCATTTTTTCTCACACTGGGCTTTGTTTATAAGAGTATAATCAAATTTGAAATCATCATATTTTGGACTGTCAATAGGAATCTGACTGTGTATGGTATCCTTGAGATTCTTGACAAGGTATCCCAAGGTTGCATTTTTTAATTCATTAGGAAATATGGTTTTTATGAAATTGGCTCTTTCTGATAATGATACACCTAACCGTTCGCCTATATTCCAGACAAAATGTCTTAATGAAGGTGATGTAAGAGGAGTTTCCATTTTTGAACGGATGGGTTTATACAAATCTGATTGCCCACTTGCCAAATGGTCTATGTTTTCATGTAGTATAAGCAGATTCTCTTTGGTAAGAAATTTTGTGGTAGAATAGGTGGCATATTCATGAATAGCCTTTATAATCATTATTTTTCTCTCCAGTTCTTCCTTCTGAATTTCTTCCATACGGCTTTCGAATCCCTGGAGATATGAAAAAGCTTCGGGTTTAACTTCTGAGGTAGGTTGTTGCTCCAAAACTTTTATTTCTTTCGAATCATCATGCTTCTCTGATATTGTAATGGATGTAACGATTTCAGAGCTGGCAGCTTTGTTTTCTGTTGTATCAGTATTTTTTGTCTTTTCCGGTAACTCAATCATTGAAATAACTTCTGTTGTATTGCTAACTTCAATCATTTCTATATCTGAAACTTCTACAGTTGGTTCATTGCATTCTTCAATCATCATATCTGGTTTGGGAATAACCTTGTCAGGTATAGAATTTCTTTGATTATCAGAAAAGAACTGCGGACATTCATCAGTAAGGAATAGATAGAATACACGTTGTAATCCTCCGCACGTTGTGATTATTACAACGGTTCCTAATATTATAGGTGTTGTATATCTGGTCAGATCTATCTGGTGATTAATGTACAGATATGTTGCAATTACTGAAAAAAGAATACAACTTACTGCAAGTATGAAACTTGTCTTTCGTGCCGATAATTTAATATTGTTTGTCATGTTCCATAATTATATGTATTAGTTTTTATGGCAAATATATTTTCTATTTCCAAATAGTTGTAATTAGTGACAGATAATCGTTGAGATTTTAAGAAAAATAAGCCTAAAGCACGAAAATCATACTCTAAATCATACTATAATCATACTTTAGGCATATTATTTATATAGGATACAGATTGCTATTCTTTCCTTTTTAGGGTAATCTTATTGCTCGCTTCACGCTTGTTGCTGTCCACTACTTTCATGTATCTTTGAGTCGTGGTTATGCTCTTGTGAGCCATCATACTTTGTATGGTACGGATGTCGGTCCCTGCAGCTCCTTGTAGGGTTGCGAATGTTCTACGATACGAATGGAATGTTATATTCTTGGTGATTCCGGCAGAACGAATCCATTCCTTCATGGGAACCTGGGTCCAGCACCTTTTCAGACCTTTGAATACCAAACCCTTCTTCTCAGGTGAGTATTCTATTAGCTTCAGGGCTTCATCACTAATGGGGATGATGTCTTCCGTTTTTGTCTTCTGTGTGATGGTGTGTACACATTTTCCTCCTGTTGCAAAATCAACAATTTCCTCCCAGCAGAGAGTAAGTATGTCACTGAGTCTCAAACTGGTCAGGCACGAAAAGAGGGAAGCGGTTTTTAGAATTGGTATCTTGCATGGCGTTTCGGCCAGACAGTACAATTCCTCTACACTCAGATAGTCCTTTACCACATCTACCGGTTCAATCTTTTCCAGAAAATCATTTATGTTTGACTTGATCAGCCGATTGCGATAGAGAATCTTAAGGAATCCTCTGAATGTGGACCAGTAGCCGGAAGCTGAGTTTCGTGTAATATATCCATCCCGTTTTAGCTGTCTGGCATTGAGCAGATATTCACGAAACTTGTTGCACAAATCTATATCAATTTCTTCGAAAGTACATTTGCCATGTACGAAGTTATAGAAGTGCTGATAAACGAATTCCCATTTCTGGTCGTGCTTGGGAAGTTGCTTACGGTAGTATTCCAGAAAATCTGCCTTATATTTCCTCTTGTCGAAGAAATCATAGCGTTCGTTTACGATAGCTTCAAAGCGCCGGCATCGGATGGCTTCTGCTTTCTCTGACATGGTTGCATTGAAGTCACGTTCCCGCTGGTTCTTTGGGTTGGCATAGATATAAATGTTCAAACCTTCGTGACGGATAGTCTTCATCGTTTCCTGGTCACGGTAGCCCGGATAATAGTCCAGATAGAAGGAAAGCATACCATTTTTTAACGGGCGGGTTCTCAAAGTTACAGTTTTACATTCTGACATAGTTACAAATGTTATTAGTTGACTTAAATTTTGCGGTGAAGATGCACAATGACTTTATGCAGACCGCATTCAGCATAAAATCATTTTCCAGTCTGTATATCTATCTGTACAGATTCATTATCTGGCGCCCATAATGTGGTCAAATTCCACTTTCAGGAATCTCACAAAGCGCCCTTTCTTCTCCCGTTTTATTTCGTGGAATTGCAGAATGCCGTAAACTGAATCCCGTGTAAGACTATACTTCTTCATGGCTTCCTGCACGGTATAGTATTCTGAAGAATCATCTTCGGTTGTCTTCTTGGACAGATCGAAGTGAAGTTTTGAGTAGAATATCTGGCCGTGCTCTTTCTTTGAAGGGATGTTGTTGCGATAGACATGTGAACGGATGGCTACACGTGTCATCCCATAGTTTTTCTCGATTTCTTCCGGAGTGTACCATTCGGTCAAGGCATCATCCGTCTTATATTTGGCAAATGCCGCATCTATGTGCTTTTTACTGTAATAATTGAACTGGCGGATTTTGACTTTGGGAACATTGTTTTGCCGGGTATAGGTCCACACCCATTTGGCGTTGACTTTGTACTTTTCCGCAATCTGTTCAGCGGTATAATACTCGGTAACGTCAAATTCATCTTTTGGTCTGAGAACTTCATAAGGTTTTGTTTTCAGCATCAGTTCGATGTCGGTTCTTCTGATGAGCGACATTCTTGAACTTAACCTTGATGCACGAAGTTTGTCCTCCTTTACCAGTTTATAGACATACTGGCGAGAAACGCCCATTAGTCTGGCTGCTTGAGAAAAGGTAAAGTATTCCTGGCTCTCCAGTTTGCTCTTTACCTCCAGCATTTCCTGAAATTCGCGCATTTCCATTCTACGTTCCTTCATGCGGTGTTTGTAACCTCTTTTGGAACATTGCGGACTACAATAATTGGTAGTGGTCTTTTTTGCCATGAAAGGCTTGCCGCACCACTGGCAGATTCTTTTTACTTCCATTTTTGTTATTCTCCATATTTTAGTGAAACATAAGCTTTTTACTGCTCGGATAATTTCCCTTTTTGTCTACTCGCGTAAACCATTGTCAACACACGTCAACAAATGCGTCAGTGTGATATCGGGCAAAAGCCCTTAATTGTTCCGCGGTAGAAATACGGTAGAAAAATATGGTGAACAACAGTATCCAACTGTTTATAGCTGGATTTTTGGTAAATAAAAAAGCCGCTGAAATTCAGCGACTTCATTATAGTTGATTCTAATTCGTTGCAGTTAATTATAAGCTATCACTTCCCGACGCAAAAATGCTGAAATATATTCTGCAACACCTGATCCGTCGTAACCTCTCCTACGATATCTGATAGATGGAATATACACTCCCGTAAATCTTGAGAAATAAAATCTCCGGAAAGACCGGAGTTCAAACCTTCTTGTACCCTATGTATGGCTTCCAACGCATGCGTAAGTGCCTCGAAGTGGCGGGCATTCGTTACGATGATGTCACTTTGGTGGAGGGAGGGGATGGAAGAGACTTCCGTGAGGAGTTGTTGTAGCTCTGCGATATGTAGCTTGCTCTTGGCAGAAATAGCGATTTGATGCCAGCCTTCGGTGGGAAAAGAGAAGGTTGGGAGAGAGGATGCGGGTAATACATCACATTTGTTTATCGCTAAGATAACAGACTTATTTGTTAATCTCGGAGCAATTTCCTGATAGAAAGTCTCGAAATCCTTGAGGTCACGGGTTAAGTCGTACATGAGGATGACGATTTGTGCTTGGTCTAAAGCTTTGAAACTACGTTCGATGCCTAGAACTTCAATCGTATCGTTTGTTTCACGGATACCGGCGGTGTCGATGAAACGGAAGAGCTGGCCGTTGATGTTGATCGTATCCTCGATAACATCACGAGTTGTTCCGTGGATGTCGCTGACGATTGCTTTATCCTCGTTCAACAAGGCGTTTAGTAAAGTCGATTTGCCGGCGTTCGTCTCACCGATGATAGCGACGGGAATACCGTTCTTGATAGCGTTGCCTACGCTGAAAGATTGGGCGAGTTTGGAGATGACCTGTTCGATATGATCCGCAAGCGTGCGAAGCTCACTACGGTCAGCAAACTCCAATTCCTCATGATCGCTGAAATCCAGTTCCAGTTCCATGAGAGAGGTGAAATGGAGCAGTTGGTTCCGAAGTTCGGCAAGTTCCCTGCTGAAGCCACCTCGCATCTGGCTTAGAGCCAAACGGTGTTGACCGGCCGAAGTGGAGGCGATTAAATCCGCAATGGCTTCCGCTTGGCTAAGGTCCATCTTGCCATTCATGAAGGCACGTTGCGTATATTCACCCGGTTGCGCTATATGGCATCCGCTGGAGATAAGGGATTGCAGGATTTGTTGTTGGATATACGTCGAGCCGTGGCAGGTGATTTCCACCGTATCTTCCCCCGTAAAAGAATGGGGAGCACGGAAAACAGCGGCGATCACCTCGTCTACCGTTTCGCTATCGTTGCCGATGATGGAACCATATGTTAATGTATAAGCCTTTTGGGTAGATAAACTCTTCCCCACCTTCTTCGGTCGGAATATCCGATCACAAATCTTGAAAGCATCCGGTCCGGAGACACGGATCACTGCGATTCCTCCTACTCCCGGAGCTGTAGATATAGCGCAAATTGTACTCATTCGATCTATTAAACTGTTATTAATTCATACGCTTGAGAGCCCAGTCCAATTTCCTCCGCATAACGTAGGCCGGCTTGCCAGTTCGTATCTGGATGAATTAAATGGAATTTATCCACTCCTTCAAGATGTTCGTGAGGGTGAGCCTCGGCTAATTTATTACCTCCTATGATCGGAGCTCCGATAACCATATCGGCACAAGCCTTATCCAAAGCCACCGGATCGAAAGAAGCGGCGATACCCAAATCAGGGATGATCGCGGCATCGTTATGATTCCAGCAATCGCATTCCGGAGATACATTCATGATAAAACTAACATGAAAATGAGGCTTATCTAATAAAACGGCTTTCGTATACTCGTCGATCTTGTAATTCAATCGCTCGGAAGTATCACCTTCGCCCATTACGGCACCATCGTACTGGCAGAGAGCCACACATTGCCCGCAACCTACACAGCGGTCGTAATCAATTTCGGCCTTTCGGTTGTTATTTAAATGGATGGCATCGTGAGCGCAGTGCTTTACACAGATGTTACAACCTTTACAAGCCTCCGTATCGATACGAGGTTGTGAGGCGCAATGTAATTCCAATTTACCGCCTACGCTGGCGCATCCCATCCCGAGGTTTTTCAGCGCACCGCCGAAACCGGCTTGCTCGTGACCTTTAAAATGGTTCATAGAAATGATGATATCGGCATCGGCAATAGCTGTACCGATCTTCGGAGCTTTGCAATATTGCCCATTGATCTCAATTTCCCGGTAGTCCGTACCTTTCACGCCATCGGCGATGATAGCATTGCAACCGGCAGACATGGGGTTGAATCCATTTTCCATAGCACTTTGAAGATGGTCGACAGCGTTGGAGCGACGGCCCGAGTATAGGGTATTACAATCGGTAAGAAATGGTTTCGCCCCTAATTCTCGTAGCAAGTTTACTAAGCGGGCGGCGTAATTAGGACGGATATAAGCTAAATTCCCTGGTTCGCCAAAGTGTATCTTGATGGCTACAAATTGGTTCTTGAAGTCGATATTAGTGATACCGGCACGTTTTACCAGACGCTCCATCTTATCTAGCAGATTACTACTGGGGGTTGTGCGTAAATTTGTGAAGTAGACTTTGGATGTATTCATCTTTTTATTGGTTTAGTGTCGACAAAGGTACGAAAAACACGGAATATTTTTTATTTTTGCGTAAAACAGATTTATATATGGACTTGCTTCAACGGAATCATCAGCAATTGTTGAAAGGAATAAATTGTACATTCCTGCGTTATTTACATGCACGAATAGAATGGGAGGATCGATTAATCGGTATATTGGGCTCTAGAGGAGTAGGTAAGACAACTTTGTTATTGCAACATATTAGGCTGAAATTTGGAGACTCGAGGGAGGCCTTTTATATAAATCTGGATGATTTCTGGTTTCAGACACATTCATTGACCGAGACTGTTAAAGATTTCTTGCAAGCCGGGGGGCATTATTTGTTTTTGGATGAGGTTCATTTGTATCCAGGTTGGGCAGAAGAGATCTCAACTTTGCTAGATGTAAACCCTACGCTAAAAGTTGTTTTTGCGACAACGTCTTTGTGTCCGTTGACTGAAGTACGAAACAGCTTGAGGCATAAGGTCGTTTTTTATACCATGCATCCTATATCTTTTCGTGAATTTCTTTCTTATGAAAGTATTTTGAATAAAGATCCCATTCCTTTAGAGGACATTTTAGCGAACCACCATGATCTGGTGAAGGAGATAAATGCGGAAATGAATGTAGTTCCTATTTTCCGGAATTATCTGGAACATGGATGTTATCCCTTTTATTGGCAAGATCCGGATACTTATTATTCCCGTTTGCAAGAATTAGTGAGAAAGGAGATTTGCCGGGACTTTCCTTCTGTGGTTTCTATTTCGATGAGCAATTTGGAGCGGGCTCAAAAATATTTTATGATGGTGGCAGACTCAATCCCGCTACGTCCGAAATCGATAGATGTAACCCGTAAGACGAATATTCTTCGTCAGCAAAGCGATAGCCTGTTGCGTTTCTTTCATGATATGAGGCTTATTTATTACTCGGCCAACCAGCCGGGAAGTTCTCTTGCCAAACAGAAAGTCTTTATGGGGGATACGAATTTAATGATCTCTTTTTTCGGAGATAAAGAGAACAGGCAATTAATGTGTGAGACCTTTTTCTTAAGCCAGATGCGTTGCGTGGCGAATGTGGAATTCATGGAGAACGGAGATTTCTTGATAGATGGGAAATATATTTTTGCGGTAGGTGATCCTTTAAGAGGTTACGATCGTCTTCGGTTTGTACCCGATGCTTACGCCGCTATCTATGGATTGCCAAAAAGCGTGTTTAACCGTATGCCGGCATGGATATTGGGATTTTGTTATTGAGGACTTTTAAACTTGGGTTTGGCGATAATTTAAGTAAGATTACCTAAGTTTGCGTACATAATTAAAATAGATTACTATGTTAGAATGCATGAAGAATAGAAGAAGTATCCGTAGATACACGAATCAGGATATCCCGGAATCCTTGTTGAATGAGTTATTAGAAGTAGCCGCTCGTGCCTCGAATACGGGAAATATGCAATTGTATAGTGTGGTGGTTACCCGCGACCAAGCGAACAAAGAAAAGTTAGCCCCGGCTCATTTTAATCAGCCGATGGTTACGGAAGCTCCGGTCGTGCTTACTTTTTGTGCGGACGCTAACCGTTTTGTAAAATGGGCAGAATGTAGGAAAGCGGAGGCAGGGTTTGATAATTTACAAACTTTTATTGCTTCTACGATAGATGCGATGTTATTCGCTCAAAGTTTCTGTAATGCCGCGGAGGAAAAAGGCTTGGGTATTTGTTATCTGGGGACGACGGCTTATAATGCAGACCAGATTATCGATGTGCTTTCCCTTCCTCGTCTGGTTGTCCCGATTGTTACGGTTACGGTAGGTTATCCTGCTGAGCCTATACCAGATCAGGTTGAACGTTTACCGTTGGCGGCAGTTGTGCATAATGAGACTTATACGGATTTTACTCCAGCTGCTATCGATGCCTTGTATTCCGAAAAAGAGGCATTGGCGGTGAATAAACAGTTTGTAAAGGAGAATAATAAGGAGACTCTGGCGCAAGTTTTTACAGATGTGCGTTATACGAAGAAGAATAATGAGCATTTTTCAGAGGTGTTGTTGAATGTATTGAGACAACAAGGGTTCATGAGGTAAGTCTTGGTACGTCTGTATTTTTATGATTTATGAAGAATCCACCTTCAAGTACGCCTGTAATTGACTTGAGGGTGGATTCCGTATTTTTAGAGATATAGTCCATCCCTACGTCTAAGAGCATATAATGTATCGGGTTAAAGAATGTAGTACCATTTCGTAATCCCGATTTTATTATATACGATCTAATACGGTTTCAATCAGCTTCTCCAAAGAACCTTTATAATCAGTATTCATGTGGTTATCCACACGTCCGGCGATAATGCAACATACAGTCATTGCCCGGTGTCCCATAAGAGCGGCTAGACCTGCTAAAGAGGAACTCTCCATCTCGAAATTCGTGATCTTTCGCCCGTTGTAATCAAAGGCTTTTATTTTCTGGTTCAATTCTGGGTCGGCTAGGGGTAATCGAAGTTCACGCCCTTGTGGTCCGTAAAAGCCGTTGGCTGCGATTGTCGTTCCCCGGATAATATCTTTATGTGTGATCTGATCGATTAGCGAAGGATCTGCCGATACGACATAAGGTCGTATTCCGTTAAATTGCCAATCAAGTTGCTTTATTAGTTCAGATTCCAAATCTGTGTCGCGAATGGAAGTACTGTTCGCATAGAAATAGATTACCCCGTCAAATCCGATAGATTTTTCTGCTGCCACATAAGTTCCGATCGGAACAAATGGTTGTAATCCTCCGGAAGTTCCGATACGGACTAGAGAGAGCTGTTTGAATTCCGGTTTAATCATGCGGGTTGAGAAATCTATATTAGCCAAGGCATCCAACTCATTTAATACGATATCAATATTATCTGTACCGATACCATGGGATACGACCGTGATACGTTTATCTTTGTATCGCCCCGTGATGGTGTGAAATTCCCGGCTGGAAACCTCGCATTCTTGGGAATCAAAATAGGATGCGACGGTTGTAACCCGTTCGGGGTCACCGACAAGTATCACGCGATCCGCAAGTTGCTCCGGTTTTAAATGCAGGTGGAAAACGCTGCCGTCTGAATGGATCGCTAATTCTGAAGCGGGTATTGTTCTCATATTCGATCAGATAATTAAGTTTGCTTTATAATCATGAAGGGGCAAGGTACGAGCCTTGCCCCTGTAGATCGTTTTGTTTCTATGAACTATATTAATCCTTCAATGGTTTCGATGCGGCACTAGTCGGTTTGGCGATCGCCTCGCGCATAGAAGTATCCGCTTCGATATTCTTCATTTTGTAATAATCCATTACACCTAGGTTTCCTGTGCGGAATGCGTCTGCCATGGCTTTAGGAACTTCCGCTTCAGCCTCGATAACCTTGGCACGAGCTTCTTGTGCTTTCGCCTTCATCTCTTGCTCGAGCGCGACAGCCATCGCACGGCGTTCCTCGGCTTTCGCTTGAGCGATATTCTTGTCCGCTTGAGCTTGGTCCATTTGCAAGAAAGCACCGATGTTCTTACCTATATCAATATCGGCGATATCGATGGAAAGGATTTCGAAAGCTGTTCCAGCGTCAAGCCCTTTGCGAAGCACTAGCTTTGAGATGGAGTCTGGGTTCTCCAATACGGTTTTATGGCTTTCAGATGAACCTATGGAAGATACGATACCTTCACCTACACGGGCTAAGATCGTTTCTTCTCCGGCGCCACCCACCAATTGCTTGATATTCGCACGAACGGTAACACGCGCCTTGGCGATTAACTGGATACCGTCTTTCGCTACCGCTGTTACCGGAGGGGTATCGATCACTTTCGGATTTACGGACATTTGCACAGCCTCGAATACGTCACGTCCGGCCAAGTCGATAGCGGTAGCCATCTGGAAAGGAAGGTCGATATTCGCCTTTGATGCGGAAACCAACGCATGCACTACTTTCTCGACATGTCCACCCGCTAAATAGTGCGCTTCCAGCTCATCGCGTGTAAGCGTCTTTATTCCTGCCTTATGCGCTTCGATCATCGCACGAGTGATGATGTAAGGAGGAACCTTTCGGATACGCATCAAGAATAACTGGATCAGGGAGATGTTGACTCCCGATACTTTGGCCGAGATCCATAGCAGGAACGGCACATAATAGAAAAAGATTGCCAGCAGAAGCACTGCGGCTCCTAATAAGATAAGTGGCAAGAAGGTTACTTCCATATAAAAAAAATTAAGCGTGAATATTTGTTTCTTCTTTAGGACGGACGATTACGTTGTAACTGTCTACCCTGATAACTATGATCGGCGTATTCTCATCGATTAACTCATCTTGAGATTTCGCCTCAACGTTTATTCCTTTGATCCTGGCCTTGCCGATAGGAGCTAGGCGTGAGAGCGTGATTCCTTCGTCTCCGGGTTCTATCCCGAGGTCTCGACTGGATGTTAACTTGGAGTCGATATCCGTTTTTAAAGCGATCTTATTGAAAGACCGGGAACGCAATAACCAACCAAAGATAACCCCGAATGTGATGATTGACAAGGATAAAGTCCAGTGTCCCACCCATACACCTACCGTATAAGCGAAAACGACTCCTCCAATAGCGAAAATAGCCCCGCCTATACCCGCCAGCGTTATTCCCGGAAGAAGGAATATCTCTGCCAGTATCAATAGGATGGCTACTGCCATAAGGAAGACGATAATAGCTATATCCAGTAGCATACTTCTTTTTATTTGCGGTTATTTCTTAGATATGTGATCTCGGCGTTACGTGCTTTCTTCTCCCATTCGTGCGGCTGGTCGAGTAGGTTGTCTAGTTTTTCCTCCGCATCGAGAATCGTAGGCTTCAGTTGTTCTTTTTTTGCCTTATTCCCCTTGATGTAGCTGGCACGTAAGTTCTCTAGTTCCTCATTTAATTCCTTGATCTGTTTATGGATGGAAACCACTTTCTCATAGTAGTTTCTCGCTTCCGGACTTTGGATATCGTCCATGGTATAGTAAACGATATCATTATGGATCGGGAATGTAAAATCTTTCTTTATTTTCGTGCGTCCGTAAGGAATCTCGGTATGGGCCAAATGAATCAACTCCTCGTAGTTTGATTCGGGTTTCCATGAATCCTTGATAGAGGCAATGGAGGCCCGGGCACGTTTTAGTTCGATATCCTCACTCTCTATTCGCTCGCGGTCATCGTTCGGGATGAATAAATATACGCAAACTTTCCCTTCCGGTTGGTAACGATCGGATACGAACCATCCCAATTGCTTGGCTTCATCGATTACCATCATATAATCGTTGAACGGGGAGTTATAGGGCATACCCAACTGTTCCGGCGTAAGATAGGTATCGGAATTGGTGTTGTAACGGGTAACGAATAAATCATACCCTCCCAGAGAACCGTTCCCTTTAGACGCATAATAAATAGTTACACCGTCGGATAGTACGAAAGGATACCCGTCATCGGCGTCACTATTGATATTCATCGGTAATTGTTTCTCGTCTCCCCATTGATCCATGAGTTTGGATTGGGTAAAAAGACAATTATGATTGCTATCTGTCTGATGGGCGTAATAAATCTTATCTCCCTTTTGGTTCATGTATACCGAAGAGTTGTCCGGCTCGTTGGTCTGGAAAAAATCTTGATAAGTAGTCAATGTACCACTTTCCTCGCTTAGGGTATAGGCTGATAAGAAATCTTCTTTATCAACGACTATGCTATCGATAATTTGGACGTCCTCTACTTTGTCAAGCATACGGCTAGCCTTGTTCGCTAAATCCATACAGATCTGATAAGGTTCCGTGTCTTGTTTCTTTTTAGCTAAGAGGGTAATGTATTCATCGAACATTTTCTCGGCTTCATCGAAACGGTAGGTTTGATAATATACTTCTCCAAGGTAACGGTAAGCTTCTTGCACCCTACGCCTTACGGCGACCTTAAGATGTTTTTCTGCCCTAACCAAATCTCCGGTCTCGAGGCAGCAAACACCATACCATTGATTATAAGATGCATTGCTTGGCGCTTGTTTTACCAATTTCTCGAACACGGGTTTGGCTTCGGCATATTTCTTGTCGTTATATAATTTTTTCGCCTGGTCAAGACTTTGCGCATATAGTTGCATTCCACTGCATACGAGTGTAACTCCTAGTGTATAAAGCAGCTTTTGGGATAACCGTTTCATTTTGTCTAATCTAGATTATATAGTTATGCAGTTTCAAAGATAAGAATATTTTCGTAGAGGCATACAAATCGAAAAAATAAATGTATAATTTTGCGCCTGTAAGGAAAGCATATGGCAAAATTGACAGAGGATGAACGTTTGTTTCGTAGGATAGAGGATAAAGTAAAGAAAGCGATTTTCGATTATGGATTGATAAATGATGGAGACCGGATCTTGATCGGGCTGTCCGGAGGAAAAGATTCTTTGGCTTTAGTGGATTTACTTGGGCGCAGGTCGAAAATCTATTGTCCTAGGTTTGAGGTCATGGTGGTACATATCGTGATGACTAATATTCTTTACCGTTCGGATATAGATTATTTAAGAAGTCGTGCGGAAGAGCACGGTTTGCCTTTCATTGTCCATGAGACAAGTTTCGATCCATCTACAGATACTCGTAAATCTCCATGTTTCTTATGTTCATGGACTCGCCGAAAGGCTTTGTTTGAGATCGCTAAGGCTTATAAATGTAATAAGATAGCGTTAGGGCATCATCAAGATGATATCCTTGAGACTCTCTTGATGAATCTGACTCATCAAGGAGCTTTCGGAACGATGCCTCCTCGGTTGAAGATGGATAAATTTGATATGGAGATTATCCGTCCGATGTGCCTGGTAGAAGAAAAGGAGTTGATTCGGGTTGCCGCATGGAAAGGATATCGGAAACAATTGAAGAACTGTCCTTATGAGTCGGGCTCCAGTCGTTCTGATATGAAAGAGCTGTTGAGAAGCCTGGAAACCATCAATCCGGAGGCCCGCTACAGTCTTTGGGGAAGTATGACGAATATACAAGAAGATTATTTACCTCGAAAAATAAAATGATATGCAAGGTGTTTATACGATTTTGTTATTGGTCGTGTCGAATATTTTTATGACATGCGCTTGGTACGGGCATTTGAAAATGAGGCAACAATTCAGTTGGTTCGAGCATCTTCCTTTGCTTGGCGTAATCCTGTTTAGTTGGTTTCTTGCTTTTTTTGAGTACTGTTTTCAAGTACCGGCGAATCGTATTGGTTTCCGGGATAATGGTGGTCCGTTTAACTTGATACAATTGAAAGTGATCCAGGAGGTGATTACGTTGGTAGTATTCGTGGCATTCAGTACCATCGCCTTTAAGGGAGAGTCGTTTAAGTGGAATCATGCGCTTGCTTTTGTGTTCTTGGTAGCGGCGGTTTATCTGGTTTTCAAGAAATAAGACCGTGGAATACGGGTTTGACGATCAGTAAATCATACTGCCTATTGAGAGGTATTTATGATGCCCGTTCTAATGTGTTTATAATGCCCATCGTAAGCACCTTATAATGCCTATTGTCAGAATGCTATGTAATCTGTTGTTTCAGATATGTGAGTATGGCCTCGGTTTCGCTTGGATGGAACCAGGCTATTTCGGGGTCTCGTTTAAACCAAGTCATTTGCTTTCGTGCGTAGACCCGGGAATTGCGTTTGATTTTCTCCACGGCGAAGTCTAATGTCCATTCTCCATCGAGATAGTTGAATAGTTCTTTGTAACCGACTGTATTCAAGGAATTCAAATGACGGAAGGGGTAAGTCCGGCGTGCCTCTTCCAGCAGTTCCTCATTCATCATTTGATCTACACGTTGGTTGATGCGGTCATATAATTCCTCACGATCCCTATTAAGGCCGACCTTAATGATCCGGAACGGACGCTCTTTTTTTATGTTCGTACGGAAAGAGGAGTAGGGTTTACCTGTCATCCTGCAAATCTCTACAGCATGGATTACCCGCTTATAGTTATTTCGGTCTACTTCCTCGTAATGAACAGGATCTACCTCTTTTAATTCAGCGAGGATAGGAGCCAGGCCCTCGGTTTCAAATTGTTTGTATAGGGCATTCCTGATTTCCGGTGTAACTGTCGGGATATCGTCAATGCCTTTGCATACGGCATCGATATACATCATGGAGCCTCCGGTCATTATGACGGTCGGAGTTGTTTTATGTAGCTCGGATAAGAGGGAGATCACATCCGCCTCGAAATTGCTGGCGCTGTAATAATCGGTAAGCGAGAGAGTACCTACCATGTAGTGCTTGACACGTGCCCTTTGTTCCAATGTGGGGGCAGCCGTGCCTATTGGAAGGTCTTTATAGAGCTGACGGGAGTCGGAAGAGATAATCGGAGAGCCGAAATATTCCGCCACTTGAAGGCTTAACTCGGTCTTACCGACTCCTGTCGGCCCCAGTAATATAATGAGAGTATTCATTAAAACCGCTCGTCATCGTATGGATTATCCATCGGACCTTCGCCTAAGCCGTCGAAGCCGCTTTTATCTAATTCATCAATATCATATTCGGAATCGCCGTAAAAATCTTCTCCTACGTACGTGCTACCGTTTTTAGCCTCGAACTCGTCGAAAGAAACTACCTGGGCGGGAGGCATACCTACCGATTTACTGCAAATAGGGGCATCCAAGTCTTTTCCCGGAACAATCTCGCGAAGTTCCATGAAGAAAGCGCGCTCGGTCATATAATCGAAAACGAAAAGAAGTTTTTGATGCTCGTCTTCAAGCAATTCTTCCAGTTGGGTATCGGCCATGACATAGCTGTCTTCCTCGGAAGATGTATCCATCTCTACTAACGTGATTTCCGTCTTTTTGCTCCAGTCGTCATCACATATAAAGAAGGAGGTCATTTGATCCTTTGTATAACCTACCGAATCAAGGATGGCATTTTGCAAATCCAAGAAAGTAGCCTCGGAATCAATCTTGATCTCGCGCTTGAAGTCATCTGCTTCATCTGATAGGATTAGAAATCTAAATAGCATAGTCGTTTAGTTTTTTGTTGGTTCAAAAGTAGTAAAAATATTAATATCCCTATATAATAACGCTATAAATTATAAAAGCTGGGTTTAACGTTGATAAACCCAGCTTTTATTGCTGTAAATGAGATCTATATTCTTTATTCGTCGATCGAACCTCTTACGATACCCCGGCTGGACGATTTGATAAAATTGAGGATCAAGTCTCTCTCCTCGCTAGGCTCATATTCTGTCTCGATCGCTTTCAGGGCTTCCGTATTGTTCAGCCCCCGGGTATACAACGTACGATAGATGTCTTGAATCAAGAATACTTGTTGATTCGTGAATCCCCGGCGGCGCAGGCCTACGATATTGATACCGCAGTAAACGATCGGATCGCGGCCGATCAGGGTATAAGGTGGGATATCTTTTCCGATACGAGACCCTCCCTGTATCATCACATGCTTGGATATTCGCGAGAACTGGTGCACCAAAGATCCCCCGCTGACGATAGCGAAATCATCAATCTCCACCTCTCCGGCGATTTGCGAGGCATTGCCTATAATAATGTGATCTTTTAAGACACAATCATGGGCAACATGTGAATAAGCCATGATTAGACAATTGTTACCCACTACGGTTTTACCTTTGGAAGCGGTACCTCGGTTGATCGTCACGCATTCGCGAAGTGTCGTGTTATCTCCGATTTCTGCCGTCGTGATCTCGCCCGCGAATTTCATGTCTTGGGGGATACCGGCTACGACTGCTCCTGGGAAAACATTGCAATTTTTACCGATCCGTGCGCCATCCAAGATAACGGCGTGAGAGTATATACGGCAATTATCACCGATTATGACATCTTTCTCAATCACGGCAAACGGATCAATAGTTACATTCTGACCAATCTTGGCCTCTGGATGAACGACTGCTAGAGGAGATATATTCATTATCGTACTTTATCTTATTATTTGTTTTTTACAATCTGAGCCATGAACTCGGCTTCACTAACCAATTTATCACCAACGAATACATACCCTTTCATGGTAGAGATTCCGCGACGAATCGGAGCCAATAATTCCAGACGCAGAATTAGCGTATCGCCCGGAACGACTTTTTGACGGAATTTCACGCCATCGATTTTCATGAAGTAGGTAGAATAGCGCTCTGGTTCATCTACGGAGTTCAAGACAAGCAAACCTCCTGTTTGTGCCATGGCCTCAACCTGTAGAACTCCTGGCATGACCGGTTCCTGTGGGAAGTGCCCTTGGAAGAATGGCTCGTTGGTCGAGATATTTTTTACTCCTACGATATAATTCCCGCCGATCTCAATAATCTTGTCAACCAATAAGAATGGATAGCGATGTGGCAATAATTCGCGGATACGGTTGATATCCATCACCGGCTCACGGTTCGGATCGTATACCGGAGCTTGTACCTCATTCAACTTGATATCCTTGCGGATCATGCGAGCTAGCTGGTTATTGATTTTATGTCCCGGACGGGTAGCGATTACACGTCCGCGGATTGGTTTGCCGATCAAGGCGATATCTCCGATCACGTCGATCAATTTATGGCGTGCCGGTTCGTTGTCGAATACAAGAGGCTTATTGTTGATATAACCTAATTCTTGTACGTTCTTGTGAGGGATATTCAGCATATCAGCCAGTTTATCCAAAGATTCTTGCGGTATCTTCTGGTCGTAGATAACGATTGCGTTGTCTAAATCTCCCCCTTTGATTAGGTTGTTATTGAGTAGCATTTCCACTTCGCGCACGAATACAAATGTGCGTGAGGCCGCTAATTCCGTCGGGAATTCGCTTAAATCGTTTAACGTGGCGAATTGATTGGAAAGTACGGGTGAATCGAATGAGATCAATACGTTCACGCTGAACTTATCGTCCGGGAGGATAATCAACGAAGAGCCCGTTTCCTTATCTTTTACCTCGATCTTATGTTTTACTATATAATAATCTTTTGGAGCGTTTTGCTCGACGATCCCTGTCTTTTGGATTTCCTCGGAGAAAAAACGAGAGCTTCCGTCTAGGATTGGAAATTCGGGTGCGTTTACCTCGATCAAGCAGTTATCGATCTCATGAGCGTATAAAGCAGCCATCGCATGCTCGATCGTACTTACTTGAACACCATTCTTGCTGAGCACCGTACCTCGTTGTGTACAAGTTACATTTTCAGCCAAGGCATCGATGACCGGTTGGCCTTCCAAGTCGACACGTTTGATCTTGTATCCATGGTTCTCGGGTGCGGGATTAAACGTAATTTCTATCTCTAATCCAGTATGCAACCCTTTTCCATTCAAGGAGAAACTTGCCGCAAGCGTTTTCTGTTTTTGCATAGGTCTTTATTGTTTATTAATTTCTTTCTTGAGTTGTTCGATTTCCCGTTGCATTTGTCCCAGCGAACGGTATATATCCGGAAGACGGTTGAAGATTGCGCTGGAACGCATGAAATTCTTCGCGTTGATCGCCGGCGCTCCAAGCAAAGTCATCGCTTCCTTTACATCGCTGATAACTCCGGCTTGAGCTCCGAATACGACGTGGTCCGCCACATGGATATGTCCGGCTAAACCTGCTTGCCCGCCAAACATACAATGTTTTCCTACTTTTACGGAACCGGCGATACCGACTTGCGCCGCCATCACTGTATTCTCGCCTACCTCCACGTTATGGGCGATTTGTACGAGATTGTCCAGTTTAACGCCTCGGCGAATGATCGTAGAATCCATCACCGCACGGTCTATCGTCGTGTTGGCGCCGATCTCTACATCATCCTCGATGATAACGTTGCCTAATTGCGGGATTTTCTTATAAGTCTCACCTTCGGGAGCAAATCCGAAACCATCGGCTCCAATTACGCTACCGGCATGAAGGATACAATTATTTCCGATTATACAATTCTCGTAAACGGTAACATGCGGATAGAATACACAATTGTCTCCTACCGTTACATGATCCCCGATATAGGCGTGTGGGTATACCATACAGTTCTTACCCATTTTTACGCCTTCCCCGATGTAGGCGAAATTACCGACATAGCAATCATCACTCACGGTTGCGGACGCAGCGATAAAAGCGGTAGAATCAACCCCCTTCTTTTTGTTCTTTGATTGCTCTACCAAATTTAATAACATCGCGAGTGCCGCATAAGCGTTCTCTACTTTTACGAGTGTGGCTTTTATCGGCTGTTCTGGTTTGAAATCATTGTTTACCAAAACAATGCTTGCCTCGGTATTATAAATATGATGCGCATATTTAAGATTCGCCAAAAAGGTCAATGTACCTGGCTTTCCTTCTTCTATTTTAGAGAAGTTGCAGACTTTTACGTTTGGATCTCCTTCGATCGTTCCGTTCAGGAAGCCGGCAATTTGTTGGGCTGAAAACTCCATTACTTATTCAATTATATATGTATCTTCATTGACTGTCCGCTGTTTATAGACAGTCAGTTTGCAAAAATGGTGAAAATTCTTTATATAGCCTATGCTTTACAGGGAATAATTCCTTTATCGTGTAGATAGCCGGCCATTTCTTCCTGTACGGCATGTGCCGCCTCACGAGCTACGTTGGCGAAAGCTTCAGTCTTGTCCGCATAAATAATCGCACGGGAAGAATTTACCAAAAGACCGCATTGGTCATTCATTCCGTATTGAGCTACTTCCGCTAGGCTTCCACCTTGAGCGCCCACGCCCGGTACCAACAAGAAATGGTTAGGAGCTTGTTTACGGATATCAAGGAACATCTTGCCCTGGGTAGCACCCACTACATACATCATTTGCTCATCGGTTGCCCATTCTTGCGATTTCCTCAATACTTTCTCAAAAAGACGTTCTCCATTTGCGTCTTCCGTCAATTGGAAATCATGTGAGCCTTTATTGGATGTCAAAGCTAATAAGATTACCCAAGCTTCCGGGTAGATTAAGAATGGTTTTACACTATCCTCGCCCATGTACGGAGCTACCGTGACTGCATCTACTTTGATGTGGTCGAAAAAAGAGCGGGCGTACATCTCGGAAGTATTTCCGATATCACCGCGTTTAGCGTCGGCGATGATAAATTGATCGGGATAATTCTTACGTAAGTAAGTGACTGTTTTCTCAAAAGCCATCATTCCTTTCGTACCAAGGCTTTCGTAAAAAGCCAGATTCGGTTTGTATGCGACACAATAATCCGCGGTAGCGTCGATGATTGCTTTATTGAATGCGAAAATAGGGTCTTCCTCCGACAAAAGATGTTGTGGGATCTTCTTTATATCTGTATCTAATCCGACACAAAGGAAGGATTGCTTCTTCTTAATATTCTCGAATAGTTGCTGTTTGTTCATTTTCTTATTCAGTATGAAATGATTTGATGTATTTACAATTCAGACTCTTTCAGTCGCTCAGCGTTCTCCGCTACGATCAGGTGGTCCAAGCAATCTTGAATATCACCGTCCATAAAAGCGGAGAGATTATAGATCGTGTAATTGATACGATGATCCGTAATGCGTCCTTGCGGATAATTATAAGTACGGATCTTCGCGGAACGGTCACCGGTAGATACCATGGTCTTACGCTTGCTGGCGATATCGTCTAGGTATTTCTGGTGTTCCTTGTCATAAATAAACGAACGAAGGCGGGTAAGTGCCCTTTCTTTGTTCTTCGGTTGGTCTCGTGTCTCCGTACATTCGATCAAGATTTCCTCACTCACACCTGTAATGGGATTCTTCCAGACATAACGCAGACGGACACCTGATTCCACCTTGTTTACGTTCTGGCCCCCGGCTCCTCCGGAACGGAAGGTATCCCATTTAATCTCTCCCTCATTAATCTCAACATCAAATTCATCTGCCTCAGGCAATACGGCGACCGTGGCGGCTGAGGTATGTACACGTCCTTGCGTCTCCGTCGCCGGTACACGTTGTACGCGGTGTACACCAGACTCATACTTCAATGTACCGTATACCTTCTCGCCCGATACCGTGAAGATAATTTCCTTAAAACCTCCGGACGAGCCTTCGCTAAAGCTAGACACGCTGATTTTCCACCCTTTCAACTCGCAATATTTCACATACATACGATATAGATCTCCGGCGAAAAGGGCGGCCTCGTCACCTCCCGTTCCTCCTCGTATCTCGACGATTGCGTTTTTATCATCTTGCGGATCTGCGGGAACGAGTAATAATTTTATCTCTTCTTCCAATGCGGGAATACGTTCGTTACAACTATCTAACTCTTCACGAGCCATTTCTCGCATTTCCGGATCTTGCTCGGATTCGAGCAGGGATTTCGCTTCCTCGATTCCGTTCAACATCTTCACGTATTCCGAACGAGCACTCACGATTTTCTCCAAATCACGGTACTCTTTGTTTAGTTTTACGAACCGCTTCATGTCGGCGATCACTGCCGGGTCGGTAATGAGTGTACCGACTTCCTCAAAACGGCTCACTAATCCGTCTAATTTACTAAGTAAACTATTTTCGGTCATTTATCTTTATTAATAGGTGAAGCGACCTTTCTCGCTTTCGATAATCAATTCATTTTTATCCGCTTCCTCTACGAAGCCTACAATTTGTGCGTCGATACCAAAGCTTTTTGAGACGCTGATAACTTCTTCCGCATACTCGGGAGCAATGTATATCTCCATCCGGTGTCCCATATTGAATACCTTGTACATTTCACTCCATTCCGTGCCACTTTGTTCTTGGATCGTACGGAATAGCGGTGGGATGGGGAAGAGGTTGTTCTTGGTTACACGCTTGTTCTCGACGAAATGCATAACTTTTGTCTGCGCTCCTCCCGAACAATGTACCATGCCATGAATTTGAGGACGAAGTTTATCAAGCAACTTCTTGATCACCGGTGCGTAAGTACGTGTCGGCGAAAGTACCATCTTTCCGGCATCTATTCCTAATTCCTCAATCTTATCCGTCAGTTTCAATCCTCCGGAGTAAACCAATTCTTCGGGAACGGCGGCATCATAGCTTTCTGGGTATTTTTCCGCTAAATATTTAGAGAAAACATCATGGCGGGCAGAGGTTAACCCGTTACTTCCCATACCTCCGTTATATTCTTTCTCGTAAGTGGCTTGCCCGAAGGAGGCTAGACCTATGATCACGTCTCCACCTTGGATATTTTTATTATCGATTACATCTGAGCGTTTCATGCGGCAAGTAACCGTACTATCCACGATGATGGTACGAACTAAGTCTCCAACGTCTGCGGTCTCACCGCCTGTCGCATAGCAACCAACGCCCATCTCACGTAATTCTGCCAGCAACTCATCCGTTCCATTGATGATTGCCGAGATCACCTCGCCCGGAATCAACAATTTGTTTCGTCCGATCGTGGATGAAACCAATATATTGTCTACGGCCCCTACACAAAGAAGGTCGTCGATATTCATGATAAGAGCGTCTTGGGCGATACCTTTCCATACCGAAAGATCTCCGGTCTCTTTCCAGTACATATATGCCAAGGAGGATTTGGTACCGGCACCATCCGCATGCATAATATTACAATATTCAGGATCACCGCCTAAGATATCTGGGATGATCTTACAGAACGCTTTCGGGAAAATCCCTTTATCGATGTTCTTTATCGCGTTGTGAACATCTTCTTTTGAAGCGGAAACGCCTCGCAGGTTATAACGTTGATCACTCATTGTACTATTTATTTGAACTGCAAAGGTAATACTTTTTTATGTTACTTATCTAAGTTTTAAGACATCTCCTTCTTCTGGAATGTAATCTTTGTCTTTTTTATTTATTTTATACAAGCTCTTGATCCGGATTCCATACATTTGAGCGATGCTGTGCATGGACTCTCCGACTTGTACCACATGGTCGTAATTCGGCTTGTCTGCTTTTTTCTTTTTCTTCTCCAAGTATACGATATCGCCCTTTTGCAACGGGAAGTCCTCGGGCACTTCATTGTATTTTCTCAACTGTTTGGCTTTGAATCCCATACTACGGGCGATCTGGTCGAAACTATCGTTATCCTTGGCGTATACATAGATCAAACCGTGGGTACGGTATACTTGATAATCGAATACCGGAAGATTTTGTTTCTTGTTAGAGTTTTTCTTTGCTCCTTTACCGGAATCGAAGCGGTATAGTTTATAATCTTCGATAACTTTGATTAATTTGTTTGCGTAAGCACGGTCGGTTGCGTAACCACATTTTTGCAACCCCTTGGCCCAGCCTTTATAGTCCTTGATATTTAGCTTGAACAAACGTTTGTATCGGGAACGCTCGGCCAAGAAACGGGAGTGGTCTTCATAAGAGTCCTCTACTCGTTTGTATTTCCGGAAACATTCTCCTCGCAGGTCATCGTCGTGATACACCCTTCCTCCTCGCCAATCTGAATGGCATTTGATACCGAAGTGATTGTTGGAACGTTTGGCCAAATCACTTTGGCCGGCTCCGGATTCCAATAATCCCTGCGCTAGGGTGATACTTGCCGGAATACGGTATTTTTTTTGGTGTTGAATCGCCAAATTACTGTATTTATTGATATATTTTTGATAGGAAGTCAGCTTTCGCTGGCTTTCCGCCCCTGCGCTTAAACAGACAAGGGACAATAATAAAATACCTAAAAAATGAAGGGGTAAACGCATAGTTATTCTTTTCGATCCGATTTTATCGGACAAATATATAAAAGAAAATACATATTTACTGGTAATTACGTAGTTAAAAATAGGAGATGCGGGCTAAGTAATCGTAATGTTCTCCTTCCTCTATTTTCTCCACTTTAAAACCGGCTTGCTTTGCATATAGGTTGAGCGTATTGAAATCGATATATAACCAATCAAATGAATCCCCTTTGATGTTTTTATATTGCATACGGAAGTCGATCTCTCCGAAATAATCATCTTCGGGAGCAATGTCTAGGTTCCCGTCCTCATCCTCAAATAAATAACTTAAGTCACTAGAATCAAGTAAAAGCTGCCCGTCTTTAGATAGTAGCTCTTTTACGCGATGAAAAAAAGCCGGAAGGTTTTCTAGTTTCCCGATGATTCCAGAGCCGTTCATTAAAAGAAGAATGGTATCAAATGGCCCGGTTAAGTTTCGATCAAAGAAATTCTGTAAACGAGTGTCTTTCACTCCCCGTTTTTTCATGGCTTCTACAGAAAGAGGAGATATATCAATGGCGGTCACCTCTTTTCCCATTTCCTGCAAAGCTAAGGAATGGCATCCACTCCCGGCACCGACATCTAATATTTTTCCCGAACTGAGTTGAAGGGCTTTTTGCTCCAAGAGAGGCATTTCTTGGAAAGTCCTGAATAATAGACGAACGGGAATCTCATCTTCATCGAACATTGAAGAGAATACACGGAGTTTACTTGCGTTTCCGTGTGTGAGATAATCGATGATGGCGGCGCCCATCGGGTCTTTATCGGATGTAAGAAGCGTTGGATACATATGTCTTTGTTCTATTAGGTATGTTTTACGATATGGATGCGAAATTAATATATTCTTTTTATATTTATAGGCTATAAGAATTATAGTTCTGTTTCTTTCAAAACATTAAAGTAATCAGGGATATGAAAGAATTAAAATTAGAGACATCGGTCGAGGTTTATGCGATAGAAGAATTGGATGAGACATATAAGCGATTGTATGAAACCGCTTTTGAGGCTTCGAAGAAAGCTTATGCTCCTTACTCCAATTTTCATGTAGGGGCGGCGGTTTTATTGGAGAATGGAGAGATACTTTCCGGTAATAATCAGGAAAATGCGGCTTATCCGTCTGGGCTTTGTGCGGAACGAACCACATTATTCTATGCGGGAGCGCATTATCCGGATACGGCAGTCCGGGTTTTAGCGATTGCGGGTATGAAAGATGGAGAACGTGTGGATCTCATCACGCCTTGTGGCGCTTGTCGGCAAGTGATGCTGGAGACTGAGCAACGTTATGATAAACCGATGAAGGTACTTCTTTGCGGAAAGGAAGAGGCCTTTCTCGTTCCAAGCGCAACGGCTTTACTTCCGTTTTGTTTCGGGAAGTCTGATTTAATTAAACCTGAAGAGAAAGAATAAAACAAACCGGATGTGGAAGACCCAAAGTATACAAATTTAATACATATGTACGACTTTGTATACTTTGCGTAATCCACATCCGGGAAATAATGGTAATATGCTTGATTAGATTCCTAAAGAAGCTTTGATCTGATTAATCTTTTCTTCAGCCGCTTTCTCAGCCTCCGGCAGTTCATCAACACTATTTACCTTGGAGTGAACCTCGCAGTAGAATTTAATCTTCGGTTCCGTTCCGGAAGGACGGATAGATACTTTTGTATTATCTTCCGTGAAATATTGAAGTACGTTGGAGGTAGTAGGCATATCCAATGTCACAGTCTCGTTCTCTGCGTAATCCTTGCCTTTCAATGTAGAATAATCATAGAAGTAAGTTACCTTGGAACCTGCGATCTCTGTCAACGGGTTTTCACGGAACTTCTTCATCATAGCCTCGATTTCTTCTGCTCCACTCTTACCTTTCTTTACGACAGAGATACCTTTTTCTTTGGAGAAACCATATTCCACGTAAATCTTCTGTAGTAATTGATACAAACTTAAACCTTGATCTTTTGCCCAAGCAGCGATCTCGGCCAAGAAAACACAAGCGGATACGGCGTCTTTATCGCGTACGAAATCCTCACAAAGGAATCCGTAGCTTTCCTCGCCACCACCGATATAGTTTTTCTTTCCCTCATTTTCGCGCATTATGTTAGCGATCCACTTAAAGCCTGTGTATACGTCATACATCTCTACGCCGTTACGCTCGGCGATTGTCTTGATGGTCTCTGTAGTAACGATTGTTTTTACGATATATTCTTTACCGTTGATCTTTCCTAGTTCTTTCCAGCGAGTGATCAGATAGTAAACGAACATCAAAGCGGTTTGATTACCGTTCAAAAGTACCCACTCACCTTCGTTGTTCTTTACTGCGGCTCCTACGCGGTCTGCGTCTGGATCGGAAGCCATTACCAATTCTGCGTCTGTCTCTTTCGCTTTCTCGACAGCCATGGCCAATGCGGCCGGTTCCTCCGGATTGGGAGAAATAACAGTCGGGAAATCACCACTCACTACATCTTGCTCCGGTACATGGATAATGTTCGTGAATCCATAAGCTTTCAATGCGGCCGGAACCAATTTTACACCTGTGCCGTGGATCGGGGTGTATACGATCTTCATGTCTTTGTGGCGAGAGATAGCCTCTGGAGACAAAGAGATCGTTGTTAATTCCTTGATATATTCATCATCAATCGCTTGTCCTATGATTTCGATTAATTCTTTATTTCCTTTGAATTTAATCTCGCTGGCGTTACGGATCTTGTTAACCTCAGCGATCGTATTTTTATCGTGCGGAGCGATCATTTGTGCGCCGTCATCCCAATATGCCTTGTATCCGTTGTATTCTTTCGGGTTGTGAGAGG
Organism: uncultured Parabacteroides sp.; assembly: GCF_947855115.1. GTDB lineage: Bacteria > Bacteroidota > Bacteroidia > Bacteroidales > Tannerellaceae > Parabacteroides. Next base: position 28,520 of record NZ_CANTZW010000033.1, read on the forward strand.
CTGTCAAGATGATACCGCTCTGGCATCCCAGTTTACGGATAGCGAATGACATTTCAGGTGTCGGACGAAGGTCCTCGAATAAATAAACCTTGATACCGTTGGCAGAGAAGATGTCGGCTGATATTTCTGCGAACTTACGGCTGTTGTTGCGGCAATCGTGACCAATTACGACCTTTATCTGCTCTAAATCAGCGAATTCTTTTTTTAGATAATTGGACAATCCTTGGGTAGCTGCGCCAACCGTATATATATTCATACGATTTGAGCCTACACCCATGATCCCGCGTAATCCTCCTGTACCGAATTCCAGGTCTTTGTAAAAACACTCAATTAACTCGGTGGGATCTTCATTGTCAAGTAACGCTTGAACTTGAGCGCGAGTTTCCGCATCATAACTTTTCGTAAGCCATCCTTGTGCCTTACTTCTTACCATTTCTAATAAGTCGTTGTTTTCCATGTTTATAATATTATTGTGTTTATTGTTGAGCAATCTACTCAATACGATAAATATACGAGAAACAAATATACGAATTTCTTAAAGTAAAGCAATCAAAGGACTTATATTTTGCATTAAAAAATGCGATAAATCGTCTTACCAGCTAAACGAATGTGTGAAAACCGACTCATTCCCGCAAGCATCCGTTGCGATTAATTTAAGTTTATGTTTACCTCTTTGCAGCCTTTCTTTATCAAAGCGGTAGGTGATAACCGATTTGTTGTTCATCTCAAATAAAACAAATTGCCCGTCTATTTCTCCCCGGTAAGTTTGTACTCCGCTAAGGTTATCGGATAAACGGAATACGAATTTCTGTTTACTGATCCATGTTTTTTGATTGATTGGCGTGATAACCGGAGGTTTTGTATCTTGTTGTATCTTATAATTCCCTAATTCTTTAATATTCGTGTCGATCCAGCCATTTCGATATGTACCTCCCATCCAAAAGGCACGACCGTTCTGTAAACGAACTACACCGTATTGTCGCTTATTCTCAAGTGTATCGTTTTGCAAGAAAAGCGATAATTGGGCTGTTTCATGCAGAGGAGTTGGTTTATCATGCAACATATGAACGGCTGATAAAGCTGTACTATCTTCTTTCGTTGAATAACGGAAGTAAAGGTCATTATATAAATTCCCTTTGGATATGGCAAGACGGATACCTTTAGCGCCAAATCTATTGTCGCTTCCCCAGTGGAATAATTCAGTGTGGGTCGTATCGACTTGGGGAATCTCCTGTTCTTTACCCTCTATCTTGATAGGTAAACGGGTTGTATTGCCAAAGGCATCGGTGAGCACATACATTAAATGATAGGTACGAGCTTCGTCTATACGGAGGATTCCCCGGTTTACGCTTTTTAGAAAACGCAGCCGGTTCCCCGGCTCAATAAAACTGCGGATATAGAAAGAACGATGGTTTTTCCATTCTTCGTAATCCGTGAATGTATTTAGGTAGCGGGTCTCGTCAAAAGCGAATTTATCTAGGTCGCTATGGAAAATCACTTGGCTGTCTGCCATTAGCGTGATCTCTTTTACGCCGTAGATATTTGTCGTGTTATCCATATAATCGTAAGCTTTCACGGCGAGGCCAATTTCTCCCCAAGCCTCTATTTTTCCCGTGATCGCTTGTTTTCCGTTTTTAGCGGTGACGGGTTTTATCTTGAGTTTCTTGTTTTTACCGTTTACTGTACCTTTCCCTTCGATGGGAACGATCTGTATCCCTAGTATTTTGGGAGGACGGGTGTCGGTTATCCGGTCTGAGTAATAAGTCAAGGGGTCCAAGACTTCTTCTGTTTCGGTGTCTCGTACCTCAAAATGTAGGTGAGGGCCGCCGGAACTTCCTGTATTACCGCTTAATGCTATGACTTCATTTTTCTTTACAGGTAGCAAATCCGGCGTGAGGAAAAGATTTACATTGAAACTTTCCTGTGCATATTGCTGTTGTTTTACATAATCCGCTATTTTTTTCGAGAATTTCTGTATGTGTCCGTATACGGTAGTTGTTCCATCCGGATGTGTGATATAAAGCCCGTTACCGTAACCCCACGGACTTACGGATATGCGTGATACATATCCCTCCTGTACCGTATGTATAGGTTTGCCTTCTACCCCTTGTGTCTTGAAATCTATCCCGGAATGAAAATGATTGCTTCGCAACTCTCCGAAATTTCCACTGAGCAAGATTGGGAAATCAAAGGGATTCCTGAGCTGTTGGGCGCTTATATTGATTATATGGGAACCGATAAGCGCGAATAGGCCGACTAGATATATAGATTTAATATTCATAGGATTTACGTATTTTGACAGACAAAGATAATTGTTTTCGAATTAATCTCTTCGAAAAGTTTTACTTGTTTCTTTGGGAGAAATTTCCGAAACGATGTGGTGTCTTAGTATTTGATCGATGAACCTATCTGGAAATCTATTATCAATGGTAGATGATCGCTAAAACCTCCCTCATATTTAAAACCATAATAAGTTCGGAAAGGACGTACACCCCGCCATGTTTTGTCTTTGGTCAATAAGAAATCCGGGGCGAATATCCGGATACTTTCCGGGATGATGTGCATGGAAGACTCTTGGGTGACGAGCCTTCGGTTTACGATTATTTGATCGAGTTGGCTCCATTCCCCTTGGTATTTATGACTACCCGGGAATTGCGTTGTACGAGGGTTTGCGAACAAGTTGTAGTAGTCTGTGTGAGACACGGGGTCTTTAGCCTGCGTGTCTTTATGAAAGCTTTGAGCGGCAAATATCTCGGAAACGCTCCGGTCTTGAGGGGTATCGTTAAAGTCCCCCATAATCAGTATTTGCGCTGTTTCTCGTGTCTGGTACAAAGAGTCGCAAGATTCTCGTAAGGTACGTGCCGCATCAAAACGATCTTTTTCACTTTCTTTTTCTCCTCCATAGCGAGAAGGAAAATGGCAAACGAAAATATCCAAGGTATCGCCTGTTATGATTTTTCCGTATACGTGTAGTATATCCCGGGTTAATTTGTGTTTGTTTCCGGAAAAACGAATCGGGATGGATTCATGTTGTATATAGCGGAATTGACCTCGCTGATAAAGGAGAGCGACATTGATACCTCGGGGATCGGGGCTTTGAGTGATAATATATCGGTAATCTTGTTTATGAAGTGGGGTACGGTGTATAAGGTGGTACAAGACAGAGTCGTTTTCAATTTCACAGAGCCCTATTAAGGCCGGCGTGTTCCACTCTCCGGCAGCGCTTATCACTTTTGCTATTTGTTGCAGTTTATGACAGTAGCGGCCTTGTGTCCAATGCCTGTTACCGGAAGGAAGAAATTCATCATCATTCTTGGCCGGATTATCCCGTGTATCAAAAAAGTTCTCAACATTATAAGACATGACTCTGAACGTGGATTGAGCGACCGACGGAAGAGGGGCTAGGGATAAAAAGAAGAATATAAAAAATTTCATAGTCAAGGCTTGGATTAATTGTTACTTATGTAATGTATGCTTATTCGTCTGAATTTTCGGTCTCTTCCTGAACGAATTCATAAGCGCCGATTGTCGGCCCGTTCGAACTGGTCAGTCGGTTGACTCCGTAGCGGTCGATCGGATAATTTTTCGTTATCTCGGGATCTGCTTTCCCTACTCCGGTAGTCGATACGGAATCCGGACGGAAATCATAAATATACTTATTAGATTTACCTCCTATTTTACGATAAGAAGGAGTTTTTTTGATAAATAATACCTCCTTGAAATGCTCGCTTGAGGTTTCTTCGGCTTTTAGCACGCAATGATTGAATTGGTAATCGAAATCCGTATCGCCATCTGCCTTCGTGGATAATTCCTTATTTGAAGAAATCTCTATCTCACCCAAAGTCTTGAAATCACCGGCATCGTGACTGCCATCAATAATACAATTGTCAAAATAAGCCTGCGTGATGGGATACGGACCATTTCCGTCTATCGTTACGTTGTTGAGTAAATACAAGCATTTGCTGTCTAGAGGAACGGTTTCGCTAGCCATTTCCCGTTTGGTTAAACTCATATAATTTGCCATTGTACAATGGGCAAAGTAATATTTACCACCGACTAAGACAAGTACACTCCCTCCTGCGTTGCTGAATTCTGTATTCGTGGCGATTATGTCGCAATTGACAGCGAAGAATAAATCGCTCCCCATATTCGTGATCTGTGAGTTATTTATCTTGATCTTGGGACGATCGGTAGTAGAAGGCTCACAGTATATGCCTGAGGTCCCATTACGTACGATCACGTTGTCCCACACATTCCCATGACTATTTGCCTTAAAGATGATACCTCCCCATTGTCCGGGTGTCCGGTCATACGGTAGTATATCATTTAGTATGTAATCCAGGCGGTCGCCCCGGAAGGTGATAGGTTCATCCAATGTCCCTAAAGCGTTCATAGAACCGTGAACGACCAAGTTGGCTTTATCGTGCATATAGAAAATGGCCCCTTTCTCTATATTCAGAGAAACACCATTGGCGATAACCAAGCTATCGTAGATCAAGTAAGGGCGGTTGGCGGTAAGGGTAGAATCTTTCGTAATCGTAACACCACCTTTGTAAAGATTAACATCCTGCCCATAGGCTTCCAATAATACGGATTGACGGATACCATTCACGGTGAAAAGGACGGAATCTTGTATCAGGAGCGGTTGGTTGCCTCCGTTCGGATCAACCGTTACTTCTACGAATACATACATGCTGTCGTTGGCTAGTATCCCGACATTATTAAACGAGCTGCCTTTACGTCCGTCTACGTTCATGCGGAAACCGGTGGCTTCTCCACTGGCCAGCATGATAGACTCAATATTCAGAGGTTCACTGTTTTTATTGTAGATCATAAATTGGCGGGTGGTAGAACCGATCGTACTGAAGATCGTGTCAAAAGCGAGTGTGTCTGTCGAGAAACTTAGCCGGTAGGTCGGGTTGGTGGAATAATTATCGTCCAATCCGTCGCATGCCGGTAGCATGTTCAACAGAAATATCGCAAGTATGAATAGCGTTATCGTTAATCTTTTCATTTTCATAAGTATTAACTGTAAATGTCTTGTGTTCTTGTTTTAATAGATAAACAAAATTATTATAAAAAAGTTGCAAGACATTAACATAAAAAAAGAGGACGGATACGCTTGTCGTATCTTTCCTCTTTTTATAACGCAAAAAACGTCGGTTTATTTTGCAGGGATGCTCTTTAATAATTCAAGAAGATGATTCCACCATAAGCCGACCGTAGCGATCTCGATACGCTCATTGGGCGAATGCACATCGCGCAAGGTCGGTCCGAAGGAGATCATATCCAGTCTCGGATATTTCTCCAAGAACAAGCCACATTCTAATCCGGCATGGATTGCCATGATTTTAGCCTCTTTGTTGAATAGACGCTTATAAGTTTCCTGTGCGATCTTCAAGATCTTAGAGTCGGGGTTCGGAGCCCATCCCGGATAACCGTCGCCATGTTTTACCTCGGCACCTGCCAATAAGAACGTGGAGGCTACCGTATTTGCGATAGCGGCTTTGCATGATTCGATGGAGCTACGTTGGCTAGTCCCGATTAAAATCGTGTTCCCTTCTTTCATTTTTACGGAGGCAAGATTGGTGGAAGTCTCTACCAAGCCTTCGATATCGTGGCTCATGCCGATTACGCCATGCGGACAAGCATGCAACGCATAGATTAATTTCTCGGCGGTAGCGTTGTCGATATGGTATTCCGGGCGGTCTGCGGATTCCATAGTTAACTGAACGTTTGGATCTACGTGTTTCAACTCATTCTCTATATCGGCGGCGAAATGGTTCAATAGGATACGTACATCCTCCTTGTTTTCCGGGTGCAAGCCGATAACCGCATGTGCCTCGCGGGCGATTGCGTTACGTAAGTTACCGCCATCGATAGAACAAAGAACAAAATCATATTCTTTTTTCAATAGGAACAAGAAACGGACCAGTATCTTGTTGGCATTACCTAGGCCCTTGTGGATCTCGCCGCCGGAGTGACCTCCGTTCAATCCTTTCACGTCGATACGGAAATATTGCATCTTATCGGATGTAGGAACCGGCTCGTAATGGAACGTCGCTTGTGTGTCTTTACCTCCGGCGCATCCCATAAAGATCTCACCCTCATCCTCACTATCGAGATTTAACAAGATATCTCCGGTCATAAAACCTTCTTTCAGAGCTTTTGCTCCGGTTAAACCTGTTTCCTCGTCTACCGTAAACAGGCATTCGATCGGACCATGTTGGATATCATCGGAAGCGAGTAGCGCTAACTCGGCCGCTACACCGATACCATTGTCGGCGCCCAACGTGGTGCCGTTGGCTCGTAACCATTCGCCGTCAACGACCGTCTCGATCGGATCATTATCGAAATCATGTTTCGTGCCGTTATTTTTTTCGCAAACCATATCCATGTGAGACTGCAATACGACCACCGGGCGATCTTCCATTCCCGGAGTGGCAGGCTTTGACATTAATAGGTTGCCGGCTTCATCTTTTTTGATAGCTATTTTGTACTCTTTCGCGAATGACTCTAAGAATTCAATCATTTTACCTTCCTTTTTTGAGGGGCGAGGCACTTGGGTTACCTGATGGAAGAACTTCCATACGATAGTAGGCTTTAAATCAGTAATCTTCATGATGTTACAATGTATTATAGATGTTACTCTAAAGTTAATAAAACCGCAATTAAAAGAGCTTAGTTCGAAAAAAAGTAGAATAAAATGCCAAAAAGACACTTAGTAATCACTTAAACTCTTATATTTGCGTCCACAAATATAGAGAAAATGGTTACAACGTTATTATTTACGGTCATAATTCTTGTTATCAGTGTCGTGTTACTATCAATAAAAGTGCTGTTGATAAAGGGAGGGAGATTCCCGAATACACATATTGAGGGAAATAAGGCATTGGGCAAGAAAGGTATATTTTGCGCGAAGACCATGGATCGTATGGCGATTAGGCAAAAAGGGCTCTATGACATCATGAATGAAATAAAAGAATAAAAAATAAGATTTAAATTGCACTTTATGAAGAACATTAACTACGTTATTAACGGTGTGCTAGCGGTGGCTGTCGTAATCTTGTATATTATGCAATTTTCCGGCAAGAAAGAATCAAGCGTAACAAGAACATTCGCGTCAGCGGGAGACACGACGGCCTTACTACCGATCGCTTATGTAAATGTAGATTCCTTGTTGCTCAATTACAATTATTCCAAGGATTTGAACGAGATAATCTTGAAGAAACAGGAAAATTCCCGTGCTAACATCACCCAAAAAGCTCGTAGTTTACAAGGAGAGATGCAAGATTTCCAGCGCAAGGTGGAAAATAACGCTTTCCTTACTCGTGAGAGAGCGGAGCAAGAACAACAACGTTTGTTGAATAAGCAACAAGAATTGCAGAATTTGGATAACCAATTGGCTCAAGAATTAATGCAAGAGCAACAAAAATTGAACGAGCAATTGCGTGATACGGTTGTTTCTCAATTGAAGGCTTTCAATCGCGGTAGAGGTTATCAGGTTGTATTCAGCAACACGGTGGGAGATAATATTCTTTTGGCCGGCGACTCTTATGATATCACAGGCGAATTGTTAGAATACTTGAATAAGAATTATTCTTCTCCGGCTAAATAAGTCATTAAATCTATAAAATAGGATAACAAAGGCTGTTGGATTTTTCCGGCAGCCTTTTTTTGTTCCGGCTAAAACAATCAATTAATCTTTCGGGGTAACAAAAGCCGTATATACCTGCAAGATGGCGGCTACGCTCAGGCACAGAATCCATTCGGTGCGGTTATTAAACATGAAGCCGGAAGATACGATCATCAAGAGCCCGGCGAACACGTTGAAACGGTGAAGGCGCCGACGGCGAAAATCTAAGTCTTTAACCGGAAGGGTCAGGTAACAAACCGCTATACCCGCTGCTCCGACAGCGAATAAATAAGGGGCGACAGCCCAGTGGGTAAGGTATAATATAGCACCGACTAATACGAGTAATCCCGCTATGCCGAAAATAATTGATCTGATCTGTTGATTCATTTATTTATCCTTGATAATAAAAACATCTTCGTTCGACCTTTTCATGAAATACTCTTCACGGGCGAAACGTTCCAGTCCCTCCTTGTCCGTATGAAGGTCGTTTAATTTCTTACTATTGATCTCAATCTCTTTTTGGTAATGTTTGATCTCTTTCTCCAGACTACGTATTTTCTCATCATACGTATAGCGTTTATACAGGCTGCTATCGCCTACCGTAAAGGTAACGATGAGGAACACGATGGTAACTAACCAGTAAGCGTTAATCCACGATAGATACTTTATATAAAACTCTTTTATGCGTGACATCGGAACATCGTTTTCGCGAAGATAATGAATTATTTTATTTATCTTTGCCCTTACAATAATAATTGACAGTTGACAGTTGACAGTTGACAATTAAAGAAAACTCTGTCCGGCTGTCAACTGTCAACTGTCAACTGTCAACTAAGAATGGATAATTATATTGTATCGGCAAGAAAATACCGCCCGTCCACTTTCCGGAGTGTAGTAGGGCAAAAGTCTCTTACCACTACGCTGAAAAATGCGATACAAAGTAATAAATTAGCGCATGCCTACCTGTTTTGCGGTCCTCGTGGAGTAGGAAAAACCTCGTGTGCCCGCATATTTGCGAAGACGATTAATTGCTTGAATCTGACAGAAGATGGCGAGGCTTGCAACGCATGCGAGTCGTGCCGGGCTTTCAACGAGCAGCGCTCTTACAATATCCATGAGCTGGATGCCGCTTCGAACAACTCGGTAGACGATATCCGTACCTTGATTGACCAAGTGCGTATCCCACCTCCAATCGGTAAATATAAGGTTTTTATTATTGATGAGGTTCATATGTTGACGACTGCCGCGTTCAATGCGTTCCTGAAGACGTTGGAAGAGCCTCCGCATCATGCCCTCTTTATCTTGGCTACGACCGAGAAGCATAAGGTACTTCCTACGATCCTTTCCCGTTGTCAGATTTATGATTTCTCCCGTATATCTATTGCCGACATGGTGGAGCATTTGCAATATGTCTCTTCGCAAGAAGGGGTTACGGCAGAGCTGGAAGCCTTGAATGTGATCGCCCAGAAAGCAGATGGAGGTATGCGCGATGCTTTGTCTATCTTTGACCAAGTGGTAAGTTTCACGAATGGTAATATCACGTATCAAGCGGTTATCGATAACCTGAACGTGCTGGATTATGAGTATTATTTTCGTCTGACGGATGCGATCTTATCTGGTAATGTACGAGCATCTTTATTGATCTTGAACGAGATATTGGGCAAAGGATTCGACGGGCAGAATATTATAACCGGTTTGGCCGGGCATTTCCGGGATTTACTGGTATGCCGGGATGAGTCTACCTTGGTGCTATTTGAGGTCGGGGCTTCTATACGGGAACGATATAAGGAGATGGCGAAACGTTGTCCGGATCAGCTTCTGTTCAAGGCGATAGAATTGGCGAATACGTGCGATTTGAATTATCGGGCGAGCCGTAATAAGCGTCTTTTATTGGAATTGACCTTGATTCAGCTTTGCCAGTTAACGCAAGCTGCCGTTGAGGATAAAAAAAAAGCGTTGATTGAGCCAATTTCCGGAACGAACCCTACTTCTCCAGGGGCGAGTAACGGACAGTCTCAACAAACCCAAACACCTCCGGTTACGGCAGCGGCAGGCGCTCCTCAAGTCGTAAGCACACGTATGCCGAGTACCGCCTCTGTACCGCCTCCTGCTTCTATCCCTAATCAAGCTCGAAGAACGTCTCGTCCGATGGGGATATCCATGAAGGAGATCGGAGTGGAGAAGCCCAAACCGCAGGTTGCCCAGCCAACGGCCGCGGCAGTAAAGGAGGTGGTCGCTCCTTTTGACAATGAAACCTTGATCCGCGAATGGGACAATTACGCCGCTACGATAGATAAGAAAGTGTATCTAAAGAATACAATGATCAATTGTAAGCCGACCTTACAAGAAAATTATTATTTCGAGGTGGCTGTACATAATCCGGGGCAGCAAGAGGAATTAATTAATAATGCGATCCATATCCTGCCGTTTCTCCGTCAGCATCTTAACAACAGCCGTATCCAGATGCGTGTCCGGATCGTGGAGGGGAATGAGAAGCATTTGGCTTACACATCCACGGAGAAATTAGAGCTGCTGATGAAGATAAATCCTACCTTGGGACGTTTGAAGGATGAGTTTAATTTGACGTTAGACTAAGTTATGATAAGAAACAGCCTCAAGAGGTCGATCCTCTCGAGGCTGTTTTTATAATGATCACTTTTCGTTTTAGCAAGCTTTGAAGCTCATATCCAAACTCTTGACGGAGTGGGTTAAGGCTCCTACGGAAATGAAGTCTACGCCGCATTCAGCGTAATCGCGTAGCGTGTCGAACGTGATACCGCCGGAAGACTCTACCTCGTAGCGTCCGTTGATACGGCGAACCGCCTCTTTCGTATTCTCGATACTGAAGTTATCCAACATGATACGATCGATACCGCCCACTTTCATGGCTTGTTCCAACTCATCGAAGTTACGAACTTCGATCTCTATCTTTAAGTTCTTGCCTTTTTCTTTCAGATAGTTTTGAGCACGTGTAATCGCTTGCTCGATGCCACCGGCGAAATCCACATGGTTATCTTTCAATAGGATCATATCGAACAAACCGATACGATGGTTCATACCGCCACCGATACGTACGGCCTCTTTCTCGATCATACGCATACCGGGGGTTGTCTTACGGGTATCCAAAACGTGTGTCTTGGTACCTTCCAGCGCCTTGGCATATTTACGGGTCGTAGTAGCGATGCCGCTCATGCGTTGCATGATATTCAGCATCAATCGCTCGGTCTGTAATAAGGATTGGATTTTACCTTCCACCACGAATGCGATATCACCTTTTTTCACTTCGGCACCATCTTGTATAAAGACTGTCATTTTCAGTTCCGGATCGAAGTCGCGGAAGATACGTTTAGCCATTTCCACGCCGGCCAATACACCGTCTTCCTTAATGATTAGCTGGCTTTTTCCCATCGCGGTCTCAGGGATGCAACATAAGGTTGTATGATCGCCATCGCCAATATCCTCGGCAAACGCTAATTTGATTAAGTCGTCAATAAGTTTGTCCATCTTTTATTCTATTCTGATTGATTGTATAATCGCTGTATTCCCTTCGGCACGGTACGTGATGTTTACACGGTACTCACCGGAAGAGGTCGGAAGCTTTCCTACAAGGAAACCGCTTTCCTTTTTATCCGCGTGATGTACGACCGAGAATCCGGAAGGCTTGTTCGAACTGAAGAATGAGGACAACATAGAGACGGCCTCACTTCCGTTACATTTCTTGGAGGAACCGGGCAAGGCTACATCCACCTCCTTATCCATAGCTCCGGATAAAGAAGAGGCGTTTCCTGCCTTGAAAGCCTTTGATATACTGGTAATATCCGCCGCTTGCGCATATACGAACGCAAATATCAAGGCGAATGTAAGCAAGAGTCGTTTCATAAGCTTTCTTTATTTTATCGAGTAATTAATGGCAAAGGTATGTATTTTTCTTGTAACTTAGCTTTTCTAAACATGTAAATGTAAGTAGATGAAGATTGGATTGATTGTGATTGGTAAGACGGATGCCGGTTATTTTGTGGAAGCGATCAATGAGTATAAAAACCGCTTGGTGCATTATATACCCTTTGAGATGGAAGTCATACCGGATATAAAAAACGCGAAGAATCTCTCTGAGGCACAACAAAAGGAAAAGGAGGGCGAATTGATTTTAAAGGCCTTGCAACCCGGTGATTATTTGGTGCTGCTGGATGAGAAAGGAAAGGAGTTTACCTCCATGCAATTTTCTACCTATCTGGAAAAGAAAATGCATGCGGTTCCGAAACGCTTGGTGTTTGTGGTAGGGGGGCCTTATGGTTTTAGCGAGGCCGTATATAAAGCGGCGTCGGAAAAGATCTCGTTGAGCAAGATGACTTTTTCCCATCAAATGATCCGCTTGATTTTCATCGAGCAAATCTACCGGGCGATGACGATCTTAAATAACGAGCCTTACCATCACGAATAGCCGTATCGTTTTACGAGAGTAGTCTCACGAAGACCACTCTCGTTTTTATCCTCTGTTAGTGAACAAGTTTCAAGCCGACAATCCCTATTAATATCAACGATAAAAATAGTAATCTGAATATATTGGCAGAATCATGAAACAATAAAATCCCTAGAATGACGGCTCCTACACCTCCGATTCCGGTCCAGATCATGTAAGCTGTACCCATCGGGATACTTTTTTGGGCGAGATATAAGAAATAACCGCTCAAGCCCATAGACAAAACAGATAAGACGATGAATCCGATAGCATATCTGGGATACATATTAGAGAGTTTAAAGCCTAACGGCCAGCCGATCTCAAATAACCCGGCAATAATTAACAGAATCCAAGCCATATAGAATTAGTCTTAAAAGTTTTCCCGTGTCTTTTGAATCAATAAATAATCCAACAAAGTCATGGCAGCCATAGATTCGACGATAGGCACCGCGCGAGGCAATACACATGGGTCATGGCGTCCGCGCGCTTTTAATATCGTATCCTCTCCTTCCATGTTGACGGTCTCCTGTTCCATCAGGATCGTAGCGACCGATTTAAACGCTACCCGGAAATAAATGTCTTGCCCGTTGGAGATCCCTCCTTGTATGCCGCCGGAATGGTTGGTACGGGTGTTGATATGTCCGTTATCATTGAAAAAGCGGTCGTTCCGTTCCGACCCGCGATAAAGGGCGGCATCGAATCCGTCTCCATACTCGAATCCCTTTACGGCGTTGATCGTGAGCATCGCATGCCCCAATGCCGCATGTAATTTCCCGAACACAGGCTCTCCCAATCCTACAGGCACTCCTTTCGCCACGCAGGTAATAACGCCCCCGATCGTATCTCCCTGTGATTTGACCTCGGCGATCAATGCTTCCATCTCAGAGGCGGTCTTCGGGTCTGGGCAACGCACGGCGCTCTCTTCCGTCAGGCTTAGATCATAATCCCGGTAACTACCGGCTAATTTGATCGGGCCTACCTGCGAGGTGTAAGCTTGGATCTGTATACCATATCGCTTGAGGACGAGTTTGGCGATAGCCCCGGCCACGCAGCGGGCTATTGTCTCGCGTGCGGATGAACGTCCGCCTCCGCGAGGATCACGGATTCCATATTTCGTTTGATATGTATAATCTGCGTGAGAAGGACGGTAAACCGTTTTCATGTTATCATAGTCCGAGGAGTGTTGGTTCTTGTTCCAGACAATGAAGCCTATCGGCGTTCCTGTTGTCTTTCCCTCGTAGATACCGGAAAGAAACTGTACTTCATCATCCTCTTTACGGGGGGTCGTGATGCGGGATTGTCCCGGTTTACGACGGTTCAGCTCTTGCTGGATAAATGCCGTATCTAACTCGATCCCGGCCGGGCATCCATCGATCACGCCACCGATACCGGGGCCGTGCGATTCGCCGAACGATGTTAGTCTATAAATATTACCAAAAGTATTCACCGCTTTGTCTAATTGAAAATTGAAAATTGAAAATTGAGAATCGAAAGCCGATGATTAGGCACTTCTCCTAATTTCCAATTTTCAATTCTCAATTTCCCATTATTTAGTGGCATCCGCCACAGCCACAACCACCTTCGTGGCTATCGCCGCAACCACTGCCGCAATCGTCGCAACCGCAACCACATCCACCTGTGGGAGCCGCGAACGCCGCGATCTCTTCTGCGGTTGGTTCATGCACATCGATTACCTCGCCACTGAAATGCAAAGTCTCGCCGGCCAACGGATGGTTGAAATCCATTACCACGATATCGTCCTTCACTTCCAGAACGGAACCATTCATGCGGTTACCGTTAGAATCCATCATCGGGACGGTGTTGCCTTCCTTGATCATCTCGGCATCGAATTTACCGTCTACCTCGAAGATATTTTTCGGAAGATCCAATACGTGCTCTTCGTTATATTCGCCATAAGCCTCGTTCGGCTCGATGGAGAAATTGAACGTGCCACCTACTTCCAGCCCGTTTAAGGCCTTCTCGAACGCCGGAAGCATCATGCCTGTTCCGTAGATGAATTTTAGAGGAGCCTCGGCCGTCGCTTTTTCCATTAACTCACGTTCTTCGCCTTCGCCAACGTTCAGGTCGTATGTAACCGCAACGTATTTGTTTGCTGTAATTTTCATTTGTCTTGTATTTTTAATATGTATAGAAATGCTCGCAAAGATACGATTTTATTTCTTATCCACCGCCTTTTTGAGTGCCTTCATCGCTTTATCCAGTACGGAGCGAGGGCAACCGATGTTTAAACGCATGTGGCCTTCTCCCCCCGGACCGAATATGCTTCCCTCGTTCAGCGCTAAGCCGGCTTTGTCTTTGAACAGGTGTACGAGTTCTTCCTGGCTTAATTTCAGATCCCTGCAATCCAGCCATACGAGGAAGGATGCTTGGGGTTGGTAGACTTTTATTTGGGGGAGATATTGTTTCATGAACTCTTCCACGAAGCGTACATTCTCCATGATATACATTCGCATTTGTTGCAACCATTCGGCGCCATATGTGTAAGCGGCGGTTGTCGCCGTATAAGCGAAAATCGTTCCATCGCCAAACTCTCCGGCCTCGAGGAAAGAATAAAACTCTTCCCGGATACGGTCGTTGGGCACAATGGCGTAGGAAGTCACGATACCGGCGATGTTGAATGTCTTGCTCGGTGCCATGAAGGTCACGCTACAAGAGGCGGCGGTATCCGATACGGACGCGAACGGATAGTGTGTATATTGAGGATAAGCCATTTCCGCATGGATCTCATCGGAGATAACCAAGATATTATGCTTGGCGCAAATCTCGGCCAGTCGGACTAAAGCTTCCTTTTTCCAGACGATTCCACCCGGATTGTGAGGGTTGCAGAGGATCAACACCTTGCATTTATCATCTATGATAGATTCAAGATGCTCGAAATCCATCTCATAGATACCGTCTACCATCTTTAGCGGATTATAAACGACTTCACGTTTCATTTTCTCCGGCACGATGCGGAACGGGTGATAGACCGGGGGTTGTATGATCACCTTATCTCCTTTTTGCGTAAAGCATTGGATGGCGAAAGCGATTCCCTTTACGATTCCCGGGATGTAACTGAGCCATTCCCGTTGTAGTTTCCAGTTATATTTATAATGTACCCAATTAATAATGCTTTCGTAATATTCGTCGGAGCCGAATGTATAACCGAAGACCTCATGCTCGCAACGTTTTTTCAAAGCGTCTACGATAAAGTCTGGTGTACGGAAGTCCATATCCGCGACCCAAAGTGGTATCAGATTCTCGTCACCGAACATCTCTTTCAGGCGGTCGAATTTCACGCAATTCGTACCCTGCCGTTCGATGACCTCATCAAAGTTGTAATGTTTCATGTCTTTAATTAACAATCAGTTTCTTAATAGTTTTTGGGGTCAAACTTACATAAAAAACTGCGATTTTAAAGTAAAATATATATAAAGATAATGTTTTTGCAACCAGGGTATGTGCAAGATGTTAATATTTGAGTTTTTGAGAAGGGATAGCGATAAGTTTTGCCGTATAAAGTAACCATATATTTTACCCGGGATGTCTCTATATCAAGACGCAAATCATCCGGATTTTGAAAGGTTACAAAATGTCATAATGTTATTACTGCTTTTCGTAGAGGAGGTATTTCGGGGCGTAGGGAATGGTTACGTGAAAAAACGCGAGCATTTGATAGTTGGGTGAATCAATATTGTATCAAACAGGAAGATTTGCTTTCTTATTTCTTTGTTTTGGGGGGGTGTATGCGTCTATAGGTCGTATTACAAGGAGAGTTTGTGTGTAATAGTTATTCTAGAAATGTGCTTCTCGTAGTTTGTTCTAGCATGAATTATACCGGATTTGGCTTTGAATTTAAGCGGAATTCGTTTGAATATTAACAAAATTTAGTCTGATAGTAGATGAAATTTCTTCCTTATGTTCTTCTGGATACTCCCTTATGTTTTTCTCAGAACAGTATAGTGTATTTTTATACGCTTGTTTATGGCATAAAGTGGTTAATAAATGTTTTATTTCGTATTTGTTTGTGTCTTTTTTTGCGCTAGAATGAGACTTTTTAAAAGATGCCTTGTTATCAGAAAGCTTATTATTTGATTAAAATGCTATTATATATAGGCTTTGGGTGACATTTGTTCGAGAGCGTTGATAGGGTAGAGAACTTTTAAAACTCAATAGTTCCCGCGGAACTAAGT
>NZ_CANTZW010000034.1 GCF_947855115.1 uncultured Parabacteroides sp.
GTTCTCTCTCGAATGCGGGTGCAAAAGTAGTGCTATAAAACATAAACTCCAAACATTTCCGGATTTATTTTTCAAGTTTTTTTTTCGGGACTTGACTGGTTATATTAATGTACGTGAGTCAAGTCATACCGCCCGATCCCCGTTCCGCCGGAGATACCGGGTATAGGAACATGGCGTACCGTACCCCTACATGAGGGTAGAGGCAATTTACCGGGAGACGGTTCGACGGCTTTCCCGGCAATGCGAACACGAATGGCACGACACGAATAAACACTTGAATATAAGCCATTTGTAAACAGCGTCACGTTTTACGGGAAACACGTACGTGTTTTTATCGAAAGACGTACGTGTTTTCCCAAAAAGTCGTACGTGTTTTTTCCCAGTCACGAGGAAGAAAACAAGGGCGAATTCCATTACACCATATGGCAGGTTGTCCTCCGAAGAGGTTTTTCCCGCTGAGAGACGCGTTTTTCCCACGACGACGGATAGAGATATCGAAGATATTTACGTAAATTTGCCATTCAGTTACAATTTATCAATCTAAATTCTTTATTTACATGGAATCTGTAATGAAAAAAACAGCCGCCACAAGCTTGTTAGCCTCTTGTGCGGTATCGCTGGCTTTATTTTCCTCTTGCGCCAGCCAAGAACAAAACACACTTACTCCAGAGGAAATCGCTGACGGATGGGTTCTTCTTTTTGATGGAAAGACATTAGACGGTTGGAAAGATTACAACGGAACTACATTGACACAGCCTTGGCACGTAGTGGATGGTTGTATCCAAGCCAAAGGAGACGGCAGCGACGCAAGTGGCTATATCGTAACCGATAAAGAGTATGAGAACTTCGAGCTTTCCTGGGACTGGAAATTGTCCAAGGGGGGTAACAGTGGTATGTTATACCATGTGGTAGAACGTCCTCAATTCGCCGTACCTTACGTAACCGGTCCGGAGTATCAACTGATCGACGAGCCGAACTTCCCGGAGCCATTGGAAGAGTGGCAGAAATTAGGCGTGGATTACGCCATGCATTTGCCGGATAAATCCAAGATGAAGGTGAATCCCCAGGGCGAATGGAACAACTCTAAGATCGTATTCGATAACGGACATGTGGAACATTGGTTGAACGGACAAAAGATATTAGAGTTCGAGGCATGGACAGACGATTGGCACGCAAAGAAAAATAGCGGCAAATGGGCCAACGCACCGGAATACGGATTGGCGAAAAAAGGTGTGCTTTGCTTGCAAGATCATGGTTATCCCGCATCATTCCGCAACATAAAGATCAAGGAGCTTCCCCGCAAGGCCGGTAAGGAAGTGAATTTGTTCAACGGCGTGGATTTGACCGGATGGGAACCTTACGGAACGGAGAAGTGGTACGTGAAGGACGGTTTATTGGTTTGCGAAAGTGGTCCCGACAAACAATACGGCTATCTCGCTACCCGTGATTATTACGATGATTTCGACCTGACCGTAGAGTTTAAGCAAGAGGCTGACGGAAACTCCGGTGTATTCATCCGCTCTTTCGTAGAGGAAGGCGTGAAAGTAAACGGCTGGCAGGTAGAAGTGGCTCCGAAGGGTCACGATACAGGTGGTATCTATGAGTCGTACGGACGCGGCTGGTTGGTTCAGATCCCGGACGAGAAAGAGAATATCTTGAAAGAAGGCGATTGGAACACGATGCGTATCAAGGTCCAAGGAGATAACGTACAGACTTGGTTGAACGGACAGGAAATGGTAAACTTGAATGATGAGAAGATCGGAGCGGGCAAAGGCCGTATCGCCCTTCAGATTCATGATGGTGGTGGCATCAAGGTTCTTTGGCGTAATCTAAAACTTACGACATTATAATTAAGACGAAGTTATAAACCCAGAGTAAGGTGTTTCAAAAGAAGTCTCTTTGAAACACCTTATTTTTATCATTGATAACACGCTCTTTTATCACTGTATCTTATGAATAAACTTATCTTCACAGTTATCCTCTCAGGATTTACCAATCTCTATGCCATGGCCCAAAAAGAGATCCGGCTTATGGACATGGACCTAAGTAAATCCTATCAAACTTACGGGGGTGCCGTCAAAGGGAAATCAGTAACCAACGAGCCCGCCTCCATACAAGGAAACATATATGATGACGCAATCGGCGTACAAGCCAAGAGTCATATCAAGATCGATTTGCACAAGAATGCGTCACGCTTTTATGCACAGGTCGGGATCGCCGACTCACATATCGATTATACGGATAAAAGCCTTACGGTCATTCCTTTTGTCGACGGCACAAAAATGTATTTCGATACCCGGAAAAACGCCAAGACTTTCGTTGGTTTAGAAGGTAAAGACGGAAAAGTACATCCTGGCTCGGTCCTATTTATCTTGAAAGGGGACGACAAGGAGCTTTATAACAGTGGTATCGTCAAGCTTGGCGATGCCCCGAAGACAATCGACATCCCCCTAAACGGCATAAAAATATTGGATCTTATCGTAGAGCCAACCGATGATGGTCCCAGCGGAGATCATGCCTTATGGATCACGCCTCAAATTGAGTATATGGAGATCATCCCCTCGACCATCTCCACGAACTATCAAGGGGAAGGCCCGAAAGTATCATCCGGTACGGAGAAAAAATTACTCGAAAAAATCAAGCAATTACCTCAACAAGGGCTTCCTTTGGAAAACACCTCTTTCGACTGGCTTTTACAACCTTCACGATCAAAAGCCGGCATATACGCGACTCCCGATGGCAAAGGTATCTTACTGGCAAACGGGATGGTAGCACGTATGTTCCGTGTCTTACCCAATCTTTCCACCCTCGATATCTTTAACCGGATGACCGGGGAAAGCATGCTTCGCGCCGTAAGTAGCGAAGGTAGTTTGACTATTGACGGGAAACGTTGGGAACTTGGCGGTTTGGCCGGCCAACCCGAACGCGGATACTTCCAAATGGAATGGGTCGACCAGATGACCACCCGCCCCGGCTCCTTCCTCGTTGAAGATTTTCGTATAGAGGAGTTGCAGGAGGATATCAAATGGGCCAGAAGCAGATGGGCGCTGAATAAAGAGGTGCCCACAGGGAAAAGACTGACTTTCGTATTGAGAGGAGAGAATGAGACGGAAGGTATCACCGTAGAACTTCATTACGATTTATACGACCACATCCCGGTTATCCGGAAAAGCATGGAAGTTATCAACAATACCCCACAGTCCATAGATATCGATGCCTTTCAACTGGAATACCTGGCATTCGCCGAACCGGAGTCTCCCGGCGGTGAAGATCCCTCCAAATTCAGGCTTCCGAACATACATATAGAAAGCGATTACGCTTGTGGCGGGGAGTTCACCGAGCGGGAAACCGATATCACGGAAAAATGGGTAGCCGATCCGGAATACACCTCCCAACGCAATTATCCTTTGCTCACGCCTTGCCTATTAGATGTATCACCCAAGCTAGGCCCCGATTATACCTTGGCGACAGGTCAGAAGTTCAAATCTTTCAGTGTATACGAGATGCCGTTCGACAGCGATGATCGGGAACGAAAAGGTCTGTTTAAACGACGTTTGCATTATACGGTAGCTCCATGGGCTACGGAGAATCCGATCTTCATGCACCTTACCTCTTCCGATCCGGATGTTATCCGTACCGCTATCGATCAATGCGCTACCGTGGGATACGAGATGGTTATCATCAGTTTCGGGTCCGGATTGAACGCCGAAGATATCTCTGAAGAAAATATCGCCAAATACAAATCCTTGGTGGATTACGCCTGCGTCAAAGGTATCGAGTTAGGATGCTACTCTCTCCTATCAAGCCGTTGGATCAGCGACGAGGTGGATGTCATCAATCCCAAGACGGGCAAACGAGGAGGCATGCGCTTCGGTAGCGCCCCTTGTCTGTGCAGCGACTGGGGATATGAGTATTTCCATCATATACGAACCTTTTTCGAGCGTACAGGCATGCGTTGCTTTGAGCACGACGGTTCCTATCCCGGCGACGTATGCGCATCCACCCGCCATACCTATCATAAAGGGCTGGAAGATTCTCAATGGAACCAGTTCCATAAGATAACCGATCTCTATCGTTGGATGTGCGAGAATGGTATTTATATCAATGTACCCGATTTCTATTTCTTGAACGGGTCTACCAAGACAGGCATTGGCTACCGTGAAGCCAACTGGTCGCTTCCCCGGGACCGGCAAATCATCCATGCCCGCCAATTGAATTATGATGGTACATGGGAGCGAATGGCTTCGGCTTGCTGGAGCTTTGTTCCTCTCGTGGAATACCAAGGAGGAGGAGAAGCCGCTACCTTGGAGCCCCTACACGAGCACTTGTTCGAATACAAAACGCATATGGTACAAAACTACGGAGCAGGTGTACAAGCTTGCTATCGAGGACCACGTCTGTACGATACCCCGGAAACCCAAGCTGCCGTAACCGAGGTTATTCAATGGTATAAGAAATACCGCGATATACTCAATAGCGATATTATTCATCTACGCCGGCCGGACGCACGAGATTGGGACGGGTTCATACACGTCAATCCCCACAAAAAGGAAAAAGGTTTGGCCATGTTCTTCAATCCGACCCATCAAGAGATCACCCGTACGATCCGTGTTCCACTCTATTATACCGGATTAACGCAAACGGCCCGTATCCGGGAAAAAGAGCGAAAGCCCGTCACCTACAAATTGAATCGTGACTATACGGTGGAGCTTACGGTTAAAATCCCTGCCAACGGATATACTTGGTATGTGGTTGAAGCAGCCGATTAAAACTAAAATGGCCGGGATAATCGCTACCCCGGCCATTTTATCTATTTTATAGACTTCTCTTTATCTACGTCCGCTCCCTTGATGTTTTCTGCCGTGTTTATTCCCTTTAGGCTGCTGTTTCTCCAGATATTGTTTGTATTGCTCCTCTGTCAATATCTTTTTCATCTGGGCATTCTTATCCTCACGCATAGCCAACATCTTTTTCCGTTGCTTCTCACGCTCAGCCTTCATCGCCTCACGTTCTTTCCGAGCCTTTTCCATATACTCTTTTTGAAGCTTACGGAACTCCACCGCTTGTTTTTCGTCTAACTTCAAGTCGGCGATCATCTTCTCGCAACGTGCGGACGGATCCATCTTACGCTTGTCCATACGCCTGTTCTCACGAGCGAACACAGAAGTTGAACTCAACAATACAACCAAACACAATCCTATTACCTTTTTCATAAACTACTACTTATTACTTTTATTATAAATTACCTGTTTATGAAGCGCTTCGAAAGAATAGACACCGATAAATAGGAAAGGTTTAACCGGGAATAGCATTTAACATTTTACCACAGGCCATTTACCATCTCGGAATCTCCAGATCATCCTTACTGGGCAAAGCCGGGAATTTGGCGTGCGGCTCCGTTTGATACCAGAAAGTAGTCGATGAGATATCCGACTTCTGGTTATTATACCTACCGTCGTGCCTCCAACCTAAATCCTGAATCGTAACCTTCAGATCCTTTTCAAAACGAACCGGATCCAAGATATGCCAG
The DNA here is from genome assembly GCF_947855115.1 of uncultured Parabacteroides sp. Taxonomy (GTDB): domain Bacteria; phylum Bacteroidota; class Bacteroidia; order Bacteroidales; family Tannerellaceae; genus Parabacteroides. The sequence continues at coordinate 5,531 of NZ_CANTZW010000034.1, forward strand.
CGATACAGGCCGAACGCCGTAACAGCCCGGTATAGGCCATCCGGACGGATCACTTGGTGCATTCCCGCATAAGGAGTGGTGAATTCTTGATATTGATGTGTTTTCTGATTCTCGAAGTTATACGAACCGCAGAAATAATCCTCCGTACCCGTTCCACAGATTGTCGGGTATTCCTTATCGCCATCCATATAGAACTTGATCTCTCCTTCACCCCACCAGCAGTTATCATTGACACGCCAAGCCAAATATGTTCCGACATATTGTCCTTTTCCCTTGATTCCATCCACCAGTGTATGAAGAGAACCTTGGGTGGGGTTGGAGCGCCGGAACTGCGCATGGAAATATCCCTCATCCTCCGGCACTTCCGTCAAGGTATAATTAATCTGGTAATACAAACGCATCTCTTCCACATTATTGATATTCTCCAACGTTATGCGTGCCTTCTTACGGAACGGCATCTTCCAGTAGCAGTTGAAAGCGCTCCCGGGATTTACACAAACCGCTAACGAGGAAAGTTGGGCATACTCATTAAACGCGCTGGCGAAAAAATCGCCTACCGGACATTCTACCGAAGGCTCTTTCTCGTCGTCCCAATACATACGGAGTATCGAGAACCGCCAATTGCCGGTCGGAGTCATCCATATCTGCTGGATAGCCCCCGGGCCTTCGATCTCCGCGATGGTAACGGTCTCGCCCGGCTTCACGATAATGAAAGGATTTACTTTCCATCCTTTTCCCAAATCTTTCGCTGGGCCGGCCGCATTCGCCTTATTCCGGATATCCTTATCTCTCACGGGATCAGCCATCGCTCCCTTCCCTTTCTCGCCCGTAAAATTCTCCGGGCTGATCGAACGGGTCCGCGCATTCGACAAACGAGAAAGATTTCCCATATTCATATCCAACCCATTAAAAGGATACTGCTGGGCATTCGCCCAGAAACTTAACACCAAAAAGGCTAACAACAAAACATTGATCTTCTTCATAACGACTTTTAATAAATATAAAATTCACAAAAGGAAATAACCTCTTCAATAAATATAAATAAGTATTTTCTGCCATAGAGGTAACGATTTGGCCATAGTGCTTATTCCTGCATTTTATGTTACATCCCCCCCTAAATAACCCACTGCGAAAATACAGAAATTCCACCATATTCACAACACCTATTTTTTCTCTAATCGTGAATATCGATAGTCCGGCATCGCTCTTGTGCTATGCCGAATAAGCTATATATGAATTGCCGGAGGATAGGCCGGTAAAAAAATATTACTTTCCTTTTCCCATAAGTATTTGGAAAAACTCATCACGATACATATTCCCGATCGCGATTTCGTGTCTGCCGATAAACACATCATTATTATCGAACGAATCAATCTTATTCCTATTGATAATATAAGATCGGTTTATTCGCAAAAAGGTACTTTGAGGAAGTATCTCATGGATGTTCTTTACCGTCATACGGGTAATAATACGCTGATTTTCCAATTGGATAACCACATAATCTTTCAAACCTTCGATAAACAGTATGTCCTTCAGGCCGACTTTGAAGAAACGCCTGTCGGATTTGACAAAGATGAATTCGTCCTCTACATGCTCCACTTTCTTTTCTTCCACATCCGTCAGGAGCGAATGGTAAGTAATGGCTTTATCCACCGCTTTACGGAATTTCGCGACATCGATCGGCTTTACCAGATAATCAATCGCATCTACCTCATAGCTGTCCAACGCATACTCGGAATAAGCGGTAGTGAAGATAATCAGTGTATGCTTAGGTATGTTCCGGGCAAATTCGATACCGTTAATGCCAGACATCTGAATATCTAGAAAGACCAAGTCAACAACCGTTGTACTAATAAATTCGGATGCGGCTTCCGCGCTATTGAAGGTATCCAAAAGTTCTAGTCGTGAAATCTGACCCACTAATTTTTTTATTCCTTTGCGAGCGATAGGCTCATCATCTACTATAATACACTTCATAACTTCAGTTGTAATGCAACAGTATATACACTGTCCGTTTTTGTTTGTTCTAAACTATAATTCACGCCGAATAACAAGTCGAGTCGCCGCTTGATATTCGCCAATCCCAAACCGCCCTTTTCTTCCCGTCCAACCATGTTTTCCGAAACGGAATTTCTACAAATAAAAGTAAGTTTATCCGCTTGCGGGCAAAAGGAAATATCTACAAAAGAACCGGTTTTGCTATTCGCATTATGCTTCACGGCATTTTCAACAAAGGGGATAAACAGCAGCGGGGCCACTTCTATCTTGTCCGTATCCCCCTTGGTGGCTATGGTATATTCAAACTGATCTCGTCTTGTTTTCTCAAGTTCAAGAAAATGCCGCAAAAAACGAATATCGTCATTCAACCAGACTTTTTCCCGTAGGCTGCCACCCAGTTGGTATTGGAGCAGTTCATCGAGATTTAGCAATATCCCGGTTGCCATTTCCGGTTCATCCTCGATCAAGATATTCGCATTGTTGAGCATATTAAAGAGAAAATGAGGGTTAATCTGGCTTTTCAGGTATTTCAGTTCCGACACAGATGTCGCCGCTTTCAAGTCTCTTATGCGACGGTTATTCGCCATCCATTGTTTCAGCAACAAAAGAGCCGCAATCCCCCCTATAAAAAGAAACATAGCCAATAAAGAAGATGTGATACTCAGGATGATTGCCGCTACCGATGGCTCATGATGGATAACGGCTATATCATAGAATTGGTATTGTAGCCATATCATGACGAATCCCATACTTACTGTAAAAGTAATAACCGACAGGATATATAAGCCGACCTTATTCTTTGCCAAAAAGTGAGGAAACAGCACATAAGCATTGAAGTAAACAAGTACATTGAGAAAAAGATAATACCCGAGCCAACCATAAGTACGATTTGCCGAAAGGTTTACTTTATCCGGCGCATCGAAGAAATTTCCCATGGATATAACCAGAATAAAGACTTGCATAAGAAGATGCCTGTAAATACGGTATTTATCATCAATGAGAAAGGATGACAGCCTATCTTTTGTTACGGGAATTTCCTCTCTCATCACAGGTTGATTTTAAGTTCGGCGATTCCCGCTCCGGAAACAAGCTCATACCTCCCGGGAAATTGTAAATCCAGCCGTCTTTTGAACGAAGTAGTTTTATCGTCGGAAAGGCTATTTTCTCCGTTACACTCACATCTGAAAGACAGAGAACTATTTTCATATACAACATTTATTTTCAAAAATGTACTGGTTTCTGTCATATCCTGAATAAGAGAGATAAACAGTAAAGGTGGAATAAACAGATTACCCAGATTCCCGGAGGTTTGTATTTCGTATCTGAATCCGTCTTTATTCAGGTGCTCGATATGAAGAAAGTTGTTCAAGTGGGCCATCTCCGAGGTCAGTAAAACATCATTGCGATTACAATCATATAGCTGATAACGGAGCATCTTTCCAAGTTCCATCAATACCTCATTTGCTTTTCTCGCATCAGTCAGTATGAACGCAGACGCTTTCCTTAATGTTTTAGACAAGAACGAAGGCGTAGCCTGTCCTTTCAGCTTGTTTATCTCCGATTGAAGATACTCGTATTCCATCAAGCTCAATTGTTCTTCCTGATTTTTCCATTGGCGAAACAACATAATGGCTGATACCCCCCAAAAACAAATCAGCAAGAGCATACACGAGGAAAGGTTATCGACTAATATCAACGGACTAGTATAAGAGCTAATCCTGTGTGGCAATCCCCATGCGTTACGCACAAAGTACTCTTGCACAATGGACAGAGTCGGTAATAAATAAGCAGTTGTGAATATCAGGGTGGAATAGAGCGCATATCTCCCTTTCAGCAAAAAACTCGGAATCAGATAATGATAATTCACGAGCATAGCTATCGCGTAACAGATACAGGAAGAAAGGCAAAGCAGGTAAATACGGTTTCCTAACTGGGTAGCGCAATCCGTATAGGCAACAAACACGATATTGGAGATAATTACCACCCCGATGACTACAAAAAATACATATCTCCCAAAACGGTATTTCCCGTCAATCAAGAAACCGGACAAGATGGAATTTTTATCTGCCATTTCTACTTTGTTTCCGCAAAACTACATTAAAAAATCAAGCTTGTACACTATATTGAAGATAGAATTCTTCAATCCTTATTGATTTATATCACAGATGTATAAATTATACTCGCAAAAAGCCTTTGATTGACTCTCAAAGGCTTTCTTACTAATAAATGGAATAAGGGTAAATTAGAATCGGTATCCTACTCCTAAGCTGATTGTTTGAGTATCGACCCCTTCGGTTTTATTTTTGGAGCTTAAATCAAATCCTAATTTATAACTCGCATTGATGCTCAATCCGTTGCGAAACTCATAACCGGCAATCGTACCACCCCCTATATACCAATGGCTTAATTCCAATTTGTTGGCATTTACATCCCAATCCGGCAGTTTTTCCGTCTCGGTGTCGATGCTGAATCCATAACCGATGTTCGGTCCCACTCCGATAAACACTTTACCTTTACCGACATTGAACTGTCCGAGAGCATACACCGGGATTTCCATCGAAGCATATTTGAACTTTGTCTTCTCGCCTGCCGCAGTAACCTTGCTTTCGGTATAGCTGAATAACAGTTCCGGTTGTAAGGCAAAATACTCTCCGAACCCGATTTTTACGAAGCCGCCAACCGAAGCGCCAGGCTTAAAGGAAGAGTTTCCGTTTTGCATGTTCGACACTTCCACATTGGTCAGGTTACCGTTGAGTTTTATTCCGAAAGAGGTATTTGTCTGTGCATCAACAGTGAATGCGAAAGTTAAACCGAAAATAATGATTGCCGTTAAAATAATTCTTTTCATGATTTTGAAATTTTAATTGATTGGTGGATATTCTGTTTGTTTTTTAATGACTTATCGTTTTTGAGAAAAAAAGTCTCTTTTCTTTCAGCACCACGATTGTTGCCAAGATGAGCAGGATTCCTGTTTGGATAATCTTCGTGTCGGGATGCGGGGCGAACAGTTCATTAAATAGCCCGGATGTGATATGGAATACAATGGCTACGATGATGTTTCGTCCGGTTTTATAGTATAGCCAATTCATAAGTATCACAAAAGGAATAATGCTGATTAAGAAATTCAAACCATATATCCAGCCTTCGCATACCAGATTACTTTGATAATAATCACGGATGAATGACAGCGGTATATGCCATACTCCCCAGATAATTCCGAATATAATTGAGGTATTGAATAGGTTAAATTTACCGCACAGGCTATCTGTCCCGTAAGTATGCCAAGCCAGTTCTTCTATCAGGGGCGCAAGTATCAATAAGAACCATACCGGAAATATTCCCGATGTGAAAGTAAATTGCCCTGTAATGATAAATTGTCCGGGGCTATATCCGAATGGTAAGGAGATCGTTTGCGCCAATATTATGCTGGCAGGCATGATCAAACAGGCCAGAATCGCATAGACTGGTTTTATATCCCTAAAATTGAAGAAACGTTTTGTAATGTCTTTCCTCAGCCCTTTATCTTTGCCTGCCATCCCGAACACTACGCCCAACGGGGTAAATAATCCGATACAAGCCAGTATGCTGGCAATTCGGAGGTTTTTATCCTCAAAAGGCGTAATCCAACTGACACATCCCGCCATAGCCCAAAATATCCAAGGAATAAGGGTACATAGGGTAAAAAACAAAAACGGATTTTTGTATCGTTGGATTGCCCTCTCCAACTGTTGATTCTTTAAGATGTCTTTTGCGTTCATATACTTGATATTTTTCATTTGTTTCTGAAGCAAAAGTACCGGGTATTCGAGATCGCATTTTGAAATTGAGACAGAAAGGCGAGTTTCGGAGACGGAAGGGGATGGTTTTGCGAAGTTTGTATCACTTCCTTATAATGGCGATTAATATCTACACAAATTTTACCGGATCTAAGATTGACTTTTACCACTAAGATTCTTTTACCTGCGAATCTTTCTATTACACGTTGTCTTATCTTTGCGTATGACTGGTATCTACCGTTCAAAAGAAAAGCCAAACAAAGAACATTAACCGCATATTATCAATCGGACTGTCTTCGTTTGGCTAATTCTCGCATCTATCCGCTTTGTTATTTAAAGTTTATATATCATCTACTTATCATCCGTCTCTAGAATCAAAATCCAATCATTCCCTCTCTCCCCTGCTTCTCCGGGCGGGTTAAATGTACGAATGCCCTTATTCTCAACCGGGCCAATCAAGGTTCTTGTACCATTCCTCGGATTGAACCAATAAGCTTTACCTAAAGACCGTAATTTACTCATTTGTATTCTTACATCCTGTCCCTGACTCAAATAAACCAAAATAAAAGTCTTATCTTTCGCTAAAACAGGAGTGATATAGCTTGCGTCATTGTAATTAATCCCAAATAAGACGGATAAATCCGGACGGAAACGGTCTAACGGATACTTCGTAAACAAGGCCTTTACATAGCGCATACACCTAGCCCCCGGCCTGTCCAGAGCACCATTCCAAAATGTAAGACACGGTACATGATATTTACCCCTAGGCTTATACATCTGCCAGATAGCATTGTTTCCATATGTATATCCGGCAGCACCAGACAAATAAGTCCAATAAGCCTGCATACGGACATCATAGTCGTCGTAAATCCCGTCCGCAAAATAGGCTGTATCCTTGATCAGACCATTATCATCTATTATATCCTCTTTTTTCTTTCCGAATTTAGAGTAATCATAATACTCCCAAAAACGGACCGGGATATCCTCGTAGGAAGGCTCCGCATTCACAAAGGGTTTGATCGGGTTCAACTGGGTATACATACCTGAAAAACGATATACCGGATCCATCCGGCGATAATGCCCGCTTTGGAGAATATTGAAAGACAGCCAAGGCTCATTGTGAAACCAATAATGCGAGGAGATCTCCCCCGTCGGATGATAAGACATCAGTTGTGTTCCTCCGTTTCCTTCCCGGATTCCTCTCGCCATAGATTGCCAAATATCGAACTCCTTGTCCGTAACCACATTTCTATCACCACCAAGAATCCATATCACGGCATCACTTTTATATCGGGCTCCCAGTATTTTCCCATATGTATAAGCATTATCAGGATTAAACAAGGCTGGATTTCCATCTTTCTCTACCACATTACTCCCCCAAGTAGGAAGAAGTCCAATATACAAACCTCGTTTACCAGCCTCCCGAACCACGAAATCCACCAATTCAAAGTATCCTTCCGTGATTTGAGTAGGATCTTTGTCTATCAAAGGCAAATGCCCATACGCATTCGGTCTATCCAAACCATCCAGTTCAGATAAGATAACTGCCTGTATAACCGTAAAACCTTTTTCTTTCCGGTCATCCAGATAATGGACGATCTCCTCCTTATCCAATACATGAAATAACTCCCAAGCCGTATCACCCAACCATAAAAAAGCATTACCATCTTTTTTATAAATAATAGGATCGTTCGGACGAACAAGCAAATCTTGAGCAAAACAATCCAAGACACAAAAAACAAGACAAAACAAAATATATTTTCGCATACCAATCTTTTTGATTAAAAATTAACATTATCTATCTCTACAGACATCACATTGTCAAAACAAGAAGCCGGTTTCCATTTCCCATTCTCACAATCTAACCGAATATTCCGTAGAACCACATGATTTAAATTTCGGAGATAAAGCCCCCAACAAGGAAGCAGACGATAATCCGTCAGCGGTCTCGAGGTAACACGCCCAACCATTTTCTGAACCTTACCTCCAACATACGATAAGGATATATCAGAGAGCCGGATATCCTTAAAACTACTATTTCCCCAGTTTTCCACTGAGGCGGCTGCTTTCATCAGGCGTGTACCTCTTATATGTTCCAGACAGATTCGTTCACCACGGTTCCCTTCGTTTAACGTGACCAAAAACGGATTATCCAGTCGGTCAAAAGAACAATTCGAAATTGATACATCCCTCACATCTCCAAACGCAGGAAACCATGCGCCCGGCTGAAGTAATATTCCAGAAAGCATATTTCTACGTTTTCGCTCACCGGAAGTCCGATGCGGATATTTACCCGGGCCACAGAATTCGCAACCAGCGATTTTTAAGTTAACAGCGGGCATTATTAATCTTATCCCGTTACACGATGAATTCATATAGCAATTCTCTATCACCATGTCTTCCCATAGCCCACCTGCTATAGCGTCATCCCCCGTATAGAAGCGACAATCCCGGATACAGATATCTTTTCCTCCACGAATATGGATCCCGTCCCATCCTTCCTCTACTAAGAGATTATTAAAAGAGACCCTCTCGATATCATAGCTCATAAAAGCATAATTCGATGCCCTCCGAAATTTAACGCCCGATACTGTAATCCCTTTCGATCTCGATAAAAAAAGAATATGAGGACCTCTCATTCCTTCCTCACCTTCTTCATCCCGGATATGAGCTCCATCAATCACCCCATCTCCGGTAATTGAGATATCCTCGACTCGATCTCCCAAGAACAATGCTTTGTTCCAATTCCGAGGTTTCACTTTATAATAAGCCTCATCCATATTAAAGTCGGATATAGAACGATATTTCCTTAGATCATCTATCCCCCTCACAACAGAATTTCTTTCCAAGAACAAGTTTACTTTACTTTTCAGCAGAATACTTCCTGTTAAAAACGTACCTTCCGGGATGACAACAGTTCCTCCCCCTGCCAAAAAACAGGCCTCTATAGCCCTATTGATAAATAGGGTATTATCTGTCACCCCATCCCCTTTAGCTCCAAAACTCACAACATTATAAATATCTCCATCATTTGAGGCCCAACTTATCTGTACAAAAAGTATCAGCGATATAAAGAGGCTCTCCCGAAAGGATCCCACTTTCGATACATCTAGCATCTTCATCATTTAATGATTTATAACCATAACATAAAGAGATAAAAAAAGAATAGGATCAGTAATCCCAAGACAACTACCCTATTCTTTTTCCAATCCAAACAAACTTCTCGACAGGTTATACCTACTCGTTCTCGTAACCTATGCTTTGTTCCATATTCGGGTTATTTTCCATTTCGACCTTTGGTATCGGGAAATACAAATCTTTCTCATCATAATGCGGATTACCGACACGTGTCTTTCCATACCAACGACTAATTTCCTCATCTAAGACTTTCCAGCGGCAAACATCCTGCCAATGCTGTACACCTTCGCCACAAAGTTCCATGAAACGTTCTTCACGAATCGCATCCCTCAAGGCATCTCCACTAGCCGTTATATCATGGGAACTATCCCCTCTATAAGCCCTTCTTCTCACCAGATTCATATAATTTCGGGCATTTCCCTCATCTCCCGTAGCTTGACAAGCTTCCGCATACATTAAATACACATCAGCTAAACGCATCAAGTACATATTAATGCCAACCCCCAAATTCAACTCGTTTACCGTACTTTTCAACGGATTATATTTCCGCATGCTCCAACCTTGAATATCGGCCTCCGTATCCTTATATTTCAACACTTGAGTTTGCTGCCCGTTCATGATAACAGGAGTTCCCGGACGTAAAGCAGCAATATCCAAACGAGGATCTCCATTAAAACGTTCGATATTCGCATCGTGGAAAAAAATATTACCCCAGCCGGCAGCCTCGACATCTCCATTTGCATTTTGAAAACATAAGGCAGCCACTAATCCATATTGAGAGCCTTCTCCATACCAGTAATATCCAGAAGTATCTCCATTCCGGAAATTAATCTCTAGGATAGATTCCCTATTAAATTTCTCTTGATCCTCATTAAACATCTTCTCATATTCATCGAAAGGAAGTAATTCTTTTCCAGAAGAATCAATTACCTCTTTCAATGCTGCCTTCGCCGCATCGTAATTGCCCATATACAAATTCGCCTGCCCAATATAGCTTGCGACAGCAACAGAAGTTGGGCGAGGATAATCTGCTCTCTCTTCCCATGCAGCTGGCAACAGAGGCTTAGCAGCCTCATAATCTTTTAAGATCTGATCGTATACCTCAGCTACCGTACTACGCTCTATATTCAGCATCTCCGGAGTCGAGGCAACCTGTAGACGGATAGGAACGCCTTTTTTATCGCCATCCCCGTTACAAGGATACCCCTCTCCAAAAAACGCTACTAATTGTTGATGCGCCCATCCTCTCCAAAATAGAGCCTCTCCTTTCATTTGTGAAAGTCTCATCAAGTCCGCATCCGTAAACTTCTCCTTACTGATCCTCTCTAATTGTTCTAATACAGTATTCGCACAAGAGACCATTTTATAATAACCGATCCATAGTGTCCCAATGTAAGCATTATCGGAAGTCACTTGGTTGGTAGCTAATTGGTTCCAGTTAGCATCACCTGTCCAAGCCATATCCACCGTATGATCCACGCAGAAAGTCCCTTTCGCCATTACTCTTTTCCCATACAAAGGTACGGCAACCATATTTGCGTAAATCGATGTCACAATTGTCTCCATATCTGCCATGGTCTTAGGGTAAACACTTGGAGATAATGCACTTGGATTTGACAAATCCAGAAAACTATCCGAACAACTATTAAAAGTTAGCGCAGCTGCCAATAATATAACTAATTTCTTCATCTTCCTATTATTTTAGAGGGTTAAACTTAAACCGCCCATAATGGTGCGAGTGGATGGGGCACGTTTCACAGAATACATATTTCGTTCCAAATATCCACCACCCAATTCGGGATCCCCTTGAAACTTAGTGATAATAAATAGGTTATCACAGTTAATATAGAATTTCAATCCTTCGATCTTCAAATGAGAAAGTAACGATTTCGGTAAATTATAGCCAAAATGCAAATTCTTCAGTTTAAAGAAAGAACCATCCTCCACAAAATAAGAGGAGACATTCTTGAAATTTCCATTCGGATCTTCTTTCGTTACCCGAGGATGTGGAGTATCCCGGTTTGTCGGGCTCCATGCCTCGTATACCTTATAAGTCGTATTATAGTCGCCATAGAAACTTCTCTCATAAAGCTTAGCGCTATTGAAGACATCAACACCTGCGTTTCCTAACCACCCCATGCTTAAGTCAAAACCTCTCCACGACAAATTTATATTCAGTCCATACATCAAATCCGGCCAAGGATTACCAATATACGTCTTATCCTCATTTGTCACCTTACCGTCTCCATTTAAATCTTTATATCTCAAGTCTCCCGGAGCAGTACCCGCTTGTTGGTACAATCCATCCGGAGATTGCGCATTTAAGGCATCAATCTCTGCTTGGTCTTGAATGATACCCTCTACTACATATCCATACATCTGTCCCATCGGTTGCCCATTTTCCGTACGATAAATAGAACTATTTAAAGCAGCATCGCTTCCAGCCCAAATAATCGGATTCACTTGGTCACTTAACTTAATCACTTTGTTTTTATTGGTAGACAAAGTAAATGCCACGTCATACCGGAAATCTTTGTAAGAATCCCTCCACTGGACCATCCACTCGAAACCTCGGTTGCTTATCTTTCCAATATTAGCCTTGTAAGAAGACGTCTCACTAAAAGGCTCCGAAGAAGGGCCGGCCGAAGGAGGCACACCTACGGAATACAGCATATCGGAGGTTTTCTTATCATAATACTCAATAGTCGTATTCAATCGGTTATTCAGAAAACTGGCATCAATACCCACATTCCATTGAGCCACATCTTCCCATTTAATCGTGGCATTCGCAACATTCGAATACCAGAATCCTCGCTCCGTATTTTGTCCGTCATATGAATAATACAGATAATTATTCGTGAAAGAAGGCTCATATAAAAATTGGGGTATCGTATTATTACCGATTTTACCATAACTACCTCTCAATTTCAATTGAGACATCCATGTTATATTGTCTTTTACAAAACTTTCTTTTCCGATATTCCAACCGACAGAAGCCGAAGGGAACACTCCAAATCGGTTATCCGGGCCAAAATTATCATAACCATCCCGGCGGATACTAGCCTCAAGCAAATAACGATCATCATACGCATAATTTACACGAGCAAACTGGGATAAGCTACGACTTTGTGTCTTCGTTCCAGACACATCTTTATCTCCCGTACCTAAACTAATATCATCCGAGGGCTGAACCAAGAAACCATTTTTCCAACCTCCGGCAGAAGAAGCCGTCGCACGATAAGCTTCGTAACCTACCATACCTTTTACATAATGCTTTCCTCCGAAAGTATGGTCATAAGTCAATGTATACAACATACGTAAATCATAACCGGAACCATAATCTTTCGAGTAATAATCCTGCTGGGACAAAGATCCCAAATTCCATGACTCCAAAAACAAATTATTCGCATGAGAGTCAAAATTAGCGGAGAAATTCGCCTGGAACTTTAAATCATTGATAATCTCCCAGTCCAAAATAGCGTTCGCCCGAGCCCAGAACCTACGCTCATTCTCATGATGCGACATTAGTGTAGCCACATGGTTAGGTCCTTCATAGTAGCCTCCTGCCGGATGTTTACCCCAACCACCTCCTGATTCGTTGGTATTGTCATAAGGGACCATTGTAGGAACTTGACGGTAATAAACATAGTCATTATCCGTCTGCCCGTACAAATGAGGGTCTGTATTATTAAAGCCAACGGTCAGTATCTCGGAAAACTTCACACGTTTACTTATATTTGTCTGGCTGGCCACACGGAAATTACCCGCATCCTCAAAAGAATAACGTTCAATAAACTGATTTTTATAGAACTCAGCAGACATATTGAATGTAGTTTTCTCATTACCTCCTGTCATCTGTAAAAAATAGTTTTGCCTAAAAGCATTACGCCAAACCAGATCCTCCCAATCCGTATCCGGTAGCGAAGAAGGATTATCCCAGCCAGAGTTAGGGTTGTTCGGGAAACCTGCCGCCAACTTCCGGTCAATAAAATCTGCGGTATGCAGCATATCTGGCAAGTCAATTGGAGTTTCTATTCCAAAATTTACTCTTGCGTTAATAGAGAGTTTCCCAATCTTTCCCTTTTTAGTGGTAACGAGAATTACACCTCCTGCTCCCCGAGCACCGTAAATAGCAGTCGAGGCTGCATCTTTCAAGATCTCAATAGATTCTATATCGTTAAAATTAGGAGCGCTACCTGGTACCCCATCCACGATCCATAACGGATCTGCACCATTGATAGAAGCCGCTCCACGAATGATAATATTTCCATTAGAGACATTAACACCAGCCACACGTCCTTGAATAACATGAGACACATCCATATTTAAGTCATTGAAATCATCGGTTTTGATAGAAGCGACCGATCCCGTTACATTCGACTTCTTCTGTACACCATAACCCACAACGACTACTTCATCTAGTTTCTGAGTATCTTCTTTCAGGTTTATCACTAAACTTGAATTCCCGTTCACCGCAACATCTTGAGTATTAAACCCTATATACGAGACCTGCAAAATACTCGCCTCATCTATGTTTAACGAGAAATTTCCGGATATATCCGTTACCGTTCCATTCGTAGTACCCTTCTCCACGACATTTGCACCAATTACCGGATCACCGTTACTATCCACAACAGTACCGGATACCAGCTTCGCATTACCTGCAGCTTTTAAAGTAACGATAATAGAATGACCTGCTATCGTATATTGTAAGTCTCTTTGATGTAAAACATCGTCTAGTACACGTTTAATTGGCTGATTCGTCACATTTAAGGTTATCTCTTTCTTTCCTTCTACTATAGCATCCCGATAAGAGAATATATAAGTAGTCTGTTTCTCTATGGCCTCAAAAAACTGTTTTAATGTAGCATTCTTCATAGAAAGAGTAATACTTTCCGTCTGAGCTAATACCAAAATAGGATTAAAAAACAGAAATAGAGCCAAAAATATTATATAACTACAATGATTTTTTCTACTTTTGAACATATATTACTTTTTTAAATTGATACAATCCGTTTTATGGCCTAATCGCCATTCTCGTAAATGGAGTATTGATGGGGAACCGGAAAATCTCGACCATTTTTCGGTTCCGTTTTTTACTATGAAGAATCTTGTCTCATAAAGAACTAATTTAAGGTTATACATTTTTATTTTCACTCACTCAAGGATGTATAAAGATATCGTCTCCTCGTACATCATATGTAAAGTCATAATGCTTCTCCAAAAGATCCATTACTTCTACGATATACTCACTATCAAAATATCCGGTGAATAAGTCATCCACTAAAGAAGAGTCTTTCAAATGGATATTTACACCATACCTACGCTCTAGTTTAGTCAAGACATCGCTCAACTTCGCTGACCGAAAAACCAAGTCCCCTCTTAACCATGCTGTTTCAAACCGATTGTCTGTTTTCTCCACAGTTATAACGCCCGATTCTTTATTAAACAGTGCTTTTTCATTCGGTTTTAGATAAACGACACGGGAAGGGTCTGAACAAGTCTGTAGCTTAATCTGCCCCGATATTAAAGCCATCTCCATTACATTCTCACACTCATATGAATACACGTTAAAACTTGTTCCTAGCACTTCTATATTCAAATATTTCGTATGTACCACAAAAGGTTTATTCTCATTCCGAGTCACCTCAAAATAAGCTTCTCCTTCTAAATTAACCTGCCGAAGTTCCCTACCAAAGTCATGAGTGTAACTTAATCTTGATTCCGCATTTAATTTTACTTGTGTTCCATCAGGTAAAGTCACCCCCGATTTCTCCCCTTTATCTACACGAACCACTAAATTACCAGTACTATCATTCCGATCAACAGGATTGAAGTATAAATAACCAGACAACATGCTCAATAAAGGTATTAATAGTATCGCAGCGACACGAGCCAGTTTTCTAAACATCATGACAAATCGTTCTTTTCTCGTTCGGTTCTGAATCTCGCTGAACATATCTCGTACAACTCTCTCATTCACCTCCTCCGTGAATCGCCATTTTTCCCATAAACGAGATAGAGACAACGATAATTCATCATCATCGGATAAATTAACCAGAAGCCGTAGTGTTTCCAACTCCTCCGCAGAAATTGTGTGATCTACGTACTTTGAGAGCAAATAATATGTATATGATTCCTGCATAATATCCTTTTTATAAGGTATACACATGAATCGTGAATTTATAACATGCTTTTTTATATGTTATAAAACATAATAATATGATTTTTTGATTTTATCCGATAAAGAAAAGAGAGAACAACAAGGCATACCGGCCCAATTCCTTTCTCAAGACATGTAAGGCTTGCGATAACTGGTTACGGATAGACTGTTCCGAGATTAAAGTCTTAGCGGCTATTTCTGCCACAGTTATACCTTGTTCTTTGTTTAACTCAAATAGTTCCCGTTGACGGGGTGTCAACTTTCGTTTCGCTATTTCCAATCTATGGTTAAATTCCTCAAAAGATAATTTACGTTCAATCGCAGTTTCTTCTCCATCTTCAGACTCATTCAACATGACATCATCTAGAAAAATCGGACTATTCGCCAGTCTACGAAACTCATTCAGCAATTGATTCTTGGCCATAGTGAACAGAAAAGCCTCAAAAGACATATCTAAATCAATATGTTCTCTCCGTACCCATACTTTAATAAAAGTTTCTTGTACAATATCCTTTGCTAAAGCTTCAGAATGAGTCAAGTGTAATGCGAACGCATATAGACGTGAAGCATATGACTCATACAGCTTCGTAAAGTCTCTGTATGAACCGCCTCGTAATCGTTCTAGGTATATCCGTTCTACATCCATCTCCTCTAGCACATGTTGACTGAACAAATATAAAATAAAAAAATAAGAAGAGGTTATTTCCTCTTAAAAAGAAATAACCTCTATCTATTACGGATGGAGTTTAGCCTCATTTTTACTGATCTATAGATATCCAATTTTCACTTGCTTGAAAAACTTGATTTTTACTGGTTCCAAAAGCCCTGAAGTTCGTAAATATTTTTCAGAATCCGGAGCATCGAACTTTATGATATTCGTTTTAGTTCTTCTCTCTTGTTTAGGCAATTTACTATCTCCGATAAGGCGATTAGGCCATAAGTTGACAATCTCTATTGATAAAGTATTTTGGCCTTCTTTTACATAAGGAGTGATATCAACCTCAAAAGGAGCCGACCAAGAAACTGGGAAGGCATGATCATTAACTTTAATCACAGCTAGATCTTGAACATTCCCTAAGTCTAATTTCATCTTTTTATCCCTTAACTGTTCAGCCTTTAAATAAAATCCATTTTCATAAATTGCTTTCCCTGAAAAATAGCGGATCTCCGGATCTTCAAAATCTGTCCATGAGCATAATTCATTGAAAATGACAGGTTCACTTTTACCCCAACAAGAATCAAAGCGTACAACCCAATTCCCCATTATAACATATTCCTCTATTTTCTCACTACTTTCTATAGATAAAACATTTCCATTATTCCAATAAATTTTATAATTCCCGGGATCATATATGTTAGCGACAATATCATCTTTTTGGGTTTCAAACTCAATTGGAGGATATTGGCCAACCTCTAAATCATCTGGGAATATCACAGAACTATAACGCTCTACTTTCACGATATGATTATTCGTATTCTCCGCATTCCTAAATACTACAAAAACAGAGCCTTCCGGATTAAAATGCAAAGGAATAACCGTAGTTCCGTTCTCTTCATAATAATTTAAAATAGGCCTTATGTCTCCAGTTTGTGGATTCCATAATTCAGGAACTTTTCCTGTTACCCTAAATCTACAATTCACAAATTCATAACGATCTGGCAAAGAAGGCATATACCGATAGAAATAATCATTAATGCCATTTACAGCATACCGATTTGTAACAAAATAAATATCTTGTTCCTCTGTTCTTCGATGAATATAATCCAATAATGTTCCCGATCGATGGCTTGTATATGATAAATCAGGCTTCACCGACATAGACATTAGCACATTATTTATATCTTGCCCCCAAATTACACGCCCTTTACCATAGGTTTGTTCCGTTCTATTTACTCCATCTAGCCATCCCCACATACGATTCCGAATTTCATACAACTCTTTATCACCCTCCGGATAATTGGTTAGGCCACTCGTTCTAAGAGGAGGCTCACCAATCACAGTCATACCTTGTAATACCAACTGTTCTATTTTTCTTAAGACTTCCAAATCTATTGTCTTGTGAGGAGGTAATATTAATACTTGATACGACATTCCATCCGGTAAGCGTATCTTCCCTTCAGAAAAAGAAAGCCTATTTAAAATCACATCTTTTGAGCATTTATCCCAGTCATACCCCAAATTTAGATCGTCTACCTCCTCTTTCAGAAAAACCATATTAGGAACATCATCTCCTGTATAATAAAGAACATCTGCCACAAATAATCCTTGTTGAAGCAAATAAGAACACCGATCTATATAATCTACAAAATCTCCAGCCTGCTCCCACCAAGTTACATTTGGATTTAAATGTGTTCCCGCAAAATATTCATTCCCGGGCACGCCATACTCTTTTGGAGAGGAAACAAACGCATGCCAAACTAAACGATTAACTCCTGAACAAAAGATTCGATCTAGAACACCCTTTAAATCTTTAGGGGATCGTTCCCATTGAGGACCAATACTCGTTGGTCCTTCAGCTTCCACAAATCTCTTTCCATTCGTATGCGCTACACAAGCACTTTGTCTAACTGATAGTCTCGCTCCTTCAGACGCAACATGAGAAATAGATCGTGCCCAATATTCACCATGAGGTATATCGCTAATACTCATTATCTGTAACGCATCAACAGGAGTATAACAAGGACCTCCCGATTCCGGGTCAATCATCATTCCATGTTTATGAGCCAACTCTTTGAATAACATATAATGATTCTCATAGATACAATCACTCACAGTTCTTCGAAGGTCTTGTAAAAAACGATTAGAGAGCTCTGGACTCTCTACAATGCGACCAGTCATAACCGGAAGATAAGGAAATATGTCATATCCTCGATACTTCTTAAATTCTTCGGGGAAACGATTTGTCCAATTCACGACTCCCATCTCCCAGCTATCCGTTTGAAGAAAACGAACACTATTACCGGCCTCTTTCGCCGTATAAATCAATGGTTCTATGACAGTTTTACTGAATACATCAAAAGCTTCCGCACTTAAGTGATCTACCGATAGACCTTCCCACCCATCACTTGTTGTCGAAGTACGCACCCCCGTACAAGTCCAACCATACCGTATAATAGTCCAATTACCTTCTGGAGCATTCCAGCTTAGAGTTTCTCCATCAAAAAAATCTGTCAAATCCAGAATCTCACTTTTCTTTATCACTTCTGCATTTGAGTCAAAAAGGAATCCCTCCCTCAATTTATCTAGTGGGAATATTTCTTGAAAACCAAGCCCTGAGTTAAATGATTTAGCAGACCAATAAGGAATTGCCTCATCCTTCATAGGTGTACCTTCTGGCAATTGTTTCACTGCTTGAACACAGACATCACGATACAAAAGATTTGATTCTGGAAGTGCTAATTTCATATGAAGTATCTTTCCACCACTGATATTACACTCAGAATATGTTAACTTTTTCAATGCATATTCCGGGGTTATGGAGGGTCCTCCCGGATTCCAACCACTTTGTACATTGACACATAAGCTTATCCCCAGTCGATCAGCCTCTCGTACCGCATGTTTATATAACCCCATCCAATCAGGAGACATAAATACTGGTCCATGTGCTGTTTTCGTAGCGATCTCATAACTAGAGCTTCCCGCATAGATTAATGTAGCGGAACCATATCCCTTAGCTTTCATTTCTTCAAGATCTCTTGTTATAGACTCTTTGGTCGCCATACTATTTATCCACCACCAATAACAAGACATCCGAGCTTCCCCTGGTGGGGATTTAAACTTCTCCATAAGTGTATTATCATCTATCCTCAGAATAGGAGCCAATCTAAAATCCGACTGTCCCATCATATCTTGTATACATAACAATCCTAATATTATCAAATAATTAATTTTCATATTCATAGATCTATCAGATTTTGTCCAGAATGAAGAATTAGGGTTTGTTTATTCCAGATGAAACGACCAGGCAAACCTTCCGGCAATACAATTTTACCTTTAATACTTTTATTCTCCCTTTCTAATATTATAGAAATATTTCCTAATGGATGAGGTATTTTTCCCTCTACTCTATTCAAATAACCTAAATGGGGCTCTATTTTTACAGAACGGAAACCTGCTTCTGCCGGCTCCACTCCACAAATTGTCGCTAGAAAATCAAAAACGGGGCTCGCACTCCAAGCATGGCAATCCGAACGGCTAGGTTCCGGATTCTCCGCAAAAGTAGTCAATCCCATACCTAACATATCTTGCCAAGGTTTCAACATAGATACATATTGATCAGCCAAGCCTACTTTTTTTAGAGCTCGAAACAAATAAAAACGATAATAGAAAGTTGCCTGAATTAAAGAAGAAGTCGTATCTAAGCGTGTCAATAGATCTTGCTGAAGTTTAGCAGGAATAGCATCAGACAATATTCCCATTATGTTAGCATGTTGGCTATAACTTGTTTTCAATATATCATCACATAATAATTGTTTTTTTTCAACCCAGCAATGCTTCCATGTATTTTCACATAAAGAAATCCGTAATGAGTCATATTGAGCGGCCAATTCTTTCTCATCAAAATGATTCAGTAACTCCACGGCATCTTTTAATGTATAAGCTAATTGTAAAGTAAGGATAGAGGAGCCGCCAGTCATTCCTCCCGGAGGGACCCCACCTGTCGGTTTATTTTTGCTCCATGGCCACTGAGTTGGCCAATCCACAAAATTCCAATGAGGAATAGCTCCTAGCATCCCTGTTTCCTTATCCACTTTATCTGTAAACCACTCCAGTATTGTTTTCACCCCTGAAATACAGTTTTTCACAAAAGCAGGATCATCACGATACATCCAATAATCATGTACCATATTAATCCAGTATAAAGAGAATGGTGGAATATATTGAGGAACACGGCTCGGATAACGACTTGTCGTAATTCCTTCATAAGAACGAGAATAATCGTACATCTTAATTGCTTTTCGCATTAAACGATCATCCCCATCTACGTAAAGAGAAATAAGAGCTTGAATACGTGTATCGCCCACATATTGCAACTGCTCATAATATGGGCAATCGAAATAAGTTTCATGCGCACATAGACGTGCCGTACGCCAACCAGTGTCCCAAATTTGTTTCATAAAATCCTGATCGCAATCAAAAGAAGCATTTTCTTTAAATGGATATCCTGTATACATACCATACAAATCATGGAGAACTAAAGCCTCATCCTTAGTCTCAATATCCAGTTTAATATACCGATAAGTTCTGAACCATAAAGGACGAAAAAGACGATTCGAGCCTCCATCCGGATAAAATTTATCCACAAACCCTATGACATCCCGTCCATCAATCTCATTTCTGTTTGCTTTTTCTCCGTCCTTAAACATAGCTTCACTATAAGTAAACTTAACTAGGCTATTCTTCCCCCCCGAAACAATCAATTCAGGATAAGCCGTTGTCAAAAAATCCTGATCAATCAAAAGAGATACCTTCTTATTTGCTGGGACTTTAAGCTCCGCTTTACCTTTTAAGAAATCAGACGGTAAATCAATACCTTCTGCCCTACGTATTCGGTTCATGCGTAATAAAGATTCTTCCATAAATGGAATATCTCTTTTGCATAGTATCCAATCATATCCAGAACCTATTCCATAAGGTTGTCCACGACCTATCGTACGAACCTCTCTCCAGTCGGTATCATTATAATCCAAATTCTCCCAGCCCCATGGATATAATGATGCATTCAAAATATCACAACATCCAACATCTTGTAAATACTCTATAGATGGAGAATAAGCAAGATCATGATAAACTCTCCAAGATTTATCCGTGTTTGCTTGTGCCTCCAAAGAAGAGTTTCCTTGTACAATCAAACCAGTCTTCAGAGTCATCTGTGCTCCCGGAGTATAGTTTCCAAAGTTCCAAACTAATACAGCTAATACATTTTTCCCGGGTCTTAACAATGACGCAATATCTACCGTATCAAAATACCAGTGATAAATGTCCCCCCTTGCCGGTCCCCAACAAACCGGCTTCCCATTTACGAATAAACGATATCTATTATCTGCGGATATATTTATAATAAAAGAATCTGGTTGATTATCTAATGTCAGTGTTTTCCTAAAGTGATAAACACCGTAATCATATAAAGAACTTTCCGGACAAGTAATCCATTCTGCTTCCCAACGTTCTTTTAACAATACAAGAGATGGTTCCGCACTATATTGATTTTGTCCTTTCATAAACACAGAACAACATAACAAAATCAGTGAAAATATAAAATATTTCATTGTACAATCCTTTCAAATTAATTAAAAATCAACAAAGATATTGGACCTATAAGTCCGGCTTTAGGATCTCCACGATAGGGTGTTGGCTGAGTTTGATAATGATTTGCTAATGTACTATAAACCAATACCTCAATTTCATTTGTACCTTCCTTCAGAAATTGGCCTATCTCCACTTTATATGGAGGACTCATTAAAATCCCTGCAGAATGACCATTAACCTTTATCTCACAAGTAGCTACCACGTCCTCTAAATCCAATAAAACTTTTTTATTGAGGTATTTCTTTGGTAAACGAACATTTTGTTTATAAATCATACCTCCAGAATAGCAGCGTAGAGCTCCCGTTTTTGCCCAATTTCCTCTCAAAAGCAGGCCTGTTCCTGTTTTCAATTTTACAGGTTCTGCCAATACCGCTGTCCCTTGATAACCTATGTGAGCAGTAATTGAAAAAGCGATAGTTCCTATTCTTTGTTTTGTCTCCGGAAAAATCACCTTGTATCGATTAATGCCATCTAAACTCATCTCATTCAAAAGATGTATAGTAGAATCCGGAAGTGCCTTTCCATCAACCCACACTTTCAAATCTTTACCCCTAATCGCAAAATCCATTTCCTGTAATCCCGGAACTGATTGAAAACGATAATTCCATCTATTATACTTTCCTTGGTACGGATCAAAAAATAAGTGTTCCGCTTTAGCCCAACACATCGATATTTCATCCGAATAGGCAGATGGTTTTATTGGTTTTACGACTTTCTCTGGTAACAGAACTACGGCACCTCGAGGACGGTCATCATGGTAAGCTCCAGTTTGGGATTTATATTCTATTTTACAAGTATTCGCATACTCAACAAGCAAAGAATGCCATCCCTTCGCCAAATCTACTTTTTCATGAACAAATACACCGTCTATTAAAATAACATCCGCAAATGTTCCAATCTGCTCCACCCGATAAGTGCCACTATCCTTTACATACACATAAGTCCTAAACCTTTGCAATCCTCCTTGATCTAAAATAAAAAAGCCATCACTAATCTTACCTTTCAGCCCATGATATCCTTGAGCACCCGGATTATCCCATACTCCATACTGCCAAGAAAACGAAACGGTTTTCCAATTAGGGAATGAATCTGAATAAGTCTCATATTGAGGTCCATATCCATAAATTCCTTCTTCCCAACCCTCATCCTTAAAATCTTTTTCCATCCAAGACTTAGGAGCTTGTTTCTCTGCCATAAAACGAAAAATACGAGCTTCAGCTTCAATATATTCATTGGATGCGGGTAGACGAAAATCACCCCATTTATTATTTAATGTCGGCAGCAAATTGACAGTCCATTCTCCATCTAACAAAATTTCATAGTCAAGGGATTCATTCTTTTCCAAAATATTTTCTAGAATGGGTTTACCCGGTGAGAACACAATTAAATATGAATTGGTATATTCTTTATTCAATTTTAACCAAGTACCTTTTTCATTCTGGCGAAGAACGGGATAGGGGCGTATCGTTCCATTTTGAGCATCCCACAATTCCACTTTGCCTGTACTACGGAAAAAACACTTAGAGTTCTTATCTACATTCATTACCATATAAATATCTCGATCACCAACTTTTCGATGCAACACTTTACCTCCATTTTCATTAGGAATAAAATCTGGTGTAATCAACAGAGGGATACATTTCTCAATTGAACCATCAGAAATATACCACCCAATTCCATTTGCCGCATTCTTTTGTATTTGCCCCATTTTACCTGAACGAGCCTCCATCGCAGTCAAACCAAATATCTCTTTTACTATTTCATCAACCTTCTTATCTTGTTCACCTATTCTACTACTAGCAGAGGGTAACTCCCCGGTTGCCAGAATAATGCCACCAGCCCTATAATAATCCCTAAGTTTTTGCAAAGAAGAATAATGCATAGCTTTCATTCCTGCAATAATCATTACTTTATACTTCTCATTCATTATATGTAACGAGCTCTTGTCAAAAGAGGCTTGCCTTAAAGAACGAAAATCAATAAAGTCATAATCCAATCCGGCAGCACTTAATTTCATAGCCAAATTAAATGTTGTATCAGCTGTCATATCTGGATATGCTTGCATGGATTCGGTCGGATACATGAGGGCTATATCACAAACATGTTCTCCTTGACTCAACAGATAACTCATTCTTTCCGTATATTTCAACCAAGTTTTCATATGAGGCCAATAAGGCATACGAAAATGGAAACAAGGTGGAGCCCATTCCCACCAACCACCATGAGTTGAATAATACAAACCATGCATACAAACTAAATTACCACCAGCCATAAAATGATGATCTATTTGCTGAGTCAACCATGCACCGGAACTCCCCCAACCCATACTATGAAAAGCTTCTAACCAAGTTCTTGGACGGTTATATAAATGCGCTATAGAACTCGAAACTTTCGTCTCCAAAAAACTGGATCCCATAGATGGAGCATCATTTCCCGGAGCAGTAAACCAACTGATCGCACGAAAATAATCAACATAAGACAATGGATTTCGTCCACGTCCTAAATTATCGCAACCATATATTAGCCCTCTCTTGGCATGCCATTCATAAATTGGTCGGTAATAACGTTCTTCAGACAAATCCATTAAAACCTCCGCATAATCTAATCGAATCTTGGGAGTAACCGGACCTATATATTCTTTCAACGCTGGTAGATATGGAGTTATGTCATATCCTTTTCGTCTTTGAAACTCCGACTGAAAATCATCAGACCAAGACATCATACTGATTGGATATGATAATTCATCCTGAAAAAAGTAATTCATGCCAGCCTTTTCCACAGAATCCATCTTATTTTCAAAACGATTAAAATAGACATCAACCAAAGTCTTCCCATAATCCGGATGAAGGACATATTTATTCTTTGCTTTAATAACATAAACATTCACATCCTCTCTTATAGGAGATTTCCAAATAATCTGTCTATTCTTAATGCTAGTTTCGAGATTAATCTTACCGGGCCAAGCGACAACAGCCACTAAATCCTCCGGAACATCATATTGGAAAACCTCCTCCTTTTTTACAGGAAATACATTTATCTCTAACTCTCCTTTATACCCTTTAAAGATATCCATAGTATCCAATTCATCCGGATAATAGCCGTTTCCAATCCAACCAACCGTATAATCATCTAGTCCAATCCCTAATCCACGTTGAGCGCATTCTCCCGAAAACCATTTCCAAATATTCCACCACTCTTCTGAGAATACAGAAGGTTCACCGGGCTCAGTCCGTCCATACAGTCCATACCCACCTTTATTAAACAAGGTATCCACTTTCGGATCTGTATGTATATAACTAACCGCAAAGCCGTCTGTCGCAGAAGAAGAAAGGATATCCAATTGCTCTTTTAACCGCTCTTTATCCAAACGGTCTCCATTCCACCAATAGAAAGGAACATTCCCATATCCTTTAGGGGGATTCTGAAAGCCAGATAAGACATCAATATCTCCTCCCCGCTCTGGATATCCCTTATACTTCTGAGATTGCGCAAAATTTACGGAAGGTATAAGAAATGACAAACACAACAGCAAGAAAAATCGTTGTTTCATAAATTCTAAATAATTAGTAGCCCCTAGAGACCTTTCAGTTAACAAATAATGGTAAAGATAGTATTCCTATTCGTTCCGGAGAACAAAGCGCCTCCGGAACAAACTCATTTCTTAGCAATCAATATCCAGGGTTTTGTTCAAGCAAAGAATTAATTTGAAGTTCACGATAAGGTATCGGGAACACTAATTTCTCTTTTGTTACCTGATAAGTTCTTTCTGTCAAATACGGATATAAAGATTTCATACGTGTTCCATATTCAGACATCACTTCTATAGCCTTTCCCGTACGGAGTAAATCCTGCCACCTATGACCTTCAAAAGCTAATTCATGCCGACGCTCTTTTGCAACAATATCAGCATTCACCATAGACAAAGCCTTCAATCCTGCTCGTTGGCGAACTTGATTTACGAATGTTACAGCTTCTCCCGCCTTACCTTGTTGTACCAAACATTCCGCTAGTAAAAGAAGAGCATCCGAATACCGATAAACAGGCCAATTATCATCCGTATTTTTCACTTTTGAATGAGCATGATGATATTTGTTGATAAAATAATAAGATATAGGATAGTTCTTAATTCCTGGATCTCCTACATTAAAAACCTTATCATATACAAAACGTCCATACTCATCATTATGCCCTGCTATTACAGAAATTGAAGGATCTACACGCAAGTCCCCCTCTTCATAAGAATCAACCATCTCCTGTGTGGGTATATTCCAGCCAGCATCGCTAAGCGTATTACTTCCGGGAACACCTGTTATAATCTCAGCCTCACTCGTTCTCGGTATAAAATAATACAACCAGTTGCTTTCCTGTCCTTGATCCCCCTGTTGAAACTGCACTTCAAAAATAGATTCCTTGCTATTCTTATTCGAAGGTTCAAAAACTGAGGCATAATTTGTTTGTAATTCATATCCCATCTTCAGTATTTCCCTTAATTGGGCTTCTGCTCCAACATAATCCCGAGAAGGCATTGTCATCAATACATAGGCCAATAACATACGTGCAGAACCTTGTGTAGCAGAACCATCTTGTGGAAAACTAACAACTGGAAGTTTAGCAACGGCATCATTTACATCACTCAAAATTATCTTGTAAACCTCTTCCTCAGAAGAACGAGCCAAAAACGCATCATTAACCCCAGTTACCTCATGTAAATATAAAGGAACTCCTCCAAAATACTGAACTAATTGAAAATAATAATACCCCCTCAAAAATTTCGCTTGCCCTATTATATGATTTTTAAATTCTTCTGAAAATTCCATTCCCTCTATACGATCCAATATAGAGTTTACCCTAGAAATGCCAGAAAAACAGTTGTAATACATATCATCAGTTACAATATTCTGCTCATCATTTGTAAAATCTGCAACTTCCTCATATTGACGTTGTGCTCTATCCGCTTCAAAGCGGATATAATGAGTATTATCAGCACGCATTTCAGACATTAATGTTCCATAAACGCCATGAACATCACGTAATTTTTGATATGCTCCATTAATAGCTTGCGTAAAATGCTCTTCCGTCTTGAAAAAAGTAGATTCACTTCCTGTATGCTGAGGTGCCAAATCTAAAAAATCACTAGAACAAGAGCTTAAAAACAAAGTAGTTATACATATACTTATTAACTTATTCATAATTCATTTATTTTATACAGGTTCTTAGAAAGTTATATTACACCCAATACTAAATGTTCTAGGTACTGGATAAGCCGTACGATCTACGCCTAATCCTCTCCAATCCATTCCATTTTGACTAACTTCTGGGCTAAGACCCGGATATTTTGTAAAAACAGCAAGTTGTTGGGCAGTCAAATACACACGAAGTTTCGATATGTAATGATTAGGAGTAAATGGAATCGTATATCCCAAGGTAATATTTTTGATCGCCAAATATGAAGCATCATACACTTGTCCACTATGCCCTAAACGGAATAACTCTGTTGTCCCTGATTTTGTACGTGGAACAATACCGTTTCCTGGATTCTCCGGAGAACGCCATCTGTCTTGCACATACTTACGGACATTGAACACACCATCCAGATTTTCTGTATTCTCATAATTAGCATTCATTATATCTCCACCAATCTGACCTTGAAGTAATATACTCAAATCAAAATTCTTATATTGGAATTCATTAGTCATACCAAAAATGGCATCAGGAGTAGGATTTCCTATAATCGTCCTGTCATCAGCATCAATTTTTTTATCATTATTTACATCTACCATCCGAGCGGTTCCAATCTCTGATGTAGCATGTTTAGGCTGGGAATTTAATTCTTGTTCCGTCATGTATACCCCATCATAAATATACCCAAACAAGGCACCAATCGGTTGTCCAACTTCTAATCGATTAAAATCACCATAAGTCTCATATCCTCCAATAGGAGCATTTTCCGTACCCAATTTTAAGATTTTATTCCTGTTAAAAGAAACATTAAAATTAGTAGTCCATTTAAATTCATTCACAAGATTACGAGATGTAACAGTTATCTCATGCCCCCATATCTTGAAATCCCCCATATTGGATTGTATATCCCAAAAACCTGTAGCCGCAGGAATATCCGTCTGATACAACATTCCATCCGTACGTTTCAAATAATAATCATACATCACAAAAATACGATCATTCAAGAAACCAAGATCAATACCTAAATCTAACTGTTTTGTCTCTTCCCAAGTTAATTCATTATTCCTTAAGCTTTCCAAAGCTTTACCCGGTGCTAAAGCTCCCCCTAAAACATAATTTGCCTTAGTAACCCGAGCTAGATAATTATAATTATCAATATTATAATTACCAGTCAAACCATAACTCGCACGGACCTTCAAATAATTCAATATTTGAGACATTGGCTGCATAAATGCTTCGTCAGAGGCAATCCATCCCGCAGAGACTGAAGGAAAATTCGCATATTTATTTCCTGATCCAAAACGAGAACAACCATCACGACGGAATGTTACTTGCAACAAATATCTATCCTTAAAACTGTAGTTAGCCCTTCCAATGAAAGAAGCCATCGCCCATTGTTGCATCGTACTAGTTCCATTTTTAGTAGCCGCCGCATCAATCCAAGAGATATCATCATCTGGAAAATCTGTTCCTGACAAATCTGAACCTTCCCACGTATATTTTTGCGCAGTATAGCCAATCAACGCATCTATACTATGATCTTTAATTGTCTTATTATACATCAACATATTTTCAACCGTCCAGTTATAATAGAAGCCCGTATTAAAATTAGCCGTTGCCTTTTGAGGGGGCGCAATATTAAAAGCGCCTCCAGCAGTGGATGGAGTAAAATCTCGTAAATTATTCGATCCAATATCTACCCCAGCTTGAAGTTTATATTTGATACCATTCCAAATATCCAACTCCATAAACATATTACTCAGGACCGTTATCGTTTTCCTCTGATCAATCTTTTCATCTAATACCCGTCGCCAGTTTGGTTGTGGAAACATATTAGGCGCATCCAAAGCCAAAACATAATCTCCATTTGTATCATAAGGACTTAGCAACGGAGAAGCTAATGTAGCCGCACTCAGTAAATTACGTTGTCCATCAATCGTTTGATTTTTTGCCAATTGTAATGTCGGTGCTATGTTCAAGCCTAATTTCAAACGATCATTCACTTGATAATCGTTATTTGCACGAAGAGAGAAACGCTCAAAATTAGTATTATACAAAACACCATCTTGACGAAAGTAACCTAAGACAATCGCAGAATTGAATTTATCCTTACTTGCCGAAATACTTAAGCTATAATTTTGAACAGGAGCCGAATGAGTTAATTCTTTATACCAGTTCGTACCCTCCCCATATTGCTCTGGATGTTGATAAGCCTCTGGGACACCTCCCGTATAGCCCTCATATTTAGCCTTGTCCTCATAAAACTCTTTTTGGAATTGAGCAAATTCGCGTGCGTTCATTACATCTGGTTCTTTTAATCCCCGGACTGATTGTATTCCATACGAAGCATTTAAACTTACTTCCGTCCGACCTTGTTTTCCTCGTTTCGTGGTAATCAAGACAACTCCGTTTGCGGCCCTCGAACCATACAGAGAAGTTGCCGCAGCATCTTTCAATATAGAGAAAGATTCTATTTCATCCGGATTGATATTATTTAACCCGGTTGATATCGGTAATCCATCCACCACAAACAAAGGTTCATTACCACCATTTATAGAGGCAGCTCCACGAATACGGAATGCCATACCTTGACCTGGCATTCCTGAAACTTGATTGATTTGCACACCTGCAACTTGCCCTTGCAATTTTTGCCCGAGCTGCCCGACTGGTATACTTGATAATTCGTCCGCATTAACCTTAGAAACAGATCCTGTCAAGTCTCTTTTCTTTTGTGTACCATAGCTCACGACAACCACTTCATCCAACGATTGCATATCCTCAGATAACGTAGCGTTCACAACTGAATTATTCCCTACTGATATATCTTTAGAGACATACCCAATATATGAAAACACCAATATAGCTCCAGAAGGAACATCAATACTATAGTTTCCACCAATATCTGTAATTGTCCCATTTGTAGTTCCTTTTTCAATAACGTTCACACCGATTATAGCTTCACCTCTGCTATCTGTTACTTTACCTGTCACCTTTCGACTATCTTGAGCTTTACTCTTGGAGTCTGCAACTGTAAGTATAATGTCTTTATCAACCACCTTGTAAAGAATGTTTGTATCTTTAAAAATTTGATTTAAGACAGAAAAAAGGTCTTGTTCCTTAACATTCACCGATATCCTACGATTGACATCAACTAGTTTACTATTATAAAAGAAATGAAAATCAGTTTGCTTCTCCAAAGTTTCCAAAACATCAGAAACAGTAGTCTCTGATAAATCTAAAGATAATACATTTCTTTGGGCTTGTGACTGATTGGCAAATACAAATCCAATAGATAAACAAAGCAACAAACAGGTTAACTTCATGGTTCTTGCGACTTTGTGAACCAACCTTTGGGTAGGAATATACCTTCCCTGTTGGTAATAATAATTTTTTACCATACTTTTGTAACTGATTTAAGATTAAAAAATAAATTCTTTAGTACTGTTTAAAGACTTACTATCGATGATTTCATACGGAAAGATGCTGGTAACATCTCTCCGTATGTTTTTTAATAGAGTCTGAAGGTTCTATTCTCTCATAAGCAATACATTTAAGGTTCAACTTCTATTTTAACTTCACTCATTTTTTTTCTTTCTCAATATAACCATTGTACTTTGGGAACCTTGGCTGTCATCTGTCATAGCATATTTGATTTCATAGTCTATTCGTGAAGAAATCTTCAAATAATCCAAAACTTGAGATAACTGTTTATTCTCAAATATTCCATTAAAGTAATAACTATTAATCACTGGATCTTGTATTTCAAATTTGACATTATAAAAATAAGATAATCTCTTTAGTACCTGAGGTAGAGGCATATTTTTAAACATAAGTTTCCCTTCCATCCAAGCTGTCTCATAAATCGTATTTACTTTCGCTATCGAGATCTTTCCTTCATCTACATTGTAAACGGCTTTCTCTGAAGGTTTTAATTCCCATTTATAAGTCTTCCCTATCTTATTTTTCACTTCTACATTCACTGAACCTTTTACTAAAGTTGTCGATATCTGATCTTCACTTTCATATGCTTGCATATTAAATTCTGTCCCCAGTACCCTCACATTATATCGATTACCGAAAGCACTAACAATAAAAGGTTGTTTTTCGTTATGAGTAACTTTAAAATAAGCTTCTCCTGATAAACATACTTTTCTCTCTTTAGAATCGTATGGTACCGGATAGGACAGGCTACTGCCTGAATTTAAATACACGACTGTACCATCTGGTAAATTAAAATGAGTGCGTATCCCCGCATTGGCTTCAAGCGTTATATACTGAGGAGCACCAACACTAGACCCTACCCTTATATATGAAATTAA
Organism: uncultured Parabacteroides sp.; assembly: GCF_947855115.1. Lineage (GTDB taxonomy): Bacteria > Bacteroidota > Bacteroidia > Bacteroidales > Tannerellaceae > Parabacteroides. Next base: position 36,416 of record NZ_CANTZW010000034.1, read on the forward strand.
GCTTGATAGCCCAATGATAGCAATTATACAAGCTGCAACAACAGAGAGTTTCTTCAACCAATATAAACAGGTCCGTTTCACTAATCGTTGCTCCAATTTTTCATAGGCAACCAATGAATTTCGGCTAGCAATTCGTTCCATCGCATTATTCGCATAATATATGCGGGCGGTCTGCAATAAGATTCTCTCATTATCTTCATCTGCTTCCAGCCAAGACTCAATATAAGTTTTTTCCTCGTTGGAAGCTGTGCCCTTTATATATCGCAAAAATGTCATGCCTTCCGGCTCTTGCAAATCAATATGTTTATTTTTCGTCTCCATTTTTATCCGTCTCTATAGCTAAGACAATCCTGCAAGAACGTACCCTTAACTAAAAAGCAATTTTTTTCAACTTTTTCATTTTAACCTTGAATATCCGAGATAAAATATATCTTTGCTTACAGATAAGAAAGGGTGAAAAAAGATTTATGGATGATTCTACATTAATTGAACAAATACAACTAGGAAGTAAAGACGCTTTTAAACAGATGTTTATCAAATTTTATTCGCCGCTATGCGAATATGCGTCCCAATATGTTTCTGATGAGGATGCCGAAGAACTTATTCAGGAGCTAATGCTATTTATATGGGAAAACCGAAATTCCTTATTTGTAGAGATATCCTTGAAGTCCTATCTTTTTATGGCTGTTAAACATCGTTGCCTCAACGCTATCAAAAAGCAATTGTATCATGAACGGGTACATAGCCTGATTTATGATAAAATCAAAGATCAATTTGAAAATCCTGACACCTATTTTGTAAATGAACTTACGGAGAATATCACGAAAGCAATCGATGAATTACCAGAGAATTACCGGGAAACATTTAAACTTAGCCGATTCGGAGAGCAATCCAATTCTCAAATCGCAGAAGCTTTGGGTGTTTCTATTAAAACTGTCGAATACAGGATTACACAATCCTTGAAAATATTGCGAGTCAAGTTGAAGGATTATTTACCGTTTATCTCATTCCTATTCACATAACTCTATTCAAAGACTGATGATGTATTTTTTATATAATCAGATAGATGGTCCAAATATTTTCTTTGTTGGGCTGATAAAAAGCAGGATGCTGCCAAAAGGCAACATCCTACGATAACGGATCCTCTCATACGCTACTTAATTAAAAGTGTATTCACTGAATTGGCTTTTAATACAGGTGAATATACTGAATTGTTAACCTTAAAACTTACCGGTTTATCCGTCGTTCCAGAGTTTCCCACCACAATAACGATGCTATTATCCGGATTCACGAAAGCCAAGACATCTTTATACGCACCCTCCGTCACTAACCTTTTCGCACCCGGTTGCACATAATGACTTACATGTTTCATTATATAATATTCCGGGGTATACGAGAATGACTTACCGTCTTCACTTACCACAACCAAGGAATTCTGCGCCCATCCCCAACGACTGATACCCCCTTGCTTTAAGGATGTATTCCAATAAGTATAGACAGACACGCCATGACTCAAATAATGTTTCATCAAATCCCAAGAATGGGAAGCTCCACTCCAATCGTTCTTTCCATTTCCACATTCTTGCTCCGTTTGCAGGAACTTCAGATGCGGATATTTACGAGCAGCTATCGGCAGGGCATCTTTCCCGGCCCATTGGAACCCGATGGCTTTCACATAACGACTGCAATCCGGATCCTGCATGATGGAGTCGATCATTGCCTCACGGGGGCGCTCCACCGTTCCATACATCATCTCTACCCCTTTCTCTGCCATAGCCGGACCAAGATATTTTCCCATGAAAGTAGCCAATCCACCTAAAGTCCAGCAACAGCTCGGGTAGGGTTGATCTGAGTTAAACTCGTTTTGAGGCATCACTCCAAATATATCAATGCCCTCCTGCCGGTAAGCATCGATAAACTTCGAGAAATAAAGCGCATAAGCTTTGAAATAGGCATCTTCCTGAATGAAAGCGTCCGCACCCTCGAATGCTTGGCGATCCTCGGGAAGCTCGTTATCCACTACCCTAAACATAAAGGTTTCTTCTCCCGTCTGTCTTTTCTTCAACCGCTTAGCTAATGCGGTCGTTGATCGGGAAGCGTAGTGCTTATTCCACTTCATCCACGAAGGAGGACACCAAGGTGAGGCCCAAATCTTGATGTTTGGATTGTAACGCTGGGCTCCTTTGATAAATGGGATCAAAGTTGCCCGGTCGTGATCAATCGAAAAATTCTTCATTTCAAAGTCTCCTTCTGTCTCGTTATACGAGTACCAGTCTATGGCGAAATCGTTCGCCGCTATCGGCATACGGCAAATCGTGAAATTCGCACCTACCCCCGGGGCGAACATCTCTTTCAAGATATCCTCACGTACGGTTTCATCCAACAGAGAAAGGGAAGTCCATCCCAATTCATTGAAACAAGTACCAAACCCGTCAATTGTTTGAGCGGTCTTTGTCAAATCTATAACCACATCCGGCTCTGAAGTTTCAGATACCGCTACTACCTCGGGTTGTGTAACCCATGGAAAATCGAATGTCGTACTTACCCACTCCGCTTGAGGAACCGTCTTGCATGCACAGCAGATACAGCTCAACGCTAGTATTGATAAAAAATGTGTTTTCATAGATATTTATTTAAATTTATTCCTAAATTACCAACCTGCATTCTGTTTCAAATTCGGATTCACATTAATCTCCGTATCAGGGAATGGCAATACCCAATTACGTTCCTTAAAACCTGCATCCGGGAAATCAAAGCATCTTTCATACGCATTATATCACCGACCGTAACAAAAGCACCGTTTACTTTTGTCGTTAAATATAAGTCGTTTTTTATTAAAAGCAATATCTTTTTTCTTTTTTACTTATTGATAATCAATACTTATTGTAACTTTTCATAATACTATTTGTCTATCCTACAGGACACAAGAACAAAACGACTATTTTATTCTTGTGCTTTTAACAAATCAAGATACACTCTTAGTAACTTATTTTCTCTCTTTAAAAAACACTCCTAAAATGATCTCTTTATAAATAGAATGAATATGAAAACATCTTGCCTATTCTTTATTTCTCGATTACCTTTGTACCTCTGCAAACAAAAACAGAAACCTCATGACTGTTAATAATACCAAATCAATAAAAGTTATATTAAACTATTTTGAGTAATCCTTGTCTACCTTTTCGTGAATGTAAACAATGTAATTGATAGAGTTATGAAATTGGGGAAGTACCTTTTGATGTTGTTGATGATCCTTCTTTCATCGGTAGCTCTTGCGCAGCAAAACGGTGTCAATGTTACAGGATCTGTTGTTGAGCAAGGTAGTGATACCCCTATCGAGCAGGCTACGGTGCGCTTGTTAAACGTAAAAGACAGTGCTATGGTACGGGGTGTAGTAAGTGCCCGTAATGGTAGCTTTATTTTGAAAAACGTAAAGAAAGGGAGTTATTTATTACATGTCACGTTTGTCGGGTACGATCCTTTATATCAACCATTGCAAATCACAGGGAAGAAAAATCCGGTAAATGTAGGCAAACTTGAATTGAGCGATGGAGCTATTGAGTTGGGAGAAGCTATAGTTATAGGTAAAGCACCCGAGATTATCGTTCGTAATGATACCGTAGAATACAACGCTGACTCCTATAAAGTAACCGAAGGCTCCGTACTGGAGGATTTATTGAAAAAAATGCCCGGAGTGGAGGTGGATAGCGAAGGTAAGATAACCGTCAATGGAAAAGAGGTGAAAAAGGTAATGGTGGACGGGAAAGAATTCTTCTCCGATGATCCGAAAGTGGCTTCCAAAAATCTCCCAGCCAAGATGATCGATAAACTACAGGTACTCGATAAAAAAAGTGATATGGCGCAAATGACCGGTTTCGATGATGGTGAAGAAGAGACCGTCATCAACCTGACCGTAAAACCAGGTATGAAACAAGGATGGTTTGGAAACGCATATGGTGGGTACGGAAGTGAAGGCCGGTACGAAGGTAACGTCATGGTCAACCGTTTCGTAAACAATGACCAGATCACGCTTATGGGGGGGGCGAATAACACGAATAATATGGGCTTTTCGGATCTAGCCTCAACAATGTTCTCCGGTATGGGAGGTGGTGGAGGCCGGAGAGGTGGTTTCGGAGCAGGAAGCGGTATCACCTCTTCCGGAAACGCCGGGCTAAACTTCAACAAAGAATTCAACCCCACGATCAGTCTTGGGGGAAATACCCGCTATTCGCATTCCGACAATGACGCTCGTAGCAAGAGTAACCGGCAGAACATCCTTCCCGGAGATAGTTCGTCTTACGATAATAGTGAGGCTATGAGCCGTACGAAAAGTAATAATTTTGGTGTAGATTTCCGCTTGGAATGGAAACCTGATACAATGACCCGGCTTATCTTCCGTCCAAGCTTCAGTTTTAGCCAAAGCATGAATAACAATTTCAGCGATGCTACTACTCTGGACAACGAACGAGATACGGTCAACACCAATAAATCCAGTAATTACTCGGAAAGTAACGGATATAACTTAAGTGCCAGCGTCGATTTCAGCCGTAAGCTGAATAGCAAAGGACGTGTATTCAGCGCAACCCTTTCCGGAGGTAATAGCAACTCATACAGCGATGGCATGAACCGCTCCGACATCATTTACTTCAACCAGACAGATGCCCAGAAAAATAATATTATAGACCAGCGTTCTCGTTACGACAACAAAGGCTTCAACTATCGGGTCTATGTATCATGGGTAGAGCCGATCGGACACAACAATTTCATTCAAGCCACTTATAGTATCAGCCAGCGAAAACAAGAAGCCTTGAAGAATGTATACAATCAAGACGCTAACGGCATATATAATGTATTAGACTCTGCCTATAGCCAGAGTTACCGTAACAACTTTATCAGCCAACGGGCTAGCTTGAGCTTCAAGTCTCAACGGGCTAAATTCAACTATACGATCGGATTGAACCTAGACCCGTCTTACTCTAGCAGTGAAAACTTCGTGGGCGATACGACTCTATCCAAGATAGCCCGTAAGGTAATCAATCTCTCCCCGATGGCACAATTCAACTATATGCTCAATAAGCATACGAATCTTCGTATCATGTACAACGGCCGTACCAGCCAACCGAGCATGACTCAATTACAACCGGTAGCGGATATCTCAGACCCAACAAACATCACGATCGGTAACCCGGATTTGAACCCTCGTTACACGAATAATATATTCATCCATTTCCAACAGTTTACTCCGGAGAAACAGCGTGCTTTTATGATCATGGCAAACGGTAGCTATATTATCAATGATATCGTAAGCTATACATCTTATAACCAAGAAAACGGTGTCAAGACTACCACTTATAAAAACGTAAATGGCAATTACAGCGGTAACATCCGCATGATATTGAATACGCCCTTGAAGAATAAGAAATTCTCTGTCAATACCATGACAATGGCTTCGTTCGCCAATAGTAACGGATATATCAATGAGGAAAAGAATACGAACCGGAATTGGGTATTGTCCGAACGCGGTGGTATTGACTTCCGTTCCTCATACCTGGATCTAGGTATAAACGGGAACATACGTTACAACGCAACTAGTAACTCTCTGCAAAAGGAGAACAACCAGAATACCTTTAACTACGGAGCAGGAGGTTACACGACTATCTACCTACCTCTCAACTTCAAGATCGAGAGCGACGTAAACTGGTCTACCAATTCCGGTTATGGCGACGGGTTCAAGCAGAACGAGATCTTATGGAACGCCTCAGCCTCCAAATCTTTCTTGAAGAACAACCAAGGGACACTCCGTTTCAAGATCTACGATATCCTGCAACAACGCAGTAATATCTCCCGTTCCATCACCGCCAGCTATATACAAGACTCGGAATACAATACGTTGGGTAGTTATTTCATGATACATTTTATTTACCGGTTCAGTATCTTCAACGGTGGAGCTAGCGCTAGTGATGTAAAAGCGCCGGGCAGAGGAGGACGGGGCAGAGGACCGATGGGGCCACCTCCCAGACATCGATTCTAATAGGTAAAATGAAAAATTCGGAAGGCCGGACACAACAAAAAATACCCTAGAGTTGTTTTCATATAAGATAATATATAAAAAACTTAGGATAAAATAACGCTAACTAGCGCATTAACAATGGAATTTCAACATTTAACGAGCATGTATCTTTTATACCCACAAAGTATTATTAACATTTCAAACCGATTATTTTTACTTTTTTTGTGTAAATATTAAACTAAAACATGCGTTATTTGCTGCAACATTAAGAGAAAGATATTGATATGAGGAAGTCGACAATTTGGTTGCTTGCAGTAGTTATGGCTTTTGCCTTTGCCGGGTTGTTATACCTACAGGTAAACTATGTGAGCATTATACTTAAGACACGCAGCGAACAGTTCAACGAGACTGTCAAAAGAAGCTTGCGCCAAGTATCTAAGAATTTGGAATTGGACGAGACCCGTAAATACCTCGAGGATGATATCAATCGGGATGAGACAAATTTTATGTATCAAAATGCCCCGGATGCCCAAAGCCTAGGACAAGTGATCAACCACGAGAAATACCAATTACAGATCAAAGACTCTAACGGGACCGTTCAGCAAATAGAGATGCAAAGTTTTAGCGCCCATAAATTCGAACCGCTCTCTTCTTTGTCAAAACGGCAGTCTGCCAACAGTATCATAAACACCTCTAAAGATTTGCAGAAAACACTGAAAAGACGTTACCAATATCAAGGTGGACTGATCGAAGAGGTGATTTACAATATTTTATACACGGCGAACTTGAAACCGATCGAGGAGCGTGTAGATTTTAAAAAGCTGAACAATTACTTAAAAACAGAATTTATTAACAACGGTTTGAACTTGCCATTCGTGTTTTCTGTTATTAACAAAGATGGAAATGTTGTATATCAGAGCGGAGAATTCCAAAAGCAACCGATTGCCTCGGACGTGATCACCCAAGTGCTTTTCCCGAACGATCCCCCATCGAAGCTAAACTACCTGAGAGTTTACTTTCCGACAAAAGGGGATTACATCTCAAGCTCTATCACCTTCATCGTTCCATCGGTTATATTTTCATTGATCCTGTTGATAACCTTCATCTTCACGATTTATATCGTATTCCGTCAGAAGAAGTTATCCGAGATGAAAAACGATTTTATCAACAACATGACGCACGAGTTGAAGACTCCGGTTTCCACGATCTCACTCGCCGCCCAGATGTTGAAGGATTCGGATATAACGAAAAGCCCGGACGTATTCAAGCATATATCCGGCGTAATCAACGATGAGACGAAGCGATTGAGCTTCTTGGTTGAGAAAGTGCTACAGATGTCTTTGTTTGAGCGACAGAAAGCGGCGCTTAAATTGAAAGAAATTGACGCGAATGATTTAGTAGCGAACGTGGCTAACACCTTCGTCCTTAAAGTCGAGAAGTACGGTGGTACGATGGACATAGACTTGCAAGCTACGGAATCGGATATATACGTGGATGAAATGCATATCACCAATGTATTGTTCAACTTAATGGATAATGCGGTTAAATATCGCCGTCCGGAAGTTCCGCTTACATTGATGGCACGCACGTGGAACGAAAACGGAAAGCTGTTGATCTCCGTGGAAGATAATGGTATCGGTATCAAGAAAGAATATCTGAAAAAGGTATTCGACCGTTTCTTCCGCGTACCGACAGGCAACGTACACGACGTGAAAGGGTTCGGTCTCGGACTCGCTTACGTTCGTAAAATCATTGAAGACCACAAAGGCACGATCCGTGCCGAAAGTGGCGCAGGAAATATTGGAACAAAATTTATTATTACTTTACCTCTTATAAAAAGTTAGTTATGGAAGAAAAACTAAAGATCTTCTTTTGCGAAGACGA
>NZ_CANTZW010000035.1 GCF_947855115.1 uncultured Parabacteroides sp.
ATTGCGGAAGTAGCTCAGTTGATAGAGCATTAGCCTTCCAAGCTGAGGGTCGCGGGTTTGAGCCCCGTCTTCCGCTCTAGAAAAAGAGGAAAATCAAAAGATTTTCCTCTTTTTTTATATCCTCATGATATCATATACCCGGGAATAATGTCTATTTTAGCCTCCAATACTACAACTACAAATAACAAAAAGAGAGGTGAAAATGGTGAAAGGGATATACGTGTTGCTGACAACGTTCTTATTGATGGGGTGTGCCACAGTAATGAACCCTTATAAAATGGATAACCGGATGCATAAGATAGAGCTAGGTATGACCAAGCAGAAGGTGATATCGATACTAGGAAAGGATTTTGAGTCGGCTGGCGCACGGATAACCCCAGACGGCCCCATAGAAAGTATCAGTTATAAAACAGTAACCATGACGATCGCCGATTACTCAGAAGGCTACTACATCCTAAGTTTCAAGAATGGGATACTAGTGGAGTGGTTCAAGGAGAAAACACCGATCAACAATCATACAGTGAATTAGGGATTCCCCTTTAGGCTGCTAAAAACAAATAAGGCAGATGCCTCTGGGCATCTGCCTTCATTCTTTTACGATTATAAACTTTCTTCGATACATGAATCCGGTTATGACTAACCGGTCTGCCGTGGTTTTCTAACTCGGCCTCACGGCTACCTTTCCTATTAGCCTTTATATACTCGACTAACGAATCTTGGTTTTTTCTCTTTGTCTTCATCGCATTATCGCTTTTACGAAGGCAAAGATACAAAAAGAATTATTTCACCTCGCTATCGTCCCAAGGGTATTTTCTTTTCGGATTCCGAGGGAACCAGCCTTTCTGCACGCGTTCCTCCTGCTCGAAGATCTCCTTGATCGTCCAGAACGATGAGAAGGCGAATACACCGCAAATAGCGGACACAAACACGCTGTCTATAAACAAGGAGGCTATCACTCCTAAAATTCCCAAGATTAGGAATATCCACCAACATTTCGTCCCCCAATAATACTCGGCCTTCACGACTATCGGATGAAACAAGCCGATAATCAAAAATGTAACGATACCAATCAACAAGCCATCAAAATTTATCATATCCATATCTGAGTGTTTATATTCTTACTACTATATACAACAAATGTACGAACAATATTCCATCCAACTAATCATTTCTTTCTATGAAGAAATAAGAAACGTCTATTCATAATAACGGTTCCATATGTATAAAAAGCTTTTTTCATCCTGTGTAATACAGTCTCTTCACTTACAAGAAAAGATTGAGGTACACAGGTACTTTCACTTGCACAAAAAAAGCCATATCCAATTGTTACTGGACATGGCCTCTATATTGTCTTCAAGTAAGATCTTATTTGTTATTTTCCTCTGCCGGAGCAGTCGCAGGAGTTTCCTCTGCCGGAACAGCCGGTTGTTGCGCAGTACCAAAGTCCGGTGCGATTGTACTTGGATCGATAGAGATCGCCTCATTCACTTGTTGTCTGATCTCTGATTGAGTGGATTGTTCAGATCTGGGGATAAACGCAGTTATCACGATACTCAATACGATTACGGCGCCAGCCAAACTCCAAGTTGCTTTCTCCAAAAAGTCTGTGGTCTTACGTACACCCATGATTTGGTTAGAAGAAGAGAATCCCGAAGCTAACCCCCCACCTTTCGAATTCTGGATCAGCACGATCAAGATTAATAGTATAGCGGCGATCAGGATTAAGATAGAAATAAATACGTACATCTTAGTTTTATTTTTTAGTGTTAATAATCAACTTTTCCAAAAATCTAATTTGGTCTGCAAAGTAAACATTTTTTTCTGGATATTTCAAGCTTAAGTTTTTAATAATTTGCAAAGCCTTATCATATCGTTTCTGTTTTATATAAATCCGAGCTAAAGTTTCCGTAAGGCACGAGTCTTCCAGCGACTTGGAACGCTCATCGTTCAATTCTCTCACCGATTCGGGAGTCTCTGCCCGACTGGTTTCCTCATAAATCTCCAATCCACTACCTGGTGTACGTTGCCGATCATTTTTAATGAATGAATCAATCAGGTCATGATGTCGAAGCTTGTTCTCCGTATCCTCGGGCTGCCCCTCATTCCCCCCTCTCGATAAAGACCAAGATATGTAATCTGATGATGCCGATGGCTGAAACAGGAGCGGAGTTTCCTTCCTTGGCTCCGTTTCCTCATTACGGTCGGAAAGGAACGCATCTATCAAGGAAAAAGAATCCTTTTTCCGTATATCCGACTCATGCTCTACAGAAGCAGGGCAAGTATTCAGATCATACTTCTCTCCTTCTATTAACCGAAACAGTTTTTTTCGGTCAGGCAAGAATATTGCCATTTTCTCCAACTCCGAAGCGAAACTCATATCATTTAATACGGCAAGATTCTTCAGATAAAGCATCCGTACCACTTGAAAATACGGGTATTCCTCCACGATACGCCGCAATTCAAGAAGAGTACCCTCGGTCAATCCCGAAGGTTCTTCCATCAAACGATATAAATCCTCTGCCTTCATCCTACCAATTGGCAACCGTAGCATTATAGATTTGGTCAACTATCTCCTCGGTAATCTCCTCGCACAAGGAGCTTTCTACCTGCTGCGGCATCAAGTTACTGTCGAATTCACGGTAAGCGGAGAACGACTGCTCGAAATCTTCATCCGGATTAACCCGGTTTGAGTAACGAACCCGGACCGTGATCGTCAGCCTTGTCTGTGAAGCGATAGCGTCTTCCTTCACGGCCATCGGAGCAAAATCGTAACCGGTTATCTCCCCCTCCAGCTCCAGGTCTCCATTGTCTGAAACCAATTGCAACCGGGTCTGACGGATATAGATATCCTTCAAGTCTTCTGTAAACTCCGGAGCGAGAGTCGGGTTTACATAAGGCGCCTGGTTCGTGAAATCACGGATCGTAATGGTTTTTACCTTCGTATAATCGATAGAAGCACCATTAAACTTATAGGAAATAGAACAAGCCGTTACTAATACTGTCAAAAATGAAAGTATAAGCCAATTGGCTGCCGATAAACGTATATTGACAATCTTCTTTAGCATAACTTATATTATTCCAAATTATATTCTTTGATTTTCCGATATAATGTACGCTCCGATATCTTCAAATCGGCCGCAGCATTTTTCCTTCGTCCATTATGCTTCTCCAACGCTTTGCGGATCATTTCTTTTTCTACCTCTTCCAAGGATAAGGTCTCTTCTTCTACATCCTCGGCATCCTGGATCGTCGGGCGCATGGCGTGAACCGTTGCCGGATGAATCGGATGCGCATAGGGAGAGTCGTCTGTCATCGCAGGCATCTGGATATTCCCTCCCATGATATCATGCACTAATTTCTTTAACTCGTTCACGTCCTTCTTCATATCAAACAACACTTGATAAAGAATCTCCCGCTCACTGTTAAAGATCTTCTGATCTGGATCTTGCTTCACCAATACCGGATATTTCTCCACGTTCAAATCCGGCAGATAAAGACGCAAGACATCTGCTGTTATATCCCGTTTCTCCTCGATCACGGAAATACGCTCCGTAATGTTTTTCAATTCACGTACATTTCCCGGCCAACGGTAAGAGACTAATAATTGACGAGCCTCATCATCCAAGCGGATCGGAGGCATCCGATATTTTTCGGCGCAATCGCTGGCAAACTTACGAAACAATAAAATGATATCTTCCGGACGTTCCCGCAAAGGAGGTACCTGAATGGGTACCGTATTTAAACGATAGTACAAATCCTCACGGAATTTACCTTCCGATACCGCCTGCACTAAATTCACGTTCGTGGCGGCAACAATCCGGACGTTTGTTTTCTGCACCTTAGAGGAACCGACCTTGATAAACTCACCCGTCTCAAGCACACGAAGCAAACGTGCTTGCGTAGGGGTAGGCAGTTCTCCTACCTCATCCAAGAATATCGTTCCACCATCAGCCACTTCGAAATATCCTTTACGATCGGCCAAGGCTCCGGTAAAAGAGCCTTTCTCGTGCCCGAAAAGTTCTGAATCTATTGTCCCTTCCGGGATAGCGCCACAGTTTACAGCTATATATTGTCCATGTTTACGCTGGCTGTTCTGATGAATAATTTGCGGAAAAGTCTCCTTTCCCACACCGCTTTCTCCTGTAATAAGAACAGATAAGTCGGTTGGCGCTACTTGGAGCGCAACATCGATCGCACGATTCAAACCCGGATTATTACCGATAATTCCAAAACGCTGTTTTATCTGTTGTACATCAACCTTCATCGCTCTTTCTCTTTATTAGATCTGTAATTATTTCAGTTACTCTGCCAAAATTACAAATCTTAATTCAAACTTCCATTATTGATAACAGATTCTATCAGTCGTTTCTTATTTTTTAGCACCATACGTACATTTATACAAAAACTCAGCAAGATCCTTGTCTTCCGGGATAGAAGCAATCTTTTCCGGCGAGATAGGCTCACCAATGTATACATCCACTTTCTTTCCACGTTTATTGAAAGCCTCGGCAGGGATACGCAGGGTACGTATTTGCCAACTGATATTCCCTAGCCAATAGAAGAAATGGGTATTCTGAAAATCAAAGTAAACAGGATATACAGGTGCTTTCGCCTTACGAACCAAGCGGATCACGCTATGCGCCCACGATAAATCCCGTATCTGTCTGTCTGTCTTATTGTAAAACGAGATTGCCCCGGCAGGAAAGAAACCCATCGGATGCCCCTCTTTCAAGCGTTGCAGAGAAAGTCGTACTCCATTGACATTCGCCGGATTCGCCCCCCGTTTATGGGAATCGGGTACCACGGATATAAAATTATCCTCCATCGCTCCGATTTTTGTCAAAATACCGTTTACCATCACTTTAAAGTCCGGACGGCGAGAAGCGAAAATATCAATCAATATAATCCCATCCAACGATCCGATCGGATGGTTGGAAACGGTAACAAAAGCCCCCTCCGGCAAGTAGTCCAGAATTTCCTTATTATGAATCTCATAGCGGAGATCAATAAAGGGGTCGCGCAATAAAGCAGAAGTAAACTCAGCACCCCGTAAATGACAATTCCGGGCATGCACCTTATTTACCAGATCCACACGCAGGCACTTTATCAGTGATTTCCCTAACCATGTCCCTACCCTTCCCTTAAAGAAAGGCACCATCTCTTGCAAGTCGTAAATGTCAATTACACTCTTCTTCATACTTTATCTTAAAAAAACGAGGCACACATCTTCTCATGTTTCCTCATCACGACCGCCAATACGATATTCAACACGATGATCTCGTATAGGTAATAAGCCCAGACCTGCCCTGTCAATACAATTACAAACATAACCATCGTCCGGCCATTAAAGGTCAACAAGTCTATGTAACGCATTAAATGACAACTTTGCTTACGGAAATCCACCCGAATATTCTCTGGGATATCATCTCCATACCTCGCATGTAAATCTCGTAACATTTTCTGCAAAGTAGGCGTAGCTTTCACTTGCAACATCGTATACCAACGATACAAGAAATAAAAGAACTTGTTAACACCATACTTCATTTCCTTATGTTTCGCTTCTACTTGCTCCAAAGACTGGAACTCGGCTCCTTTATCCTTGCTAATAAAATAAAGGTGAAGTGTCTTATAATAATCCGTGATATTCGCCTGGACTAAGTGAGACAGGCCGGATAAGACCGCCAAAGCAAAAAACCAATCCGTACCATAATTATGCGAAAGGCGAAGGGCGAATCCGATGTAGATCGAAGCGAACCAAATATCTCCGGCAAAACCGTCCAAGATACGTCCGATAGCGGACTTGATCCCTGTAAGACGTGCCAACTGCCCATCCACGCAATCGAGGATATTAGCAAATACCAACAGCAATATACCACAAATATTATATGTCAGATTATCATGATAAAACATAAATCCGACCGCCGCTCCCACGAAGATTGAGATAACTGTAATCATATTTGGGGTAACTCCCGTGCCTCGCAGCATACGAGCAATGCGAAATCCAATCGGACGGTAAAAAATCCGATCTATCTTATTTTCTGTCTCTATTGATTTTAACGATGCCTCGTATTCCTTATCCAACTCACTCATTTGTTTTTTCATTTATACGAGTAACCGCCATCCACAACGACTACCTCGCCATTAAAATAACTATTCTCTATCAACATTTTGTAAACCTCCGCTAATTCGTCCGGATCGCAGAAACGTCCTAAAGAGACTTTATTTTCTATATTTCGACGAATCTCAGCGGGCTTTGTCTTCTGCCATTCCGTATCGACAAAACCTGGGGCCACAGCATTCACACGCAACTCATAAGGAACTAAGAATTTCACCATATTTTTGACTAGCGCATGAACCGCGCTTTTCGTCACTCCATATGCCAAGGATACAGAATGAGGCTGTATCCCCATCAAGGAACCTGTAAATACCACGCTTCCCCCTTTATCGATCCGTCCGACAATCTTCTGTAAAAGGAAAACAGGAAAATGAACATTAGCAAAAAAAACCCGCTCCCAGTCCTCAAATGAAAGCTTCTCAAAAGGATCGCGGCAGGTCATCCCTGCGTTAAACACGAGTCCATCCAGACGTACCCCCTTCTCTTCCAAAAAGGAATCAATAACCCCGATCGTATCTCGATCCGAGATATCGGCCCGTAAAATAAAAACCTGTATATCGAAGAGATCCATCAATTCGCCGCGTACCTCTTCGGCTACAAACGGATCGGAAGCATAAGTTAATATAAGGTTATATCCAGCTTTTCCTAGGCAGAACGCAATCGACTTTCCTATTCCTTTCGTTCCACCGGTAATTAAAATAAATTTATCCATGAAACCAATCGTTATTTAACGGAGAACCCTTTCACCGTATCCGGCTTCGCCTGGCGTTGAGTCGTCAGGTTCGCCTCATAAGAATCATGTATCGTTTTTTTCAGGTTTGAGGAGGAAACCCCTGTTCCATAAGGGAAATAAAATACCTGAACGCCTAAATCCTTTAAATAATCATACTTCCCGAACCAGTCGTCTCCTACCACGAAAGCATCAATATTCAGTTTCTTCACGATTTCCGTGTGGTCCAAGGAATGTTGTGGTATAACAATATCGGGAGTCTTCAATGCCTCTATAATTTGCAAACGCTCATGGAAAGGAATAATCGGTTTCGCCTTATAAGAAGATACTAACTCGTCCGTGCTAACTCCAACAATCAATATATCTGCCAAACTACGGGCATAATTGATCATCCGAAGATGATTATAATGGAACATATCAAACGTCCCGGATGTATATACTATCGTTTTGTCTTTAAACATAACCGTAATTTTCGTTTTAAACCGCAAACTTACGCAAACTTTTCCTATCTTAAAAGTTTAAGGCCAAAAAGCGTTCCACGCTTGATACAAAAATGTCATGTCAATAACATCCATTCGTTATTAACATGACATTTTATGTATTTATCGAAACTCGTCCGGATAAATTCACTATAATCCGGACGTATCGTCGTCTTTCGTCAAGTCTAATTTCTCATTATCTCCTCCTTTATCGAAATATTGCTTGCGCAATGGATTTGCGGTAGCCTCCTGATACCGCAACCGGTTACGATAGATATCCAATGCCGTATATAAAGCCTGACGGAAAGACTCTTCCGAGGCCACGTTTTGTCCGGCGATATCATAAGCCGTTCCATGCGCCGGAGACGTACGTACGATCGGCAATCCTGCCGTATAGTTCACCCCGTCATCCATCGCCAATGTCTTGAAAGGAGCCAACCCCTGATCATGATACATCGCCAAGACTCCATCAAACTTATCATACATCCGAGAACCAAAGAAACCGTCAGCCGCATAAGGGCCAAAGGACATAACTCCTTTCTTCTCGGCCTCTTGCATCGCCGGAATGATGATTGTCTCCTCCTCCTTCCCTAGCAACCCGGCATCACCCGCATGAGGGTTCAAGGAAAGAACCGCTATACGCGGTTTCACGATTCCGAAGTCTTGCTTCAACGATTGGTTGAAAACACGCAACTTACTCACGATATCGCCCACATTGATGGAAGAGGCAACTTCCGACAATGGGATATGCCCTGTTACCAACGCTACACGAAGATCATCTTTCATCAAGATCATCAAGGCTTTTTTATCTGAATTACCAAAACATTTTTCCAAATATTCAGTATGTCCGGGAAAATGGAAATCCTCGTTCTGGATATTGTGCTTATTGATCGGGGCAGTAAGCAATACATCTATGACTCCCCGCTTAATATCCGTAACCGCCGCTTCCAAGGCTTTGAATGCTGCCTCACCGGCAACCGGTGTAGATTTCGATAGCTCCACCTTGGTCTCATCCTCCACACAATTAATAACGTTCACACGGTTTATCCCGGCATCCTCCGCATGCGAAATAATACTCATATTGATGGGAGGAAGTTCCAACGCCTTCCGATGGTAAGCAGCTATCTTGGATGAGCCATAAATAATCGGCGTACAAAGCTCTGCCATGCGAGTATCGGAAAAGGTCTTTAATATCACCTCATAACCGATACCATTTATATCTCCGTGGGTAATCCCCACCTTAATCAGTCGTTCTTCCATATATTTTGTTTGTTTATTACTTTTTTTCTTTCGGGATATCCAATGTCTCTGTCACCGGCTCATCAAATTCTCCCGGTAAACGCAATGTAAACAAGGCGGCTTCCATCCTACGAATAAAATTACGCTTATCAGTCTCCGGAGCATATACAAATCCCTCAGCCACAACCACACGATTGTTCTTTTCATCCAAGCGGGTATGACTAACGAACGGACCTCCCATCATATCTCCTTCCATTCTCCACAAACCGCGCATCACGCCGCAATATTTACCGTTCAACGTTATCGGCGTATACTCCACTCCCGCACGCTTTTCCGTTTGCATATAAGAGCCAGGGAAAGAACCCGGCAAATTCGCCTTCAATACAGAATCACGTTTCGCAACCAGATATTCTTCCGTAAACGTATCTGGATCGATATAAGGGAATGTATATACAATCAAGTCCATACGGCCTGTGTTAGCATTATTGGAAGACCAAAAGAAATCGGTCGTATCCTTATAGTACGTGAAATTAGCCGGAGCGTTTAACATTACGTTAAAGTCGTTTTTCAGGTTATCCATAACCACCATGCTATATTCCTTTTGCAATTGCTCTATCGCACGGTTCATCTCCATTTTCACGAAGAAATTGACCAACGCTTTCTCATGGCTCTTTGAGTATTCAACGATAGATTCCGTGTCGGGCGCTTTCAACGAAACAACGACTTGTCCCCTAGCCCAGACATTATTCTCGTAACTTACAGAAACTTTCGTATAAATAGCAGGATCTATCGTAACCACCAATATATTTCTGACATAGCGTAGCAAACCTGTAAAATCCTTCGGTTGTACATAAGTTATCTTCAATGAAGGCTCGGCTTGCGGCAATCCGGGCACCGAAGAGGCCAACTCAGACTTTACCGCCTCCCCCGCAGGACCTTTCCAGTCCTTTTGATCCATAACCACGACAACCTCATAAGCGAAGCCTGTAGCCTGAGTCATCACAGAACCTGAATTACATGCTCCCATCAAAATAAGAAGCAGCAACATACTGATGAATAAAGAACGTGTTTTCATACCTGTGTGTTTTATATTATACAAATGTAATATTTTTTGCGGTAGAAAGCATTCCACACGCTGCGAAAATATCCTCTCCTCGCGATGCTCTTATCGTGCATACAATCCCTTTAGTATTTAAGAAATCCCGAAACATTTCCATCTTCGCGATGTCAGAAGTCTCCAAAGGCACATTCGGTATCGCATGAAAACGAATCAAGTTTACCCGGCAAGGAATTCCTCTCAATAAACAGCTCAATGCCTCAGCATGTTTCAAGCTATCGTTTAAATCTTTAAAAACGATATACTCAAAAGAGACTCGCCGTTGATGTGAGAAATCATATTGTTTGATTAAATCAATCACCTCTCTCGCCGGGAATGGCTTTTCGACCGGCATCAATGAAAGGCGTTCTTCCGGATAGGGAGAATGCAAGCTTACAGCCAAATGGCATTCACTCTCCTCCAAGAAACGTCGCAAACCTTTCATCACACCGATGGTTGAAACCGTAATACGTTTCGGGCTCCACGCATACCCATACGAAGCCGTAAGTATTTCCAATACCTTAAAAAGCTCATCCGCGTTATCTAACGGCTCTCCCATTCCCATGAATACGATATTTGTCAACGAATCATTTTCCGGCAAGGACTGAATCTGATTCAATATCTGGTTTGCCGTCAGGTTTGCCGTGAAGCCTTGTTTTCCCGTCATGCAAAACAGGCAATTCATCTTACATCCGACTTGCGAAGAGACACAGAGAGTAGCCCGGTCATCCGTTGGTATATAAACAGACTCCACAAAGTGCCCGGGGCCTGCGGCATATAGATATTTGATCGTACCATCTTTTGATTTTTGATATTCAGACGGTGGATAAGTACCGATCTCGAATGAATCCTCCAATAAGGAACGTTTGGCTACCGCTATATTCGTCATATCGGAAATCCGGGTTATTTTCTTCTTATAAATCCAATCGGCCATTTGCTTGGCCGCATACGCAGGAAGCCCCACCTCGGACGCGACATCTTTCAGTTCAGCCAAAGTCATTCCTAATAATTGCCTTTTATCACTCATGCTATCGATATTTTCTTATTTACAAAAATACGAGAAATATTCCACAAAATAAAAATCCCCTCTTTCGCCGTCGATATGGATTTATACAGACAACGAAAAAGAGGATCTATCTTTAATAAAAATACTCCCTATTAATAGAAGCGGATACGATTATCTTCTACGTCCGCGCTGTTGATCAAGGATTGAATAGCTTGGAAACCTACACGATATGCGTTCGAAGCATCCAACGCACGGATTTCCTCGGCCTCGTTAAACTCCTTACCGTCTTTATTCCTTGCGTACACCTTGAATACATACACACCATTGTTACCCTTAACCGGAGCGCTTACTTGGTCTACTTGGGCCATAGAAATCATAGCGTTCAAATTCGGTTCGATACCGATTCCCGCAATACGGCGGGTACCAAAATTCACGAACTTAACAGAGTCTACCGAAGCACCCATCGCCTCAGCGTATGCCTCAACAGATGTCAAGTTCTTAGCAGCCAATTCTTGAGCGATCTTATCTCCTTTCTTCTGAGCGGCCAATTCAGCCCTCAAAGCCGGAGCGACCATATCAACCGGACGATAGCCTTCAGAAATACTTCCCTCTACTGCGGCCACGACAAACTTATCACTACACTCAAATATCTCAGAGATAGCCCCCTTATCATTTTGGAATGCCCAACGGATCACCGGACGCGAATTCTTAATAGAACCTAACAATTGATCATCCGTAGTAACCGTAGCACCCGAAATCAAGTTATAACCAGCCTCCTTTGCGTTCTCCTCCAATTTAGTCATAGAGTTATTTTTAGAGACGAACTGGTTCAACTCGTTATAAATATTACTATATGTCTTAGAGCTAGGAGATACAGTCATATCAATATCCGCAATCTTATATTTTTCTACGTTTCCTGTTTTCTCCGTTACTTTTATAAGGTGAGTACCATACAAAGACTTCACGGTCACAACCTCATTCAATGGGGTTGAGAAAACCGCCTTCTTAAAATCCTCATTCACACCTCTTAATGCGGTAACTTCTGTAAACCAACCAAGTTCACCACCATTCTCTGCAGCTTGGTCCGCAGAATATTTTTTAGCTAATTCAGCAAAATCAGCACCACCTTTCAATGCGCCCATCAAACTATCGGCCAAAGCTTTTGTCTCAGCCTCAGACTTTCCGGCTAACATGATGTGGCTAACTTTTACAGAATCCGGCGCGACAGTTTTATCCACAAGCTTAAACATTCTGTATTTGTCATTATCGAATACAGGACCATAAACAGCGCCTACCTCTGAAGTCGTCGCAAATTGCTTCATCTCCGGATCCAAAGCCTTCTCCGTAAAGAAAGCATCAACATAAGGAATCTCGGAATTCTCGTTTACGATATCGGCCACTCTTTCAGATGTAGCCAATTCCTCTTTCAGACTCTCGATATCAGCCTGTGCCTTATCATAATCCTCTTTACTTGGACGGATATCTACCGCAATGTATTTTATCACCTTAGATTCCTTTTGCTTGTAAAGCTCTTTACGTTGATTATACAACTTCTCTATCTCGCTCTTGCTTACTTCGATCGTTGAATCCGGAATTGTAGCGTACGATTGCATAGCATAAACAATATCCGAGTTCTCGGCATTGCCATTATAAGCTTCCTTCGCATCCAAAGAATTCGCAGAAATAGCCTTGCTCAATAAAGTCGTATACTTCTGCTCCAAACGTTGACGCTTGATATTCTTCTCCCAGAACAACCAGAAATTCTGAGCCTGAATCAATTGCGCTTGTTGATCTGCCGGGTAACTGGCGATATTATCAGAATCGATTTGCTTCAAGAAATTCAACAGTGCCGCCTTATCAAAAGCACCGGTCTGAGGATTTGTAAACATTTGCATTTGTTGAATCAACGGAGAGATATTCTCACCTTGAACCATATCAAACAATTCTTCCGGGCTTACTCCCATACCTAATTTAGCGGTGGCCTCGTCCAACACAACCTCTTGCACCATCTCATCAAATACAGACTGGCGAATCTGTGTCATATATTCCTCGGGCAGGCTGGTTGAACCGGATTGCATCTTATACATCTCGGTCATCTCATCAACACGACCTTGATAATCTTGAATTTTCACGACCTCTCCATTGATCTCCGCGATCCGCTCTTGCGATTGTCTAAAATAGGTAGAACCTGAATTTAAAAAGTCTCCAATGATAAAAGCGAACAATGCTAAACCCACTACGAGTACTAACAGTCCTGCTTTGCTTCTAATTTTTTCCAGCGTAGCCATTTATCTTTATTATTTTTTTAAGTTTATTATTTCACATTTTAAGGGCACAAAGATATGAAAAAAAGGAAATTCCACAGCATATAATCTTTTTTTTTATCAAATCCCTATTTTCATACGTACGAGTTCGATCTTTGTAGCCGTTACTTTGATTATTTTAAACGAATATTTATCGACTTGGATTGTCTCGTTCAATTTAGGGAATTTTTGATAGAAGTGTAAGATGAAACCAGCGATAGTGACATAATCGTCCGACTCCGGAAGATCTAACCCAAACATCTCATTCAAGGTATCAATCTCTATCCTACCAGACAACAAATACTCATTCTCTGAGACTTTTTTGGCCACATGCGACTTCATATCATGCTCATCCTCAATCTCTCCAAAAATCTCCTCCACCAAATCTTCCAATGTCACGATACCCGATGTACCGCCAAACTCATCCACAACAACAGCCAAGCTCTTCTTCTCTTGCATCAGCAGTTTCATCAGTTTATTCGCCGCCATTGTCTCCGGTACGATCGATACACTGCGGATATGCTGAGTCCAATCTTCCGGGTTCTTGAAAAGTTCAGATGAATGAAGATACCCGATAATATCGTCAATATTCTCATTATACACCAGTATCTTAGATAGTCCGGTCTCAATAAACCGAGTACGCAGTTCCTCTACCGTTGCCGAAGTATCACAGGCCACGATTTCTGTCCTGGGTACGATACAATCTCTCAACCGGACATTCGAGAAATCTAAGGCATTCTGGAAAATCTTCACCTCAGTGTCCATATCCGAATTTTGCGGAGCGTCTTCTAGACTTTGCTGTATAAAATAGTCTAAGTCTACCTTCCCTAATACTTGCGGCGAATATTTCAGGTTCTTTACTCCTCCCAACTTCAAAATCAGGAAAGACAGCAGGGATGAGAATTTTGAGATCGGATACAGGACAATATAGATTATAAATAAGGGTATCGCAAATATATTGAGTGACAAATTAGGATTCAACTTAAATATGGTTTTGGGAATGAACTCCCCCGCAAACAAGATCAAGATCGTAGATATCACAGATTGAAAAAGAACGATCAAAGCCTCATTCGCAACCACTTTAGCAATAAATGGCTCCAACACAATTGCCATCTGAAGGCCATAAACCACCAAAGCGATATTATTTCCTACCAACATGGTAGAGATAAACAAATTTGGATTACGATAAAAAATACCCAGTATCTTACTGGACAGACTACGCTCCTTCTTATCCAGCTCGAAACGGAGCTTATTGGAGGAGATAAAAGCAATCTCCATCCCGGAAAAGAATGCGGAAAATGCGAGGGAAATTAAAATGTAAGTCAGCGTTCCCACCTTAATTGCTTTTTATAGAATCTATTTTCGACACATTCACCCGGATACTATCCCCCTGTTCTGCTTGTACCGTATCGACCGGAGCATCACTGACAGGGAAAATACCTTGTGAGTTAAATATCTTGTACTGAGTCATATTTTGGTTCGACTCGAAACCTATACCTGTTATAATCTTATCTTCTTGCTCAATACGCATATACTTATCGGAATAAACCTTCTCTTTTTTCTGATCCCAGAATAATTGGGAAGTCTCAAAATGCTCTCCTTGCAAGCTTTCCACCTCAACATTGCCAATTAATTCCCAAAGCCCTTTTTTATCATAATAATAAGCAGTATCTGCCTTAATACTTGCCTCGGTTTGGAATAAGGTATCAAACTTCTCCACACAAATTCCTTCCGGGAAATACCAATGAGGTTCTGCCGCCTTTCCATAAATCTGCCATTCCTTCGCTTTCAGGCGATATCTTGTAATACCCGAATCGGAGATCAAGGAAGACACATCGGTAGCTTTCATTGTATAAGTCTTGTCCGGATCAAACACAACATCAACCACCTCCTTATGTTCCTTGCTGCAAGAGGCTGAAAACAAAAGAAGCATAACAACCACCACGAAGGTAGTTGTTATGCCTTTATTTCCCGTTTTACAATGAAAACGATGTACTATCATAATTACCGAATCGTTGTACGCTCTCCGATCCAACCACCGACAGTGAAAGGTTTCCCTTTCTCCAAATCCGGGTGCATGAAGATCTCCTCCGTAGAAGGAAGATGAGCACGATAAGAAGAAATTAATGAGTTAGCTTCCTCCGCAACACTTGGATCTACTTGTTTAGCTTTCTCAAATTTATCGATAGCGGCATTATAAGCAGCTCTCGCCAATACTCCGTCATTGGGATAAACAGACTTAGCAGTAGCCGCATACATCTTACCGATCAACATATAAGGAACTCCGGAAGCAGGGTTCATCTCTGCTGACTTCTGACAATATTGTCTTGCTTTAGAGTAAGAATTTTGCTCGAACAAAAGCAATGCGATCATATAGTAATCATCAGCTTTCGCGGCGTTATCTGTCTCCAAGTTTGCAGCCTCCTCGAAAAACTTGATAGCCGTATCGTAATCCTTAGCTTTTACAGCTTGTTTTCCCAGACCAACCGCAGCGTCAGCACTAGGCTCCAATTTATAAGCATAACCTGAAGCGGCAAAGTAAGCGTCAATCTCTTGGCAACGCATTCTTCTTAACAAAGAAACGACTTGTTTCAAATACTCCAAATTATCTTTGTTTTCTTCAATCTTAGCAGCATATAAGCCTTGCAAGGTCTCACAATCTGCAGCACCACTATTTGCGAAAGCATTATCTACACCCGCCTTATACGCAGTCACAGCATCTGCCTCCTTTTGATTGTTCGCTGCCTGCGCCGCCTTTAGCTGAGCATCCAATCCACCAGAAGCCTTCAAATAATCTTGAATATATTGCTCCTTGAAATTGGGATCGTTTACCATTTTCTTCATTGAGGCAAAAGCATACAAAGAAAGACCTAGAGCCTCCGTATTATCACCCTTCTCATCCACTATTTCTTTTAACCAATCATAAGCTTGGTTGTAATCAGCGTTATCTCCTGTCTGCGCAAAATAGTCCTGGACCTTACGAGCCACAATCCAGTCTTTCCCATATCTACGATCGTTTCCGAAATATTTGACGCGTTTATCATAAACAGCCATCAAATCATCAATAAGAGCCTTTTTCTTTGCGGCATCTTTCTCTTGGGCGATTTTCCAACCCATAATTCTCACACCGTACAAATAGATGTCTTTCGTAGCGGCAGGACACTCATCGTACACGATTTTCCAGAATTCATAGGCGTCTTTGAAGTTTCCGGCTTTCGCGTAAGGAACAAACAAGCTGATATTGGTAATACAGCGTACGCTATCCTCGCCAGAACCAAACTGTGTACCATTATCTACTCCTTTCTGCGCATAAGCACCCAACGTACCCATAGTACATCCAAGCGCTAGTAATAAAACTTTGATCTTCATATCTCTTTCTATTAAAGTTAGCTATAATGTTATATTCCTTCAAAAAAATATCATACTCATTAGACCACTCCGGTCATTCCCGGTTTAATCCACTTTTCGTTTAAAAAACCATAATTCGTTAAATGTATAATTCACCGTAAACCGGAAATACTGCTCATCGATCATCGTCCGTAACTCCGGACGAATTTTCACGTATTCGAATGATAGGTTAACTAATGAACGGTTATCAATCAATGGAAATCCAAAACCTACACTCGCCCCGTACTCATTATAACCATGTCCCTTATAACCATTCTCCTCGGAACGGCTTACTCGCAGGTATGAATTGCTATAATGGAAACCGGCACGATATCTGACTCGCCCTAAATAATTACGATCCTCATAACGAGGAATAAACTCGACACCCGCCGCTACACGTGTACGATTCTTAAATAAGCCTTTCTCATTATCGAAATAAGCATTCGCCCAGTCTTCATACAAAAAATCGGCTGCTAATGTCAATCGGTTCTCTTTCACATAAGAGATACCCGCTCCATAAGAGTTTGGCATATCAAACCGATAATTGTTTATCGTATCATTTCTCGTATATCCGGATACGGACATAGAACCAACAGTCTGAATATCATAAACTGTCGTATTCAACTTTTTGCCGGGAGAGTAAACGAACCCTACCGTGACATGCTCCGTCTTACTCAAAGGATGCGTATACTGAATACCAAAATCTAACTTTAAATCACGAATCTCATAACGTTGGTTTCTATACACATCGTCCGCGCCTGTAGAGCTAGGGAAAATCAAGTTTCGGGAGTGTGTTATATTTCCAAACAAAAATCCGGCGTTCATACCTATAGAAAGACGCTTCTTCCAAATATCATACGAAAGCCCTAAATAGACATCGCTTAAACCTCCTTCACCACTAAAACTCTCAGCCCAACTCAAACCATTTTCGGTGCGACTCTCACCGAAATCATATCCCACATATGAGTAAGGCAATAAGCCAAGACTCATCGCCAGACGCCGGGTAATCGGGAATTGCATAGCGACATATTCCACATTCCCATTCATCTGTCGTTGCTTGTTCGTACCGTCATAGAACCAAGACACTTGACCGGACGCACCAAAATCAAAAAGAAATGTCAACGAATCCATGCAACTATAAGATGCGGGATTTAAAGGGTTTATCTGTTTGGAGGACCTTAATCCATAACCAACTCCACCCATTGCCCTCCCGGCACCAAAAGATCGATCTGCCAGCTCTCCATATCCAAATCGCGTATAAGGCGAGTTCGTGTTATTTTGAGCCCACAACGGCAACTGTGTGAAGATAAGAAAACCTATTATTACTACCTTATTAATTTTCAACATTATACTCTAAGATTCTGTTTAATCCTGTCAACACTAAATTAATGTCTGCAAAGATGGAGTTTTTTAGCCGTCTTTCAAAATAAAACGAATGACCGCCCGTTAAAAAAACCAAAAGATCCGGATATTTTGCTCTTAACTCGTCAATATATCCGTCCATCTCGTAAACAATCCCATTCACCACGCCCGCTTGGATAGCCGTTTCCGTACTTGTTCCGATAAGCGGTACATCATCCTCTTCCGTTACCAAAGGTAGCTTCTTCGTAAAACGGTTCAATGCCTGGAAACGCGTTGTCATCCCCGGTGAGATATTCCCCCCCAAAAAGATCCCCGGTGCCTTTACCACCTCGTACGTAATAGCGGTCCCAGCATCGATAACCAACAAGTTTTTCCCCGGCTGCAAATAATTCGCTCCCACAACAGCGGCCAAACGGTCTTTACCCAGGGTTTCCGGTGTCTCGTATTTCACCTCAATCGGCAGCGCTACATGCTCATCCAGAAAGACAAAACGCTTAAGCTTACTTTTTAAATAAGCGATCAACTCATTGTCTGTATCTATTACCGTAGATAAAATTCCTTGCGTAAAAGCGTACTTCTCAAAAAGAGCAGCAACCACAGATACTCCGAATTGCTTGTATACAAAAGAAGCCTCTATACGCCCATTTTTATATACAGCGACCTTTGATGATGTGTTTCCTTGTTCTATAATAAGATTCACTTTTCTGATATTTTCCGCAAAGAAAAACAAAAATGATGAAATAACACGCAAAAACATCATATAACCTCTAAAATTCTTCTTGAACAAAAGGGTTCGCATCTCTGTTTGAAGAAAAATCTAAATAAAAAAACAAATTATGAATTACGGAATTAGTGTCTTGTTCAGGGCAATTCCACTATTAATGGCCCTCTTTTGTTTCGGTTATGGATTTTTTATCTTTAACTATGGAGTAGACTCCGGCAGATTTGTCGCCGGACCTGTCGTATTCTCTCTTGGCTTTATCTGCATAGCTTTATTCGCGACGGCAGCAACTATCATTCGCCAAATCATCCATACTTATAATAATGTAGCCAAATTCGCCTTGCCTATCCTTGGATATCTCTCGGCCGCCATCGTATTCCTGGGTGGTTTCATCTTATTACTGTCTTCGCCAGCGCCGGCAGACTTTGTCGCAGGCCATGTAATTTGCGGAGTAGGCCTCATAACCGCATGCGTAGCGACAACGGCTACCGCATCTACCCGATTCACGTTAATACAAACAAACGCACAAAGTGACAACTCCGACATACCAGACAAAGCGTTTAATTTCGGACAAGGATTATTCTTGATTCTCGTCGCATCGCTTATATCCATACTCGCATGGATTTGGGCTTACCGATTGTTGATACATAGCGATGAGCATACTCAATATTTCGTAGCCGGACACGTAATGGCCGGATTAGCCTGTATTTGCAGCAGCTTAATCGCATTGGTAGCCACGATCGCCCGACAAATAAGAAACACATATTCTCGTTTGGAGAAAAAACTATGGCACCGTTTTGTCATTTTAATGGGCTCCATCTGCCTGATATGGGGAATCTTTGTTCTAAAAGACAATGATCCCGCTAATGCCTCTTCCGGATATATTATGATCGGCTTAGGACTGGTATGTTATAGCATCTCCAGCAAAGTGATCTTGCTATCTAAAATATGGAGGCAAGAATTCAAGCTTGCCAACCGGATCCCATTGATTCCCATATTTACAGCGTTATTCTGCCTTTTCTTGTCTGCCTTCCTTTTTGAGATGGCAACAGAACATAGTTATTATGCCGTACCTGCCCGAGTATTGGCCGGATTGGGAGCGATTTGTTTCACATTGTTTTCTATCGTCAGCATACTTGAAAGCGGAACTTCTTCCAAATAAAAAAATAGATTCATTGTGGAGAAAAAACATTTTCTTCATGGAGAAACTATTTTTTCCCTATGATGAAAAAAACGATATCTTCAGACGAACCATTCGCCATGAAATCATAAAACATTTTTTAACACCACTAGAAGATCTAGGTTTTCAGTTCTTTAAGTACAAATATCATACCGAAAAAGATAAAAGCACTTGCAAAGTAAAAAATAATATCTACTTTTGCACCCGGGTAAGTCCTACACGGCATGCTCCCTCGGAATCCCCCAGGGCTTGACCGCAGCAAGGGTACTTGGTTGTAGCGGCGCGATGTAGTAAGCTTACCCACTTGCCTCTTTAGCTCAGTTGGCCAGAGCACGTGATTTGTAATCTCGGGGTCGTTGGTTCGAATCCGACAAGAGGCTCAAACAAAATCATCTTAAATAAAGGAAGCTTATACGTAGGCTTCCTTTTTGTATTTTATACATAATATAGTTGTGCATTTATATTAATGTATTAACTTTGCTGATAAGAATTTAAAATAGCAGCATCATGGAAGAGAATAAGAATTTACTTTTAAAAGGCGCTATGACTTATGGTTTGGCCATGGGGATATATTGGGTAGTGAAATATATCTTTTTCATCTTCAGCGTTTCAATCCCCTCCTTGAGCCTTGTCTATTGGCTGTTGACATTAGCCGTTCCCTTCATAGCCTACTACATGACAAAAAGATACCGACAAGATATAGGTGGAAGGATCAGTTTCTTCCACGCATGGAGATTCGGCACGATGTTATACTTCTTCGCCGCATTGATTGTCTCACTTGAATACTTTGTCTTTTATCAGTTCATCGCCCCGCCTGATTTCGTGGCAAACGCAATCGGGCAATTAACGACTGTTTTAAAAGACAACCAAGTTAACTCGGAGGTAATTGACTCGCTCAGCAAGATTCGTATCTCACCAATCCATATGGCTATACAAGGAATATTCAATAACGTATTTTACGGCATCATACTTTCTATACCAGTAGCGGCTTTTTTATGCAGGAACAACTCGACCGATTCCATCATCGAAAACCGCTAAAAAGTTAAATACAGACAAATAATGGACATATCAGTTGTTATCCCGTTGTATAACGAAGCCGAATCTTTACCCGAGTTATTCTCGTGGATAGAGCGGGTGATGAAAGAACATAATTATACCTACGAAGTAATCTTCGTGAATGATGGTAGTACAGACAATTCTTGGGAAGTGATCGAAGGATTGAAACAACGCTCTCCACACGTCCGGGGAATTAAGTTCCGTCGTAATTACGGTAAGTCGCCAGGATTGCATTGCGGATTCCAGCGAGCTAATGGTGATGTAGTCATTACCATGGATGCCGACCTGCAAGATAGCCCAGATGAGATACCCGAACTTTACCGGATGATCACCGAAGATGGGTATGATCTGGTATCCGGATGGAAAAAGAAAAGATATGACCCGCTTTCCAAGACGATTCCCACGAAACTATTCAACGCTACGGCTCGCAAATTCTCGGGAATAAAAAATTTACACGATTTCAATTGCGGATTGAAAGCATACAAAAATGTTGTCATTAAAAATATAGAGGTGTATAATGATATGCATCGTTATATACCCTATTTAGCCAAGATCGCCGGATTCCATAAGATTGGTGAAAAAGTGGTGAAGCACCAAGCTCGCAAATATGGAACAACCAAGTTCGGGCTGGATCGTTTCGTGAACGGTTATCTTGACTTGATTACGCTTTGGTTTACTTCCAAATTCGGAAAGAAGCCAATGCATTTCTTCGGTTTATGGGGAAGCATAATGTTTTTTATCGGTTTTATCGCCTTGGTAATTGTGCTAAGCATGAAGTTGATCTCAATATACTCAGGAGATTTAAGGCCCTTGGTTACTAGTTCCCCTTATTTCTATATATCATTGACAGCGATGATTTTGGGAACCCAGATGTTTTTAGCTGGATTTATCGGGGAGTTGATTTCCCGTAATTCCCCCAATCGTAATAATTATAAAATAGAAAGTGAGATATGAGTTTCTTGGAATTAGTAAGAAAACGTTGTTCTATCCGCAAATATACCCAAACGCCGGTAGAACAAGAAAAGATTGATTATATCTTAGAAGCGGCTCGTTTATCCCCTTCGGCTGTAAATTATCAACCTTGGTATTTTGTGTTAGTCCAAGATTTGGAAGGAAAAGCTAAATTACAGGAGTGCTATCCCCGGGAATGGTTCAAACAAGCCCCTTATTACCTGATTATTTGTGGAGACCATGAGCAATCTTGGAAACGGGGAGACCACAAGGATCACATGGATATTGATGCCGCTATCGCCACGGAACATATTTGTCTGGCCGCCGCAGAGCAAGGCCTAGGAACTTGCTGGGTTTGCAATTTCGATACGGAACTTTGCCGGAAACACTTCAATATACCGGAAACGATCGAGCCTGTCGCATTGATACCGTTCGGTTACCCCTCAGATCCTATGTTGTTCGACGAGACGCCTAAGAAACGTAAGTCCATAGAAGAAATTATTAAATGGGAATCATTTTAGTATGCTATACATTGAAGTTCTGCTACTAGCGATAGGCTTGTCCATGGATAGTCTGGCAGTATCAGTTACCGGCGGTGTAGTTCTCAAGAACAACTGTACCGCCGGTAATATTATTAAGATAGCGGGTGTACTCGGCATATTCCAGGCCGGAATGACCGTGATCGGTTATACAATGGGATTAGGATTTGAAAAATACATTTGTGCTTTCGATCACTGGATCGCTTTTACCCTTTTGCTTTATTTAGGTGGAAAAATGATATACGATAGTGCTAAGGAAGAGGAAGAAGACGGGAAATTTGATCCTTTATGTAATCGCACATTATGCGGATTGGGAATAGCGACAAGTATCGACGCCCTCGCTGTAGGAATATCTCTAGCGATCCTGAAATCTCCGCTCTTGTTACAAGCCTCGACAATCGGAGTCGTCACATTTGTAATCTCGGCTTTCGGTGTCTACTTTGGTAACAGGTTTGGCAAGAGAATCGACCTGAAGCTGGATCTTATCGGAGGCTTGATCTTAATAGGTATCGGCATAAAGATTTTGATAGAGCATCTATTTTTCAGTTAAAGGATTATCTTGATTAAATGAATAACCTTGTATTAACGAATAAACATGAAAAGCCAGCAATTACGAAAACTAGCGCCAGAGCTGGACTCACTCCGGCTAGGCAGCGGTTGGAAAATCGAGGAATTAAGCAAACCGCAAATCATTGTAGAAAGTAGTTACGGACATAGTCATCCGGGAAGTGCCCATTTGAATAAATTGGTAGACGAGGCCGGAATCGGTATAAAGGAAAAAGAAGGGCGTGCCGCAAATTACTTCGTTACCGACATCTGCGATGGAGAGGCACAAGGACACGATGGAATGAACTTCTCACTAGTCTCCCGAGAGATCATGGCAGCAATGATGGAAATCCATATAAAAGCAACTCCTTTCGACGCGGGTGTTTTTATAGCCAGTTGCGACAAATCCGTACCTGCTCACTTGATGGCGATAGCCCGGCTAGACATGCCTGCGATATTCATGCCTGGTGGTATCATGAAAGCCGGGCCTAATCTACTCACGCTAGAACAAATCGGTACCTATAGCGCACAATACGAGCGAAAAGAAATAACAGAAGAGCAATTCATGGTTTATAAGCGTGACGCATGTCCGGATTGTGGAGCTTGTTCTTTTATGGGTACTGCCTCTACAATGCAAGTAATGGCCGAAGCCCTAGGTATCGCTTTGCCAGGCTCTGCTTTGATACCCACGCATTTATCCGAACTAAAAAATATGGCCCGTAAAGCCGGAGAACGTGCGTTAGGACTGGCAGAAGAGGAGTTAAAACCCTCCGATATCATGACAATCCAAGCGTTTGAGAATGCGATCATGGTACATGCCGCCATAGCGGGTTCAAGCAACAGCTTACTTCACCTTCCGGCTATCGCCCATGAACTAGGAATCCAGTTACCGCCAGATTTGTTCGACAAGATACATCGTAAAATCCCTTACCTTCTGAACATACGCCCCAGTGGTTTTTGGCCCGGCGAATATTTCTGGTATGCGGGAGGTGTACCAGCGATCATGGAAGAAATCAAGGAATTTCTCCATCTTGATGTCAAGACGGTTACCGGAAAAACATTAGAAGAAAACCTAAAAGAATTGAAAATTAACGGTTTCTATGAGAATTGCCATAAATATCTTCCGAACCTAGGAGTAAAGGTTAGCGATATTATCAAGCCACTTCACACACCCATCAAGCCACAAGGAGCCATCGCTATATTAAAAGGAAACCTTGCGCCTGAGGGGGCAGTAGTGAAACACTCGGCGATCTCACCCCGTTTGATGCAAGTAACCTTGAAAGCCAGGGTATTCGATTGTGAGGAAAACGCTATTGAAGCTGTATTACAAAAGAGAATCCATCCGGGAGAAGCGGTATTTATCCGTTATGAAGGACCCAAAGGAAGCGGTATGCCGGAAATGTTTTATACGACCGAAGCGATTGCTTCCGATCCCGAGTTGGTAGAGACCATCGCATTGATCACCGATGGCCGCTTTTCCGGGGCAACCCGAGGCCCGGCTATCGGACATGTATCCCCGGAAGCCTCTGAAGGAGGGCCAATCGCCTTGGTTGAAAATGAAGATTTGATCCGTATCGATATTCCCGCGAGAAGATTAGACATAATCGGTATCCATGGTGTTGAGAAAAGCGTAGAAGAGATAAATAAGATACTTTCTGAAAGACGTGAGCATTGGATAAAACCAGAGTCCAAACACACAAAAGGAATTCTTGATATTTATACACATAATAGCGTCTCTCCCATGAGAGGGGCATATATGGAATTTTTTATGTAAGTTCGCGACATAAATCTCCATAAAGATGCGCAAAAACATTATTATATTAGTCAGTCTGTTGATCTTATCGCTTACGGCTTGTTCGGACAACGGCCAATATTTCGAGGAAAGCGGTTCCGTTTTTCATACAAGTTATCACATCAAATACAAAGCCAAGCAAATCTTAACCGATAAGATCGACAGTGAACTGCAACGTTTTAACCTCTCTTTAAATCCTTTCAACCCCAATTCCACGATTGCGAAAGTCAACAATAACGAAGACGTGGAAGTAGATGAATGGTTTACCGAGGTATTCAATAAGGCAGAGGAAATCTCAAAAAAATCCGGTGGAGCTTTTGATATTACTTGTGCTCCATTAGTCAATCTATGGGGATTCGGATTCAGTAAGATGGATAGCGTAACCCCGCAAATGATCGATAGTATTAAAGCCTTTGTCGGCTATCAAAAAGTAAAACTAGAGGGGAAAAAAGTCATTAAAGAGGATCCCCGAATCTTATTGAATTGCTCTTCCATCGCCAAGGGCTATGCTTGCGATGTCATTGCCCGCTTGCTGGAAAAAGAAGGTGTAAAGAATTATATGGTAGAAATAGGAGGCGAAGTCACCATGAAAGGCGTAAATCCACAAGGAGATTGTTGGCGTATCGGTATTAACAAGCCGGAAATAGGGACTAGCGGCGTTACGAATGATGTAGAGGAGATTGTACAATTATGCAAAAAAGGAGGTGTAGCCACTTCCGGTGACTATCGAAACTTCTATATCAAGGATGGAAAGAAATATGCCCATACGATCAATCCCGCAACCGGCTATCCCGCCGGGCAAAATATTCTCAGCGCAACGATCGTGGCAGAAGACTGCATGACAGCGGATGCTTACGCTACGACTTTCATGGTTTTGGGAGTCGAGAAAGCGAAGCTACTGGCTCAATCTACCCCCCAAATAGAATATTTCATTATTTATACGGACAACAATGGACAACAGAAAGTCACCTATTCTAAAGGTATGCTAGAATACCTTCCTAACAGAAAAACATTGGCTATCCTCGAAAATCCTTAAGTGCCTACATGAAGCGTTATTTAAATCAACTTGAATGCAAACTACTAAAAGCCGGAGATTCCCTGTTTAATACCGCAATCATGGATAATCTACTGATCTTTGTATTTTCGGGGAAACTCATCATCTATAGTCAAGAAGGGATACATATAGCGGAAGTACCAAAAGATCATTTCATGCTACTTGCCCAAAACACCAATCATAAGGTTATTGCCTCAACCCCTACCCGCCTTATCCTAATACATGCAGGTATCCTCTCCGACATGATCATAAACGATCCGGAATGGAACGCGGAGAAACCAGTCGTCTTACCAATCCCCCCAACCTTAGCGCACACATTAAGTCAAATAGAATATTATATGAAGGATAAATACTTTACCTTGAACTGAGACTAAAAACATTTCAATTCCTGATAAAGCTTTTGCACCGGCAATCCCATCACGTTATAAAAACTACCATTGATAGCCTCCACCCCGATATAACCGATCCATTCCTGAATACCATATCCACCAGCTTTATCATAAGGCCTATACTTATCCAGATAGTAATTAATCTCCTCATCTCCCAATTTAGCGAAACAAACCGCTGATTCTACGGAAAAGCCAACATTTTTCTCTTTTGTCATAATACAAACACCCGTTATTACTTGATGTACATGATCCGACAAAGAGTGAAGCATGGCATAGGCTTCCTCCCGATTCGTAGGTTTTCCCATAACTCCATCAAACGTCCAGACAATCGTGTCTGCCGTAATCAGCAATTCATTATCTGCCATAGTTGATTTATAAGCCTCGGCTTTTGAACGGGCAATATATAAAGGAATCTCCATGGAATCAATCGAATCCGGGTAAGATTCGTCAATATCCGGAATTATTCTCACCTCAAAGTCAATATCCAGACCAGATAACAAATTCCGTCGCCTCGGAGAATTAGAGGCTAAGACGATCTTGTACTTTTTTAAATTTTCTAACATACCCTATTCGATTAAGCATTACACATTCACCTAAATTTCACCATCCAAAAGCTTCCTCTCCGAACCAGTGTCCTTGTGCCCGCATCGTTTG
Source organism: uncultured Parabacteroides sp. (assembly GCF_947855115.1). Lineage (GTDB taxonomy): Bacteria > Bacteroidota > Bacteroidia > Bacteroidales > Tannerellaceae > Parabacteroides. Next base: position 26,600 of record NZ_CANTZW010000035.1, read on the forward strand.
TTCGATCACGTCTCTAGCTACACCTTCACCACCTCTCCGAGAGGATATATATTTCGCTATCTCCTTGATCTCTGGAGCCGCATCCGCAGGAGCTACCGGTAATCCGACTTGTGTCATTACCTCGTAATCCGGAATATCATCGCCCGCATACATAACCTGTTCAGGAGACAAGCCTGTTTTTTCCATGAAATCCTTAAAATCATGCACCTTTATAGCGCTACGCATATAAATATGTCGTATCCCCAAACGAGAAAAGCGTATTTGTACGGCTTCCGTATATCCACCCGTGATTATAGCGACCTCATAACCTTTTTTCACGGCCAATTGCAAGGCGTAACCATCTTTAATATTGACAGTACGCATCGGATCACCATTTGGATGAAGTGGAATCACATCACAAGACAATACTCCATCTACATCAAAAACAAAAGCCTTTATTTTTGTCAAATCATAATTTATACTACTCATGCCGGGCCTCCTTATGTATACTTCGGCTTATCAACTCGTAAATATCCCGCATATCAGGATCTTCAAGCATAGCCATATGTTTGTTTATCACATTTTCATCGTATCGTATAGCAGGACCAGTCTGGGCTTGAGCCGGTGGCATCATATGCACCTTCGCCGCTGTCTCATCAATCAATGGCAGCAAGACCTCTCTCGGTATTTGCTGTCCTGCCAAAATCTTTTCAGCCAACGCATATATGTGATTCGTGAAATTACAGGCGAAAACTGCCGCTAAATGTAAATTCTTTCGCTTCTCGGACGAAAGGAAACGAACATCGCAAGAGAGTGCTCTAGCTACCTTCTCCAGTACCTTTTCGTCTTCAAGGGAATTCGCTTCCAAAAAGAACGGTATCTTCTTGAAATCTACCTCCCTGTTCTTACTAAATGTTTGTAACGGATAAATTACTCCATATTTTGGTGTAAACCCTTCAAATACAGAAATCGGCATACTTCCCGCAGTATGTACCCACAAACCGTTGTTGGGCTTTACACGGGCAATAACTTCTTGGAGTACGGCATCTTTCAAAGAGAAAACATACAAGTCGGCATCATCTACGATCTTTTCCGGAAACACAGTCCAGCCACATCCCAATTTATCAGCCAAAGTCTCAGCATGTTCCTTTGTGCGACTATAGACTTGACTGATATTCATTCCAGCCTTACGCATTTCCAATGAAAGCCGGGTGGCTAAATTTCCCGCACCAATAAATACGACATTCATTCTTCCATCCCCTTCTTCTCCTCCGGAAGAGAAAACTTTCCTATATGTATTTTCTCCCATTGTAAATGAGATTCATCAAAAGGCTTACGAACCTGATCCTTATAACCAATGCCGATAATAGATAAGACATCCAATTGATAAGGTATATCCAACAGGGAACGGACATAGTTACTCGAATCTGCCTCATCCTCCGTAACTCGGTTCCGTATCTGGCACCAGCAACTACCCAGCCCTAAATCCTCCGCTTGCAATTGCATATAAATAGAAGCGATCGAAGCATCCTCGATCCAAACATCGCTTTCCATTACATTCGCCAAGACAACCACGGCTAAGGCACAACCTTCCAAAAAGGCAGAGCCGTTTTTCTTGCATCCGGCAAGTTTCTTCAACATCTCCTTATCTTCCACCACAACAAATTGCCAAGGATTACTGCGCTTCGAGGCCGGAGCCATCAACGCCGCCTTTAAGATCAATTCCACTTGCTCGGGTGAAAGTAATTGTTCAGTAAACTTACGGGTACTTCTTCTATTTTGTATAAGTGTTGCAAAACTCTCCATTTTTTTCGTTCTTTGTACTCTTTTAATATTAAGATATCGCAAATATAAATATAATTTTTGCACCTATATATACGTATCATTCTTTTTTCTCGTTAGTATTTTTATAATTGAACAATAGATTATGAAGATTCGTGCGATAGCTGCGCTGCTATTTATATTTATTTCCGTGAGCGCCTTCGGTGAAGGCCGCATTAAAATCACCGGTTATGTCCGTGATGCCGACGGTAATCCTCTGGAATTAGTGAATGTCCGGGTTAAGAATACGTTGATCGGTTCCATGACCAACGAGAAAGGATATTATTCCTTTTCCATATCACCGGGAGACTCTATCTCCGTGATTTATTCTTGCCTGGGGTACAATAAAGCCGAGCGTATCATACCCTCGGCGCAAGCAGACATACGCCTGAATGTACAGATGAACTATACCTCATTTGATTTAGGGGAAGTATCCGTTACGGCCATCCGTAAGCAGACCACGACCATGGAATCTTTAAACGCAGACAAGATCAAGTTACTACCCGACCCATCCGGAGGCAGTATAGAAAGCTTGGTCGTAACGTTTGCCGGGGTATCGTCGAATAATGAGTTAAGTTCTCAGTATTCCGTACGTGGAGGTAGTTACGACGAAAATATCGTGTATGTGAATGGAATCGAAGTGTTCCGTCCACTTCTGATTCGCTCAGGACAGCAAGAAGGCCTTAGTTTTATCAATCCGGATTTGACGGAGGCTGTCAATTTCGCCGCCGGTGGATTTGAGGCCCGCTACGGAGACAAGATGAGTTCCGTGCTAGATATTACTTATAAAAAACCAAAGATGTTCGAAGGTTCGGCTTCCGCAAGCTTGCTGGGTGCGAATGCCTATGTAGGCAGTTCTATCGGTAAGTTTACCCAAGTAACGGGTTTCCGCTTTAAAAGTGGCCGGTCTATTTTAGGTACCATGGATACGGACGCTGAATACGACCCTAAATTTATCGATCTACAAACTTATATAACATACCAATTAGCACCTAAATGGGAAATCAATTTCTTAGGAAATCTCGCAAACAATAATTATAAATTCACACCTTATAGCAGGGAAACTTCTTTCGGTACAACCGAACATCCTAAGAACTTCAAGGTATATTTCGATGGTAGAGAAAGAGACCGTTTCCAAACTTTATTCGGGGCACTCACATTGAAGCATACCCCTAACGAGAATACGGAGTTAGGGCTTCAAGCCTCCGCTTTCAAAAGTAAGGAGGAGGAGGGGTACGACATCGCCGGAGAATATTGGCTGAGCGAGAATGGAGCGGAAAACCCAGACGACGACGCATCAGCGGCTATGTCTGTAGGCCGTTATCATGAGCACGCACGGAACCGGCTGAACTCGACGATCATGAATGTCGGACATTATGGGGTAGCCCGCCTTTTGAATAACACCCTAAAATGGGGAGCCACGGTACAAATGGAAAAGATCAATGATAAAATCAGCGAATGGGAAAAAAGGGATTCTTCCGGCTATTCTTTGCCTCAAACCGGTAATAACGTAAGCGTATACTCAAACCTATTCTCCGATAATCAAATAGAAAGTACACGTTTCTCTGCTTATGCGCAAGATGCGTTTAAGTTCAGGACCAAACAAGGCCTATTTACATTAGTCGCAGGAATCAGAGGCAGCTATTGGACTTACAATAAAGAGTTTCTTTTCAGCCCCCGTGCCTCATTGGGGTTTATTCCGAACTTCGATCAAGATTTAACGCTTCGATTCGCAACCGGATTATATTATCAATCACCCTTTTACAAGGAATTGCGTAGAGTCGAGACAGATGAGAACGGCAATAATATCACGGTATTGAATAAAAACCTAAAATCACAACGTTCCATCCATTTCATCTTGGGAGGAGACTACACATTCCGTGCGGTAGATCGGAATTTCAAGGTTACGGCCGAGATGTATTACAAAAAATTGGACGATTTGAATCCTTACACCGTAGACAACGTCAAGATCCGTTATTACGGCGAGAACTGTGCCAAAGGTTACGCCATGGGGCTTGATGTTAAATTCTTCGGTGAATTCGTACCGGGTACCGACTCATGGATCAGCTTCTCTTTGATGAAAGCCCAACAAACAATCCGGGAAACAACAACCGTGCCTATGGCTAATAGCCAAGGCTATAATATCTCACTTTTCTTCCAAGATTATTTTCCCGGATACAAACGAGTCAAGCTAAATCTTAAAGGAGTTCTCTCCGGAGGACTCCCCCAAACAATCCCGGGTAAAGGATACGAAGCCGGCTATTTCCGGACTCCCACATATAAACGTGTGGATATTGGTCTCTCCTATCAATTGGCCGGAGGCACGGACGCTATCATGGATAGAGGTTTCTTCCGTCATCTGAAAAATATTTGGCTAGGGCTAGATGTTTTTAATATATTGGACATCAAGAATGTTAGTTCCTATTATTGGATAACGGACGTGTATAATGTTCAATATGCAGTTCCAAACTATTTAACCGGACGCCAATTGAATGTACGCTTGATTGTGGATTTTTAATAATCCGATTATAGATTTTCAATAAAATATATTTTTAAACACATTTACTGCGAGATAAAAATAAAGAATTATTTCTTCATTCATAAAAAGTAGTGTACATTTGCACACAATAGAAACAAACATTTACTAAATCTTTAAATTATTATTGACATGGAACTTACACATATCGAACATTTAGGTATCGCAGTGAAGAGTATCGAAGCTTGTTTACCCTATTATGAAGGCGTTCTTGGATTAAAATGCTATAATATCGAAGAAGTAGCTGACCAAAAAGTAAAAACCGCATTTTTCAAAGTAGGCCAGACTAAGATCGAATTACTAGAACCGACCAGCGAAGACAGCACGATCGCTAAATTTATCGAGAAAAAAGGTGAAGGTATCCACCATATCGCATTCGCCGTACCCGATGTACAGGCCGCATTGAATGAGGCAGAGGAAAAAGGTGTCAAATTAATTGATAAAGCTCCTCGCGGTGGCGCAGAAGGCTTGGATATCGCTTTCCTTCACCCGAAATCAACATGCAGCGTATTGACAGAACTTTGCATGCCGGGCAATAAATAATTAAATCCGTTCATTTCTAACAACAAATCAAAATACAATGAGTAACCAGCTTGAAAAAGTAAAAGAGCTCATCGCACTTCGTGAGCAAGCTCGCTTGGGTGGAGGAGAGAAAAGAATCGAATCACAGCACAAAAAAGGCAAATATACCGCTCGTGAGCGTATTGCCATGTTGCTTGACGAAGGTAGTTTCGAGGAATTCGACATGTTCGTCCAACATCGTTGTACGAACTTCGGTATCGAGAAAACCAAATACTTAGGCGACGGTATCGTAACGGGTTATGGTACGATTGACGGACGTCTGGTATATGTCTTCGCTCAAGATTTCACCGTATTTGGCGGGGCTTTGTCTGAAGCATTAGCTATGAAGATCTGTAAAGTAATGGACCAAGCCATGAAAATGGGCGCTCCCGTTATCGGTTTGAACGATTCGGGTGGGGCTCGTATTCAAGAAGGAGTAAACGCATTGGCAGGATATGCGGAGATTTTCCAACGTAATATCTTGGCCTCTGGTGTTATCCCTCAAATTTCCGGAATCTTCGGTCCTTGCGCAGGTGGAGCCGTTTATTCTCCGGCATTGACAGACTTCAACATCATGACACGTGGTACTAGCTACATGTTCTTGACAGGTCCGAAAGTCGTAAAAACCGTAACAGGTGAGGACGTAACCCAAGAGCAATTGGGGGGAGCCAGCGTACATACGACAAAATCAGGAGTAGCCCATTTCGCCGTTGATACAGAAGAAGATGGTTTGCAACTGATCCGTAAATTGCTCAGTTTCTTACCACAGAACAACCTTGAGGAAACTCCATTGGTTGAGTGCAAAGATCCTATCGATCGTCTGGATGATGTATTGAACGATATCATTCCTGATAACGCAAATCAATCCTACGATATGTACGAGGTTATCGGAACGATTGTCGATAATAATGAATTCCTTGAAGTTCATGCGGATTACGCAAAGAATATCATCGTAGGTTTCGCTCGTTTCAACGGGCAGGCCGTAGGTATCGTGGCCAACCAGCCGAAGGTTATGGCAGGATGTTTGGATAGCAACGCATCTCGTAAAGCAGGCCGCTTTGTTCGTTTCTGCGACGCTTTCAATATACCTTTGGTAACATTGGTTGACGTTCCGGGATTCCTTCCGGGTACAGGTCAGGAATACAACGGTGTAATCCTTCATGGCGCCAAATTGCTTTATGCTTATGGCGAAGCGACAGTACCTAAAATTACCGTCACATTACGTAAATCTTACGGTGGAGCTTATTGCGTGATGAGTTCTAAGCACTTACGCGGTGACATGAATTACGCATGGCCGACAGCCGAGATCGCTGTTATGGGTCCGAGTGGTGCCGTAGAGGTTATTTTCGCAAAAGAAGTAGCCGCTTCCGAAGATCCGAAAGCATGCGCAGCAGAGAAAGAAGCTGAATATAAGAAAGCTTTCGCTAATCCTTATAACGCAGCTCAATACGGCTATATCGATGATGTTATCGAACCGCGTAACACCCGTTTCCGTATTATTCGTGCTTTGCAGCAATTGCAGACTAAGAAGCTAAGCAATCCTGCTAAGAAACATGATAACCTGCCTCTATAATCCGTAAAACAGGAGATGAATATGATAAATAAGAAAATAGGGGTATTACTATTGTTCGCTTTGCTCATTTCATTCGGGGCAAAGGCACAGAGTGCGACCTCCATGCGAATTAATGAAGTATTGGTTATCAACGAGGATAATTTCGTTGATGACTATGGTAAACGTCATGGCTGGATCGAGTTGTTTAACTCTTCGGCGGGAACGGTAAATATCGCAGGATGTTATCTGACAGATGACAAAAACAATCCTATGAAATATCCAATCCCGAAGGGGGATGTCCTAACTCAGATCCAACCTCGTCAGCACACATTATTCTGGGCAGATGGGCAACCTGACCGGGGTACTTTCCACGTAAACTTCATATTGGATCCGTTTAAAGAGAATTATATCGCTCTGTATGATGCAGATGGTAAAACATTGATCGACGAGGTAACGATCCCCGCCGGACAATTGGCAGACATCAGCTACGGTAGAGTTATCGATGGTAAAGAAGAGTGGGCTCAATTAAAAAAGGTTACTCCCAGCACGAATAATTTGACGCTGGATTCTAACGATAAAATCGATAACTTCAGGCAAAACGACTCTTTTGGTATCGGTATGACCGTTACCGCTATGGCTGTTGTATTCTTGGGCTTATTCTTGTTATACATCATTTTCAAGCAAATCGGTAGATTATCGATATCCGCTAGTAAACGTAACGCACAAAAAGCCGCAGGAACTACAAGTATATCTGTTGATGCCGGACAAGAATCCGGAGAGCTTTTCGCTGCCATAGCTACCGCTTTATATGAGATGAGTGACGACAATCATGATATAGAGCACACGGTTCTAACGATCCACAAGGTACAAAGAACTTATTCTCCTTGGAGTTCAAAACTCTACGGTTTGCGTCAAACCCCACATAAGTAATTATCTAAAAACGAACAAAGAATGAAAAGTTTTAAATATACCATTAACGGTAATGTATATAAAGTACACATCAATTCTGTAGTGGATGACATCGCAGATGTTGAAGTAAATGGTACACCTTATCAAGTAAAATTAGAGAAACCGGCCAAGAAACAAATGGTTACATTGAAACGTCCGGCTCAAGCGCCGACAACCGCAAGTGGTGATCCTATTGTAACTCGTCCGGCAGCCTCTACTACACAAGGTGCCGTAAAGACTCCGCTACCAGGTGTTATCTTGCAAGTTAAGTGCAATGTAGGTGATACCGTGAAGAGAGGTCAGACATTGATTATCCTCGAGGCCATGAAGATGGAAAATAATATCAACGCTGACCGCGACGGTAAGATTATAGAAATTAAAGTACACAAGGGAGACTCTGTGCTAGAAGGTGCTGATCTCGTAGTAATCGGATAAGACTATGCAAGAGAGCTTTTTAACATTTTTAGGTGAGAACTTACAACTGTTCCTTACCTATACAGGTGTATACAACGCCACTCCAGGACATCTTATCATGATCTTGGTAGGTTTGTTGTTTATATTCCTGGCAATTAAGTATGAGTTTGAACCTATGCTTTTGATCCCTATCGGATTTGGTATCTTGATCGGTAATATTCCTTTCAAGGACGCTGGTCTTCAGGTAGGTATTTATGAGCAAGGCTCTGTACTTAACATCCTTTACCAGGGTGTGACCTCCGGATGGTATCCACCATTGATCTTCCTCGGTATCGGGGCCATGACCGATTTTTCCGCATTAATTTCCAACCCGAAATTAATGTTGATTGGTGCGGCGGCCCAGTTCGGTATCTTTGGTGCCTACATTATCGCTCTTCAAATGGGATTCGAGCCGAACCAAGCAGGAGCTATCGGTATTATCGGTGGTGCCGACGGTCCGACCGCAATCTTCCTTTCTTCTAAGCTAGCGCCTAACTTAATGGGTGCGATTGCGGTATCCGCTTATTCATACATGGCGCTGGTTCCTATTATCCAACCGCCATTCATGAGATTGCTTACGACTAAGAAAGAACGTTTGATCCGTATGAAACCGCCAAGAGCCGTTTCTTCCACAGAGAAGATCATTTTCCCGATCGTCGGTTTATTACTGACTTGCTTCTTGGTTCCGTCTGGATTGCCATTGTTAGGCATGTTATTCTTCGGAAACCTATTGAAAGAAAGTGGTGTGACTCGTCGTTTAGCAGAGACAGCCCGTGGTCCGCTGATCGATACAATCACGATCTTATTGGGTATAACGGTAGGTGCTTCTACTCAAGCGACTCAATTCTTGACATTGAACTCTATCAAGATTTTCGGTTTGGGAGCATTATCTTTCGTAATCGCTACTTGTGCCGGAGTATTGTTTGTTAAATTGTTCAATTTAATATTGAAAGACGGTAATAAGATCAACCCGCTTATCGGTAACGCCGGAGTATCTGCGGTTCCCGACTCTGCTCGTATCTCTCAAGTAGTAGGTTTGGAATACGACCCAACTAACTATTTGTTGATGCATGCTATGGGTCCAAACGTAGCAGGTGTAATCGGTTCCGCAGTAGCGGCTGGTATCTTGTTAGGATTCCTGGGTTAACAATTAATGATCCATATAAAAAGGCGAGATCCGTAATAGATCTCGCCTTTATTATTGACCTTAGATAGTCTGCTCTACAGGAACTGGGGAAATCTCCATGCTCGTATCTTCCACCAATGTTGTCCCAAGGAACAGCCAGATCATTAAAAGAATTATAGCGACAACCACACCAAATACCAATAGTGTATTTACACTTTTCTTACTCATCTCTTTAACTCATTTATTCATTTTAGAATAAACAACCAGACAGTGGATTTAGTTGCGTCTCTTTTTTTATTTATTCTTCCCTAATGCCTCGTTCAGTACTTTATTCTTTGCGATTGTCGCTTGGAACTCTTTCAAATAGAAAGGTTCGAAATAAGCTACATTCTCAAAATGCCCTTCATCAAACGCCTTTTTCGATAAAGAGGCCATATTTACCGCTAACGGATGAATATCATTCATGAAGCATGCGTTCGGAGAAGTGATCACTTCCTTACATTTATCGGCCCCATCCCCAAAGAAACACACTTTGCTTTTTTCCAAGAAAGATACATATGAATTGGCATCTATGATATCAGCAGTCACAGCACGTATCATATTAAGACGAGAATCATAGATCGCAGAATAGACTTCCATTCGACGAGCATCCAACATTGCACAATATAAACAATCGGCCTCCTTTCCATTTTTCCGGATAGCGGCAGATGCCAAGATATCCAACGTATGGATACCAATTAAAGGAATGTCATATCCAAAACATAATCCCTTGGCAACAGATACACCGATACGTAATCCCGTATAAGACCCCGGACCGCTACTTACCGCCACAGCATCCAGTTTTATTCCTTTCGATTTCGCTGCCTTTAACGCCTCTTCGATATAAACACCCAATAATGTCGCATGAGACGGTCCTTCAAACGAAGCCTTCTCAAAAACGATCTCCTCTCCTTCCGACAGGGCTACTGAACATACGGAAGTGGATGTCTCAATATTTAAAATCAATGACATAATAATTAACTATTAACAATTGGTAATTGAATGAAAAAACAATCTCAACCCCTCAATCTGATTATGCTGCGAAGGTAGGTAAAAAATTCTTTATACTATTAAAATGCTATTTTTAAAGCTATATTCAACACACAGACTTTTCAAAGAATATGTTTTAAAGATGAAGGTAGCCCCATGAGAGACATCTATTTATACGAAAATAAATATCAAATCTAAAAGGAAAGCACTATCTTTGCGCAAACTTTTGAAAAAAATGATACAATCAATGACTGGGTTCGGTAAGGTTACAGCCGAGCTCCCTTCAAAAAAAGTAACCGTAGAGATAAAGGCTTTAAATAGTAAGCAATTGGATTTGTCCACCCGCATTCCTTCTCTATATAAAGATCGGGAAATGGAGCTTCGAAGCCTGTTACTTCAATCTTTGGAGCGTGGAAAAGTTGAGTTCAATATCTTTATAGAATATATAGGCAAAGATACTCCTACACAGATTAATTTTGCTGCGGTGGAGAATTACTATAACCAAATCAAGGCAATCGCTTGGAAATTAGGAATAGATGTACCGACGGATTGGTTCCAGACATTGCTTCGAATGCCAGACGCGATTAAATCCGAAAATGTAGAGCCAGATGAATCCGAATGGGAAGTGGTTTCAACAGCGGTAAAAGAGGCTATCGAGCATTTGTGTGATTTCCGTATTCAAGAAGGAGCTATGTTACAGAAACTCTTTGAGCAAAAGATAGCCAATATCGCCGCTCTATTGAAAGAAGTGGAAAAATACGAGGGCGAACGTATAGAAAAGATCAAGGCTCGTATCACGGATAACTTGCAAAAGGTTGCTGATAAGGATTACGATAAGAACCGGTTCGAGCAAGAAATGATCTATTATATTGAAAAACTGGATATCAACGAGGAAAAGAACCGGTTGGACAACCATTTAAAATATTTCATATCTACCATGGAATCCGGTCACGGACAAGGTAAAAAGCTGGGCTTTATCGCACAAGAAATGGGACGAGAGATCAATACACTCGGTTCAAAGAGTAATCACGCCGAGATGCAAAAGATTGTGGTTCAGATGAAAGACGAGTTAGAACAAATAAAAGAACAGGTTTTAAACGTACTATAAAAGATTAACAGGAATGGCTGGAAAATTAATCATCTTCTCCGCACCTTCGGGTTCCGGAAAATCAACCATTATTAATTATCTTTTAAAACAGGATTTGCATCTTCGTTTTTCCATCTCGGCTACCAGCCGAGCTCCCCGGGGTACAGAAAGGAACGGCGTGGAATATTATTTCCTTACGCCGGAAGAGTTTCGTACCCGGATAGCGAATGGCGATTTTTTGGAATATGAGGAAGTATATACCGATAAATATTACGGCACATTAAAGAGCGAGGTGGAGCGTATATTGAATGAAGGAGATAACGTGATTTTCGACGTGGATGTGGTAGGTGGATGCAATATCAAAAAATTCTATGGAGACCGTGCCCTTTCGGTCTTCATTCAGCCTCCTAGCATTGCCGCACTTCGGGAACGACTGGAAGGTAGAGGAACAGACAGCCCGGAAGTTATCGAAAGCCGTATCGCCAAGGCTGAGTATGAGCTGGGTTTCTCAGGACAATTTGATAAGGTGGTCGTAAACGATGATCTGGAGATCGCTAAAAAAAATGTGTTGGAGATTATTCGTGAGTTCTTAAACAAATAGCCTATGCCTAATATTTTCAAGAATACCCGTTTTATGATGGGGCTTTCTATCGTTTGCGGGATAGCAAGCCTTATAGTAGGCGGTATCAGCCTGTATTATAAAGAATACATCATCGGAGGAGCCTTGATATTCAACATATTCATTTGTTTCATCAACTATAAGGGTTGGAAAAAAAAGGTTAAATAAAAATCTGATGGGACTCAAGACCGGAATTTACAGTGGATCGTTTAATCCCATTCACATAGGCCATCTCGCTTTAGCGAACTGGCTGTGTGAATTCGAGGGACTGGATGAAGTATGGTTCGTGATCACACCTCACAATCCCTTGAAGAAAAAGAACGAGTTACTTGATGATTCTTTGCGCTTAGAGATGGCTAAGGCCGCTATCTCCGGATATCCGAAATTCAAGGTAAGCGACATTGAATTCCATCTTCCGAAACCTTCTTATTCCATTGATACCCTACGAACATTATCCCACGATTATCCGGATAGGGACTTTTATTTTATCATGGGAGCCGATAACTGGCAACTTTTCCCCCGATGGAAAAACTTCGAGGAAATCCTCAATAATTATAAACTATTGGTTTATCCCCGCCAAGGTTTCGAGATCTCGATCCCGGAGATTTACCCCAATGTAAAAAAAGTAAACGCTCCCCTAATGGAAATATCTTCCACTTTTATTCGTAATGCATATCAATCCGGTAAAGATGTCCGTTTCTTCCTTCCAGAAGGGATACGTTCCTATTTTAAGACGGAGTAATCCATCTCCATACAAGTTATTTTAGTTTCTTACACACGAAACATTTACCCCGTCACAACGAAACAGATGTTCCCTTTGAAATTTCTCTTAGGAGGAAAGCCTTTTACTATATAAGTCAGAAATATTTTGTACTTTTGCGCTGTATTATACAAAATAATAGCATAATGAATCTATTAGAACTGAGTGAACAGGAAATAATAAGACGTAATAGCATGGAGCAGTTACGTCAGATGGGGATAGAGCCTTATCCCGCAGCTGAGTATGTAACGAACGCATTTTCCAAAGAAATAAAAGAGACATTCAAAGATGACGCTGAACCACGCCCGGTAAGTATTGCCGGCCGTATCATGAGCCGTCGTATTATGGGCAAGGCTTCCTTTATGGAATTGCAGGATTCCGAGGGTAGAATACAAGTCTATATCTCTCGCGATGATATTTGTCCGGATGAGAATAAAGACACCTACAACGTCGTTTTCAAGAAATTGTTGGATATTGGCGATTTCGTCGGGATCAAAGGATTTGTTTTCCGTACTCAGATGGGAGAGATTTCCGTTCACGCACAAGAATTGACAGTTCTGTCTAAATCACTCCGTCCGTTACCTGTTGTCAAATATAAAGATGGTGTCGCTTACGATGGTTTTAATGACCCGGAGCTTCGTTATCGTCAACGTTACGTAGACCTAGTAGTAAACGAGGGTGTAAAAGATATTTTCATTAAACGCGCGGCCATTATCAAGACCATGCGTATGGTATTGGATGAGGCAGGATACACAGAGGTAGAGACCCCGATCTTGCAATCTATCGCCGGAGGAGCCAGTGCACGCCCATTCATAACACATCACAATTCCTTGGATATTGATTTGTATTTACGTATTGCCACTGAATTGTATCTGAAACGACTGATCGTGGGAGGTTTCGAAGGCGTATACGAAATCGGAAAGAACTTCCGCAACGAAGGCATGGACCGTACGCATAATCCGGAATTCACCTGTATGGAGCTTTATGTTCAATACAAGGATTATAACTGGATGATGAGTTTCACAGAGAAGCTATTGGAGCGTATCTGTATTGCCGTTAACGGTACGAGCGAAAGTACGATCGACGGTAAAACGATCAGCTTCAAGGCTCCTTTCCGTCGCTTACCGATCTTGGAAGCGATCAAGGAAAAGACAGGTTACGACTTAGAAGGCAAGACCGAGGAAGAAATCCGTGCGATTTGCAAAGAATTGAAAATGGAGATTGATGACACAATGGGCAAAGGCAAATTGATTGATGAGATCTTCGGGGAATTCTGCGAAAGCACATTTATCCAGCCGACCTTTATTATCGACTACCCGGTAGAGATGAGCCCGCTGACCAAGATGCACCGTAGCAAACCAGGATTAACCGAGCGTTTCGAGCTGATGGTAAACGGAAAGGAATTGGCGAATGCCTATAGCGAGCTGAACGATCCGATCGACCAAGAAGAACGTTTCAAAGAGCAATTACGCTTGAGTGAGAAAGGTGATGACGAAGCGATGTTCATTGATCAAGATTTCTTGCGTGCCCTACAATTCGGTATGCCTCCGACATCGGGTATCGGCATCGGAATCGACCGTCTGGTAATGTTGATGACAGGGCAGACAACGATCCAAGAAGTATTACTTTTCCCGCAAATGCGCCCGGAAAAAACAGTCAAGAAAGACAACGCTGATAAATACGTAGCTTTAGGGATTTCCGAAGAGTGGGTTCCTGTCTTGCAAAAAGCCGGCTACCTAACGGTTGACACATTAAAAGTAGCGAACGCAAATAAATTAAGACAAGATCTTTGCGAGCTTAATAAAAAATACAAATTAGAACTGCAAAATCCTACGATCCAAGAAGTAGAAACCTGGATCGCCAATGTAGGAGAATAAAAGCGTGATACTATGGATTTGCCCGGAAAAATCGCGATAATGGGAGGTGGTAGCTGGGCTACCGCCTTAGCCAAGATCGCACTTTCAACTCAAGATAGTATCAACTGGTACATGCGTAGGCCTGACCGTATCGAAGAATTCAAGCAGTTGGGACACAACCCGTGTTACCTTACCGCCGTAAAATTCGATACGAATAAAATAAACTTCTATTCCAATATCAATCAAGCGATCAAGGAATCGGATACTTTGATCTTCGCCACGCCCTCCCCTTTCTTGAAACAACACTTGAAGAAGGTGAAGACCTCGTTGAAAGATAAGTTTATCATATCGGCGATCAAAGGAATCGTACCAGATGAGAACATGTTGATTACGGACTACTTCGCAGAGTATTACAAGGTTCCAACAGAAAATATAGCAGTTATCGGTGGTCCCTGTCATGCGGAAGAGATCGCTTTGGAACGGCTCTCATACATTACGTTGGCCTGTTCCGACATAGAGAAAGTCCGTACGATATCCCCCGTTTTCAAGAATCAGTACTTAAAGAATTCCTTCTGTAAGGATGTGACCGGTATCGAATATGCCGCCGTTTTAAAGAACGTATACGCTATCGCCGCCGGTATTTGTCATGGGATGAAATATGGTGATAACTTCCAAGCCGTATTCATCTCGAACGCTATCGAGGAGATGCGTAATTTCGTAGATGCCGTACACGGGCTGGAACGAGACATCACCGACTCCGTCTATTTGGGAGATTTGTTGGTTACCGCTTATTCCCGGTTCAGCCGAAACCGTACTTTCGGAACCATGATTGGTAAAGGATATTCCGTGAAGACAGCGCAACTGGAAATGGAAATGATCGCCGAGGGATACTACGGAACCAAATGTATGCGCGAGATTAATGAGAAATATAAAGTAAACATGCCGATACTAGACGCTGTTTATAATATATTATACGAGAAGAAATCACCAACAACGGTCATTCGTCAATTAACGGAAACGTTTAAATAAAATAGCATATGAAAAACATCAGTTTAAACATCGACAAAGCTCTGGGCACTGTCACTAAGGAACAGGTTTACGCTCAAGAGGCCAAGGCAATGGAATGTATTGCCACATTACATAACGGTAATGGAGCAGGTAACGACTTTTTAGGTTGGTTGCATCTCCCTTCTTCTATCACGGACGCAGAGTTGGCTGATATTGAGAATACGGCGAATGTGCTTCGTTCTAAATGCGAGGTGGTAGTAGCCATTGGTATCGGTGGTAGCTATTTGGGTACCAAAGCGGTAGTAGAAGCGTTGAATAATAGCTTCGACTGGTTACAAAATGACCGTAAAAACCCGGTTATGTTATACGCCGGACACAATATCGGGGAGGATTATCTTTATGAATTAAGCGAAATCTTGAAAGGTAAACAATTCGGTATTATCAATATCTCCAAGTCTGGTACGACTACAGAGCCTGCTTTAGCTTTCCGTATCTTGAAAAAGCAACTGGAAGATGCTGTTGGCAAGGAAGAGGCCAAACATCGCATCGTAGCAATCACAGACGCTAAGAAAGGAGCTTTGCGTACCTTAGCGGATCAAGAAGGCTATAAGACTTTCATTATCCCGGATAACGTAGGTGGACGCTTCTCTGTTTTGACACCGGTAGGTTTACTTCCTATCGCCGTGGCTGGTATCAGTATCCGTGACTTGGTTGCCGGAGCGGTCTCCATGGAGAAAGCCACAGATGCAAGTGTTCCTTTCGCTGATAATATGGCCGCTATCTATGCCGCTACTCGTAATGAATTATATAAGAGCGGTAAAAAGATTGAGATCTTAGCGAACTTCCATCCGAAATTACATTATATCGCAGAATGGTGGAAACAACTCTACGGTGAGAGCGAAGGTAAGGACGGTAAAGGTATTTATCCCGCATCTGTAGATTTGACAACAGATCTGCACTCTATGGGGCAATGGATACAAGACGGTGAGCGTTCGATCTTTGAGACAGTTATATCCGTAGAAACCACAAACCATAGTGTATTGGTTCCTACAGACGAGGCAAACTTAGACGGATTGAATTTCTTGGCTGGCAAGCATGTAGATGAAGTGAATAAGATGGCAGAACTAGGAACTCAGCTAGCCCATGTAGACGGTGGTGTTCCTAATATCAAGGTAACGATGCCGGAAGTAAGCGCATTCTATATCGGTCAGTTATTCTATTTCTTCGAGAAAGCTTGTGGTATCAGTGGTTATATGTTAGGGGTTAACCCATTCAATCAACCGGGTGTAGAGGCTTACAAGAAGAATATGTTTGCTCTGCTGAATAAGCCGGGATACGAAAAAGAGAGTGAAGCGATCAAAGCACGTTTATAATACGATTTACCCTATAAAAAAACGGTTTTCTCATCACGAGGAAACCGTTTTTTCGTTTGAATAGTTTTTTATTACTCATTTAGCTCTTTAAGTAAATCGCTCCCGGCCCTGAATTTAACCGAGACACGTGGAGTGATCATTACGCCTTCTCCTGTTTTCGGATTACGAGCCAGTCGCTCGGATTGCTGCCAAGGTACAAAAGAACCGAATCCTTTCATGGAAATAGATTCTCCTTCTCGTATCCCTTTCGCTACAACTGTAGGTAATGCGTTAACTACAGTTCTGACAACACTCCTTGGTAATCCTGTTTCTTTCACAAGAGATTGTACTAATTCTCCTCTATTCATACTAGATAATAAATATATCATTCTTCACCGGAAAAGAGTCCGGTGAGAACT
>NZ_CANTZW010000036.1 GCF_947855115.1 uncultured Parabacteroides sp.
ACAGATAATAAACAATAAGCAAAAGCGTGCAGCTCAATGAGTTGCACGCTTTTTGTGTTTATGGGGTTCATGGTTGCTATGCGTTTTCTATGGGCTTTTTTATCTCTTATTTGCGACATGTTTGCGACACGTCTTATTTGGCGATAAGGTACAACTTAGATTGATATAAACCATTTAAAACGAGAAGAATATGCCAAGAGGAAATTACACTATTCAAAGAAGTTGCGAAGAGTGCGGTAAAATCTTTACTCCTCCCACATTGATGTCAAAGTATTGTAACCCTGCTTGTTCCAAGAGAGCGTATAAGAAAAGACAAATCGCAAAAGAGAAAGAAGCGATACGCCAAGCACTGATTAGACGAATACTATCCTGCAAGGGGTATCTAACCGTAAAAGAGGCTATGTTGATTTACGGCATTAGCAAGGATGTACTTTATCGCATGATACGGCAAGGTTTGATACCGTCATACAATTTTGGCCATCGTCTGACACGCCTTAGTCGGCAGTATATGGATGAACACTTTAAAATAAAGGCTGTCAGTAGAAAGAGAAAGAAAGAAGCATTGTCGTTTGAGCCGAAAGACTGTTATACCATCGGAGAGATAGCTGAGAAGTTCCATATTAATGAAAGTAGCGTTTTCAAGCATATTCGCCGTCATTCCATTCCTACACGCCAAATTGGTAATTATGTTTATGTCCCCAAATCTGAAATTGATAAATTATACAAGTCGTTATGAAGAAAGCATTACCCAATACTAAAGTGACCGTTAAACTCAGAAAGTCAAAATACAAAGAAGAATGGTATCTGATTATAGAATCATACCCGGTTTACAAGCAAGGTTCTAAACGGGCAAGCCGTGTGGTGGAATCCATTAACCGAACTATATCCACACCTATTTGGGACAAGTCATCCATCGCTCGGATCTTGCCGGATGGGAGTTTCAACTACAAGCCTAAGCGTGATTTGAATGGAATTATACAATGCCGTTCAACGATAGACCAAGAGGCTTGTATCTATGCCGACAATGTGCGTAAGTTGCGGCAGCATGAATATGATAGTGCTATTTTGTACACGGATAAAGAGAACGAAATCGCTGCACAAAATGAACGGGGGGAGCAGGACTTTATCAAATACTTCAATTGCATTATCAGTAAACGGCATCCTAATAGTTCCGATTCGATTATAGTCAACTGGAGGCGTGTGGGTGAATTGTTGAAAATGTATTCGCAGGGGCAGCCAATCCCATTCAAGACGATTTCCGTGAAACTGCTTGAAGACATTAAGATGTTCCTGCTCCGTGCCCCAATGGGAGGGAATAAGAAAGGTACTATCTCACAAAATACAGCATCAACCTATTTTTCCATACTCAAAGCAGGATTGAAACAGGCATTCATTGATGAATACCTTACCGTTGATATAAGTGCGAAAGTAAAGGGAATAACAAACATAGAGAAGCCTCGTGTTGCGCTTACCATGAATGAGGTGCAAATGTTGGTTGACACACCTTGTAAGGATGATGTTTTGAAACGTGCGTTCTTGTTCTCTATTCTCACTGGATTACGGCATAGCGATATCCAAACTTTGAAATGGAAACAAATTCAGCAGACGAGTAAGGGAACATGGCAAGCTGTCGTAGTACAGCGGAAAACGAAAGTACCCGATTACAAGCCAGTTATCCAACAAGCTCTCCTGCTATGCGGTGAACGCCCAAGCAATGACGAAGCTCTCGTTTTTGAGGGATTGACTGATGCCTCTTGGATTTCTCGTCCTCTGAAAGTCTGGATAGAAGCATCTGGCATCAAGAAACACATCACTTTCCATTGCGGCCGGCATAGTTTCGCTTCGTTATTGCTGGAAAATGGCGTTGACATATACACCATCAAGTCTTTGTTGGGACATACAAATGTCAGAACCACGCAGGTTTATACGCATATTGTAAATGAACAGAAAGAAAGAGCTGCTAATACGTTGCATATAGACAATTTGAATTTATAGATCGTGGTGGAAACTTCCACCATTGAGCACCAATGACTTATGTAATTCCAATCATATACTTACCACCGTTTACCCCTCATGAAGCATCGGCTTTTTGAGGGGTATTTTGTAGCATAGAGGCTTTCGGTAAAGAGTGTGTTGGCTCAAAAGCAGGTTTATTCTCCTTTTATTATGTCTTCCAATAAATTCTCGTATTAACGAAACTTAAATCTGTCAGTGGTAAATAAGCGGTTGATTGGTGGCGGTCGAGCACCTATTTAGCCCCCATAAACATCCCTATACTTTTGCGGCATAAACTTTAATACGAATAAAAAATGGCTTATAAAGTAAATTCATTGGAGGAAATGCCGAATGCGTTGTCCTACCTGATTGAGTCCGTTGAAGCACTGCAATCCAAAGTAAATGCCTTGCAGCATAAGCAGGCAAGCAATTCACCTAAGTGGATGGATATAGACGAGCTTTGCGCTTATCTGCCGTCACATTCTGCCAAGCAAACGGTTTATGGATGGGTTTCATCCAAACAAATTCCCGTACATAAAATAAATAAAGCGTTGGCTTTTTTACAATCGGAAATAGATGATTGGTTGAAGAACAAATCACATAAGACACAGGATGACTTGATGGAGGAAGCCAGACGATTTGTCGAATCTAAAAAGATTATCAGATGACGGGAATGACGGACTATTGCTTTTCATTCTTCCGCAAGCCTATCCAAAACACCGAACCGATAAGGGCAGTAGGCATTGTGGATGTGTATCGTTATATCATTGGGCATTATGCACAGCCACAAACAGAAGCTTTGCGGATGATGTTATCTTCCCCCGAAGCCAAAAGATATAAAGCCGCTCATTTTGACTATTGTACCTTTTCGGGATTATTCCGCAAACGTAATGAAAAGGAATTGATAATGCACTCCGGATTGATGTGTCTGGACTTTGATCATGTGGAAGATATTAGGGAACTAAAGCAACAGTTACTCAACCATGAGTATTTTGATACGGAACTGTTATTTGTCAGTCCGTCCGGTAATGGATTAAAATGGATAATACCAGTTGACTTGAAAGGTTGGGAACATTCCCGGTACTTTAAGGCTGTCGCCAACTGCATCAAAGCGACAGGCTTGCCATTGGTGGATATGTCCGGTAGTGACGTAGCCCGTTCTTGTTTCTTGCCATACGACCCGCAAGCATATATTAACCCTAAATATAAAGATGATGTCGAAGAAAATCTTTTCCACCCAAGATTGGGAGAATGTCCCTTTTGAAATGCAGCAAACGCATACACCAAGTGTTATTCCTATATATAATAAGGTGGAGGAAGATGTGGAATGTGTTGTTCGGGAAATAGAAAAACGTGCCATTGATATAACATCCAGTTATAAAGATTGGTTGAAATTGGGCTTTGCGCTTGTGGACGGATTGGGAGAGAACGGACGGAAGTATTATCACCGCATCAGCAGATTTTACCCTGCCTATCAAAGGGAAGAGGCAGACAAACAATATACACATTGTCTGCAATCCAAAGGACAAGGCATTACCATTCGTTCTTTCTTCCATCTGGCAAGCCAAGCCGGAATCTCGCTGGCTTCATTCAGCAAAGAACATTTATCCATTTTGCCAAATATCCAAAATGGTAAAACGGGTAAATGGATAAAATCAGAGGAGGAACTTCCTGCATTTCCAGAATGTGTGTTTGAGCATCTTCCCCCTTTTCTGAATGAGGTTGTCAGCAATTCCATATCGGTGGATGACCGTGATACGATATTGCTTGGATCGATTGTGTGTTTGTCTGTCTGCTTTCACAATGTTTGTGGTGTGTACGATGAACGCATCGTTTATCCGAATCTTTATCTGTTTGTCGTAGCGGATGCCGGTATGGGGAAAGGGGCATTGGCTTTGTGCCGGGAACTTGTAGCTCCCATCAACCGTAATTTGCGTGAACTTTCCAAACGGTTGGAGCAGGAATATAAGGAAGCAATGAACACTTACATCAAAGGAAAGAAAGATGGTGGAATGGCTATGCCAACCGAACCGCCCATGCGAATGCTTGTCGTTCCTGCCAACAGTAGCGCAAGTTCTTTCTTGAAGATATTGGGGGATAATGACGGAATCGGGCTGTTGTTTGAAACGGAAGGTGACACGTTAAGCCAGACTTTGAAGTCGGACTATGGGAATTATTCAGATGTGTTGCGAAAGGCATTTCACCATGAGTTAGTCAGTTTAAGCCGCCGCAAGGACAGGGAATATTGTGAAGTCAGCAATCCAAGAGTGTCAGTCGCTTTGGCTGGAACTCCCGAACAGGTAAGAAGGTTGATACCTGATGCAGAGAACGGGCTGATGAGCCGTTTCTGTTTCTATATTATCCGCTTCAAGAGAGGTATAAGAAACGTGTTTGCCACAAATGATATTTCCCAATCCAAGAATGCCATGTTCAAGCTGTTGGGAGATAAATTCTGCCATCTGCATGAAGAATTTGTGCGGCAGGGTAATTATTCCTTTTCTATTCCTTCCGATTTACAGGAACACTTTATAGAATATCTCAGTCGGGTGAACGAGGAATGCTGTGACGAAGTGGATAACAAGATGCAAGGTGTAGTCCGACGGATGGGGCTGATTGCCTATCGCATAATGATGGTGTTGACCGCTGTCCGACATTTGGAGAATGTACATCAAGAACCATCTTCCTCTGACGAAACTCTACAATTGATTTGCCATAAATATGACTATTCCATAGCCATGAGTATTTGCGAGACCTTGCTTTGCCATGCTGTATTCATCTATCGCAATTTGTCCGGGAATCAGCCCAAACGATACCAATCCGTTTCACAAGAAACTGGTGTTTATGCACGAAGGTATGCCCTTTATAATATGCTGCCCGAAACATTCACGAAGAAGGATTATGATGCGGCGGTTTTAGCCTTGGGCGAGAATGGAAGTACGGCAAACAAATGGATAGAAGCCTTTATCAAAGATGGCAAACTAAGCCGAATAGAACAAGGTAAATATAGGAAGATTTTTTGAGTGGCAAGTTTGTGTTTTAGTGTCACTAAAACCTATGCGGCAAGCGGATAGAACAGCCACTCTCAAAAAATCAATTTATGCACA
Organism: uncultured Parabacteroides sp.; assembly: GCF_947855115.1. Taxonomy (GTDB): domain Bacteria; phylum Bacteroidota; class Bacteroidia; order Bacteroidales; family Tannerellaceae; genus Parabacteroides. Next base: position 5,100 of record NZ_CANTZW010000036.1, read on the forward strand.
TCAAAGTTTAGATAAGTATGAAGGAAAAGAAACTTGGTGGTCGTCCAAAGTTGGCGAATTATCAGAAACGCACGAAATGTTTTCGGGTGATGTTTACCGAGAACGATTACATCTATATCCAATCCAAAGCAAAACAGGCAGGACTGTCTGTCAATGAATTTTGCCATCAGGCGGCAATGGGCTGTAAAGTCGGTCAGCGCATCAGTCCGGAAATGGTATCTGCCATTCGTGACCTTTCCGGTATAGCCAATAATGTCAACCAGATTGCCCATCAGATGCACGCCTATGGTTTGGAAGCAGTGAAGCAACAATGCTTTTCAATCATATCAGAAGTCAGTAGAATCATCACCCAAGTAAAGAATAGCAACCATGATAGCGAAGATTAAAACAAGGGCAGATTTTGGAGGAATAGTGAATTACGCCAATGACCAAAAGAACAAGAAAAAGAGTGCCACACTTTTGGCGCACGAAGGTGTCTGTGCTATTAGCAATAAAGCTATAACCGACTCTTTTCAGATACAAGCGTCCATGCGTCCGAAAGTAAAAAGTCCGGTGAAACACGTATCACTTGCTTTCTCTCCGCAAGACACCATCCATTTTCCTGATGATGAAAAAGGAAATGCGCTTATGGTGGAGATTGCCAAGAAATGGATGGAGCAAATGGGGATTCGCAATACCCAATATATCATAGCCCGGCATCATGATACGGAACATCCACATTGCCATATAGTGTTCAATCGGATAGATAATGATGGCAATCTCATTTCTGACAGCAATGAGCGGATACGCAATGCAAAAGTTTGTCGTGCTTTGACAAAGGAGTATGGTCTTTATTTTGCCCATAAAAACAGTAAAGTCAGAAATAAGAGCCGTTTGCGTCCTCATCAATTACGGAAGTATAATCTTCGTACCTCAACTCTTGATGCGTTGGCGGTATCTCGCTCATGGTATGACTTCTTCCGTATGCTCAAAGAGAAAGGAATAGATGTACGTTTGAATCATGCAGAAAACTCTGATAAAATTCGTGGCATATCCTTTTGCATGGATGAATTTAGCATTGCCGGTTCTAAACTTGATTCAGATCTAAGCTTTAACCGTCTTTGTGCAACATTGGGTAATGTGGCAACAGAACTTATTGTGCAACCCCACCAAGCAATTGTTTCTAGTGCTGGCGGAGGAACTAGTAACGAACAAGGATGGCGGGATGATAAGAACAAGGATAACCAAAGAAACGAACCTTTTTATAAACCCTCAAAACGTAGAAGATAATGAAAGAAGATGTAGTAGCAGCAAATCTGCAAAATTTGCGTCAAAGCATTAATGAACTAAAAGAAGCTGTTGGCAAGTTGAATGAAAACTCTTCAAAGAAAGAGCAAACCATTCAATCCGAGGTTGATGAAAGAACAGTTTACAATAGCGTGGCTAAGAGTTTCTGTAAATGCTGGAATGATGCTTTATCCATAGTGAAGGAGTCTATTAGGAAAGAACGACCGGACAATGTGCCTTTCTCAAAATGGATTCCAAAACTGATAGATCTTCTCAAACAGAAGTTCAGTATTATAGATTACCTCTACATCCATGTTTGTGATTACAACACAAATCGCATAGGCATTGAAGCCAATACCGAGAGGATTCTTAAACGGCAGGATGAAATACTCGCACAAATTAATGATCTGAAACATCCGGTAACCGTTATTCCACCCAATATAAATGGGATGTTTGTACGGGGGTATCATATTAAACTTCGATATGTTGTGGCTATTGTAGCCATTATTTTGATGTGGGCCGTTGCTGCTTCTGTTAGTAGTCTGAAATATAAGAAAGAAGCTTTTGCGCATTATTCCATGTATCGGGCGGTGAGGGAACAGTATCAGTTTGGGATAGATAAAAACGTATCAAAGGAAGAATAAATCTGTTCTATGATCCACTGCTTACTAAAACTTATCCTTTCATATAATTAGTGACTAAAAGGAATAATATAAAATTTAGGATTATGATTTACGGATACATTAGAGTAAGTAGTGACAAGCAGACTGTGGAGAACCAGCGTTTTGAGATAAGCAATTTCTGTAAACGCAATAAGTTGGTAATTGATGGTTGGATTGAAGAAACCATTAGTGGGACAAAATCGTATAACAAGCGTGAATTAGGAAAGTTGTTGAAACGTGTTCAAAAAGATGATTTGATTATTTGTGCTGAACTATCCCGTTTGGGACGAAATCTCTTCATGATAATGGAAATTCTAAATATCTGCATGACAAAGGAGTGCAGAGTTTGGACTATAAAGGATAATTATCGGCTGGGAGAAGACATACAAAGCAAGGTGCTAGCTTTTGCCTTTGGTCTGTCGGCTGAGATTGAACGAAACTTGATCAGTCAACGTACAAAGGAGGCTTTGGCGAGGAAGAAAGCGGAAGGTGTAACTTTGGGCAGACCGAAAGGTAGAAGAAGTGCGCCAGACAAGTATAAACTCTATGGAAAAGAAAATTTGATAAATGAACTCTTAAAAGCTCGTGTTTCGAAGCGGAAGATTGCGAAAATATGTAAAGTTGATAGGAATACGCTCGACCGTTTCATTCGGCAGTTCTTGACAGAATGAAAAGGAGCGATTTCGTGCGGCAGTGTGGAACGGAGTGCGATTTTTCAGGCAGTGACAGCTGGGTTATCTTGTCTCCTATAGAACAGAGCATCAAACAGAAGATTGAAGCGGTAGGTACGCCACTCAAAGACTGGGATATAAATATCTATCGCGGTGTACTGACTGGTTACAACGATGCTTTTATCATTTCTACGGAAAAGCGTAATGAGATATTAGCAAATTGCCAAACGGAAGATGAACGCAAGCGGACGGCTGAACTTATTCGACCGATTCTGCGGGGCAGAGATATAAAGAGATATGGATATGACTGGGCTGGATTATATCTCATAGCCACATTCCCATCCCGCCACTATGATATAGAAATGTACCCTGCTGTAAAAGCACACTTACTATTTTTTGGCATAGAAAGGCTTGAACAGACAGGAAAGACACATATTGTCAATGGAGAGAAAGTCAAAGCTCGCAAAAAGACCAATAATAAGTGGTTTGAAACCCAAGATAGTATTAGCTATTGGGAGGATTTTAGTAAGCCAAAAATTATGTATCCCAATATGACTAAATATATGCCTTTTTATTATGATGAAAAAGGATTTTATCAAAATGATAAATCATTTATGATAACAGGAAAACATATTCCATTTTTGACTGCCTTTTTGAATTCCTCATTGTTCAAATTTTGTTTTAGAGATAATTTCCCCGAATTGTTAGGTGGAACACGTGAGTTAAGAAAAATATTTTTCGATAAAATCTCTGTAATAAAAGTGTCTGATGAAATTAATAATGACTTCAAAAGGGAAGTAACAAATCTTCAGTCAAACTATACACGAGAAAAAGCTACTACAATAGATAGGATGCTTTTTGATTTGTATGGCCTGACTGAAGAAGAACGTAAAGTTATTGGATATATTGAAATTAAGTAAAATTGTTCTCAATATATTTTTGTTCATCATGAGATAGGTTATATAAGTCAAAGACTTTATGACTTATCTCTTTTTCTTTTTCTGTAGAATTATAATGTATTAACTCTTTTAAGGTTTCTTCAAATATAGAATTCTGTTCTTTGGTTATCATAGGAACTTTAATGGGTTCAACAGCTTGTACACTTATAAGTAAATCACCTGTTCCGGTTTTAGGAGCATCTTTAAGAAGATAGTGTCCCATAGGAGAATTTAATACACAACAGATAAATTCAATGTTGTTACCTGTTGCAAAGCATGTACTATCCAATCCTAAAGCTCCATTATTATTATAACAAAATCTAAGGATAGAACCGACTCTCTTCCAAACAATTTTTGGCTTATTAAAATCCTCCCAATACTTAGCTCCCCATCGTTGCATAGCATACCATTCATAACGAATACCAGTTTCTGCTTTATTTCGATTTGATAGGGACTCTTTATATTGGAGCATATGATTATAAACAGCTGGATATTTCTCATTAAAAGCCTTTTCTGCTTTCTCAGAAGCACCTGTTATACTATTATCAAATTGGTACGGAAAATGCCAGGGTATATAAATTAACCAAAGATTTGCCCAGTCGTATCCATACCTCTTTATATCTCTGCCCCGCAGAATCGGTCGAATAAGTTCAGCCGTCCGCTTGCGTTCATCTTCCGTTTGGCAATTAGCAAGAATTTCATCTCTTTTCTCTGTGCTTATAATAAATGCATCATTAAATCCCGTTTTAATGCCATAGTTGATTTGAATATCCCAATCCTTGAGCGGCGTGCCCACCGCTTCAATCTTCCGCTTGATACTCTGTTCGATAGGCGAGAGAATCACCCACGAGTCGGAGCCGCTGAAATCGCACTCTGTCCCACACTGCCGCACGAAATCGCTCAAATTCCTAACGCTATCTTTGTTTTGTTTGTTGGTGACTGCGCATAAGGTCTTATGTTTGTTTGCAGCTTTGGCGAAGAGCAATATGTTTGTATCAACAGTTGCGCTCTCGAAAACTTTCACTCCGGCAAAGTCTATGAGCAGTTTGGGGTTGGTATTTTGGGCAAAGAAAGCACGCGTTTTTTCTCCATAACCTGCACGCATCCATTTATTGGATGTGATATAGCAAAGGTGTCCATTCGGTTTGAGCAATTGATAGCCACGTTCGTAGAAGAGGCAATAGATGTCTCCTGTTTTAGCAAATGTTTTGTAGCCGCATGTCTCATATCGTTTTGCTAATTCACCGCCATTGTTTTGTAACTGAATGTAAGGAGGATTGCCTATGACGATATCGAAACCGTCATAAACTCCAAACATCCATTCCGGGTCGAAGAACTCTGCCACAGTGTTTTGGTCATATGGATTCCAACCAGTCAATTGTTTAGCTTCTTCTGGTGCAAAATCTTTGTTATCGGCGAGCAATTTCGCCAACTTTTCTCGGAACACTTTATCTTTCTCACGAAGCGAACTTTTGCGGTTTGCTGTTTTTGCTAAAAAATGCTCGTGTCGTATTGCTCTCAATTCTTCTTTTGTCGGCTCGATTTCAGGATCTTCAAAAAGATTATGGGATACTTGTTTCTTGTGTGCTATTAATGAATTAGCAGACACAAACTTTGTTTCGAGATTAGGAAGTGTAGGAATTCCGAAATTGGGTTTCGACAAATCTTTGTCGCAATCGCAGATTAACGAGATAAAGAAACGTAATTTTGTAATTTGTGCGGCAATGCTCTGAATATCGCTGCCATAGATACAATTCTCTATAATGGTCAACTTTAGGTTGTACACATCCTCTTCGGGAGATAAGCGAAGCAGAATATCAACCAGGCGATTGAGTAATCCCATCGGGAAAGCACCTGAACCGCAAGCGGGATCAAGAATCTTGATTGTTTTTAGTTTGTTTACAATCAAATCGTAATCAGCAACCTGACTTTTATTGAAGGTGAAACCATCTTCAAATAAAGAACGAACCAACGGAGTGTCACCCAAATATGCAATAAGGCTTTCATCTACCATGTAGTTGACAATTTCGCGAGGTGTATAGAATGAACCACTTTGATTCCGTGCTGTTTCCTTTGTCTCAGGATTGTATGCACCCAAGAGGTTCTCAAATACTTTTCCTAACAATTCCGGGTCAAGAGCAACCTGTTGTTCTTCTGGTGAATTTTCTTCAATGGTAAAATTATAACGACTGAGGATGGATATTAGTCCTTTCTCCGGTTCAAAGAAAAGATTGTTTGGGATAATGGCACGATTACGGTAACGTCCATCCGCAAACCGTTTGTCATTTCGACTGAAACCATCATAATTGAATGCCTGTTCTACTCCGTCAATCGTCCTTGTTTTATCAAGGCACTCAAATAACCCTCCATTCAGGAAAGGTACTTCTGCAAACAGGGTGATAACCTCATCCTCCTTAATGCTAAACAATTCTGCATAGCGATAAAGGGTCTTGATGTCCTTCTTTACATTGGCTGCAAATCTACGTTTATTACCTTGTTCGTCTTCTATAGCGCGATTGAGCGTGGCAAAGAATAGGTTTTGAAGGATTGCGTTATAATAATTACCTACTTTTTTGCTATAAGGGTCAAACTCTTTCAATATGGTCTGCAAATAATCAATATCAAATATCCTGTCGGGAACTAAGTCTTTTTGCTTTATGAACCATACAAACATGATACGGGTTATCAAGCGGATAATCTTTGTTTCTAAATCTTCACGGTCATCCTCTTCTATGGTTATATTATTAGGAAACGACACATTGGAAGACGGGGTTATTGCCCATTGATACCACTCGAACAAGTCTTTATAGAATTGCTTGGTCAAGGCTTCGACAGAAAACGCAGCAGTAATATCGCTGAGTGTCTGTTTGCTATTTTTCAATACACCAAATTGTTCTATTGCTGTGCGACATCCACGACCTTCGCCTAATAGATAAGTGTAACGTTTGGTGTTAGTTGATATTTTCTCATAATTTCCTTGCTTATTGAAGCTCCAAGTTTCACTTACATACGAGAAGCGAAGTACGCTTTCATTCTTTCGATAGCAGAACATAAATGCACCGGCATACCCCATGCTACGCCAATCGGAAGTAAGCATATCACGGATGCCACGACGGTTGCGCTCAATATCTACTTTCTCTGTTAATTCTACTTCGTATATAGCAATAGACTCGCCATCTGTAAGCGATATTTTGCCAAGGTTTAAGGCTTCTTTAGCCAAACGGTTATTTACGTGTACCAATGACGGGCGACTCCAAAAACTCACTTTATTCCTAAAAATGTCATGAAGTAATTGCTGCCATGCTTCACGATTATACTTAGATTCTATTACTTCTTTATAGTTCATTTGTGAATACATTTTTAGTTAAACGATTCGGATAAAATTATTTCGGCTTCGGTTTCTTGCTCATTTAGCAATGATTCTTGGGCTGTGTAGTATGGTGCATACTTCTTGGCCATTTCTATTATTTCTGCAAAAGCTTCATCATGGGTCATACGTTTACTGCCAACTCGAAGCAAATCTTTATGAATACGTTGCAAACGCTTGGCAATATAAGTGATGACGCCTCGTTCGGCCAAGGTCTTTAATTGCACTACTTTTATGAACAGGTCATTATCGTCAATCTCGCGAATAAATCGGTTTAATAGGCCGACAGCCGTACTGACCTGTACGCCCATTGCAGTTTGCTCATCGTGATTTGTTTCTTGCGTACGCATTTCATCATCTTGCATTTTGCGAAATTTCTTTAATACCATATTTATATGTTTATGATGTGCTTCTATGCGTTCTACCGACTGCTCTTCTTTGGTCGCCTTAAAATATTTAAGAGCATCAAGCACGGACAATTCTTCTGCTGTTTCTGACACCAAAAAGAACATCTTGCGGAAGTTCGTCTTCAAAAAGACAAGTGTGTCATTTGAAAGTGTAACACCCTCAACTTCCTTTGTCTCACGTCCAGTACGGCTGCGTAGTGAAAGTTTGGCTATACGGTTGTACTCTCTGCGATTTGTCTGGTAGAGCGCACGCAATTCTTCATAAAACGGAAGTTCTTGATTGCATTCTTCTTTCTGCCGCTTCATTCCTTCATCAAAAAGTTTACTAAGGTTACGGTCAAGGATTTCCTCTTGCGAGTATATCTGATTATCTTCCCCAAACGTGGAATGAAAAGTTTGAATCTTGCTTAATGCGATTTGATTAAGGTTAATTTCGCGGTTACCTTCACGAGAAGGATAAAATACGTAGTTGTAGATATGTTTGGATACTGAACCAATACGATTTACACGTCCGATACGTTGCATCAAACGTGTACTATTCCACGGGGTATCATAATTCACAATTACGTTAGCGCGATGCAAGTTCACACCTTCAGCCAACACATCTGTAGTAAGGATAATATTATAATCATTGAGCTTTGTTTTGTAGTTCGCATCGAAATTCTCACGGATAGTTTTGAATTGCTTACTACGGTTGTCCGCAGAGATAACTAATACATCCTTACGATTTATACGTTTAGCTAAATATTCGACAGTATCAACCGACTCGGAAAATACGACTAATTTTTGTTCAGGATTACGCTCGGACTTGAACAATTCGTGTTTAATCAATTCGTTGAATTTTGCAAATTTCGAATCATCTTCATCTGTTATATTAGCCCATTCAGAACGTAATTTTTCAAGTGTTTCTTGGTCGTTGTGCAGCATTTCAATAAATTCCGGTTTGAAATCGGAGGCTGTGAATACTGCGTTTTTGGGATTGTCTTCTGCTTTGGCGTTTAGCTTTTCTTCTATCTCTTCATCGCTTAGACCCGATTCCAATAGTATATTGATATCAAGATCCGGAGCAATGAACACTTTGTCTCGCTCAAACATATCAAGCATATTCTGATTTGCTTGACAGAAATTGTCTAATGACACTTGGAAAGCATGGAAGCTGCTTTCCAGACGTTTTACCAATCCGTTTTTTCGGATACCTGCTAAACTGCGGCTTATAAGTTCTGCATTATCATATAATCCAGGTGCTGCTTCTGGCTTTAAATAAGCAATAGCTTGATAACGTGCATAAGTCAATTCCTTTTCAAGCGTGAGCATTGCGTGTTCAAATAAGTCTGCAAGATGCTCGTTTAATTCATAACGCTTCTCAATGGGGCGTTCTACTTTTGGGAAACCATTCACATCCTTATTATAACGAGGTATGCTCTCTATGTCCGTCCTGGTTCGCCGTACAGTTAATGGCTTAATTATCCTATCGCGTACACGCTCTGCCAGTTTCTTAAAATGACTGACATTGAAATCTGTTTCTCTACGCAACCTTTTGAACTCTTTTATAAGGGGTGCAAAAAAGGCTGTCAGATTTGATACTCCATCAATTGTACAATGGCGTGGATCTTGAAAGAGTTGTATTTCGTTATAGATGTCAGCAGGTGTATTGTTCATTGGTGTAGCAGAAATAAGCATGACTTTCTTTTTATAACCAGGTATATTCCCTGTTTCAATACGAGGCATCTTGCATATTTCCTGCAGTTGTCCAAATGCGGCTGTTGTATGTGAACGAAATTTGTGTGCCTCGTCAACCAATATAAGGTCGAACTCATCAGCGTTCCAATAATTGTAATTGTCCTCATCCAAAATTTTGGATAAACTTCCATTGGAAACAAAATTGGCATATTTATCAATGCCGAAATCCTTGAATGTGGCTTTCCAGTTCTGTTCAACAGCAGGAGGATATACTACAAGTATTTTGGTTTTGTCCCGTCCATTCTCTACCAAGAACTTTTTGGCAATCATGGTTGCAATGACAGTTTTTCCAAGACCTACTACATCCGCAAGAAAGAAGCCATCATAACGTAGTAACTTTTGGAAACCTTCTTCCACTGCATCCATTTGATAGTCATATTTAGTGTACCCTTCTGGCATATCAAAAGGGTTGTTATCATCTGTGGCCATTACTCTGTCTGAGAAATACTCCATCAGCATTTTGATGTATAATTCATACGGTGACACATCTCCTTTTAGATATGTACGGTCAATAGATATTTTTACATCTTCAGCTGTGATTTCACATCCTTCCGCTTCTTTCCAAAGCAATTCAAATTCATCTTTTGCAAATTTGACATCATCGTACCTATTTAATTTGACATTAAACTCATATTGACAGTCTTCTGAGATACCAAGTCCATTACCCGTTAAATTACTTGATCCAGTTATAGCCATACCCTGAGTGTATTGGTTAAACTCATCGGGATAAAGTACATAAATCTTTGCATGAATTCTCTTGGATGGATGGGCACGTAATTCTAATTTTCCATCAATTAAATCTTGTACCATTTGAAACATCCCATCCTCTACCTCTTTACGGTAATAAGATTGTTCAATATCTTGTCTTATTTTGCGGAGACAATCTTCCTTTACTTCTTCCTCGGCCCCAAAGAACATTTTCCCTTGTTTTGCAGCTTTGGCTATGTATTTATCCACATCAATGCCTATTAGTACCCTAACCTTATTGATGTTGTCAAGGAATGGGCGTAAGGAAAAATAACCGGATGCTCGTAAAAATCCGACAACTGCATCTAGATTACGGATTTGAGGGTTATGCTGTAACACACCTTCAAATTCTTTCATAAGGGTGTTGCTATCTCTATTTGTAAAGAAGTTTGAGCAAATACTGGTGTTTATTATATCTGTCATAATTAAAATCTTATCTTTAACTAATTTTCTTTTTTTCTTCGTTCCCTAACTTTATCCCACCCTGGCATTTTTTTAGCCAGCGTACCTTCTCCTGCTGGAAAATAGAGAGGAAAGACTTTATATAAGAAACTCACAATATCACTACGCTTTTTACCCATGTTGAAAAAAGCAGAGCAAACAAAATACATAAGTTCTTGTTGACTACAAGCGTTGTTTTGTTGTATCACTATTGAAGGTGTTACTACCAAGTTATGCTCTGCAAATGCGCAAGCATTGGCAAGAATAGCTTTCTGTTCTTCTTCGGTAAACATTTTTATTTTCTCCGCCAACCATTCAAGTTCTCTTTGCTGGAGTGCTTGTTGTTTTTCATTCTGGTGCTCCAATAGGATTGCTACATTTTCTTGTTGCTTCTCAGTCAAGGCATTTTCCAATGCTTGATTCTTTCGTTTGAGGACATTGAATTTCAGCAATGCGATAATGTACATGCAGAAATATCCTACTGCAATATCGAATATTAGGACAAGCAGGTAATTGTTACTTGAGTTTTGTGTGTCACCAGCCATATACTCGCTAATAGGGATAACAGCTAGTAGCATGATAATGGCTATTGCATAAAGTACCCTGTATCGCATCTTGTGGTTTACTTGCGGCAAAGAGGCAAACAAAAAGGCGATAATCAAAACGGCAATTATTGCACAAAGCGGTATGAAAGATGTTCCCATAAGTTTATTGCTCAGTTTGAGGGTTAACAATTACGCGCCAATAGCCACCATGGTCTGCTCCTTCACGAGACAAAATCCCCATAGAACGAAGCTTTGAAATATGTTTTTCTACGGCTCGGGAGCTTATTCCTATTTTATAGGCCATTGCTTCTGCAGACATTGATGGGTCGGAAATGACGAAATCAATAATCTTTTGTGCGGTTTTCCCAATACTCTTAGATTTGTTTTTCGAATCTCTAAACTTTTTCTCCGAACCTTTTTGCATTATCTCCGAACCTTTCTCCGAACTTTCTTGCGTATCACCAAAGGTTTTCTCCGAACTTTTTTCATCTACAGGGTACTTTTCGAGGGTACTATTTACCCTGTTGGCTACTTCTTCCACAGGTATTTTTCCGTTTTCCCCCCAGTTCAAATTATAGAATGTGGTGTAGAAAGAGGTCGCTTCCGTTTGATATTGCGGTTCTTTCCCTTGTAGAAAATTGGGCAGTTTCTCCGTAAGTTCCCGCATTTTCCGTAAACCGGAGCCACGTTTCTCCATATAATCCAATTGTGTGAACACATCCGCAATGACGGGGTTGCGGCGCATGGACGGCACTTTGTATATGTCACGGTCTTGAATCTGTGTACCGTCAAGCATTGCACCCGGTGATACCAATTCTATGCGATCATCGTAAATGTCGATATGTACTTCACCACCCATTACAGTATAATCTCTATGGATAAGGTGGTTGACCAATCCTTCAAAAATAGCACGGTCGGAATAGTCGGGTAGGTTAAGGCGGTAGTTAGGCATCTTCACCCATCCGCTCATGGTATAGTTCTTAATGAAGTCCATGCCATATTTTAAGAGCAATACAAGGTTAGCCCGATGTTCTACGGAACTGATGGCATCGTCTTTATAAAGCCCTGTCCAACGGGTACAGAAGATGCGTGATTGGAATACAGTGCAATTATCTACAAACAGCAGTCCGGCATTGGTCAATTTGCCATCAGATGTGACAAGTCCGAATGACTCCAAATATTTGTCGTTCCATTCCTGATGGGTTTGCTCACGGAAAGTGTTGGCAAGGATGATGAAAGAATGTTTGCTGGCATCCACTTGGGTAGGCAGTGAGTCCCAAGTCATGTGCGTACCTTTTAATACCAGCGAAAGAAGTTGTTGCGAATTACATTCCACACTTTCATTACCCACTCTTGTATAGGCAGTGCGTGTCCCGTCTTGGTAATAGTAATAAGGAGTCAGCATTCCTGCCTTTACTTTCACTTCAAGCAGGGTATGTCCTTCGTGTTCTATCGGGATAAGCTGTACTTCCGGTACGGGGTCAAGCCTTGCCTTTATCATTTCACTGATAAAGTCTGCATCGGCTTGCGGATTCTCCAAACCTACAATCACTCCGTCATCGTTCACTCCATAGAACAAGCTGCCACCGTCCGTATTGGCAAAAGCCGATACGGATTTAAGCCACGACTTCACTTTCTTGCGTTCCAGCATTTCTTTGAAATCGTAGGACGAGCATTCCGCTATCAATATATTGTTATGTATCTGCATAGTTTCTTTATTATTGTTTGGGTCAATACTCCCAATATCATATACAAAGGTAAGGATAAAACCGAAGAATCTGTTAAAACAGTCCTTTTCTTATGATTTTTATGCGTTTACATCATGTTGCTTAGCAAGAAAAAGCGTACTTTTGTGAGTAAGAGCTGTGGTTGCTTATGGATGCTTATTTTCGGGTTTGCAGGACATTTGCAACACGTGTACGCAAGTTGCTCATACAGAGATTTCGTTGACTTTGAGGAAGTGAAGTAAGTATCGGTAAACAACGATAACTATAAATAAGAGTATAGGGTGTAGCTCAATGGGTTACGCCCTATTTCTTTTTATATCACTTTTCTTTGACTTTGCTTATTATTCGGATTTTTATTGTATATTTATACCATAATTGTACCAACACTTAAAAGTAGATAATATGACACTTATAAAAACAGCGGTATTGAGAATGAAGAATATAAGTAAAACGTATGTTATGCCAGCAGCAAAATTTGAAATAACACGTCAATGCAAGGTTTGTGGAGAAACCTTTGTAGCTAAAACCATTGGATCGTGGTATTGCACTCCCTAATGTTCCAAAATTGCGTGGAAGCGACGCAAGGACGAGGAACAGAGATTGCAAAGGTTGGACGAAGTGGTTAAGAAGATACCCAAACCCAAAGAGTACATCACGGTTTCTGAAGCATACGCTTTGTTTGGCATAAGCAAAGAAACTCTTTATCGCTTGATTCGTAAGGGTACAATTCCAAGCGTGGGTAACTATATATTGTCTTACAGTGTGAATCCTTGTTAAGTATTAGAGTATATTAAAATATAAACCCTCTATAAATCGTATAATCGTTTATAGAGGGTTTTGCTGTAAGACAGTATATAGTCACCATTGAATGAATTGGATTCCAAGATTGACGGGCTGAACAATCCAAGTCCCAATATCCCAACTGAGCAATGGATGAACTTAAAAGAGTTGTGTGAGTATATTCCCAGCCATCCGGCAGAACAAACAGTATATGGATGGACGAGTTGCCATCAAATTCCATTTCATAAAAGAGGAAAGCGCATCATGTTTCTTAAATCAGAAATAGGCGAGTGGCTTCATGCTGGTAAGATAAAATCGGAAAAGGATTTGGAAAATGAAGCTTCCCAATTCATAACTTCTCCAGTAAAAATCCAAGATATGATATTGGCTTTATCCCGGCAAGAGAATTATTCCATAGAATACATGATGGCTTCTCTTTTGGTAGCAGTCTCAACCGCTATTGGTAATGCCATCAATATTCGTATTCGTGAAGGATGGATTAGTAGCCCTGCCCTTTATATGATATTGGTAGGTCGTCCAGGAATGGGCAAAACTCCACCTTTGGATTTTGCTTTCCGTCCTATTCGCAAGCATGATGCCAAAGCTATCAAACAATTCAAACTGGAAATGGAGCAATACAACAATCTGATAGAAAGTAATAAAGGTAAGAAAGAAAACATTACTCCCTTGCCAAACAAACCTGTCTTACGGAGAACTATTGTATCGGACTTTACCCCAGAGGCGTTAATGCGTGCGCTCGATGAAAACCAGCGAGGTGTTGTGGTATATGTGGATGAAATTATGGGTACGTTTAATGCCGTGAATCAATACAGCAGAGGACAACTTATTGAACAGCTATTGACTGCATTCAGTGGTAAGCCTTTGGATATTTCAAGATGCAGTATGCCTATACCAATTCATATAGAATATCCCTTTATAAATATTGTCGGTACGATGCAAACAACTCGTATGCACGAACTGAAAGAGAAAGGTTATAAAGAAAACGGACCGCTTGACAGAATTATTTTTGTTTATCCATCGTTCCAAGAAATTGCTGATTGGCAATCAGATGAAGATTCGTCTTTTGATAAATACTCGACTATGTGGGAATCAATAATTGACAAGGTGATTAGTTTACCTTTTGTAGAGAATGGAGATGATAGAAATACACAAACAATTTTGGATTTTTCCTCGGAAGCTAAAGTCTATTTTACAAACTGGCGTAATAATGCAATCCGAGCCATCAATCAAATTCAAGATGATGGACTGGTAGATAGCAGAGTGATTAAAGCCCCCATGATAACGGCTCGTTTGGCATTAGTCCTGCAAATCTTTCGTTGGGCTTGTGGAGAGGTGCATAAAGATTTTGTGGATATAGATTCAACAAAATCAGCTATTGCTTTAAGTGAATATTTTGAGAGTTGTTATTCTGACATTCAGAAGTATATGTTGAGAGAGAGTATTGAACCTCAGAAGAAAGAATTACTTAATTGTCTTCCTAAACAGGGCAGTGTCCATAATTTTGTGTAAATGGAAAATACAGGATTCAGTTATAAGTTCTCTTATATCTGGATTCTGTTTTCAAAAATAAGCATAAATTGATTCATAATCAATCCCCAGTTAGTAATCGGCATCGTCCACTTCTTCTCAATCTCCATCAAAGACAGGTATACCATTTTCTTCACTGCATCATCCGAGGGGAATGAAAGTTTTGATTTAGTGTACTTTCTGATTTTCCCATTCAGATTTTGTATGGTGTCGGTAAATCCGTTCTGGTTTCAGTGCAGGTAATCAGTATGTCCTGTACTCCGCAGGCCTTCAAATCTGTCAGGACACCCATCCAGAATGAAGAACTTTCCGACTTTCCCACCCACATGCCAAGGACTTCTTTCAAGCCGTTCTGTCTCAGGCCGACACAAAGATAAACTGTCTTGTTGATGATTTTTCCGTTGTCACGGACCTTGAATACGATACCGTCCATCCAAACTATGAGATAGACCGGATCCAAAGGGCGGTTCTGCCATTCTGAGCAGCCTGGTTGACTTTGTTCGTAATGATGGAAATGGCTGATGTGGACAGTTCTATCTCATAGATCTCACGCATCTCCTCTTCAATGTCGGACACGCTCATTCCTTTGGCATATAGGGAGATAACAAGTTTTTCTATAGAAAGCCCACGACTCTCATGTTTGGGAACAACTATGGGCTCGAATTGACCGTTACGGTCACGGGGAATAGGTATGACAGCCTCGCCGTGTTCGGTTTGGATTTTCTTGGGGTAGCTGCCGTTACGGGAATTACCGCTGTTATGACCGGAAACCGAATTCTTCCCATAACCCAGATGCGCATCCATCTCACCCTCAAGCATTTTCTCCAATACCTGTGCGTGTAACTGCTTCAGAAACTTACTTACGTCAGCTTCTGTCTTGAACTGGCTAAGGAACTCCTTACTTAATACCTCATCAGGCACTACATGATTCTTCTCTTTCATAATCTTCGTCATTTTGCAAAGCTATTAAATAAAAAACTACGGAACTCATACTGAATCCCGTAGTTTACATTTACACAAAATATTTTATAGTGCCGATGGACTAACCAACCACTTCCAAATTTATCACCATGTTATAATCGTTCATAACGTCTAACATGTAGGGAATCATCAATTATTACTTTTCTCTATTAGCTACAAGTATTGCGAGAAGGGTTGTTGCCTCTTCAAGGCGTTCCTCGGCCTCTTCTCCGAATATGATATTAGCCCAAACCTTGTCTATTTCGCGTGGTTTTGGTGAGCGTAAGTTAACGAAACTGTCAAACGCAGTTCCTTCGATTCGCATCTTCTGTTCTTCTGACAAAGCATCTGTGGCAGGTACATGAAGTGGCTCATAATCTTCTTTCTCCATCTTGCGTAAACCCTTACGATTGTTACCGTAAGCTTCGCATTCAAGCTGATAGAAGATTGTAGACAACCAAGACGAAAGTATCTTTGCGCGTTCGCTATCTGCCTGTATCACAAAGAAGTTTGTAGAAACGAATGTAGGCTTTGTACTTACAAATACGCGACCTTCACTACGAATACTTCTTGGAAGCATAACAGAATAGGCTTCAGAGATGCGCTCAGATTCCTTCTTTAATGTATCGAGGTAATCCACCGCAGTTTTATTGTCTTGCCTCTGTTTCTTTGCTTTCGATTCCTTTTCCTTCAAGAATTGTTTAATGACTTTCTTGATAGCATCATCACTCATATTCCGGACATCAAAGAAATAAGATTCACCATCACCAACATTAATTCTGTTAAACTTTGCATTGTTCAATCCTGGTGATAGATGACCTTGAAGCAATCGTTTCGCAGATGCAAGGAATGGGTCTTTTGCTTTAAGGTAAAGAAGGTCTGTGCAACCAGAGTTTCCTATCTTACCTCTCTTGTAGTCGTTGTACTCACTTTTTGAAAGTTTCGTGAGGAATTCACTTGTTTCAAGGTAATTGTCAATAAAACCAATTGCTTCCTGCTTGCTCATATTTCCAATCTGCCAACCATCATCAACAGTATCATTCAAATATTGGCGGCTCAGCAAACATCCTTCAAAGTCATTATTGATGTTGGCAAGTCCTTCCTCGCTGAATGGCATAGCAAGCACATAGCTGATGCTTCTTGTATCAACTTCGGTTACTGTCTCGTTACAGTACAAATAACGGACGTTGTCTGTACGAGTACCCTTGATGCCAATCACAATTGATGTGTTCTGAATAACGTCATTGAACAAATTCTCCTGAGGATAGTTGAAAATCATTTGCAATCCGAAATCCTCCAAGAGCATTTTGCGTATTGCTACAGAGGCATCACCCTTTGTTGTAAAATGAGTATTGGGCAGAATGGCTGCTATGATCGTACCTTCTTTCGCCAAGGTAGAAACAAGTTCCACAAATACACCTTCCAATGGCATTTGTCCTTTGCTAGAAGTTGTGGCTTCAATTCCTTTTATCTCTCGTATTCTGCGATACAATTCCGCTTTTCGCTCTGTACAGTTACGACCAGTTGCAGCTAAGTACGGAGGGTTCATAACTATGTACTTTACACCGTCAAAGGCACTTGTCGGCATTTCCGAAATGTTCAAAGTTGTAATCTCTGCAGTATTTATTCTATCAATAGTAGATGCGAACTTCAATCCAATTCTTAGAGAAAGGAGCTGTAGAAGGTTCTTGTTTACATCATTGGCAACCAGTTGAGATGGAGTGATATCTGAGAATACATTAGTTGCCGCACAAAGCAAACTACCACTACCGGCAGCTGGATCCATTAACTTCTGATTTGATTCTATTTCTCCACCAACACTCTTTACCAGCCATAACATAAGGTTCGCAAGTTCTGGATCAGTTGGAACTTCACCTTCATGCTCATGACCATTAGAGATAACCTTATGCATAACGCTTGCAAGTTCGTCCGCATCAACATAAGTCTTGCCTAACTCAAAAAGTTGTTGGAGCAGATTCTTGCTTGTCTCTACATTCTTGTCATGTGCTCCAAGATTTGTAAGATTAAAAATATCCTTGAAGTTTATGCGTGAACCTTCTTTGCAAATCAAATCCACCTTGTTTGATAACTGCGGAATTGTTTTCAATCCGTTTCTACCAATCTTTGTGAATGAGCCTCGAATGTACTCATAGAAAAGGCATACCAATGCTTTCTTCCACGCAAGGTCTTTACCGAGTTTATCAGACACCTCATTGGCAAAGCTTTTGAATGTAAGAAGGTACTTTCCGTTATCATTAAGAATAGTTTGAAGGTATTCTTTATACTGTTCGGTCAAATCCTCCATGAAATTTTCACGAGAAACATCTGCGAATAAGTGGTTGACCTGAATACCAGGGTCTATGATTTGTTCAAAAACATTCGGGCGAGATGTGTCGAACTTGAAAAGGCAGGATGCCTCAAGGTTTGTTAGAATGTAGTATTTGCTCTCAAGTTCAGCATCACGCAATGACTGCACATAACTCATCGCTTGATACTGATAACGAGTGCTATTAACGGCAGCTACTGTTCGCTTCACCTCAACGACACAAAGAATCTTGTTGTCACTTTTGTTAGCAACGACCAAATCCATTTCAATAGAACCAACATAACGATGGTGCTGTACCTCGTACTTGTCGTCAATTCCTAATGCTTTGAGTGCCGAAGTGAGTGCCTCTCCACATACTGGATGGAAGCATTCTACTTCTTTGTCTGTATTTCTAAGCCACATTGTTGATTTCCTTTCTTTAGGGGTGTTGGGTGAATTTAATTTAAGATACTTTAATAACTGCTTTGCAAGTACATTTGCCAGTTTAGGCGGTACTGCATTTCCTACGATTAGATGTTTTCCTTGCTTTGATGTAGATACAAATTCATAATCATCAGGAAATGTTTGCAGACGCATAGCCTCTCGCAAAGTAATTATACGATTGTATTTGTAATGGATGTTACAACCTACATTTGGACGATTGAAGTAGGTATTTATCGTATAAGAAGGTTTCTCGGGAAGCATGCGCCCATAGCATGTGGTGTGTCCACCGTCACGTTTTAGGCGTTTGATGCGAACTGATTGAACTTCGTTTGGAATATCCATGTAGTTGCCACCAGGCTTTACATGGTCGCAGATGTACTGGTCGAGTTTACTCATCGTAGGATGCTCGTGCTCGCTTATAGCATTTGAAGACCCAGCAACAGGTAAATCACCGATAGCCTCTTCAACACTTATCCACTTCTTTTTGCCTTCTGTTCCGCCTTGATTGTGGGTTGTTTCAGGAAAGACAAACTTACCGCTTTTAAGTCCTACGATAATAACGCGTTTTCGTATCTGAGGCACACCGTAGTCGGCAGTATTAACCAAATTCCAACTAACGTTGTAACCTAACTCGCCAAACTTTTGAAGAAGTCCTTCGAGGATAGAATTTCCATCACTATCTTTAGCCGAAATTAGACCTACTACATTTTCAAACAAGAAAGCCTTTGGCGAAAGCGCTTTTATGATTTCAAGATAACGCCAAACCAAACGGCCACGCGCATCATCACAATGACGGTTGCCTGCTAATGAAAAGGACTGACATGGAGGACCGCCAACAACAACGTCGGGATGTGGTATAGCTGATAAATCAACTTGCGTCACATCACCAAGTATAATATGCTCGTCCACATTCCTCCGATAGGAATTGACGGCATCCTTGTTGTTGTCTATTGCCCACAACAATTCGTAACCTGCCTGTTTGAATCCAAGGTCAAGTCCACCGCCTCCCGAAAAGAGGCTTACTACTCGGTAGTTATCTTTTAAGTCTTTTGTTTCTTGCATCATTCAGCAGATTTTCGATGTTATCGTTTTCGTAGTACTTTGCCAGTACTTCGGTTATTTGTCTGATAATTTGAAGGTCGGCTTTCTCAATCAAGTCCTTTGCCAAATCCTTCAAACGTGCTGTGTCCTCACTACTTATTATCTCAGGGCTGATAATTTGCAGGTCATCCACATCATATTTTTGTATCTTCAATACATTGTTGCCGTAGGTCTTGCCACATTTCTCCAACTGATACCAGATAAAGTAGTTGTTCAGCAACGCCATGAGCAAACGCTTATCTATTGCAGAGGTGATTACATAGAAATTATCTCTTGCCAGTAGCTTACGTTCATTAAGAATAAAACGGACAGAGTCACGAATAATGTATGGAAAGACAATTGTTCCTGCACCAATATCATTGGTTACATACCATGCTTCTGGCGATTGCTCTATCTGGTCATACAACGCCTTTGGCTCACCTTCCTTCTTAATGATTTCTTTCCACTCATCCAGATATTCCGTTACGGCTGGTTCAAGTTGAATATCTGAACTTGTAATCATCAGGTATCTGTCCGTCTTTGCTTGTTTTGTTGTAAAGCCGTTCACATCTTTGGGTGAAGATAGTATATCCGTCAAACATTGTGTGCTGAACATTGCAGGATTGATGAATATCTTATTTCCACCTGTTGACTTGCCTCTGCGAATTTGGGCATACCACGATAAAGAAACGGCATTGCCGAATTCTAAATCGTTCGTGTTTGCAATGGCACGTTCCTCAACGGAATCACCATCGACATTCAACTCTATTGACAGCATGTCTATACTTCTTGACGTCTTGTACAGTTTTAGAATTTCAACATCTACAATAGGGTCGCCAACGAAAGGATTACCTGTTACAGTAATGTGTTTCCCAATCTTACAATTCGCAGTTAAAGCCTTTTTGAACTTAATGCCAGCCTTGGTATTCTCCCAACTATTAGGGAAGATAACAATCAGTTCACCATCGTTTTTTAGCAATTTGATGGCATAGAGTAAGAAGTACATGTAAAGATTTGCTTTGGCATCAATCTCAACGTCAATGAGTGACTTTAGACGCTCCTTGCTTACTCCGTATGTCTCCTGCATGTCGTCAATTTCTTCTTGACGAACGTATGGCGGATTCATGACAATGCCATCGTACTTCTCTGCGGTATCAAGTACAAAGAAGTTTCCACAATAGAGTTTGCAACGGTCATTAGCCTTATCTGTATTTGCGGCATAGCTCTTCGGATCAAGTTCTACGCCTATAACATTGTATCTACCATCTGTCATTAGTGCATCAACAAATGCACCTTGTCCAAAACAAGGATCGAGCACCCTCGCCTCAGCAGGAAGGGTGAACAGGTTGACCATGTATTGTGCAACCGATGGTTTTGTATATACTTGTCCGAGATTCATAGCTCGTATTATTGTTGTTTTCTCTGGCATCAATTTACTCCGCTAGTCGTCTTCCTCGTTATTTTGTTCTTGTTCATACTATTTCCTCAACTCCATAATAAACTCATCTGCTACATATATGTTGCCGTAAAGATAAAGGCCTGTATTCTTATCATGCAAGTCCGCACAGGTATGACTCTCGTAGAAGAGTTCGAGCGTCTTGACCGGCTCGATGTTCATACATCTGCTATTTTTTGTTGGTCTTAACATATATACGGGAGTTTATACCTTTTTAGCCTAAAATTCACTAATGAATTATTGCACTTTCTGTAAGCAGCATACCCATATTCAAGAAAGAGCGGAAATTAAATAATCCGAGCTGGGGCGTTTTGCTCGCCTCATTAATAAGGTGAGCAAACTCAAACCTAAACTCTTTCAATTGTTTACCCTTACATAAAATATATCCGTTATGCTTCAATTCATCAGAATTTGATTGCAGATAACGGTCTATTGTAGATGTATCAACTTGATAAAAATCGGCAACCATTTTTTTTGTAAAGCGATACCCTCCCTCAAAGAGCATTCCTTCAATGTCAAGATGTTCCTGTACTTTACTGACCGCAAAACGGTTGTTAAGTACATTTTGCCTTTCTATGTTTGAATTTGTCAAATCTTTCATTTTCTTTCTATTGCAATTTGGTACGCACACATACCGAATCTCGTTTTAATGATTATTTGTTTATTCTAAGAAACTGCTACTGAATGTTGGTTGCCAACAACAAGCACTCGACCATCCGTAAAATAGTACTCTTCACGCATATTTACGCTTACTGCCCACCCCTTTTGTTGGAGTGCAGGAGTAATGAACAGGGTGCGTACTCTTGTTCTTTGAGTTCTTTCTTGTTTACTTCCATGGCAATAACTCATTTATGGTTGGCGCTGCTAACAATCAAATCCTTCACATCAATATTAAGGGCATTGGCTATATCATTAAGCGTTTTAAGGTCTGGTTGAACAGAATTACTACACCATTTACTTACGGAACAATTGGATTTTCCAATCTGTTCTGCAAGCCATTTTCCGGTTTTTTGCTGTTCAGCGAGTACTACTTTAAGTCTATTCAAATTAGCCACAGGATAAAATGTTTTAATCACGGAGCAAAATTATATAATTTATCTGATACCAGCACTACTTCCTATAATAATTATTATCAGGAAGTAGAAAAGAGGCTTAAACAATATATTTTAATAAGATATTCTCGTCAATTTCAATCTTATGCCGTCCTGTGGTTGTACGCAGATTCTTTCTAACAGTATCAAATGTGGAATTGACAAACCACTCAGCGAATGTCGCCATTACAAATGAGGTAGTCATATCTCTACCTATATTATATTTGGAAAGCGATATTCCAAGCAAAATTCTTCAACGAGATTTGAGTGAGGGAGGTACACTTCTTGATATGAATTTCGGTTGCAGAAAGCACTTGACGGTTAGTCGCAAAATAGCGGACAGATTCGCATATTTGGTAAATTTCTGTCTCCTCTAAATCAAAACGTTTAAATGTATCTCGTGTGTATCTCAGGATAGCATTCAACTTTTCATCTTCTTTTCTTTCTTTTTGCCATTGGTATTGTTGCTGCTCACGTTGGTATTCATAATGGAATAGCTCCATTCGCTTTTTCTGGATTTCTTCACAGTTTGAGGTAGGTGAATATGCTAAAGGCTGTGTCTTTTTATTCACACACTTTTTGACTGATATTAGAAATGATGGAGGAATTGTATTAACAATATACCTTGCTGAGATAATGCAAAGATGATATAGTAGTTTTAGTATGACATATCCGATGACCATAACTAATGGAATCAAACTCATTCGTATTCCAAGCATATTGCATACTTGAAACGCTACTATCGAATCTAATAGCATCATAGTAATCTCAATTATTAGAGAGGGAAGTATATATTGTTTTTGCTTCATACCTATTGTTATTTATTTCGCAATGCGAAGATACAACACATTTGCATAAAAACGAAAGAGAAAAACGGATATTCTTTTGAAAATCAATTTCTTATGAAAATAAAAGCCAAACAAGTGTAAATATCCAAGGCAAAATGAAAACATCTGCAAACAAAAGAAGATAGTTAAATGAAAGTTAAATTTTTATTCTACGTTTATTGGGTATAAAAAACGTCTTATAAAATTGTGTTTTGAGTATAGAATAATCATATTTGTACCAAGTATTATATAACACATTTATATACAATGTAGATTATATTTTAGGAAGTGAAATAAAAAGAAGCGGTTAAAGAACCACTTCTTATCCCACATAAAGGACATTGATATCCAACAATTCATATAAGCTTGTAACCGTTAGGAAACACTCATGTATCCCACACAAGCTCATTCCTTCTTGAAACGTAAAAACGGCAATACCACAAATAAAGGCAAGCAACAGATCATCACCCAGATAAAGAAATATTGGTAACCGATTTGCTCCTGTATCCATCCCGATATCATTCCCGGCAGCATCATGCCCAATGCCATGAACCCCGTGCTGATCGCATAATGAGATGTCTTATATTCCCCCTCGGCGAAAAGCATCAGGTACATGGTATAAGCGGTAAAGCCAAACCCGTAGCCGAATTGCTCGATAGCGACACAAGCGTTTACGATAAAAAGACTCTCCGGCATCGCATAAGCCATATACAGATAAACCAGATTGGGTAAAGAGATTGCCAACGCCATAGGCCATAACCAGGCTCTCAAACCATTCCGAGATATAGCCATGCCTCCTAAAACACCTCCCAACAACAAGGAGATCACTCCTACCGTACCATAAGCGAACCCGACCTCACCGGTACTGAGCGCCAACCCGCCAACCTCCCGTTCATCCAACAGGAAAGGAGAAGCCAGTTTTACGAGCTGGGATTCCCCCAAACGATATGTCAGCATAAAAAGCAAGGCCGGGACAATCCTTTTCTTACTGAAAAAACTCACGAATGTATTGCCAAACTCCACGAAGATGGTATGAGGAGTGATATTCGGACGTTGCGCGTCACTTGCCGGACGAGGTAAAATATACTTATGCCACAATGCCAAAGCGATAAAGCCCCCGGCCAATACGAAAAACACCAAGCTCCACGCAAAGGATATCCGTCCGGTACTCTTTTCCAAAAGCCCTGCCAACATAACCAGCAATCCTTGTCCGGTAAGCATCGCCACCCTGTAAAACGTATTCCGGATGCCGATGAAGAACGCCTGTTGCTCTTCTGTCAAGCCCAACATATAGAATCCGTCCGCGGCGATATCGTGCGTAGCGGAGCTAAAAGCCATCAACCAAAAGAAAGCCAAGGTAAACCGCAGAAAGAAATCCCCGGGAAGAACGAATGCCACGCCTGCCATTCCCCCGCCAATCAATAACTGCATGCTATAAATCCACCAACGTTTTGTTTTCACCAAGTCTACGAACGGGCTCCAGATAGGCTTGATCACCCAAGGGAAATAAAGCCAACTGGTAAACAAGGCGATATCCGTATTCGAGACCCCCAAACGTTTATACATGATCACAGAAAGCGTCATGACTACCACATAGGGCAAGCCTTCGGCGAAGTAAAGAGACGGGATCCAAGCCCAAGGATTACGTTTTTCCATAATAAGAAGTATTAGATGACCAGAAGTCAATACATGCTAAATTTGTCCGCATCCTTCCAAGCCGGGAATTTAGCGCGAAACTCATCCAGCTCGCTCTTCTTCAGGGTGCATGTACGGGTGATTTCCTCCCGCTTTCCGGCATCAGCCAATTTCTTCCCTTTAGCGTTATAAATCATGGAGTCTCCCCTAAAAAGAAAGCCTTTTCCATCCATTCCCACACGATTCACGCCACAGACATAAGCCATGTTCTCGATAGCACGGGCATGCAGTAAGGCCTTCCACGCTTTCTTACGGGCCTCGGGCCAATTGGCCACATAAATCAACAGATCATACTCGTTATTTACGTTGCGACTCCAAACCGGGAAACGCAGATCATAACAAACCTGCAAGCAAATATTCCAGCCTTTATAAGAAACGATCAACCGTTTATCGCCAGCGGAAAAATAATTGTCTTCTTCAGCCATACGGAACAGATGGCGCTTGTCGTAATAATGCTCCTCCCCTTCCGGCGTGATGAAAAAAGCCCGGTTGTAGAACCTCCCGTTATCTTTCGCTATAAAGCTCCCGGCCACGGCCAGTTTATATTTCTTGGCCCACTCCTTTATAGCCGATACGGTCTGACCATCCATCGTATCGGCCAGTTTCTCCACGTTCATGGAAAATCCGGTAGTAAACGTCTCCGGCAAAACAGCTAAATCGGTTCTTCCACTAACACGGCGTAACAATTCGCCATAATAACCCAGATTCTCATCATGGTCTTCCCATATGATATGGGATTGTATCATACTGATACGCAAGTCTTCAGCCATAGAATTAAAGATATTAAGGTAATATAAATAGCGTTGGGTAACGAAACCAGGAATCTCGTCGGCATGAACATCTTATTTCATAGGGAAGAAACTTCAGTTTCATAAGCAAGAAACCAAAGTTTCCCGTACAGGAAACTAAAGTTTCTTCCGCATGAAACTCCTCATCTCACAGAAAGGGTATCCCTTCCCTCGAGCACGATCATTCTTATACTTGCACGAAATTCTCCGGATGGCAGGCGGTAATACCCCGATACATCTCCCGTATCGCATGGATATCTCTATCCACATCACCGGTCGGGTAAAAAATACCTTTCGTGCCAACCTCCTTCTTTCCATAATCAAAATAAGCCACCACGATCGGCACGTTCGCTTTCAAAGCGATGAAGTAGAAACCTTTCTTCCATTCCTTCACCCGTTTCCGGGTACCCTCCGGCGTTACGGCCAGTTGGAACCGCTCGCCGGTCTTGAAACGCTCCACCATCTGATCGGTCACCGATGTACGCTTGCCGCGATCCACAGGAACACCTCCCAGCCAGTTAAACAACAAGTTAAAAGGGAAAAAGAACCATTCTTTCTTGATCAAGAAACCCGCGTTACATCCAATCGAGGTATAAAATAATTTCCCCACTATAAAATCCCAGTTACTGGTATGCGGGGCCACACATACGATACACTTCGGCAAATCCACGCCCTCCACCGAACCTAGCTTCCAGCCAGCCATACGGAGTATCGCCTTACTAATCGCTTTCTTCATGCCTATTTATCCTTGCTCAACTCTCCTATCTCGTCGGCGATAGCGTCAATCTCGTCTCGCAAGTCCGCTCTCAATTTACGGTAATAATTCCGGACAAGCACCTTGTTGTCCTTGCCGTCCGGATGCCCGGCGCGGACGATATAACTATCTTGCATATCAAGGATACGAGCCATCAAAGCATCCGCTTTCTCTTGATCGACTCCGGGTATATACAATTTGCAAACCAGCGTTTCCGTGAATAATTCGCCAGCCACGCAACTGATCTCTTTCTTTAAGATTCTTCTTTTAGCCATAATTATTTCATATTTAATTATCCACAAATATAGAACATATGTTATTAAATACCGAGGAAAGGTCAAGAAAAAACATAAAAAGAATTATCTTTGCAGCGGTGAAATCATTGATTATAAACAAATCAAATATGAACGAAATGATAAAGACGCCAGAGTTTCTCTTTGAAAGCAGCTGGGAAGTCTGTAATAAAGTGGGAGGTATTTATACCGTACTATCGACAAAAGCTCATACGCTTCAGCAAATTTTTAATGACAAAGTAATTTTTATCGGCCCGGATGTGTGGGCAGACACGACTGCTCCTGATTTTACGGAAGACACATCTTTATTCGAGGATTGGAAAAAACATGCCGAATCCGCGGAGCATTTAAAAGTTAAAGTCGGTCGCTGGAACGTACCGGGTACCCCCCCTGTTATACTGGTAGATTTCAAATCCTACTTCAGTGAACGAGACGCCTTTTTCTATTCTATGTGGGAAAATTTCCGAGTCGATTCCATCCACGCTTACGGCGATTACGATGAGTCTTGCATTTTCGCTTACGCGACGGGCAAGGTGATCGAGAGCTTCTACCACTTCTACAAGCTGGAAAACAAGAAAGTCGCCGCCCTATTCAACGAATGGATGCTGGCGATGGGAGCGCTTTACATCCAAAAGCAAATACCCGCGATCGCGACACTCTTCACGACACATGCCACATCGATCGGACGCTCTATCGCCGGTAATAACAAGGCTCTGTACGCCTATATGGACGGTTACAACGGTGACCAGATGGCAAAGGAACTAAACATGGAGGCCAAGCATTCCGTAGAGAAGCAGGCCGCCCATTACGTGGATTGCTTCACGACCGTAAGCGATATCACGGCCCGCGAATGTAAACAGCTATTGGACAAGGAGCCGGACATCGTTACCCCGAACGGTTTTGAACCAAACTTTGTACCCGAAGGAAAAGAATACGATAAAAAACGGAAGGAGGCACGCCGTACATTAATTAATGTGGCAGAAAAATTATTGGGTTGTTCCATCGACCCGAGCGCATTGCTGGTATCCACCAGCGGCCGTTATGAGTACAGGAATAAGGGTATCGACGTTTTCATCGAGGCGATGAACCGTGTACGTACATCCGGGCGTTTGCAGCGCGAGGTCGTAGCCTTTATCATGGTACCGGCTTGGGTACGTGCCCCTCGCGCGGATTTAAAAGAGGCGATCGAGCAAGACATAAAGACGACCGCTCCGCTTCAGCTCCCATTCATCACGCATTGGTTGCACAATATGCAAGAAGACAAGGTATTGAATTACATCAATCACGCCGGCTTCACGAACGCAGCATCCGAGAAACTAAAGATTATATTCGTGCCTTGTTATCTGGACGGCAAAGGAGGTATCTTCAACAAGACCTATTATGATATGCTGATAGGCATGGACGTTACCGTATATCCGTCTTATTACGAGCCTTGGGGATATACCCCGCTGGAAAGTATCGCTTTCGGCATACCGACGATCACGACCAACCTGGCCGGTTTCGGTATGTGGGCTAAGAAAACGGTATCCGGGAATAACCTTAGCGAAGGCGTAGAGGTTATCAACCGCACGGACTTTAATTACTTTGAGGTAGCGGAGGCTATCATGAATTCTATCTTAACTCTCAGCCGAAAAGATGCCGCGGATATCGAGGAGATCAAGCAACGTTGCTTCGACCTCGCCCGAAAAGCAGAATGGAGCAAGTTTATCGACTACTATCTGAGTGCTTTCGACATCGCCATGAAGCATGCCGAAGAAAGAAATAGTTAAATATTGCTCATAATTAATAAGATAATGCTATCTTTGCACACGTTTTTAGACAAACACTTTAAACTTCACAATAATGAAAATTAAGGCGAATAACGCAAACAGTCCTATTTGGAAGGACGTTTACTCACATTCCAAGCTTCCGCAACAGCTGGAACCACTGAATGAGATCGCAACAAATCTTTGGTGGGTATGGAATCATGAAGGCGCTAAACTATTTGGCAAGATCGACAACCAACTTTGGAAATCCACAGAAGGTAACCCTGTACAGCTATTACAAAGTCTTTCACACAAACGTATGGAAGAGATCTTGGCCGACAAGGAGTTGATGGCTGAAATCCAAAAGGTATACGCTGATTTTAAAGCCTATATCAATGTAAAACCCAACAAGACACAACCGTCTGTAGCCTACTTCAGCATGGAGTATGGTTTGACCAATGTATTAAAGATTTACTCAGGAGGTCTGGGAGTATTAGCCGGCGACTACCTGAAAGAGGCCAGCGACAGCAACATCGATCTGTGCGCCGTAGGTTTCTTGTATCGTTACGGATATTTCACGCAGACCTTATCCATGGACGGTCAGCAGATCGCGAACTACGAACCGCAAAACTTCAACGCCCTGCCGTTGACCCAGGTATTGCAGTCAAACGGAGAGCCGATGGTATTGGAGGTTCCTTATCCGGGCAGAATCGTTTACGCTCATATCTGGAAAGTCAGCGTAGGCCGCGTGCCTTTGTATTTAATGGATACGGATATCCCCCAGAACAGCGAGTGGGACCGTTCCATCACGCACCAATTATATGGCGGCGACTGGGAGAACCGCATGAAACAAGAGTACTTGCTGGGTATCGGCGGTATCATGATGCTGAACAAATTAGGTATCAAGAAACAAATTTATCACTGCAACGAAGGACATGCCGCTTTGATCAACGCCCAGCGTTTGGTAGACTATATCCAGAACGACGGCCTTTCATTCAACCAAGCGCTAGAGGTTGTACGTGCTTCTGCCCTTTATACGGTACACACTCCGGTTCCGGCAGGCCACGATTACTTCGACGAAGGTTTGTTCGGACGTTACATGGGTGAGTTCCCCGGCAAATTAGGTATTAGCTGGCAGGATTTCATCGATATGGGACGCGAGAACCCGGGTTCTAACGAGAAATTCTCCATGAGCGTATTCGCCTTGAACACTTGCCAAGAGGCCAACGGCGTAAGCTGGTTGCACGGTAAGGTTTCACAGCGTATGTTCGCCCCGGTTTGGAAAGGTTACTTCCCGGATGAGTTGCACGTTGGTTACGTAACGAACGGTGTGCACATGCCGACTTGGGCCGCTACGGAGATGAAGAAATTCTATACGGATAAATTTGGCGTCAAGCTCTTCGAGGATCAATCGAACCGTAAATGTTGGGAAGGAATCCAGAACGTGGCCGACGAGGAGATCTGGAACCTCCGTATGACCTTGAAGAACAAATTGATCGATTACATCCGCGCTCAATACAAGGATAGCTGGTTGAAGAACCAAGGCGATCCTTCCAAGGTAGTCTCTATTCTTGAGAAGATCAACCCGAACGCGTTGTGGATCGGTTTCGGCCGTCGCTTCGCTACTTACAAGCGCGCTCACTTGCTGTTCACGGACTTAGACCGTTTGGCCAAGATCGTTAACAACGAGAAATTCCCGATCCAGTTCGTGTTCACCGGTAAGGCGCACCCGGCCGACGGTGGTGGTCAAGGTTTGATCAAGCACATTGTCGAGATCTCTCGCCGTCCGGAGTTCCTAGGAAAGATCATTTTCTTGGAGAATTACGATATGCGTTTGGCTCGCCGTTTGATCTCCGGTGTCGATGTATGGTTGAATACTCCGACTCGTCCGTTGGAGGCTTCCGGTACTTCCGGAGAGAAAGCCGAGATGAACGGTGTATTGAACTTCTCCGTTCTCGATGGCTGGTGGTATGAGGGTTATGTAGAAGGCGCGGGTTGGGCGTTGACCGACAAGCGTACGTACGAGAACCAGCAATATCAAGACCAGTTGGATGCGGCTACAATCTACCACATCCTGGAAACCGAGATCATCCCGACTTACTACGCTAAGAACAGTAAGGGATACTCTCCAGACTGGATACAGTATATCAAGAACTCTATCGCTAAGATCGCTCCGGATTATACGATGAAACGTATGTTGGACGATTACGAGGATCGTTTCTACCACAAACTGGCTACTCGTTCCGCTCATATTTCTGCCAACAACTTCGAGATCGCTAAGCAAATAGCCGCTTGGAAAGAGGAAGTCGCTCAACATTGGGATTGTTTCCAAGTAGAGTCTTTCACTTGCGATCGGGATCTGAATATCAGCGGTCCGGTCGTAGGAAAAGAATACAACTTCAACTTGGTAATCGATCGTCATGAGTTGCAAGGTATGCTAGGCGTCGAAATGGTTGTTACGAAGGAAGATCCGGAAAAACATACCTTAGAGCTGATCAATACCGCTCAATTCGAGTTGAAGAAAGAAGAAGGCTCCAAGTTATTCTTCCAGTTGACAACGACTCCTTCCGAGGCAGGAAACCACAAGGTAGGCTTCCGTGTATATCCTGTAAACAAGGAATTGCCTCACCGTATGGATTTCGCTTATGTACGTTGGATTCAGTTATAATACAGAATACCATATCAATAAAAAAGCCGGACTTTCAAAGCCCGGCTTTTTTATTGATATAAATATTGCGGATTGATTAAAAAGCGTAAGAAACGCCAAGCGACGGCATCAACGCATAGATGTTATAATGGCCGCCGAATGTACGATCGGACCCGGTGATCAAGTCTTTATCCGTATAAGAACCGTCACGGCCGAAACCAGTCACGTACGAGAAAGCGAAATCAACAGACAAAGCGTCTAACGGACGGAAACTTAAACCTGCCGTAATACCGAACTTATCCATACTCGGAGTCTCCGGATTCAAGAAATCATCCTTTACCGGCGCCTCGTCGAAGTAAGCTCCCAAACGAAGATCCAAACGGTTCGTCGCGGCGAACTGAGTACCTAAACGATAGATACGAGAATTGTGATAGTCCTTTTTAGCGACTAAATTGTATTCATCCAACGGAGAAGGAGAAAATTCGATCGCCAACGTCTTATAAGCTCCCCAGCCTACGAATTGGACCTCACCGGATACAAGCCAACGATCGGTAGGACGATACGTAATACCTACGTTCCAGTTATCCGGCAACGGAAGCTCGGCAGAGAATGAGCCTTGATCTAACGGCGGGATACGAACACCTTCCTTTATATTCTCAGGCAAATTGATACCCATAGCAACCGCTTTTTCTATCAGCCCGTTAATCTTAGGTAATAACACATTCTTCAAATCATTCTCATTGGCGTAACTCAAAACGATATCTCCCTCTTTCACACGGGCCATCACCTTGGAGCGATAAGAGACACCCACCGTAAATTTCTCGTTGATATCATACATAACACCCACGTTGAAGCCCAAGCGGATACCTGCGTCTCCCTTCAAGTTAACCGAAGCGGCAGAAGCCTCGTTATATTTCTGCATATCTTTCATGATATCATTGATAGTAGGGGCGACTGCCGCGCCAAGAGCCGGATTCGCCTCCAGGATAGGCTTGAACTGAGCCATCATACTGTTTGCCATGTCGTTCATAGCGCCCGGTCCCATCAACGCACGGCTCAGGGAGATATTTCCGAACTCCATCATCAACCCGGCACCAATGCTTAAACGATCCATGATCTTCCACGATACGGTAGGCTGGATATTGAAAGCCTTCAAGGAAATATCCTGTACCAAATGGGCACCTTTCCAATCCTTGCCCCAATCCATGCTACTGCCATAGGGGGTTGTCAAGCTGACACCTGCCGCAAGGTTATCATAAATCTTAAACCCTGCATATACAAATAAAGGGGTACTCGGGGTATTATCCGGACGCTGCACATAGTCGCCATCCGTGAACTTACCCTTTGAAAAGACACCGGATACACCAGCCGATAAATGAACATTTTTATCCATAAACACCAATCCCGCCGGATTGAAATGCATACTCTCCGCTCCTAGTTTCATTGCGACACCGACATGTCCCATACCGGCCTGTTTCGTACTCTGGGCGTTTACCTGATAGCCCTCGGCTGCCGCATAAGACAAAGGAAGCATGGAAAGACATGCTAAAGCGATAACTTTCTTCATAAAAAATTAATTTGTTAATACCTAATTCAATACGCCATCCACGGCGTAAGCGGCGACAAAGATAAATACTTTTCTCTAATATTGCACAGTTTTATTGAAAATGTGCGGCACAAATATATAAACACTGTGCAAATATATAAGACAAATTAACAATTATCCTCTCATCGGCGCAGGCCTGCCCGTTCTCGGTCTCAGCCGGATAAGAGGATGAGCAGCCCCTCCCCCTACATTATCATCCGGAATTAAAATGATTCTGATGAATAAATAGTACCTTTGGCTCAAGAGTACTTAATCCTTTAAACCGCATAGATAAAAATGAAAAAACTAGCATTACTCGCGGCCCTCTTACTGCCGCTATCAATGGTTTTCGCCCAACAAAATGTAGGGTTCAAGACCAGTAAGGTAGAACCATTCGTGATCAATCAAGACAATAGCGTCACTTTCTACGTAGAAGCCCCGGAAGCGAAATCTGTATCCGTGAAAGGAGACTGGGAAGCCAACGAGGGCAATGGCGAGATGACGAAAGGGAAAAACGGAATATGGAGCTACACGACTCCTCCCCTGCCATCCGAGATGTACACGTATCGCTTAAATATAGATGGTATTTACAACATCGCCCCGAACAACCCGTTCTCCTGCCGCGATGTCGGAACCTTGTTCAGCCTGTTCTATATCAATGGAGGAAACGGTGATTATTACCAAGTACGCGACGTACCGCATGGCAACGTAACGACCACATGGTATCACTCGGATATCCTCAGGGCTGAACGCAGGCTTAGTGTTTATACGCCTCCTTTCTACGACAAGAACATCCAGTCGTACCCCGTCTTGTACCTGCTACACGGCAGTGGTGGCGATGAGAACGCTTGGTTGGAACTTGGCCGTACCGCCCGTATCATGGACAACTTGATAGCCGAAGGCAAGATACAACCCATGCTTGTCGTCATGCCCAATGGCAATCCCAGCAAACAGGCCGCTCCCGGCGAAACTTCCGATAACCTAAGCTATAAGCCGGCCATGAGTAACAGCTTCCCCGGTTACAAGGATGGTTCGTACGAGAGAAGTTTCACCGAGATTATCCATTTCATCGATAACCGTTACCGCACGATCCCGGATAAGAGGCATCGGGCCATAGCCGGACTGTCAATGGGTGGTTTCCATACATTATATGTATCGTTGAACTATCCGGATTATTTTAATTATATCGGGCTTTTCTCTGCCGGACTCAACGCCAATGGTGTAGACCCGGATAGCCCGATGTACACGAATCTCGACGAGAAATTAGGAAATCTCAAGACATCCGGTTATCAATTGTTCTGGATCGGCATCGGAAAGACCGATTTCCTGTACGAAGCAAACCTGCAATTCCGTCAGCGGATGGATAGCCTAGGCATGAAATACCAGTACGTAGAATCCACCCGGGGACATATCTGGGCCAATTGGCGGGCTTACCTCCTTCAATTCGCTCCCATGCTTTTCAAAGAATGACTACCCAACACCAGCCGCAAACATTAACCCGCGATCCTGTAGAGACGGGGCGTGCCCCGTCTCCCACAACCTAAAGCAATTCAACGCAATCCCATAAAATCTCACATAAAGACTGCTTAAGATCAAAAATTTATCTATATTTACCCCATCACCTCTAAAGCAATACGAATATGATTGAAATCCCGGAATCTTTCACGATCAGCCAACAAGCTAGCGAAACATTAAAAGGAAAAACCATCGCTCATATCATCGAGCCGAACAGCCTTCATCGCTTCGCCTTTTATAATGGTGATCCCGCTGGATATTCCGGAATACTGGTAGGCCGGACGATCCAAACCGCCCGTGGACATGGTTGTTTTGTCGATATCTTAATGGATGAAGACACTCACTTATTAATCGGAGACGGAACCCATATATGCTACCACACCTCCACAGAAAAAGCTCCCAAGAAATACCAGCTTATGATCGTATTCGAAGATAACTCATTCCTAGCGTTTACAGTCTCGATGTACGGTTCCATTTATGCGTTTAAAGGAGAATTTGATAATCCCTACTACCAAGGTAGCCTCCATAAACCTTGTCCGCTCGACGAAAGATTCGATAAAGTCTACTTTCTCAGTATAATCAAGAATCTCAAAAAAGATCTGTCGGCAAAAGCGTTACTCGCCACCGAGCAACGCATCCCGGGTTTAGGAAACGGAGTTGTCCAAGATATCCTATTCAACGCAAGAATCGCCCCGAAACGGAAAATATCCACGTTAACCGAAAAGGAGATAGATCGTCTTTTCCATACATTAAAATCTACGCTGGAGGAAATGACCCGTCAAGGCGGTCGCGATACGGAAAAGGATCTATACGGAATCTTAGGTAATTACCGTACGATCCTTTCCAAAAATACGTATCATACCCCATGTCCTGCTTGCGGCGGACGGATCATTAAAGAGGCCTACCTCGGTGGTAGCGTCTATTATTGCCCGCATTGCCAACCGGCCTAGATATATCTAATTGACAAAATAACATATTGTAATGTAAAGGCCCGGAGAATCGATTCCTCCGGGGCAAGGTACATCTCGTTCACAAATGCACGAAAGAAAATCAGCAACCAACTGCTTAACAACGAAATACCCCAAAACGGCCTTTCATTCTAGCGAAATCTATTCATCTTAATTCACAACAAGAAGGGTATAAGGGCTATTCATAAGGTTATAATAGGACTATAATAGGGTTACAACACCTATTCACGACCGCTTGCAACCCCATTCTTGACCTGTTACAACGCCCAACGCCACTAATAGCGTAGGCCAACACCACCTTATGTATAGCCTTTCGCGACCTAACGCATACAAAAACGGTACCTTTCCTGGAAGAAAGAGGCTATTCTCCCCCTTTCCCTCACTCTATTTGAAGATAACTCAAAAAAGACGTGTCATAACATCAGCCATATATTAATCAAAAAGTCAGCATAATATCCATTCCGCAAACAACAGCTTTATCCTAAAGCCACCTTTTCTTAAAGTATTATCCTGATTTATATCGAGTAGACCTGCCCCATCCAAGAACAATCCGGAAAGAAGGGTAACAAATAATCTTGCGTATATGAACGACTTTACGCTTCACCGTACAAAAACAAAAAAGGCCTTGAAACCATTAAAGTTTCAAGACCTATCCTTTGAATGAGCGGTCCGGACGGGACTCGAACCCGCGACCCCATGCGTGACAGGCATGTATTCTA
>NZ_CANTZW010000037.1 GCF_947855115.1 uncultured Parabacteroides sp.
GTTCTGGTGGAACTTATAATCATTTGACGCAGCAAATATAGCTTTATTTTTAATTATAAAATAAAAAAGACTAATTTTTTATACGCAATACTAAAAAAGTTTCCCTGCCGTTAAAATATTTAACAAGTAGTCTTTTAAACGATAATCCTTTTTAGTATGAAGTCATAAATATCAGAGGAGTACATTGTTTAAAATCCAAACATAAGTTTAGCATATTGAGTAATAAACGGAGTTCCACCAGAACTACATGCTCCTAGAAATTTGATTAACATAAAACACCTATTACTTCTATTCTTTAATATAAACTACTATTTATCATGTTATCATGAAAAAATTGTTATCTTCGTCCCTTGTTAATTACTAATTTTTAAATCATGAAAAAGAAAAGCTTAACTTTATTACTAGCGACTACGGTAGCAAGTAGTATCCTATTTTCGTCCTGTATAGGATCTTTTGGTTTAACAAACAAACTTTTAACGTGGAATAGAACCATCGATAGTAAGTTTGTTAATGAGCTAGTGTTCATCGCTTTCTGGATAGTCCCGGTTTACGAGATTTCCACTTTGGCTGACGTTCTTGTAATCAATTCTATCGAATTCTGGAGTGGAAGTAATCCAGTGGCAGATGTAGGCAGTGTTAAGACAATCGATGGTAAAGACGGTGTTTATACTGTAGAGACAAAAGCAGACGGATATCATATCCAGAAAGAAGGAGATGAGAATGCGGTTGATTTAGTTTTCAACGAAGCTGATCAAAGCTGGAATGTAGAGGCAGATGGGGAAAGTACCAAATTGCTAAAATTCAACGGTAATGATGAAGTTGTCATGTATTTGCCGGACGGTAAAGAAATGAACGTGGAATTAAATCAAGCTGGAGTTTTAGCATTCCAACAAGTAGCTAACGGATATTCTTACTATGCCGCTAGATAATTGAGAACTCAAAATCGGGAATTGGGAATTAAATAAAACTTTTTATAACTCGTAATTCCCAATTCCCAATGCCTCAATGCTAATCTAAATAAAATACAATAAATATGAACTCTATCAAAAAAATGATGTTTTCCGGGGCATTAGGTTGCCTTATTTTCGGAATGGCTTATGCGGATGATTCTTCACCTCAACCATCCAAACCTTATTGGCAAGACATTCAAGTCATAGCCGTAAACAAGGAAAAGCCCAGAAGTTCCTTCATGAGTTACACAGACCGGGAAACCGCTCTCACCTCTCGATTTGAGAAAAGCCCATACTATTCCCTATTAAACGGTACATGGAAATTCTTCTTTGTCGACTCTTATAAAGACCTTCCTCAAAATATCACGGATCCTTCCATTAACACCTCCTCATGGGATGATATAACCGTTCCCGGAAACTGGGAAGTACAAGGATATGGCACCGCTATCTATACGAATCATGGTTATGAGTTTAAACCAAGAAATCCTCAACCTCCATTATTGCCGGAAGCGAATCCGGTTGGAGTGTATCGCAGAGATATTGAGATTCCGACAGGATGGGACAACAGGGATATTTATTTACACATCGCCGGAGCCAAATCGGGTCTTTACGTATATTTAAATGGAAAAGAAGTCGGCTATAGCGAGGATTCCAAGAATCCAGCCGAGTTTCTGATCAATAAATATCTTCAACCCGGAAAGAATGTACTTACATTAAAAATATTCCGCTGGAGTACGGGTTCTTATTTAGAGTGTCAGGATTTCTGGAGAATGAGCGGTATTGAGCGAGACGTATTTCTTTGGTCTCAACCCAAGGCCGGTATTCAAGATTTTCGTGTCATTTCAACCTTGGACGATACATATACGAACGGAATCTTCAAATTGGCGATCGACTTAAAAAATCATACACAAGAAACAAAGAACTTAAATGTAGGTTACGAGCTATTAGACGCAAAAGGGAATCTAGTGGCATCTGAGGCTAACAACGTATGGGTAAGTCCCGTTAGCCCGCAAACAGCGTCTTTCGAGTATGATTTAAATAACGTAGCCCCTTGGAGCGCTGAACATCCAAATCTATACAAACTATTGATGACGATAAAAGAAAACGGGAAAGTGACTGAGGTCGTTCCTTTCAATGTCGGCTTCCGTCGATTTGAGATGAAGCAGATAGACCAAGTAGCGGAAGATGGAAAACCTTATACAGTCTTACTGTTCAACGGACAACCGGTTAAGTTTAAAGGTGTCAATATTCATGAACATAATCCGGAGACCGGACATTACGTAACTGAAGATATCATGCGTAAGGATTTTGAGTTGATGAAGCAAAATAATATCAACGCTGTCCGCCTATGCCATTATCCGCAAGATCGTAAATTCTATGAGCTTTGCGACGAATACGGATTATATGTTTACGATGAGGCAAACATTGAGTCTCACGGCATGTATTACAGCCTGAAAAAAGGTGGTACTTTGGGTAATAATCCGGAATGGTTGATCCCGCACATGGACCGTACGATAAATATGTACGAACGAAACAAGAATTATCCGAGTATCACTTTCTGGTCGCTCGGAAATGAGGCCGGAAACGGATACAATTTCTACCAAACCTATCTCTATCTGAAAGATAAAGAAAAAAACGGCATGAACCGTCCGGTAAACTACGAGCGAGCCCTTTGGGAATGGAACACAGACATGTATGTACCCCAATATCCGAGCGCAGAATGGTTAGAAGAGATCGGGCGTAAAGGTAGTGATCGTCCGGTAGCCCCCTCGGAATACTCACATGCAATGGGAAACTCTTCCGGTAACTTATGGGATCAGTGGAAAGCTATTTATAAGTATCCGAACCTACAAGGAGGATTCATCTGGGACTGGGTAGACCAAGGTATTTTGGAAAAAGACAAGAATGGACGTGAATATTATACCTACGGTGGCGACTACGGAGTAAACGCCCCTAGTGACGGAAACTTCCTTTGCAACGGCATAGTAAGCCCAGATCGTACCCCGCATCCTGCCATGGCTGAGGTTAAATATGCCCATCAAAATATTGGCTTTGAAGCAATTGATTTATCGAATGGTTCATTTCGCATCACAAACCGTTTCTACTTCACGAACCTAAAAAAATATATGATCCACTATAGCGTAACAGCCAATCATAAGATTGTACGCTCCGGTAAAGTCTCTTTAGATATCGAACCTCAGGCTTCTAAAGAATTTACTGTCCCCATAGGAAACTTAAAGCCGCAAGCCGGTACGGAATATTTCGTAAACTTCAACGTAACTACCGTGGAAAAAGAGCCGTTAATCCCTATCGGGCACGAGATTGCTCATGATCAATTCCGTTTACCAATCGAAAGCATCGAGAAAGAGTTTAAAACGAGTGGTCCTAAATTAACGGTTTCAATAAATGGGGATAACTTATCCGCTTCTTCTTCAAAGGTGAATTTCGTGTTTAACAAGAAGACGGGAATCGTTACCTCTTATAAAGTAGACGGCACGGAATATTTCAGCGAAGGTTTCGGTATACAACCGAATTTCTGGCGTGCGCCGACCGACAACGATTATGGAAACGGTATGCCAAAACGTTTGCAAGTATGGAAGGAAAGCAGCAAGAACTTCAACGTGACAGACGCTACCGTCACGATGGAGGGCAAGAATGCCATAATGAACGTGAACTATTTATTACCGGCTGGAAACCTATACATCGTAAATTACACAATCTACCCAAGCGGAGCCGTAAATGTTGCCGCCCGTTTTACATCCACGGATATGGATGCCGCCCAAACAGAAGTGTCTGAAGCTACCCGTACCGCCACATTCACTCCAGGACGAGACGCAGCTCGTAAAGAAGCGTCTAAATTGAATGTACCCCGTATCGGTGTTCGTTTCCGCTTACCGGCTAGCATGAATCTAGTGGAATATTTCGGACGGGGACCCGCAGAGAACTATTGGGACAGAAATGCCGGTAGTATGATCGGTCTATATAAATCTACAGCCGAGGAATTATATTTCCCGTATGTACGCCCACAGGAAAACGGTCATCAT
Source organism: uncultured Parabacteroides sp. (assembly GCF_947855115.1). Lineage (GTDB taxonomy): Bacteria > Bacteroidota > Bacteroidia > Bacteroidales > Tannerellaceae > Parabacteroides. Next base: position 3,995 of record NZ_CANTZW010000037.1, read on the forward strand.
ACCGACACACGTTGGGTATCGCTTAGCTCCGGAAAGAAAGGCTTGTTAATCCAAGCGGATAATACGATTGGTTTTAACGCTTTACGTAACTCCATAGAGGATTTTGATGATGAGGAAGCAACTAATCTTCCCCGCCAATGGACTAATTTCACGCCGGAACAAGTAGCGAATCATGATGAAGCCGCAGCAAAGAACGTACTGCGTCGCCAGCATCATATCAACGACATTACGCCTCGTAACTTCGTTGAGGTTTGCGTTGACTTAAAACAACAAGGTGTAGCAGGTTACGATAGTTGGGGCTCACGCCCGGAACCAGCTTATACATTACCGGCAAACCGGGAATACAACTGGGGCTTTACCCTTATTCCACTGAAATAAACTTGTCATAGCTTAAAAAAAGGCCCGCCATTTCCTCTATAGGAATGGGGGCCTTTTCCATAACCCTGAAATTTATTATCCCCTAACGTGAAAGGAGCGGTTTTATCTCCTTCTCAAAAATCTCCCGGCTAATAATGCGATAATGGGGTGAATAAGAATCCTCAAATACCTTACTATGATGTCCTACATACTCCCCTTTATCTAAACGGCTCTCTATCTCTGCCTTATCCGACTCATAATCCGGAAGCGAGAGATTCATGGAACGAATAATCGCCTCTATCTGATGCCATTCTTTCTGCCACTCAGGAACCGTAATCGGACGTATGCCATTTACACTACGCACAAAAGCGTCAAAAAAGATATCATAAGGAACTTGATTGTTCTTTATAACGGATAAATTCACTCGAAAGAAGTTACCTTCCCATCCGGTAGGTTCCGCTAAGACACCCTCGGTTCGGGAATAAGAGGCCAACTCCCGGCGCAAATAGTTTCCGGCTCCGATGGTATCACTGATAAGATGCCCCGGACCAAATTTATCTTGGAAGAAATTCTTATATAAGTCTTTCAAAGTAGATTTCGGATAAGCATCCATTTGACGGGAAACCGCCAAACGGACCGCATCCTCAAATCCCTTCTTTCCCTCAGCGGAAATATGGAGACTGAAAAGAAAGGACATACAAGCAAGCAGCATTATTTTCATACTTACTTAATAACTTCTTTCAAGGTATTTTGTAAATCCTCTCCGGTAATATTCTTCGCGATTATCACGCCGTTCGGATCCAATAATACATTTGCCGGAATTCCCCGCACCCCATAAAGAGCCGGGATCTCAGAATCCCAATATTTCAAGTCGGAAACGTGAGTCCAAGTCAGATGATCGTCAGCGATCGCTTTCTGCCATTTAGCCTTGTCCTTGTCCAAGGAGATGCCAACAATCGTAAAGTTCTTATCCTTATATTGCTGGAAGGCATTTACCACATTAGGATTTTCCTTGCGGCATGGAGGGCACCAAGAGGCCCAGAAATCCAATAACACATATTTCCCCCTGAAATCCGACAAAGACACAGAAACACCGGCTGTATCCGGCAAGGAGAACTCCGGAGCGACTTGTCCGATCTGTACATGTTCCAATTGCTTGATAATACCATCCAGATCCTTCACATAAGGACAATTCGCCAATGCCGGGGAAATCTTAGCACGAGTTGCCTTCAAATCATCCAAAGATAATTGATAGGTAAAATAACGATACAGATAGAACGCAGCAGCCGGAGAGTCCGGATACTTCGAAATCAGGCTGTCGATATCATACCCTTCTTCAAATATCTTCTCCGCATTTTCTTGAAAGACCTTATTCACCGGCGAATTTTGTACGGTAACAGTCTCTCCATCATTCCCGATCCTAACATTCATATTCGTATTCTCCAAGAAAAGCTGAACCGGATAATTCATATTCTCGGTTGCCAAACCGAACAACAAGGGTTGATCCACCTCACCCTTAAAGGTGAATTTTCCGTCTTTGACCTCTGCCGTATCCACATCAAAAAACATCTTATTGCGAAACGACTTCAGGTAAATTTTACCGTCGGGCATATTCTCCACCTCTCCATTGATAACATATCCTTTCGGAGCTTCTTGGCAACCAACCATCAAAAGGCCGGCAAGCGCCATCATACAAAGTTGCTTCATCTCTCTCTATTCTATTTATTGATTATTTGAACCCAGGATGATGATAACGTCCCTTTTTCAACGAAATCTTACCATATTCTATCGCACGTACCGGACAACGATGAATACAGGCCACACACTGAACACAAGTATTCGCCCATTTGGGCTTACCCCCTTTAGACAGAGTTATTGTTCCGGTCGGACAGATTTTTGCGCAAATCCCGCAAGAGACACAAGCGTCTGTCGCATAAAACCGATTACTACCAATCGTAAAATTCACGAAAAGCGGATATACCAGATAACTTTTCAAAAAAGGCGCTCCACCCACATAATATAGAGGAAGATTCTTCTCTTGGCGAATCCTCCCGATAATCTCTTGAACACGTTCCGATGCTTTCCGTAACTTATCAGCCTCCACCTCTTTGCTATCCACATCGAATCCCGGCATCAAGATATAATTGTTCGGCATTTGTACCGAAAAGCCATTCGTCAAGATAATTCCTCTTTTTCGCAGGGCTTTCCGCATGATCCGATCCGTATACCCGCAATCATCACCACAAGTACATACGAAATAAACCGCCTGCCCTCTATATCCTTCCAGCCTCAACCGGGAAATAAGGCGAGTAACCAACACCGCCGGTCCCCAAGAATGAACAGGAAATACAAAAATAACCTTTTCCCTCTCACCCAACGGATAAACATATTCATTCTTTTCCTCTTTCAACACTTCGGCTATGGATACCAACGACTCCTCAAAAGCCTTTCCCAACGCTTCCGCAACCCAACGGGAGTTCCCTGTTCCTGTAAAGTAGAATATCATGCGCTCATTTTATTTAGACGCAAAAATACATAATATTCAAATATATAGCCTATCTTTGATTTGTTTAAAAAAACGAAAAGACAAATCTTATGACAATGATGGAATATCAAATATCAATATCCCAAATACCCGCCGAGCGTTCTAATTCAACCAATGCCGAACTGTAATTAAACAGCGTTTCGATATACTGGGCTTGCACATCATCGTAAGTACGCTGGGCATCCAAGACTTCCAACAAAGAGACTTCCCCCCTATTATAGCTGTAAATCTTACCATCCATCACCTCACGGGCTTGCCTCAAAAGTCCATCCTCATAATGATTTACTTGCTCGGCGAAAGACTGATAATTACGATATGCTTGCATAACTTCCGTCTGTACTTGCAAAAGAGCCTGCTTATATTGTACTTCCGCTTGTTGCTCCCGATAACGAGCGGCACGAATCGTTCCTTTATTGAAATTAGAGAATTTCAAAGGAACCGCGATACCAGCCGTCACTCCGGTGAAAGGAGGCGCCGGGGCTTCCTCATTATAGACCCGGGCATTACGGCTTACAGTAATAGACAAATCCACATCCGTATTCCGTTCCCGGCGGGCTACTTTCAAGGCCCTCGCAGCCACTTCCTTATTTTTCAAAGCAGCGACCAAATCCGTACGCCCCTCGCTTGCCACTGTAATTAAGTCTGCAAGGATAAAATCCCTAGGCTCCGTACGTAACTCGGCCTCAGGGAGAAATAAAGTATCCGTACTGAAAGCCCCCGTCAAGAGATTTAAATTCGAGAACGCATTTTTCAATTCCGCTCCGGCTTGCAACAACTCGTTCCGTAAGACACCCGCCTCCACCCGGCTCTGCGTAGCATCCACCTCACGGATTTGGCCTAAAGAGAAACGGATACTGTCGCTCTCAGCCAACGTCCGGATATTCTCATAAGCATTTTCCTTTACCTTATACAACTCATGTTGTTTCAAGGCTTCCATATAGGCGACCGTAGCGTCTGCCCGGAGATTCCGGAAATAATCGGCTAACAGAGCCTCGGCCAACTCACTCTCGCTACGTGCCAATGAGATATTCGCACCCCGTTTTCCAAAGGAAAAAGTCTTGCTTAGCTCTACCTCAACACCTTCTCCCATTTGTAAGGAATTATTCTCATTATTGAAATAAGACACGGAAAGATTCGGATCGTTAAACACCTTTGCCGCTGTCACTTCGGCTTTAGCGGCCGGCACATTCAATTTTTCCGACGCATACTCTAAGTTACCTTCAGCCACTCTCTCCATATATTGCCGGTACGTAAGCGGAAGCATGGTCTGGGCATTCACGGACAAACATCCGCAGAGTAACGACAAGATTATATATTTCTTCATACTTTCTAATCTAAAAATAGTACATTCTTTTAATTCCATCTCCGGGCTAAGCATGCAGCTCTTTTTCCTCCGATACCGGTGTCAAATCCTTCCCCTCATAATGCTTCTCGATCATATAATATAAAGCGGGAAGCACATAAAGCGTAATAACCGTAGCAAACAAAAGCCCGTAAACGATTACCGTAGCCAACGGACGCTGCACGTCCGAACCTATACCCGTACTGACAGAGGCAGGAAGCAATCCCAAGACCGCAACCGTAGCCGTCATCAAGATCGGACGGAAACGGTGCTTAGTACCCGTTATCACCGCATCTTTCAAATCTCGTTCCCTTGTACGCAAGTTATTGATATGCGAAATCATGATCACGCCATTTTGGATAGCGACACCGATCAAGGCGATAAAACCAACCGCCGAGGAAACATTCAAGGTCATCCCCCGGACATTCAACGCCAGCATACCCCCAAACAGAGCCAAAGGTACGACGCTCATCATCAAAGCCGCCTGCCGGAATTTGCCACAAGCCGCAAACAACAAAAGCAACATCAGTCCCAACGCTAAAGGAACCACAGCCCCCAAGCGGGCATACGCACGATGCTGGTTCTCGAACTGTCCGGCCCATTTCAAATGTATGGAATCATGATCGTATTTCACCTCTTTATCAATCAACGCATTTGCCTTGTTCAAGAACGCCGTCAAGTCCACGCCACGCAAATTAACCCGTACTGTCAAGTGTCGTTTATTCATCTCACGTGTAATCGTACTGGCACCCGTTGTCATCTTAATCTCCGCTACTTGCAAAAGAGGAACTTTCGTTCCGGAACCGGTTGTCAGCAATAGGTTACCGATACGTTCGGGAGAATTACGGCTAGCGTCATCGAAACGGCAAATCACGTCGTAACTTTTACTTCCGACAAATATCTGGGAGATAGAAGCACCACCGATCGCCAACTCAATCAAATCGGCCACATCCGATACGTTCAAGCCATACTGAGCGATACGGGCACGATCCGCGATAATCTGTAACTGCGGCAGCGGAGGCTCTTGATCTACTGCGACATCGGCAGCACCCGGAATTTCCTTCAACACATTAGCGACTTGATCCGCTATATGGCGGCTACCCGTAATATCATCGCTATAGATCTTCAACGCCAAATCACTATGAGCTCCGGCGATCTGATCCATCACCATATCGATGATCGGCTGTGAAAAACCTACCGAATAGCCAGGCATGGTTTCCAACTTAGCTGCCATCTCCTCGATCAAATCCGCTTTCGTCTTACCGAATTTCCACGTACCATAGGGCTTCAATCCCACGCCGCATTCCACATGGGAAAGTGAGAACGCTTCCGCTCCCTCGTCATCACGGCCAACCTGGGTCATTACATACGAGACTTCCTCAAACTCTTTCAAAGTCTTCCGAAGCTCCGCTCCCATCTCTTTCGATTTCTCAATGGAAATGCCCGGAGGAAGCTGTACCTGTATCCAAATCGCCCCTTCATCCAACGGAGGCAAGAAATCTTTTCCTACGGTATAACTTAAAATCCCCGCACCGAGTAATATCACCAGTAATGGTACGATAACCCGTCTCGGCTTCTCCATCAATCGGACAATTTGCGAATGATAAGCAGCGGATAGCTTCTCTAACCAACGATTACGGTAAATCTTTCCCGGCTTGCGATACGCATAAAATGCCAATCCCGGAATCAAAAACAAGGCCACGCACAAAGCGCCCAGCAAGGCATACCCTACGGTATAAGCCATCGGCGTAAACAATTTCTTCTCAATATGCTCGAAAGCGAACAAAGGAAGATAGGCGGTTATGATAATCAAAGTAGAGAAAAAGATCGGGCGAGCCACCTCCGTCGTACGACGCAAGATCGAATCCTCCGTCAATACCTCATCCAAATGCCGTTCTCTTTTCTTCAAGACCGTTTCCATCATCACGATCGCTCCATCTACCAAAATACCGAAATCTATAGCGCCTAATGAAAGTAGATTTGCGGGAATATTTGTGACATGCATCAAAATAAAGGCAATCAATAGAGACAAGGGAATGGTTAAGGCCACCAGCAAAGCACCGCGCCAACTCCCCAAGAATAAGATCAGTACCAAGACTACCAGCACCATACCCTCGAACAAGGTATGAGAGACGGTATGTAAAGTCGTATTAACCAAATCCGTCCGATCCATAAACGGATGGATACAGGTTCCTTCGGGAAGTGTCTCGTTATTTAGTTCTTCTACCGCCTTATGTACATCATCCAGTACCCTGGATGGATTCTCGCCCCTGAGCATTTGCACGATACCTTCCACACCATCGGAATAATCACGGGTATCGTCCGTAAAACCTAAAACACCCTTACGCTCCAAGTTACCGTATTTCAGTTTACCGATATCGTTTAAGTAGACCGGGACACCGTTCACAGTCTTGATCACGATATGCCCCAAGTCTTCCAAGTCCTTAACCAGACCGATTCCACGGATCACGTAACTCAAATCTCCCCGGCTTAACATACTACCACCGGCGTTCACGTTATTCTTCTCAATCTTTTCCGTAATATCCCCTAAAGTAATGTCGTATTGTTCCATCTTATAAGGGTTCACCTCAATCTGGTATTGGGTAGTGATACCTCCGTAATTACTAACGTCCGCAACGCCGGTAACCTGTTTCAGCCTCGGAATAATTACCCATTTATGCAAATCGGTCAATTCCCTCAAATCCAAACGGTCACTTTCCAGCACATAACGGAAGATCTCTCCCGTTGGCGAAGTCAAAGGATTTAAGCCGGGAACCGCATTATAAGGAAGCTCCACGTCTACCAACCGCTCTTGTACACGTTGCCGGGCCCAATAATCCTCAATACCATCATCAAAAACCAACACGACCGTAGATAAACCGAACGTATTCTTACTACGCATCACGCTTAATCCCGGCAGACCATTCATAGCCCGCTCGATCGGAATGCTGATTTGTTGCTCGATCTCCTCGGCGGCCAATCCGGGAACCTGTGTTACGACCTGCACAGTGGTATCGGCGATATCCGGATAAGCATCTATCGCCAACCGTGTCCAAGAATAATAACCAACGATCGCCAAGAACATGAACAACACGAACATCAGTCCTCGCCGATGTATCGCCAGATAAATAATCTTTTTCATAATCCATTAGCGTGCGTCAAGTAAATAAAACGCTCCTGTAGCCACGATCTCGTCACCCACGTTCAAGCCGGATAAAACCACCGTCTTACCATTTTCCGTAAGACCGGTCTCGATCTTTTGTTTCCGGAAATCATTACTTCCCAATTCCACCAACACGTACATATTCTCCTCTTCCTGCAAGATAGCGGAAGTCGGTATACGGATCACCTCAGCCTCACGGTCGCTCAGCTTGACCGTACCATACATCTCCGGTTTCATCAGACGGGAACTGTTATCGCACTCGATCAAGACCTCCACCGAACGGGTATCGGGGTCTAGCATCTCGCTGATATGATAAATCTTTCCCGATATCGGTTTATCCGGCATGGCCACCAAGCGGATTTCCACCTCATCCAAGGCCTGTATTAAACTTAAATCCTTCTCTTTTACATGAGCGGCTACCCATACCTTACGCAAATCGGCGATGACAGCCACAGGCTCGGCATCCTCTTTCAGATATTGCCCGATTACAATCCGGTCCTTCACAACCTCACCGGCTATAGGCGAGCGTACGATCAACGGTTGCCCCAAGGCCATTTCATCCGGGTCGATCTGGAAGACTTTCAAAGCGGCAACCATATTCTCATAGTCTTTTTTCTTTAACTCATAATTCACCTCGGCTTCTTCCAATTCTTTTTGGACACCAACCTTATTTTTCATCAAGTCTTTCTCCCGATTCAAACTTTTCAAAGCCAGCTCCATCTCTTGGCGAGCCTGGTAATAAGATTTCCCCGCCTCATAAACCGCAGGAGCGCTAATCTCGAAAATCGGGCTTCCCGGGGCCACTTTCTGCCCTAAGCGTACGAACGACTTCGTAATCCGCCCGCTTACCGGTGAGGCAACCTCCGCATAATTGGAAGGAATCGCCTGTACGACCCCCGAGGTAGTAAACTCCATACGGTAAGCTTCCTGTTTGACCGTTTCTTTCGTCAACTTGGATAAAACGGGAGATTCCGAACCGATATGTATAATATCCCCTTTGAGCGTTACGGCACGCACACGCTCATCCTCTTGCTTTTGGGTATGGCAAGAGCATAGTACTATCGCCGGAAGCAATAGTAAAAATATAGCTTTCATATAAGATACGTAAAATGTTTAGTATAAAAAGTGATTCTAACGCTTGATTCAAATTAGTATACTAAACAGGGAGGCGCACGGGACTCGCCACGCCGCACGAGACGTAAAATAACCCCTTCCTTTAGAAAGACGAACACCACCATCAGAAGCGTCCAAGCTATGACCAAAGGCAAGTACGGAATCAGTTCCATACACAACTCGGTCAGTTCCTCGATCGTATTAAATGCCACGGTACTATGCTCATGGTGAGGCAAACCATCGGCTCCCGGCAGATAGGGGTGAGAGTGAGTGATACTATAAGTCGGAAAATGATGCGTATGGGTAAAAGCCGTACCTCCTATGTAGTAACTCATAAAGAGTACTACCAAGAGAGACCTCAACCACTTCACGCTACGCATAGTTTCCATTTACATCTGTTTACTCCGCGAAGTTACATAAAGAAAGTGCCATTCCATTTGCAATAAGTCAAAATTTATTCCTTTATTTGCATGAACTGAAAAGAAACAGTTACTTTAATGATATAAACACTACTTTATGAAAAAAATCTTACTTGTTTGTGCGGCATTAGCCTGCATGACAGTCTCCCCAGTACCAGCTCAGGACGCTGCCGTGAAAAAAATCATCGAGATGGGTCAAAAAGACAATCAAGTGATGCATCAGTTGGATATCCTCACGAATCGTTTCGGTGGACGTTTAGTCGGTTCCGACGCTTACGAGAACGCCGCAGAGTGGATGGTACGCGAGTTTAAAAGTTGGGGGCTCGATGTCCGGCTGGAAGAGGCTGGCACCGTTCCCGTCGGTTTCAACCGAGGTCCTTGGTTCGGACGTTTATTAGGCGACAACGGAATGATCCTACATTTCGCCACACCGTCCTACACCTCCGGGACGAAAGGAGTACAACGCGGGCATGTGGTGATAGAACCCCGTAATGACGAAGAATTCCAGCAAATCAAAGGAAGATTAAACGGTGCTTGGGTACTTATCTCCGGGAAAAATACAGGCTGGCCTATCGACCGTTCCGCATCAGGGGATTCCCTTCGTGTGGAAATCAAGAAAGAGAACAACGAGATCATGAAGAAAAACAATGATCTGAGACGCCGCAACTGGGAAAAAGGAGAGAACAACGAGATGCTACCATATAAAGAATTCCCAGGCCTATACTATAAGGAAATGTGTGAGGCCGGGGCATTGGGCTTCATTCAATCCTCTCCCGTACCTATCCGTGCGTTATACGACCGGAAAATGATGAACGACCCAAAGACTAATTTCGATAACTTGCCGGAACTTCCTGACATCAAATTAGACGAGCATCAATTTGCAATCATCAAGCAAATGGTCAAGGAAAGGCGCACGTTCGAATTAGAATTTGATATCCGCAATCATTTCAAGTTAGGCCCGATTAAATACCATAATGTCATAGCGTCTATCAAAGGTAGTAAATATCCGGATGAATATGTAATTATCAGCGGTCACTTAGACGCTTTCGACGTGGCTACCGGAGGTATCGACTGTGGCACGGGAATCGGTCCGATGATGGAAGCTGCCCGCATGATCGCCAAGTCTGGAGCCAAGCCTAAGCGCACGATTTTATTTATCGCGTTCGCCGGTGAAGAGTTTGGCTTATTAGGAGCGCAAGCCTGGGTGAAAGCTCATAAGGATAAGTTGCCGAAAATCGCTAATATGTTTAACCGCGATGGTGGTCCGGAACCTCCTGTGGGTATCTCCGTACCTCAAGCGATGTATGATGATTTCGTGAAGATCAGTGAACTCGTCAAGAAAATCCGCCCGGACTATCCTTTCGAGGTAAAAGTTCGCGAACCCCGTAAACGCCCTACACGTATGGGTGGAACGGACGCGTCGGTTTTTGCTATCGAAGGTGTCCCGACATTGGGTTTCACTACAGAAGATTTCAAAGGGTATGATTTTGATTACGGCGAGATATGGCATACAGAACGGGATTTATACACAAAGAACATCCCCGAGTACCAAGAACATACAGCTACGGTTACCGCTATTATAGCGCTCGGTGTAGCGAACTTAGATAAACAGCTATCGAGAGAAGGTTTATACACCAATGAATAATTGAAAAAAAGAGAAGGAAGAAAACGGTTGTCATTTTCTTCCTTCTCTTTTTATCTTTTAAACCTTACCCGCTTCCCACTTTTTCCTGTCTGCTCTAAAATCACGCCACCTCTCTTGATATTTCAAAAAATTCAAAGATTTGCCTATGCGTTTTAAAAAGTACAAAGATTTGAAATCCTCAATATTATATATCAAAAAATAAAAAAAGGCTCCATATCATCACGACATAGAGCCTCTAGCGAAAAGTTCTGTAAAATAAGAATAAATAAAAGTTAGGATAAAAAACGCGAAGATTCCGCATTTAAAATCTTAAGGAGCCTTTTACCTGTTTTAAACTTCACAATAATACGGGGTTTGATTAAATGTGGCTCTCCCGTCTTGGGATTTCTCGCCCAGCGCGCTCCTTGACCGCAAGGCTTGAAATGTCCCCAATTTAGTATTTTGATGCACTCCCCCTTTTCCAATTTTTCCGACATTATTTCTAATAAAAGGTTCAACATCTTCCGGGCCTCACCTGTTTGCAGGTTACTTCTTTTCGCCCAAGTTTTTACTAACTCGTTCTTGTTCATACTTTAAATACTCGTTTTTGTTTTTTTATTAAATAATTCAATTAACTTTGCATTAAACTTTCATGACATTTACAAAATTAGATAAGTCAAGCAAACCGGAACGTTCAAATCGTTCACACAAGACGTTTGACTTTTAAAAAGTTATTTTTGAGTTATTTGATTTACGCACGTTCATTCGCGTAAATCAAAAATTAACTTATTCATCAACTATAAAACAATATTGTCATGTTAGATATAATTCAAATCGTACAAAGCATAATGATTTTTAGCCTTTGTGCTTTTGGTGGAGTTACATTGATTTTTCATAAACAAAAAAGCAAGGCCAAAAAGATCTTAGGCTGGAGCATGTTATCATGGGCATTACTGATCGCGGCCCGTTTGTATACAAATTCATTTATAGAGGAAGCCCACACTATTTTTTATCCGGAAATATTGATAATAGGAATTTATGTTTTCGCGACAACTACCTGTTACGTAATAGAAATCCTACGACCTGGCTATCTGACCATCAAACGGTTGATGATATTCCTGTCTCCGGGACTTGTCCAGACCATATTATTTATAGGTTACTGCATGGCAGGGTATGAGATACATCCTTATTCTTGTATAAGAGATTTGTTCGCCTCCTTCGACTTGGATTGCATATTACGCTCATTATTACTGCTTACAACGGTATTTTATATGGTACTACCGGCCTTTTTAGTATTGCGCTATAGTAAAGAGTATACTACATATATATCGGAAAATGTTTCTAATCCGGAAGATTTCGATTTAGGATGGCTCAAAAAGGTGATGATCATTCTCTCATTCATCTATATTTTATATTTCATTCTGTTGATCACGAATAATCTGATCCTTTATATACTGAATAAAAGTTGCATCATGATTTTATGGTATTATTTCTTTTATCATGCGGTTTTCCTAAAGGACATATATTTGACCCATAGCTTCAGATCAGGATGGAACATCCCTTATGGAGAATGCCTCGAAAAAGAAAGAGAGCAAGAGGTAAACGTGAAAGAAGAATCTCCTCAATTCTATTTGAAAAAAATACAAACCTGGTTCGAGCAAGAAAAACCCTACCTGAGATACAATCTTAAGTTAATAGATGTACAAAAAGAACTATATATAGGCCGAACCTATTTATCCTTGCTATTTAACAAGGAGTTAGGAATCCCGTTTACAAGTTATGTCAACCAGTTTCGTATCGAAAGATGCAAGGCTTTACTAGAAGAAGAACCTAACGCGGATTTACAGGATATAGCCGAGCGTTGCGGGTTTAACTCCTATTCAACCTTCCGTAGGGCTTTTCTTAAACACACAGGAATGTCTCTTGCGGAATACAGGAAGAAATTGAATGAAAAAAGAAATGAAAACATCTCTCCAACGTAGGTATCAGCGAGAATGCCATCATACAAAAAACAGCCGTACCCAAACCTTATGAAAACTCAAAATACAACAAAAAAGGACATCCGGTAAAGATGTCCTTTTTATTTATGGAAGGGTGAAAGATGGGGCTCGAACCCACGACCCTCGGAACCACAATCCGATGCTCTAACCAACTGAGCTACTCTCACCATGTAAAAAAAACCTTTCATTCTTCACAGAGGCCTTGGTTTTATAAAACCTTACTTCTTCAACATAAGATTTTTACCCTAAAAAACCACATTAAAAAGGGTGAAAGATGGGGCTCGAACCCACGACCCTCGGAACCACAATCCGATGCTCTAACCAACTGAGCTACTCTCACCATGTCCATCCTTCAAGGGATTTCCCTCTTAAGACGGCGCAAAGATAGATATAAATTCTGATTGCACAAACTTTCTGCAAACTTTTTTATAGATTCGCTTACTTATAGATCGCTTTCTTTCCCGCTAACAAGGTATTACGCATCAAGGAAATAATCGTCATCGGTCCCACTCCACCCGGTACCGGGGTGATATAGGAGCATTTAGGAGCGACCTCACTAAACAAGACATCTCCCGTCAACTTAAATCCGCTCTTAGTCTGGCTGCTCGGTACGCGAGTAGTTCCCACATCAACGATCACAGCGCCCTCTTTCACCATATCCCCTTTCAAGAATTCAGGAACGCCCAAAGCCACGATAATAATATCGGCAGACAGGCACATCTCTTTCAAGTTCTTGGAACGACTATGGCATACGGTCACGGTACAATCACCCGGATAAGCTTTCTGCATCATCAAGGTGGCCATCGGCTTACCGACAATGTTACTACGTCCTAAGACAACACAATGTTTTCCTTGCGTCTCGATATTATAACGCTTCAATAACTCCAGGATACCGGCAGGTGTAGCCGATACGAAACAAGGCAAACCGATAGACATACGTCCTACGTTGATCGGATGAAAGCCATCCACGTCCTTGCGATAATCGATCGCCTCGATCACCTTCTGCTCGGATATATGTTTCGGAAGCGGAAGCTGCACGATAAAACCGTCCACATCCGGATCATTATTCAATTCATCGACCTTACGAAGTAGCTCCACCTCCGTAACATCCTCCTCAAAGCGAATCAAGGTAGACTTAAAACCAATCTCCTGGCAAGTTTTAACTTTACTAGCCACATAAGTCTCGCTACCTCCGTCGTGCCCCACCAAAATAGCAGCCAAGTGAGGAATCTTACCACCGGCAGCCTTAATCCGGGCTACCTCCTCGGCCATCTCCTTCTTCATCTGGGCGGAAACGGCCTTACCATCCAATAATTGATAATGTTGTTCTTCCATATTTATTGATTATCTCCTGTTAGTTAACGTCTGAACGAGGGCTTTATCGAAGGCAATTTCATCTTACCCGACTTAGCGGAAGTAAGCATTCGCATCATCTTACGGGTCTCATCAAACTGCTTAATCAGCTTATTCACTTCCTGGATACTCGTTCCACTACCTTTAGCGATACGCTGGCGGCGAGAGCCATTCAAGATAGCAGGATTACTACGCTCGTCTGGAGTCATCGAATAAATGATCGCTTCGATACTCTTGAAGGCATTATCATCGATATCCACATTTTTCAAGGCTTTTCCTACTCCCGGGATCATGGAAGCCAGTTCCTTCAAGTTACCCATTTTCTTGATCTGTTGGATCTGGGAGATAAAATCGTTAAAGTCGAACTGGTTCTTAGCGATCTTTTTTTGCAAGCGTTTCGCCTCTTCCTCGTCATATTGCTCTTGGGCACGCTCTACCAAAGACACGATATCACCCATACCCAAGATCCGGTCTGCCATACGCTCGGGATGGAATATATCCAAGGCATCCATTTTCTCACCCGTACCGACAAACTTAATCGGCTTATCTACAACGGTACGGATCGATAAAGCGGCACCACCGCGGGTATCACCATCCAACTTCGTAAGTACGACACCATCGAAATTCAACCGCTCGTTAAATTCCTTGGCGGTATTCACGGCATCCTGTCCGGTCATGGCATCTACAACGAACAAAGTCTCATCCGGTTGGATAGCGTCTTTGATAGCAGCGATCTCATTCATCATCTGCTCATCGATAGCCAAACGACCCGCGGTATCCACGATCACGACATCATTACCTTTCGCCCGTGCCTCACGAATGGCGTTCATGGCAATCTCCACCGGATTCTTATTCTCCAACTCCATGTATACGGGAACACCGACTTGCTCTCCGACAATACGTAATTGCTCGATAGCGGCCGGACGATATACGTCGCAAGCGGCCAATAGCGGTTTCTTGCTTTTCTTGGTCTTTAATAAATTCGCCAGTTTACCCGTGAAAGTAGTCTTACCCGAACCTTGCAAACCAGACATCAATATAACAGCAGGATTACCCCGCAAATTCACATCGATCGCCGTACCTCCCATCAGGCTGGCCAACTCATCGTGAACGATCTTGACCATCAATTGGCTAGGTTTAACCGATGTAAGCACATTTTGTCCTAAAGCCTTCTCCTTTACCGTGTCTGTAAAACTCTTGGCAACTTTATAATTGACATCAGCATCCAACAATGCCTTGCGTACATCTTTCAATGTTTCCGCCACATTGATCTCGGTAATCTTACCTTCGCCTTTCAATAATTTAAACGACCTGTCTAACCTCTCGCTTAAGTTCTCAAACATAATTCGTATGTATATTTATATTATTTTCTATATGGATTGGGGGACAAAGGTACGAAAAAGAGACGAGTATGCGATAGAAGCTATCTCGAATTTCTTCACTTCTCAACGTTTTAGTATACGGACCGAATTCAGAACCGCCAACAAGGATACGCCGACATCCGCGAAAACCGCTCCCCAAAGCGTGGCAAAACCAAAGGCTCCCGCAACAAGAACCATCACCTTTACGCCAATAGATCCCACGATATTCTGGCGAACGATCTTCCGGGTAGCACGTCCGATAGAGATGGCTTCCGCTACCTTGGAGGGCTGGTCCGTTTGGATAACCACATCCGCGCTCTCAATGGCCGCATCCGATCCTAACCCGCCCATCGCGATACCTACATCACTCAAAGCCAGTACCGGCGCATCGTTCATCCCATCGCCCACAAAAGCAACCGACTTATCCGGCTCTGCCGTTAATCGCTCTATATAAGCGGCTTTATCCTCCGGCAGTAAATTACCATAGGCTTTATCGATACCCAGACGTTTAGCGAAGCGATCCACAATCTCTTGCTTATCCCCGGATAACAAACAGATATCTTTGACGGCCAGTTCCTTTAACCGACGGATCGCATCCGCGGCATCTTCCTTCAAGGTATCCGAAAGGAGAACATGCCCCGCATATCTCCCATCAACCGCACAAACCACCACGGTAGATACACTATCGGATAATTCCTTCGGAACCGGTATACCGCGTTCTATCAATAAACGGATATTACCGGCAAGAACCGGCCGACCGTTCACGGTAGCCTCGGCACCATGACCCGCCAGTTCTCGCATGTCGGTGATCTCCATAGGCACGCAATCTTGTTTTTCCGCATAACGAACCACCGCTTGCGCTACCGGATGGGTACTTTTACGCTCTACAGATAACAAAATACTCAAAAGATCGGCAACCGGGATTCCCGGGCTTTCTACCGTCGTGACCTCAAAGCGTCCGGTAGTCAATGTACCGGTTTTATCGAACGCTACCGTATTTACCCGAGTGATCGCATCTAGGTAATTACCGCCCTTAAATAATATCCCGGCACGAGAAGCGGCACCTATACCACCGAAATACCCGAGCGGAACGCTTATAACCAAGGCACAAGGACAGGAGATAACCAAGAATACCAATCCCCGATACAACCAATCTGAGAAAACATACTGGAAAGAAGGCGTCAGCATCCCTACCAACGCGGGAACCGACACGATGAGAAACGACAGAAGAATTACGATCGGGGTATAAATCCGAGCGAAACGCCGGATAAACAATTCCGCCGGGGCCTTCCGCTCCGAGGCATCTTTTACTAAAGCTAAAATACGGGCCAAGGCGCTTTGCTCGTATGGCCGATTCACTTGTAGGCGTACCGCCTGGCCATATACGATCATTCCGGCAAGCACCTCCCCACCCTCACGGACAGAACGAGGCATACTTTCCCCGGTTAAAGCCGAAGTATCAAACTGCGCCTCGGTCTCCAACAAAATGCCATCCAACGGTACGCGTCCACCGGGCTTCACCTCAATTCGCTCGCCTACTTTCACATCCTTCGGAGATACATTCACATACGTACCCGCCCGCCATACATCCGTTCGTTCCGGCCGGACATCCAATAAGTCACTGATATTCTTCGAGGCCTTATTCACCGCTAGAAGTTGCAACCGCTCTCCTAGCGTATAAAAAAGCATCACGGCCACGGCCTCGGGATACTCCCCAATACAAAACGCCCCGATCGAGGCGATCGCCATCAACGAGAATTCACTAAAAAAGTCTTTCCGCAACGCCGCTTCCCAAGCCTCTCGAATAACAGGAAGCCCCACCGGTAAAAAAGCGACCAAAAACCAAACAGCCTCTATCCAAGACCTCGCAAACCAACTTATCTCCGAGTACTTCCCAATAAGTCCTATCACCAAGCAAACGAAAGAAACCACCGGCATCCATAAGCCGGAACTCTCGTGCGAATGACAATGTCCGCATCCACATGTCGTACCCATAATCTTATTTATTTTAATTATTTACTTCTTGATTACGGTACAAAAATAGGAGAAGGAAGTTGCAACTCGATTGCAAACTATCAAGGCTTCAGGGAACGTCGCTTATTACATAACGGGCAAACACCTTTTACTGTATAATTAATGGTATCCATTATATATCCTTCCGGCAATTGGGCGACCGGGATCTTGATATTATTCAAGCAAGAGGTTTTACGGCATACCTCGCAGAAAAAATGAATGTGCCTGTCGCCCACCGGACACGTCTCCGAACGGCTTTGGCATATCTCATATTTTATAGAGCCACTACCATCTTCGAAAGAATGAATCGCATGGTGTTCCAATAACAAGGCTAATGAGCGGGAAATGGTCGATTTATCCAACGTCTCCAACTCAGCCTCTAATTCGAACAAGGAAGCCGGGCTGGTTCGCTCCGATAATTTTTGCAAGACAAGAATTCGCGCGGCAGTAGGCCGTACTCCTTTTCCTACCAACATATCTTCACATTGCTTCGTGGACATAAGCTACCTTTCTTATCTTTGATTCGAATACAAAGATACAATTAATATCCTAAAACCGGTTCAAAAAAACACGTACGTCTTTTTTGAAAAACATGTACATGAATTCCGAAAAACATGTACGTGTTTTTTCTTTTTCATATACTTATATTCTCTTATTTTGCCAAGAGGCTTTCTTTAAATAGATTACGCTAGCGATGAGCAACCCGGTATAGTAAATAGCCTCCGTCAAGAAACATACGGCTACCGGCAAACGTAAACGCATCCCCGCGACATATACAAAAAGTACATATAGAACCAATACCGCCGCTTCCATAAAAAGCGCCGAACGTGTATTTCCCGTACCCGACACTCCGTTGAACGCTACATTAGCGACCGATCCGATCAACAAGGAACCAACGATCACGTAAACGGATGGAATCGAGGCTGCCACCAATGAAGCGTCATTCGTATAAACAGAGACGGCCCATCCCGGCATCAAACTGACAATAGCGGCAAATACGACCATGATACCCAATGATAACTTACAGATCTTCCGGATAGTAGGTATAACTTGGCCGATCGCCCCCGCTCCGATACTGTTGCTCACGAACGTATTCGTCGTGGTCGCCAAGGAATTGACGGGAATCAACATCACGACGTAAATACTACGCACGATATTCGCTACCGCCAACTCCCGTTGCCCCAAATGCTCCACAGCGATAAAGAACATGAACCAAGTGGCGATAGACAAGAAATATTGCAGCATCGTGAACACGGAAATATCCAACACCCGCTTCAATAATCCAAAATCGAAAGAACGAATCTGGTTAAGCGCATATTTACGTATATCTACGGTAAGTCTCGTGTAAACCACGAAAAAGAGGATCGACACGGCCTCGGCTATGACAGAGGCGATAGCCGCCCCTTGAATACCCATTTCCGGGAATCCGGCATGTCCGAAAATCAAGAGATAATCCAACACGACATTCGTCATAGCCATCAATACCGCATTCAAGGTCAATACCTTTGTACGGGTAATACCTATAAAAAGCGCCCGGAACATCACATTCACGAAAGAGAAAAAGAAACCAAATACACGCCAATCCAAAAACTCCTCCGTAGCGCTCAAGATTGCGTCTGAGGAAATCAATACACGCATCACATCTCCGGCAAAAAAGCGAGAAAACAAAAACAATACAGCCGCCAACGACAACAAAAAGAAAACTCCTTGTATCATGACAGGACCTATCTGATCATAGCGTCCCTCCCCATTTCTCCGGCCAATCACGATCTGCGATCCCGTACTAAAACCGAAAGCAATCGTAAAAGCGCTAATATAATAAAGCCCTCCCATAGCGGAAGCTCCCAACTCAACCTCGCCGACCCTGCCTAGAAAAGCCGTATCGGTAACGTTTATCACATTTTGCGCCAACAAACTCAAAAAGATCGGATAGCTAACATTCCATATTTTCCTGTTCGTATACATATTTGCCTATTACCTGAAATTTTATGAAGATAAAAAAAGCCCGCCGCATTCCGACGAGCTTTTCTTAGGATAGAAATCTATACAAAGTCTAGCGTCTGATGCTATATCAACTTATTTGTCGCCGTATCGGGAAACACCACGGCAGGCTTAAATGTTTTCGCCTCCTCGAAATCCATCATGGCATACGACATAACGATAATAATATCTCCCGGCTGGGCCTTGCGAGCAGCCGCTCCATTCAGGCAAACCACTCCTGAACCGCGCTCGCCCTTGATTATATATGTCTCAAAACGTTCTCCGTTATTATTATTCACGATCGAGACCTTCTCGTTCGCGATCAAATTGGCGGCATCTAACAATTCCTCATCAATAGTGATACTACCGATATAATTTAAGTTAGCTTCCGTTACCGTTACCCGGTGAATTTTTGACTTTACTACCTCTATAAACATGTATGACTAAAATTAGTATTTGATATTGTCGATCAAACGTACTTCTCCGCAATACACCGTAATACAACCTACTGGATAATCGGTATCCGTCCAATTCTTGATAGACTCCAATGTATTGCCGTCTACGATCTCATAGTACTCAACTTCCATGACAGGATCGTTGTTTATCGTATTGACAACATAGTCAATAACTTCTTGTACACTTTTTTCGGGCACAAAGGTAGTACTTTCTTTCAACGTACGAGCAATTAACGGAGCTTTTTGACGTTGTTCCGGTGTCAAACGGGTATTCCGGCTACTCAAAGCCAAGCCATCGTCTTCACGGACGATCGGGCAGGCATTGATCGTCACCGGGATATTCAATTGTCTCACCATCGCACGGATTACGGCAATTTGCTGGAAATCTTTCTCGCCGAAATAAGCGTTATCCGGCTCTACGATATAAAACAACTTGCTTACCACCTGCGCCACGCCATTAAAATGCCCCGGACGTTTAGCGCCTTCCATTACCTCCGCTACCGTTCCCAAGTCAAAAATACGGGTATCCGGTTCCGGATACATCTCCTCTACCGAGGGAGCGAATACATAATCACAGCCTGCAGATTCCAATAACGCACAATCAGCCTCCAACGTACGGGGATACGTCTCCAAGTCATGTTTGTCATTAAATTGGGTTGGATTTACAAATACACTGACAACACATACATCATTGTCTTTCACGCAATGTTGTACCAAGCTAAGATGTCCATTATGCAGTGCTCCCATGGTAGGAACAAAGCCAATTTTCTTATTATCTCGCTTTACCTCAGCAAGATAAGCCTTCAAATCTTTAATACTATTTACTATTTTCATCAGATAGATGCTTAATTGACGGTGCAAAGCAACTAAATAATTACCGTAAATAAAAGATTTTTCGTATCTTTGTAGCGTCTTTATAAAACTAGTTTACAGAATGGATGCAAAAAAAATCTTGTTTATAGCCCAAGAAATCACTCCCTACCTTCCCGAATCCGAGATTGCGACAATATGTAGAAATTTGCCGCAAGGAATTCAGGAGCGTGGTCGCGAAATCAGGACATTCATGCCGAAATTCGGAAACATCAACGAGCGCCGCAATCAGTTGCACGAGGTTATCCGTCTGTCTGGCATGAATCTTATTATTGACGACACAGACCATCCTCTGATCATTAAGGTAGCATCCATTCAGTCGGCTCGGATGCAGGTTTACTTTATTGACAACGAGGATTTCTTTCAACGGAAATCTACGGTTTGCGATGAGAACGGGGACGAGTATGAAGATAACGATGATCGTTCGATCTTCTATGTGCGAGGAGTATTGGAAACCGTAAAAAAATTGCGTTGGATTCCCGATGTGATTCATTGTCATGGTTGGATGTCGGCGTTAACAGCTCTTTATATCAAAAGAATGTATGCTGATGATCCATGTTTGCGTAGCGCAAAAGTTGTCTATTCAATCTATAATGATGAGTTCAAGAATCCATTAAGCAAAGATTTCGCGACAAAATTGAAGACGGATGGGGCTAAAGACGCGGACTTGAAGTTGATCAAGACAGATACTAGTTTTGTGGCTCTAACCAAATTAGCGATTGATTTCGCCGATGGTGTAATCCAAGGTAGCGAGACGATCAATCAAGAAGTCCTTGATTACATCTTGGCCCAAAAAGACACTCCATTCCTTCCCTATCAATCACCGGAAACTTATATGGATGAATTCAATAAGTTCTATGACGTGGTATTGGAATCTAACACGAAATAATAAATGTAGTAATGAAAATCAAGCTTTTAATACTTGGACTTGGCCTTGGTGCTAGCATTTTGGCCGGTTGTAATGATGATGTGAGTTCGATAGGAACAAGTATTCAGCCAGGCGATGATACAATTGCGGTATATACGGACACGTTCCGGATACAAGCCACCACGGTGCAATTAGACTCTATTTACGCAAGGTCTACCAGTGCCCAACTAGGTGAACTTTACGATCCTCTGTATGGTAATCTTGTATCGGATTATATGTGCCAATTCTATTGTCCTAATGATTTTCAATTTGCGCATACACCTTATGAGGGAAAAATCGACTCGGTGGATTTCTGCATATATTATAATGGCACTAATAAAAACGGTGTGTGGGTAGGAGACTCTTTGGCACCTATGCGTGCGGAGATCTTTGAAATAACAAGCCCGTTGCAAAAGAATTTTTATACGAACATTGACCCGGCAAAATATTGCAATATGCAAAAGTCGATGGGCGCTCAAGCTTATACAGCTTATAACGCAAGTATATCAGATTCCCTAAGAGACGATGATTACAGTCCGCATATAAGAATTAAAATGCCGACAGAGTTTGGACAAAAACTCTATGACGAGACGATTAAAAACCCGGGAGCATTCAAGAATCAAGAAACTTTCAATGAGTTTTTCCCCGGGCTTTATGTAACAAATACCTTTGGCAGTGGAAACATATTGTCTGTAGCCAGTTCTGTTCTTAGAATATATTACAATCATGCGGTTAAGAGTACCGCAGGAAAAGATTCTCTAATAAAAACGTGGGAAGCTTTCTCCGTCACTAAAGAGGTTATTCAATTAAGCCGTTTCAAAAACACCGATATGAGCCAATTGCTTCAGCCCAATGAAGACTATGCATTCTTTAAGACTCCAGCCGGTGTCTGTACGCGTATCGTTCTTCCTACAAAGGAAATTACTCCGATCATGAAAGAGCGTATCGTGAATAATTTACCATTGGAGCTAAAAGCGATGCCACAAGAAAATTGGCAATACGCATTAAATCCTCCTTCTTATCTATTAATATTGCCGGAAGATTCAATTAAAAGTTTCTTTGAGGGAAATCAAGTTAATAATAATGTAACCTATTTCTTATCGGATGCTTATAATGAGACAACTCGTACTTACACTTTCCCGAATCTTGCCAATTTATTAAAATATCAGATAGAAAAGGATCCGGACAATGATCTGGCGTTGCTTGTTATACCTGTGGACTGGACATATACAACAAATAATAGTTACTATGGCAGTGGCGAGAAAATTACAACAGCCATCACAAATTATCTTGCTCCTTCAGGAGTAAAGATACGAAAGGACGAAGAGGTAATGAAAATAGGCATTACATCATGTAAATACGCTAGGTAAGAAATCTACAAATAAAAACGAAAGAGGCTGTCTAACAAGTTTAGATGGCCTTTTTTCTATTCAAAAAATAAGAGGTTGTTCTTTCTTAAGGTCAGACAGCCCTTTTTCCGTATATACAAAAAAATAACGAGCCCTTAAAAAGGGGCTCGTCACTTTCCAAAATAGTCTAGTCAAATCAATTATTGAAAACGACTTTATTTCTTAGCCGCCTTCTTTTTTAATTTATCTAATTCCTTCTGCAAACTCTCGATTTCTTCTCCTTGATTCTTGATCGTAGAAAGCAGTGAGTTCAATTCTTCATTCTCAATATTTTCCGGGAATTCCGCATTTACACGAACAATAAAGTCCGAAAGGACATTCATATAATTATTAAACGCATCATACGGATTATCATAAGGGCTAAAACCACCCTGCCCCATATGTTTCGTACTCATATAATAGAAATGGTCACTACTTTGCAGATAATACCAATCCTGACGGATACGACGCGTCTGAGACAAACGAACACGCTCTCCGATTTCATTGATCTTACGGAACGCCTCCTGCTGCAATACGTTTCCTAGCCAAGAGCTACAATCCCTTTCCTCATCTACCCAAGAAATCGGATAAGGTACAGATATAGAATCTACCGGCTTAATCAACGTAAACACCTCTGATGGAGTAGAGAAACTGATACCTTTATCCGCAGCGAAACGAGGTAAAGCTTTGAAAAACTCAAAAATACCAGTTGACACAGGATGTAAAGAACCTAATACCTCATAATTCATGAACAAATTGATAATTTGTTCAGACTCCGGAGTATCAGCGATCCATGACATGTATTTATCAGCAGTCAAAGGATACTCATTCCAACTATAATCACTGAAACGACTTGATAAATCCTCGCTGAAGCGATCATTCTTCAGTAATAAGCTTAACTTCGGAGCCACACAAGAAGAATACATATAGTTCGGGCTCTTCCATCCTAAGATATGCTTAGCACCTTCTGTCAACATTCCTTTATAGCCCATCTCGGCAACCATAGCGGAAATATCATCAGAATAGATCAACTCCGTATTACGGAATACTTTCGGCTTAACCCCGAACAACGTCTTGATCTTATCCTCTTGTTTCTTTACTTGATGCTTGAATTCTTCCGGATCCCCCAAGGAAGAAAGGGAATGAGCATACGTCTCCGACAAGAACTCCACATTTCCCGTAGCAGCCAATTCTTTAAAGCTATCGATCACTTCCGGAGTATAAATCTCCATCTGCTCCAACGCCACACCGGAAATAGAGAACGCAACCTTAAACTTACCACCACTCGTCTTGATCATCTCCAAAATAGTCCGATTAGCCGGCAAGTAACATTGTTCAGCTATACGGTGGATAATCTCCTCATTTTGAAAATCATCATAATAGTAATGATCATTACCTATATCGAAGAAACGATATCTTTTTAAACGGAACGGCTGATGTATTTGAAAATAAAAACAGATCGTTTTCATAATATTGTTTGTTTTATTTTTGTCTTGTCGTTAATTTATTTGTTACCTATCACATTGTCATAAATACGACGAACTTTTTGTCCGGCATATTCCCATTTGATATTATCCACTTCTTTCTTACCTTCCTCTTTTAAGAACTCATGCATGGCTGGATAAGTAATAATGGAATACATAGCATCCGCTAACGCCTCAATATCCCAATAATCCACTTTAATCGCATAATCCAGAATTTCGGCACAACCGGATTGCTTAGAAATAATCGACGGTACACCACATTGCATGGCTTCCAACGGAGAGATACCAAAAGGCTCGGAAACCGAAGGCATCACATATACGTCACTAGCCTTCAATACCTCATACACCTGCTTACCCTTCATAAAGCCGGTAAAGTGGAAACGATCTGAAATATTACGAGCGGCAGCTAAACGGATCATCTGATCCATCATATCGCCACTACCAGCCATCACGAAACGTGCGTAAGGAGCCTTCGCTAAAACCTTAGCGGCAGCCTCTACGAAATATTCCGGTCCTTTCTGCATCGTGATACGTCCTAAGAAAGTGATGACCTTATCTTTTACGCCTTTTTTATCAGGGATCGCTAAAATCTCAGAACTTAAAGGTTCTACGGCGTTATGCACAGTCGTTACTTTCGCAGGATCCTGGTGGTATTTCTCAATCACCGTCTGACGCGTTAAGTTACTTACCGTTATGATATGGTCCGCATTATCCATACCATTCTTTTCAATGGCATAGACATCCGGATTCACATTACCACGGCTGCGGTCGTAATCCGTAGCATGAACATGGATCACCAAAGGTTTACCACTCACGTTCTTCGCATGAATACCAGCCGGATAAGTCAACCAATCGTGCGCATGGATGATATCATATTCTTCCGCACGGGCGATCACACCAGCTACGATCGAATAATTATTGATCTCTTCCAAGAGATTATCCGGATAACGTCCAGAGAACTCCAGGCAACCTAAATCATTTACATATCGGTAACTGAAGTCCGCATAAATATGATCCCGGAACTTATAATACTGATCAGCGTTCATACCAGCCTTGGAAACCCGTTGCTGCACATATTCACGATCAACATCCTTCCAGACGATTGGTACTTGGTTGACACCTATTATCTTTAAGAAACTCTGGTCTTCATCCCCCCAGGGCTTCGGTATACAAAAAGTAATATCCATATCGGGTTGTATTGCCATGCCTCGTGTCAAACCGAAACTGGCCGTTCCTAAACCACCCAAGATATGAGGAGGAAATTCCCATCCAAACATTAATGCTTTCATAATGGTACTTAGTTTTATTCGGCGTTATACTTCTTCAACAAATCCACAACCCGGAGGATAGCCGCAACGTTCATCGCAAATGAGACAGCCCCACGTCCGGTAAACGGCGGGTTACCATCAAACAATTCCGGGATCGTTCCGATACAATGCAATGACATCTCTTCCTCCAAGCTTATCAACATACGTTCAGCAAAAGCAACGCCACTCTTTCCGAATACACGTAAATAAGCTTCCAAATATGCGCCTAACAACCATGGCCAAGCGGTACCTTGGTGATAAGCCAAATCCCGTTCATACTGCGGCCCTACATAATAGGGACGATATCCCTCGCTCTTCGGGCTCAAAGAGCGCAATCCCTTCGGGGTAAGCAACTCTTTTGTCACGATATCCACCACGGCACGTTTCTGCATCCTTGTCAACGGAGAGTAAGTCAAGGCCACGGCAAAAATCATATTAGGCCGTACGCTCCAATCCACCGTAGAACCATTCACGGAATCAAACAAATAATTATATCCATTCACGAATGTCTCAGGGAACGATTTATCCATCGACTTGATAATCGGATCAATTCCTTCGATTGGCACTCCCCCCATCAATTCCGTATAGAAACAAAGAGCATTGTACCAAAGAGCGTTAAATTCCACGATATAACCAGAACGAGGCACGACAGGTTTTCCATTGACAGTAGAATTCATCCATGTAATCGCTTTCTCTCTTCCGTTAGCGAAAAGCAAACCATTCTCCATCAACTTCATATCCGGGTGTTTCTGGTCACGTATATAATCGATAATTTCTTTTACGATATCGCCATATAGTTCACGAGCCTTTTCAACCCCCTCGTGTTTAGCGTACTGCTGAATCGCCCAGATCGCCCATAAAAAGACATCCGGATGCTCAATCTCACGGATCACGGCATCGAAACGCCCGTTCTCCATATATGCCCGGATCGCCGGCATAGCCGTATGCATGATTTTCTCAAAACGAACAGGATCATCGATAGACAACGTGCTACCCGGAAGGGCTATGAACAAATCTCTTGCCCGTACCTTAAACCATGGATAACCAGCTAATAGATAAGCGTCGTCCTTCTTGGGACGAAAATAGAATTGTTGCGCAGAATTCTTTAAGCAATTGAAGAAACTAGTACGAGGCGTACGAGCTACCACCTCATTCTCATACAACACTTTTAAACGAGTAGTTGCCACGGCACTATCGCCGGCACTGAAAATAATACTCTCGCCCTTCTTGATAGGGATCTCGAAATATCCGGGAACATATAAATCCTCTTGATAAGGATATCCTCGTTCTTGCTCTTTCGGATACTCGATGCCATTGTACCAATACGGCTCATACACAAATTTAACTTTCTTGTTAAATTGCATATACAGTTCCGGATAACCGGGATACATACATGTCTTGATTCCATTAGTGATTTCCTCATAAGACTGGTTCACGTTACCATTAGCTTGCGTTAAGTTCTTCACGCTACGGAAAGCGAGGAAAGGACGGAAACGTAAGGTCGTAGCGGAATGGGCATCTTCCAACGTGTACTTGATCATGATACGATTCTCATACATGGAAAAAACTTTCTCTTTCGAGAAAATCACGCCTCCTACGCGGTAAAGCGTACGAGGAACTGTCTCAGAGCTATACTCGCGGATATACTTATGCCCCTTAGGGCTGAAATTATTGCCTGCATATTTATGCAACCCTAGATTAAATTCGGCTCCATGTTGAATTACCGTCTCATCAAAAGAGGACAGTAACACATGGTTGTCATCATCAATCGCAGGCACAGGCATAACGAGTAGTCCGTGGTATTTCCTGGTATTACAATCAACAACAGTAGTGCAGTGATAGGCTCCCAAACGGTTGGTTCGAAGCACCTCACGAGTCAACGACTCTTCCAGGTTTATCATTACTGTTTTGTCAAATTTAAGATAACTCATACGTGTATTTGGGTTTTAAGTTACTTTCTTTAATATCAAAATGAAATTATTTTCGTTTCTGAGAATCAAAAGTATTACTTAATAACTAAAAAAACAAACTGTCTTTTATATTTATTTAGAAAAAAAGGATTCCTTCTCCTACGATAAACTTATAGATCAAGACTTTAAAAAGAAAGGTGCTCTAAAGGAGTGTTTTCAAACATATAAAATTTTGTTAAATCAAGTCTATTATCGCCTTTGTCGAACCTTGAAACCAAGGTACAGCCCCCTGAAAACAAACCCCGATTCAACCACAGAATATGTTCTATTTTTCATTTTTAATCAAGTAGAATATAAAAACAGAGGACGACAATGCTCATGTGATTAAAATACCTACCTTTGGAGAAATTTTTAAATGATTTTAGATATGAGAAAGTTCTTATATAATGTGGTAATTTTATTAAGTGCAATTCAAATGACACATGCAGCAAATAACCCTTTCTTCGGGAAATTCAAGACACCGTTCGAAACCCCTCCTTTTGATAAAATCAAGATCGAACATTACGAGCCAGCGTTTGATGAGGGAATCAAACAGATGGAAAAAGAGGTAGAAGAGATCGCCAATAATCCACAACCGGCTACTTTCGAAAACACGGTAGTAGCATTAGAACGTAGTGGTAAATTATTAGAGACCGTTTCTTCCGTTTTTTTTAATGTATTAAGTGCGGAAGCGAATGACGAAATGATGGAAATCTCGCAACGTATTTCCCCTAAACTATCAGAATCATCCAATAACATCTTCTTAAATGAGAAACTATTTGCCCGGGTCAAATCAATCTACGATAAAAAGGACGATTTGAATCTCTCTACCGAAGACGCTAAATTATTGGAAGACCTCTATGAGGCATTTAAAGCGCAAGGAGCCACCTTAAACAAGGAAGAGAAGGAAAAATATCGCAAGTTAAGCATGGATTTAAGTATATTGACTTTGCAATTCGATCAAAATGCGTTGAAAGATAAAAACCGGTTCGAGCTACTGATCACAGACGAAAACGAATTATCCGGTTTACCGGAAAGCGCTCGTGACGCGGCAGCCATGCTAGCTAAAAGTAAAGATAAAAACGGATGGTTATTCAATCTTTCGGCTCCAAGTTACATTCCATTCATGCGTTATTCCGACAAGCGAGATTTACGGGAAAAAATGTATCGCGAGTACATGAGTATAGGAAACAAAGGCGATGAATTCGACAACAAAGATATTATCAAGAAAATCGTGAACATCCGTTTAGAGATCGCTAAGTTAATGGGATTCAAGAACTATGCTGAATATGCGCTAGAACATAAGATGGCTAAAAACTCAGCAAACGTATATAAATTATTGAATCAGCTACTTGAGGCTTATAAACCAGTAGCGATCAATGAATACAATGCGGTAGAAGGATTTGCTTTAGGTACGGAAAAAGAAAATATCACTGTTATGCCTTGGGATTGGAATTATTATTCCGAAAAATTACGGAATATCCGTTTCAAGGTAAATGATGAGATGACTCGTCCCTATTTCGAACTAAGTAATGTAAAGAAAGGCGTATTCGGATTAGCGACCCAACTTTACGGTATTACGTTTAAGGAAAACAAGAAAATCCCGGTTTACCATCCGGAAGTAGACGCTTATGAGGTATATGACGCCGATGGTAAATTCCTTGCGGTCCTCTACACCGACTTTTTTCCTCGTGATGGAAAACAGTCTGGCGCTTGGATGAATAATATCAAGTCTCAATATAAAGATAAGGATGGAAAAGACAGTCGTCCCCAGATCATTATCGTAATGAATTTTACTCGCCCGACTGATACAAAACCCTCTTTATTAAGTTTTGACGAGGTGAATACACTTTTGCATGAGTTCGGCCATTCCTTGCACGGCATGTTCGCCCAAGGAACATATTCCAGCCTTTCAGGAACCAGTGTTTATCAAGATTTCGTAGAGTTACCTTCTCAAATCATGGAGAACTGGTTGACAGAGAAAGAGTTCTTAGATCAAATAGCCGTTCATTACCAGACCGGGGAAAAAATCCCACAAGAAATAATACAGAACTTAGTAGATGCCTCTAATTTCAATGCAGGTTACCTTTGTTGCCGCCAATTAAGCTTTGGCTTGCTAGATATGGCATGGCACACTTTAGAGCAACCTTTCGAGGGTGATGTTACGGCATTTGAGAAAAAAGCTTGGGCTCCAACCGTAATCGTTCCGGAAGTACCGGAAGCCTTGATGGGTACAAACTTCGGACACATCTTCTCCGGAGGATATGCGGCAGGCTACTACGGATACAAATGGGCCGAAGTACTAGACGCTGACGCTTTTTCCGTATTCAAATCGAAAGGAATCTTCAATAAAGAAGTAGCGAAATCTTTCCGTGACAATATCTTATCCCAAGGAGGCACGGAAGATCCCGCTATATTATACAAGCGTTTCCGCGGACAAGAACCTACTATAGATGCCCTATTAATCCGTAACGGTATTAAGAAGTAATAATTTACCGGGCTTATCGCCCGGTAAATCTAAATAATCACTACCTTTGTGTCTGAATTAAAAGACTAAAGAGTAAACAAATGTGCGAGAAAACAGAAAAACAGCACGAATTAGATAAACGTTACCTGCGAATGGCCGCTATCTGGGCCGAGAATTCGTACTGTAAACGACGCCGGGTAGGCGCATTATTAGTAAAAGATAAAATGATCATATCCGACGGGTACAATGGGACACCCGCCGGTTTTGAAAATGTTTGTGAGGACGAGAACAATGTCACCAAACCTTATGTTCTACATGCAGAGGCTAACGCAATCACGAAAGTTGCCGCCTCGTCCAACAGTAGCAAAGGAGCGACAATTTACGTTACCTCCTCCCCCTGCATCGAATGTGCGAAATTAATCATACAATCCGGAATCAAGCGAGTTGTCTATTCCGAGAATTATCGGATGGCAGATGGTTGCGAACTATTGAAGCGTGCCGGCATCATAGTAGATTATATAGATTTGAACGAATAAATAAAATGTTTTTATGGATAAAAACAAAAGACTGACCGTATGGCTCCCAGTCATCATAGCGGCAAGTATCGCTTTAGGCATTTTCATTGGGAACCATTATTTATCTATCAGTCAAGGGAAACGCCGAGCCTATTCCAGTGGTAACAAGATAAATGCCATCTTGGACATCATCGACGAACAATATGTTGATACAGTTAACATGTCCAAATTGGTAGAGAGTACGATCCCGAAAATATTTAGTGAATTAGATCCTCACTCCGTATATATCCCAGCAGAAGATGCCTCCGCTGTGAACGAGGAGCTAGAGGGTTCTTTCAGTGGTATTGGCGTATCATTCAATATGCAGACTGATACAATCCTAGTGATCAGTGTTATCAGTGGGGGACCTGCCGAAAAAGCGGGTTTATTGCCTTTTGACCGGATCATCTCGATCAATGATTCTATTTTCTCCGGAAAGAAAAAGAACCAAAACGAGATCATGAAGACGCTCCGGGGCGCAAAAAACAGTACCGTGAAACTAGGTGTGCAACGAGGAAATTCTCCGGAGTTGCTCTATTTTGACGTAACCCGTGGAGATGTTCCAGTTAACTCGGTCGATGTTTCTTACGAGGCAGCTAAAGGAATAGGTTACATCAAGGTCAGCAAATTCGCCCGGAATACCTACAACGAGTTTATCACAGCGATCGCTAAATTGAAACAAGCGGGCTGTACTTCTTTCGTGATCGACTTACGAGGTAATACCGGTGGATATATGGACGCAGCCATCAATATGATTAACGAATTCATGCCGGAAGGACGTTTGATCGTCTACACGGAAGGCAAGTCGTTCCCTCGCTCCGATGTATACGCAAACGGAACCGGTACTTGTAAAGATGCCCCGATCGTAGTCTTAACCGACGAAATATCGGCTTCTGCCAGTGAGATCTTCTCCGGAGCGATTCAAGATAACGACCGAGGTACGATTATCGGACGAAGAACCTATGGCAAAGGGCTGGTACAAACTCAAATGTCATTGAGCGACGGTTCGGAGATGCGATTAACCATCGCCCGCTATTACACACCGTCCGGTCGCTGTATCCAGAAAAAATACGAGATGGGAAATACAGACGATTACGACCAAGATATCTACAACCGGTATATGCATGGCGAGTTTGACTCGGCCGATAGTATCAAGATGGACGATTCCTTAAAATACCAAACCGTAGGAGGGCGTACCGTATATGGCGGAGGTGGTATCATGCCAGATATTTTTATCCCCCGCGATACAAGTGGCGTTACCTCTTATTACTCAAATGTGGTAAATAGCGGCGTACTTTACTTATATGCTCTTGAATACTCAGACCGCCATCGGGAGAAACTAGGTTCATTCAAGACTTGGGAGGAATTATATAATTATTTGCAACAACAGCCGCTCCTCTCCAACTTCGTGAACTTCGCAGCCACCAAGGGGATCAAAAAGCGTCCTACATTAATTAATATATCTGGCAAGCTAATCGAGAACCAACTGCAAGCGTATATCGTACGGAATTTCTTTGACGAAGCTGGGTTCTATCCTATTTTCCTGAAAGACGATGTCACCTTATTACGTGCGATCAAGATATTGCAGGAGGGAAAATCCGTACCGAACGCAGGACTATTAAAACAATCAGCGAATGGAGACTTACACAGTCAAGCAGGCCCTACGAAAAGGTATGGCCTCTCGAAAGAAAGAATATTCGAGGATTACCTTGTGCGAGCTATCGGATAAGGTCATGGATCGCTTGGAACAGTTAGATCTGTTCCAAGCGGCTTCTTGTACCGCCCTTTATCATGCCATACCGGGAGAAGTACAGACAGCCGGTTTTATTGAAAAATGGTACCGGAAGAAAAAGATCCTGTTACCCTTGATCGTTGGCGAAGACTTGAGATTGCTTCTTTATGAAGGACCGGAATCCTTAAAACCCGGACCATTCGGGATATTAGAACCCAAAGCGGATGGCATAGAAGTTCCCGAGAAAGAAATCGACTTGATCATCGTACCTGGAGTCGCCTTTGACAAAGACAAAAACCGTTTGGGACGAGGAAAAGGATTCTATGACCGTCTTCTTTCCACGCTTCATGCTCCTAAAGTGGGCATATGCTTCGGTTTCCAGATGATCCCACAAGTCCCGGTAGAGCCCTTCGACAAAAAAATGGATTACGTGATAACGGAAAACGCCTGTTTCTAATGGATGATGATATTTGTGATAACCGTAGCCCCAGCGTAATCATTCAAACTCTTCAACAATCGCTCCCGGCAAAGAGTTATCTCGCTACGGAGCACGGAAGAAGTCAAGGAGACATGGAGTACTTTGTCTCGCACATATATATTACGTGTGTATTGCATAATCGTAGGCCCTAACACTTCTCCCCATGCTCGTTGGACACGGATCTCCATCATTTTTTCGTACAATTCGGTATTATCCTCGAAAAAGTCACGAAGAACCTCACCCAATGTCTGCGTATTCCTTCTCTGCATCTTTATTCCTCCATAGGTTGTACCTCGCCACGTTCCACACGGAAAAGAGCATAATCATGATTCATAGCCAGCAATATCTCGTCTAGATATTTTCGGTTCGTATCCGTTATAAAGATCTGCCCGAAGCCATTCTCACTGACCAACTTGATGATCTGCTCCACACGACTAGCATCCAATTTATCGAAAATATCATCCAACAACAAGATCGGGGTAGTCTGCCCTCGTTTACTCAAGAAAGCGAACTGGGCAAGTTTTAAAGCAATCAGATAGGTCTTGTTCTGCCCTTGCGAACCAACCCGACGGATTAGATATCCACCCAACGTCATTTCCAACTCATCCTTGTGGATACCAGAAGAAGTATAACCCAATATACGATCCCGTTCCCTACTCATCGCCAATTTTCCGACAAGATCTGTTTCCTCTAATTGCGAGACATAACGTAATCCTATCTCCTCTGTCGAGCCACAGATCGTCTGGTAATACTCGTTAAAGATCGGGGTAAAATCCTCCACCAACTTTTTCCGCTTTTCGTAAACGATTTGGCCGTACATGCCCAACTGCATCTCTAATACCTCATAAAGAGAAGTATCCATATTTTGATCTTTCAACAAAGTATTCCGCTGAAGCAATACTTTATTATATTGGATAAGCGCATGCAAATAGGATTTGTCTTGCTGAGAGATAATCAAATCCAGAAAACGGCGTCGTTCATCGCTCCCTCCCCGGATCAAATCGGCATCAACCGGGGAAACCATGACCAACGGCAACAATCCGATATGCTCGGACAACTTGTCGTACTCTTTCTTATTCCGCTTGAACTGCTTACGTTGCCCACGTCGCATGGCACAGAAAATCTCCTCCTCACGTCCCTCATAGTCATAGTTTCCTTGTACCACACAGAGTTCTTGATCACTATTTATTATCTGACTATCAGGGGTATTGACATGACTCTTACAAAATGAGAGATAATGAATGGCATCCAGTAAGTTCGTCTTCCCCATCCCGTTATTGCCGAAAAAGCAATTCATCTTGGGCGAGAAAACGACTTCGGACTGAAGTATATTTTTGTAATTGAGAACAGAAAGTTTCTTGAGTATCATCTAAACCGTATTAATCGCACAAAATTAAAAAATATACTTCTAAGTATAGATTATATCAGCAAAAAAAACTACTTTTGCGCTTTGAATCGCCAACCGTATGGTATGGCTTAAAATCAGCGATAAAATTAATAAATAACTATAACACATTATGGCTACTAAAGAAAAGGACACCAACAAGGAGTTAGAAGTAGAAGAGATTGTCTCCAAATCGGAGCAATTTATTGAAAACAATTCAAAGAAGATTATTTACGGTATAATAGCTGTCGCACTCGTTGTTGGAGCTGTTTTGGGAATCAAGCATGGTTATTTAATTCCTCAAGAGAAAAAAGCGGCTGCCGCTATGTTCAAGGGCGAGCAATATTTCGCCAGGGATTCTTTCGCCTTGGCATTAAATGGTAACGGAGCGGACTATGAAGGTTTCGAAGCCATCATTGATCAATATGGAAGTACGGACGCCGGAAACTTAGCTAAGGCTTACGCTGGTATCTGCTACTATAAGATGGGTGATACGCAGAAAGCAATCGACTTGTTGAAATCTTTCAGTGGAAAAGACCAAATGGTATCTCCCGCGATTACGGGATTAATCGGAGATTGTTACGTGAACATGGGTAACACGAAAGAAGGTATCAGCTATTTCGAGAAAGCAGCCAAAGAAGCCGACAACGAGGTAATCAGCCCGATCTACCTGAAAAAAGCTGGTATCGCTTACGAGAATCTGAAAGAGTACGACAAGGCTGTAAAAGCCTATACTACTATCAAGGATAAGTATTATACTTCCATGGAGGCATCTGATATAGACAAGTATATCACCCGTGCTTCGGCAGGAAAATAAATAAACAGTATATTATATAGTATAACAGAGGATGTCTCGGTCAAACAAGGCATCCTCTTCTTTTAAAGAGACAAGTATGGCTACAGCTTATCAGAATTTATCCGAGTACGACTTCAACAGCGTACCTGATGCTTCAGAGATGAATATCGGCATCGTAGTTGCGGAATGGAACAAGAACATTACCGAGAAGTTATTGGAAGGTGCTTGCAACACGCTTGAAAAGCACGGGGTAAAACCGGAGAACATCGTGGTTAAACGGGTTCCGGGTAGTTTTGAACTTACTTTTGGGGCTAAAAGATTGGCCGAGACAAAAGAATTAGATGCCGTGATCGTTCTGGGATGTGTCGTAAGGGGTGACACGCCACATTTTGATTATGTTTGCTCAGGCGTTACGCAAGGCATCACAGAATTAAATTTAATGTACGATATCCCATTCATTTTCGGGCTGTTAACTACAGATACCATGCAGCAATCCGAAGATCGTGCGGGAGGTAGATATGGCAATAAAGGGGATGAGGCAGCAGTTACCGCAATAAAAATGGTGAATTTTTCTGCCTAAACACTTGCAAGTTCCAAAATAAATCGTACCTTTGCACTGCAATTAAGAACAAGGGGGCAGTTACCAGAGTGGCCAAATGGGGCTGACTGTAACTCAGCTGGCTTTCGCCTTCGGTGGTTCGAATCCATCACTGCCCACCTTTTTTAAATTGTAACATATTGCGGAAGTAGCTCAGTTGATAGAGCATTAGCCTTCCAAGCTGAGGGTCGCGG
>NZ_CANTZW010000038.1 GCF_947855115.1 uncultured Parabacteroides sp.
TCGTTACAGAAACCATCTTGCCTGCGGCGCCTTGGATCTCGATCATACCGTTGCCGGCGATAACCTTGATGCCTTCGGTAGCGTCAGCGATTGACTCGTTGGAAGTAGGATCGCCAGCAGTGATGGTGAAACGCATAGCGTTTGACTTGTCACCACTCCAAGACAACTTGTCGTTGACACTATATAAATAAGAACCCTTATTAGCTACAGAACGGATACGATAAGCGTTCTCGTCATCCTCACACTGAATGATCTGAACCTTAAAACAATCCAAGCCTCCTAATACACCCTCATCATCAGCCTCCTCTGCTACGGAAACCTTGTTTCCTTTAACAATCGTAGTCAAAGTATCCTTGCTTTCCAAAAGAGTAGCCGGCTTGAAAATAGCCTTCGTGTCATTCTCGTTCCATTGATACTTCCTGTCATATGTACCATCTGCCACATAGTAATTTACGGAGTCTTTCGGATTGAACAAGAACAATCTGTCACCATCCTCAACTGTACCTTTGTTTGAGATATAGAAAGAAGGAACTACCGCATCCTCATCTGTTACCTGTAAGTAGAAAGAATATTGATTCTCGTTTACAACGATACCATCACGATCCTCGTTCATTGAGATATAATTGTTCATCTCGCTTATCAAGGAAATATGACCTTCCTCGGCCGGATAGCTAATTTCCGGAGCCTCTTCCAATAAGTAAGTTCTCAACATCCAGTCGTTATGCGTTAAGCTGCTAGAAAGCTCATTCGGACATACATAAACGGAGTTCGGTTGCTTATATTCACACTCATTATTTCTACTATCATAAGTAGCATAAACTACAGACTTCGTATTCTCATCCAAAATAGAGGCTAGAGACGCAGTAGTATTATCCACCTCAATCAAGTAAACCGAACCATCTACAGCCTTCTTGATAATGAAGTTAGCGGTATTCTCACTTACCAATTGAGACTCTTCATCTACATAATTCATAAGAGTTTTTTTCAACGGGAAGTATTTCTCCGTCTCAATACCATCATGGATATACTGCAACTGATAAGAATAAGCATATCCCTTATCCCCTCTGGCTTGTACCGTTACACGGCCATCCTTGTTGTAAACGAAGCTACGTTCGATAATCGTTCTCTTAATACCCTTAACCAATTGCCATTGAGCGGCATCATACACTTTGTCCGCAAACTTACCGTTCTTATTCAACTGAGCTGTATAAGAAGCAGTACCGGGGGTGTTACCATTATCCGTAACTGCCGCATACCACTTATTGGAAGTCTCGTTATTATCGCGAGCGAAAGCCATTGTTACCAAAGTCTCATCTGCGGGTTCCCAGAAGCCGGCCATCGGATCAACCTCCACCGGAGTCAACTCTACGATCATTTGCTGCAAGCTAACGTTCTCTTCTTCGGTTTCATTATAAGTATTCTCATCTACGTAGATAGCGTCAACGCACAATCCGTCTTTTACTACGACACCACCCACTTCTTTTGTCTGAGAAGTTTTTGAAATAGCCAACTCATATACGTTTTCACCTAAGTCTGTCATCGGGAACAAACCGGTTACGAAATATTCGCCAGTCTCACGGTTCGTGAATGTAATCGTATAGTCATCGTCCACACTCGTGATCGCCCATTGATAAGCCGGAGCCTCCAATTGAGACAAGACTTTCGCTTTAGCGGCGAACTTGAAGGCAGAGCTCTCAACATCATTTGTCAAGTACTTGCCATATGCGCTCTTGATATCTTTCTTATCTATATTCGAATTCGGAGAAGTATATTCCTTACCACCCAAGATACGGATCGTATAAGCGGAAACCTTAGCCTCGCTATTCAACAAGTCGATACCTTTCTTCATGCCAGATAAACCAAGCTTGAAGATGAATTGATTAGCATCATCTGTCTTGTGAGAAACCGTAGTCAAATAGTATTTGTCGTTATGTTTCAGAACCCACATCTTCACGCCTTCACCTGCATTATCAGCAACATCTTTAGCGTTCATTTGAGCCGTTTTACTAGGTTGGACACGGAAACGGAAATCCGGTATGTTCAACTCATAAGGATAGTCATCCACATAACTCCTCTGTACATTGAATTTAGCGTTGTTGATAGAGATCTCATCTCCCTCTGCCAACCATTGCGCATCGGTACCTTGATAGAAGTTCAAGTCGCTCACCTTTTTCTCCACCAAACGGAAACCGTCACCAAGCGCACGTCCCGTAGCAGTCTGTTCCACAGTCTCTGTAGAACTTACAACCAAGATCGTAGCATTCATCCAGTCTTTATAATTTGTGCTACCCTCCTTCGGAGCGTTCTCCGTGAAGAAATACATACCTTTAGGAATGTACATATCCTTATTAGAACCGGAATAAGAAGGATCTTTAGTCGCATCCACTTCAACCTTTGAGCTAATATAACGAGCTACGACCCTCTTTCCGTTGAACAGGTTATACTCAGGCTCCACATCACCCTGATCCGGATCTTTTCTCTTGCTAACGAAAGAGAAACCGGAAGTGTTATACAAAGCATTCAGCTCATCAGCGTCCATGAAATTCTCGGATTTCACCTCATAGAACTTCGGAGCTACAACCGATGTTGTACTAATCTGACCGGAACTCCAATCTAAACCAAATGGAGGAACTGAATAACTCGTCTTCTGTTCATGAACATACAGATACTTATTTGAAGAAGAGTATTTTCCAGCTGCTACCGTAGATGCGGATATACTTGCCTCAAAAGCAAATTCTTTGTAAGTATTAGCATCATCTACAGTAGTATTATTTTCTATACCACTACCTACACTAGATCCGCTTTTCTTTATTCTCAAAAGCTTACCAGTCTCTACGTTTTTGAAAGTATACACAGTTTGCCCCAGAGCAGTGTTCACACCAACTTCCCAAACAAACTGTCTCACGTCTTTTTTGTCATTAAGGACATCGCTAGTATAATCCTTCGTAAACTCGCCCAATGTTGTTCCATTCAACTTATGGCCATAAGCCTCATTTGAAAAAGGAGCCACCAGCAAATACTTACTTCCGTCTTTCAACTCATTTGCCGCAGACACACCTCTCAAACCCGTCAAGTCCTGAATGGTTTGCGCCCAAGCACTACCGCACAGCGACCCTGCCACGAGCAGACCCGCCGTAAACAATGTAGAAATCTTTCTGTTCATAATTTAAAATTTAATATTAATAATAGTGTTAATTAAGCACTTAGCCACATCTTGACAGCAGACTGCCGTTCGAAAACGACTAGTCTAAACCATCGTCTAAATCTTGCGTTTTCAAGAGGCATGAAAGGAAAGTTCGTTAAAGGAACCGCTTGTTTCGTAAAGGATAACCTATCCTACTGATAAGAAAGAAAATAAGCGATAAAAAAATAACGAAGAAGGGTTGCAAGAATCAAAGAAACGCGTACCTTTGCAAATGACTAATTAAAACGATCGTTTAAACCAATCGTTTTTTAATCATATTATCTTTAATGTACGTACGTACATTATAAATATACCATCCAACAATCAATAAAAATAAGATTACCTTTTTACTATAGATCAAAATATTTGTTTCCCCCGATCCAGATTCGTAGCCACCTTCCGTCCGTTAGCTCAAGAGCTTCAAGAAAATCCCTTGCCACAATATACGGTTTAGGTTAAGCAAAGCATTGATATAGCATCCGTTTATATGACACATAGATTCTCCGGGATAGCCCCTATTATCACCGTGTTACATCCCCTAAAAAACACGTACGAGTTTTTCCGAAAACATGTACGTGTTTCCGAAAAAAGACGTACATGTTTTTTTAAAAGCAAAACAACATCTCTCGCACTAAAAAATATTTCCTACCTTTACACACACATTTCAACAGACACCAGAGAGCATACATTATATATATGGAACCGTTCATTCATTTACACGTACATACCCAGTATTCCCTACTGGACGGACAGGCATCCATCGACGCGTTGATCGACAAAGCGTACAAAGATGGGATGCGTGCGATCGCCGTAACAGACCACGGCGTTATGTTCGGTATCAAGGAGTTCTTCAACAAGGTTAACAAAAAGAATAGTAAACCTCTCGGGATCATCAAGGATTCCGAGAAAGAACTAAAACCGCTGCTGGCCAAGGAAGCTCCAAACGAAGAGGAACAACAAAAGATAACGGAACTGCAGAAACAAATCGCCGACGCGAAAGCCTCTATCTTCAAGCCGATCATCGGCTGCGAATGTTATTGCGCACGTAACGGGAGGCATAGCAAACTGGCCTCGCAAGACGACCGTAGCGGCTGGCACCTGATCGTATTGGCTAAGAACAAGAATGGCTACAAGAACCTGATCAAGATGGTCTCCCTCTCGTGGACAGAAGGCTTTTACGGGCGTCCTCGTATCGACAAGGAATTGCTGGAAAAATACCACGAAGACCTGATCATCTGCTCTGCCTGCCTAGGCGGGGAGATCCCTCAACATATCATGCATGGACGAATCGATAAGGCAGAGGAATCCGTCCTTTGGTTCAAGAATCTCTTCGGGGAGGATTATTATTTGGAAATGCAACGGCATGAGACGCACGACCCCAACGCAGATTGCACGGTCTATCCTCACCAGCAAGAGGTAAACAAGGTATTAATCGAGTTGGCTCGCAAACATAATATCAAGCTAATCGCTACCAACGATGTCCATTTCGTCAACGCTGACGACGCGGAAGCGCACGATCGCCTGATCTGCCTCAGTACCGGTAAAGACCTGGACGATCCCAAACGTATGCGTTATTCCAAGCAGGAATGGATGAAAACCACCGCCGAGATGAACGCCATCTTCGCCGACATCCCCGAAGCCTTGAGCAACACGCTCGAGATAGCGGACAAAGTTGAGTTCTACTCCATCGATAGCGGTCCTATCATGCCGACTTTCGCCATACCAGAAGAGTTTGGCACAGAGGAATCCTACCGTAAGAAATTGACGGAACACGATTTATTCGAGGAATTTACCCGAGACGAGAATGGGAACGTCGTATTAAGCGAGGAAGAGGCGCATTCGAAAATCAAGAAACTAGGTGGATACGATAAGCTATACCGCATCAAGCTAGAGGCCGATTATTTGGCGAAGCTGACTTACGATGGAGCCAAAGATCTTTATGGAGACCCTCTGAACGACGAGGTAAAAGAGCGTCTGAACTTCGAGTTGCATATCATGAAGACGATGGGTTTCCCCGGTTACTTCTTAATCGTACAAGATTTCATCCGGGCCGCCCGGGAGGAACTCGGTGTATCGGTAGGCCCCGGACGTGGTTCGGCCGCAGGGTCCGCGGTAGCTTATTGCTTGGGGATCACCAGGATCGATCCAATCAAATACGACCTCCTGTTCGAGCGTTTCTTGAATCCGGACCGTATATCCCTCCCCGATATTGATACCGACTTCGACGATGACGGCCGTGGCGAAGTGTTACGCTGGGTAACGGAGAAATACGGTGCCGAGCGCGTGGCTCATATCATCACTTATGGCACGATGGCTACCAAGTCGGCCATCAAGGATGTGGCTCGTGTACAAAAATTGCCTTTAGCGGAATCGAACCGGTTGGCGAAACTGGTTCCGGACAAGATTCCGGACATGAAGAAATTCAAACTGGGCGATGCCATCAAGTACGTTCCGGAATTAAAAGAGGCCGCAAACGGGAACGACCCCTTGGTACGAGATACCTTGAAATATGCCCAGATGCTAGAAGGTAACGTCCGCAACACGGGTGTACACGCCTGTGGTGTCATCATCGGACGCTACGATATATCGGATGTCGTACCCGTTAGTACGGCGAAAGACAAGGATACCGGCGAGGAGATGCTGGTTACCCAATACGAAGGCTCCGTGATCGAGGAAACCGGATTGATCAAGATGGACTTTTTGGGATTGAAGACTTTGTCTATCATCAAGGAAGCGATCGAGAACGTGAAATTGACTACCGGACATGATCTGGATATCGACCACATCAGCCTGGAAGATCCTAAGACGTATAAATTATATTGCGACGGAAAGACTACCGGAACATTCCAGTTCGAGTCTGCCGGCATGCAGAAGTACCTAAAGGAGTTGCAACCATCCAAATTCGAGGATTTGATCGCCATGAACGCCCTGTATCGCCCAGGCCCAATGGATTACATTCCTTCCTTCATCGCCCGTAAGCAGGGTAAAGAAGAGATAAAGTACGATATCCCCGTCAT
Source organism: uncultured Parabacteroides sp. (assembly GCF_947855115.1). GTDB lineage: Bacteria > Bacteroidota > Bacteroidia > Bacteroidales > Tannerellaceae > Parabacteroides. Next base: position 6,202 of record NZ_CANTZW010000038.1, read on the forward strand.
GGAACGTTACCTGAAAGATACGTACGGTATTACGGTTTATCAAGAGCAGGTCATGCTTCTATCCCGTTTGCTCGCCAACTTCACGCGTGGCGAGAGTGACGCCTTACGTAAGGCGATGGGTAAGAAGTTGATCGAGAAGATGAACCACTTGAAGTCTAAATTTATGGCCGGCGGGCAAGCCAATGGTTATAAAGAAGACACGTTAAATAAGATTTGGTCCGACTGGGAAAAGTTCGCCTCATACGCCTTCAATAAGAGTCACGCTACCTGCTATTCATGGGTGGCTTACCAGACCGCTTACCTAAAAGCGAACTTCCCTTCCGAGTACATGGCCGCTGTCTTAAGCCGAAGTTTGTCCAACATCACGGATATCACGAAGTTCATGGATGAATGTAAGGCGATGGGTATCCAGGTATTGGGACCGGACGTAAACGAGTCTGTCTTGAAGTTCAGCGTAGATAAGGACAAGAACATCCGTTTCGGGCTAGGCGCCGTGAAAGGCGTGGGCGAGTCTGCCGTACAGAATATTATCGAGGAACGTACGAAAAATGGTCCGTTCAAGAATATCTTCGATTTCGTGGAACGGGTAAACCTGACCGCTTGTAACAAGAAAAACATAGAGTCCATGGCCTTAGCCGGGGCGTTCGACAATTTCGGTATCCAACGCGAACAATTCTTCGCCGATAACGGGAAAGGGGAGTTATTCCTGGATACCTTGGTACGCTATGGCAACAAATACCAGATGGATAAGAGCACGGCAGTCAATTCTTTATTCGGGGGGGATGCCTTTGTCGCTATCGCTAAACCGGAAATCCCGCAATGTGAACGTTGGAGCGACCTCGAACGTCTGAACAAAGAGAAGGAGCTAGTCGGTATCTATCTGTCTGCCCATCCGCTGGATGAATACCGTATCATATTAAAGTATGTATGTAATACCGGTATGATAGAGCTTAACGAGCGAGAAACCTTACAAGGCCGGGAAGTTCTATTGGGGGGTATCGTCACCGGTTTCCGGGAAGGAATGACCAAGAACGGGAAGCCTTACGGTATCTTGAAAATCGAGGATTTCACCGGTAGCGGCGAGATTCCTCTTTTCGGACAAGATTACATCGAGTACAGCAAGTATGGTAAAATCGGGATGTACCTCTTGATCACCGCCCGTGTAGAACCCAGCCGTTGGGATCCCAACAAGCTGGATTTCAAGATTGGCACCATCCATCTTTTACAAGACGAGAAAGACAAGTTGATCGAGAAAATAAGTATCACGGTACCCATCCATGACCTGGACGAGCCTACAATCAACGAGCTTTCCGTATTAATCAAGAACAATCCGGGCCATAGCCTGTTATATTTTAAAGTTGTCGATGGGGAGCATAACATCTCCCTGAATCTTTTCTCCCAAAACATCCGCTTGAACGTGACGCGTGAGCTGATAGACTTTTTACAGGAGAACGAGAACATCGATTTTAAAATTAATGGCTAAAGTTGTACGGCGCTGAAAGAATTTGTACTTTTGGCGCCAAAACGAGATTCATAATTAAATAATACATAATTCAAAATGGCACTACAAATTACAGACGCTAATTTCGAGGAGTTGGTAAACTCCGGCAAGCCCATGGTTCTTGACTTCTGGGCAGAGTGGTGTGGCCCTTGCCGCATGGTATCTCCAATCATTGAAGAATTGGCTACCGAGTATGAAGGTCGTGTAACGATCGGTAAAATGAATGTAGACGAGAACGACGATGTAGTCGGACAATTCGGTATCCGCAACATCCCTACCGTCCTTTTCTTTAAAGATGGTAAGATGGTTGATAAAGTAGTAGGTGCCACGACTAAGGATAAGTTCGTAGAAAAGATTGAGGCAATACTTTGAGAATTGAAAATTGAGAATTGAGAATTGAAAACTGGGAATTACCGAATCATCTAATTTTCAATTCTCAATTCTCAATTTTTAATTCCCCTTAGTATGTGGCGTTTACCCGGAGGACCGGGAAGACGGCTCATCTCAAAACCTGCCGCTTGCATACCTCTGCGTACCTCTCCTTTCGCGCAATAGGTTACGATCAATCCACGCGGAGCGGTATGGGCATATAAACGGTTATAGATTTCTTGATTCCACATCTCCGGTTGCTTCTCTGGCGCGAAAGCGTCGAAATAGATTAAATCGATATTATCCGGCAGTTCACAGGTGTTGCTATCTCCTTCTATCTTATGAAGCGTAAAGCGCTCTGAGATTGAAACGGGGATATTCCATTCTGCCTCATGCAAGGTTAAAAACATCTCTTTTCTCTCCGGCCAGACCAGCTCCCCGTAATTCAAGGCACGAATCGTACCTAAAGGAAGCGGGTATAACTCCACCGTATGATAATCAATATGATGTGCTTGAGATAGCTCGACATCCTTCAATGTCAAGAAAGCGTTCAACCCTGTACCAAAACCAATCTCCGCGATCCGGATAAAGTCTTTCTCCAGCGCATGCAATCCCGCCTCTATAAATATATGTCTCGATTCCTGCAACGCCCCGTTCACGGAATGATAATGCTCATCCATCGCCGGAATATATAGCGTATGGCTTCCATCTGCCGTTATCTGTAATTCTTTCTCCATTATTCTATTAATTATAAATATTGCTTTTCATGGATCATCTGTTTTTAATCGCATAATTATAGCATATAACAAATTTATCATATTCACTTCTTACGTACAAACAGTCTTGTATATTTCTTTCAATATTAATTCGTACCTTTACCGATGTAAACGATATGAGATATGGATAGACGCCATCTTTTCTTCTTGATATTCTTAGTATGCACCATACAAGTTGTCAGCGGGCAACAGTACACCTTCTCGATCAAAGGGATCGTAAAAGATGCCTCGAGCGGAGAGCCTATACCTTTCGCGAACGTAGTGGTATGGAACACGACGCAAGGGGCGGTCACCGATTCCACCGGATTATTCGAAATATCCGGCATATCACCCGGAAGCTACCGTCTCCAATCCTCCTTTTTGGGATATAAGCCATTCGTCACCGCCGAGTTCAGGGTAGCGAATAAAGATATATTTTTCCCGATCGAGCTGGAGGAGGCCAGCCAAAAACTGCAAGAGGTTAACGTGGTGGCCTCTCCATTCCGCAAGACGGCTGAAAGCCCGCTAGGACTCCGGGTTATCGGTTTCAAGGAGATAGAGAAAAGCGCTGGAGGAAACCGGGATATCTCCCGGGTGGTACAGACCTTCCCCGGAGTAGCGTCTACAGCCGCGTTTCGCAACGACTTGATGGTAAGAGGAGGAGGTCCCTCGGAAAATCGTTTCTTCTTGGATGGTGTAGAGATACCGAATATCAATCATTTCTCTACCCAAGGTGCCTCCGGAGGCCCGGTAGGTATCATCAATCCCGATTTCATCAGGGAGGTCAACTTCTATTCGGCGGCATTTCCCGCATCCAAGGGAAATGCCTTAAGCTCGGTACTAGACTTCAAGCTACAAGATGGCAACAAGGAGAAATTCTCATTGCGGGGAATCCTGGGGGCCTCGGATATCGGTATTTCCGCCAACGGGCCGTTGGGGAAAAAGACTACTTATCAAGTTTCTGTTCGCCGCTCTTATCTTCAATTCCTTTTCGACATGATCGGCTTGCCGTTCTTACCTACTTTCACGGATGCCCAATTCAAGATCAAACATTCGTTCGATCCTAAGAACGAGCTTACCATACTCGGACTAGGGGCGATCGATGATATGAAATTGAATACGGGGATGGAGGATATGAGTGAGAAAAACCAATATATTCTCTCTTACCTGCCAGTCGTAAAGCAAAAGACTTATACCCTTGGTGCGGTCTATAAGCATTACGCCGGTAAAAATATCTACTCGGTCATCATCAGCCGGAGCCAGACCAATAATAAAAACATCAAGTATAAAGACAATGATGAAAGCAAGGCAGAAAATCTCTCCCTAAACTATCGCTCGGACGAGATAGAGAACAAGTTCCGCACGGAAAACACGTTTCGTTTGCCGTTCATTCAATTGAATGCCGGAGGAAACATCGAATACGCCCAGTATACGAACGATACTTACCAAAAGCAATTTACCTCTATCCCGCGTACCATCGTATACCAAACAGACCTTGGCGTATGGAAGTGGGGTATCTACGCCACGGCTATCTACGAGAGTTATGACGAGCGGTTCACCGCATCTCTAGGTGTTCGCGCGGACGCAAACAATTATTCCCCGGATATGAATAACCTGTTGGATCAGCTATCTCCCCGCCTGTCTTTATCCTACCGCCTGCTTGATCCGCTTTATATAAACGCGAATATCGGGCGTTATTACGAGCTTCCCCCTTACACGACATTGGGGTTCAAGGATAATGAAGGTAATTATATCAACCGTGCCAATCATCTAAGTTATATCCGGAGCGATCAAGCAGGATTAGGCCTGGAGTACCGCCCTACCTCATATCTGAAATTTACAGCCGAAGGATTCTATAAACATTACGATCATTATCCGATGTCCATACTCGACAGTATCCCACTGGCATCAAAAGGTACGGATTATGGTGTCTTGGGAAATGAAGCCGTATCGTCTACGGCCACAGGACGGGCTTACGGGCTTGAGATCATGGGGCGTTGGTATAATTATAAAGGGCTCACTTTCATCGCCTCCTATACTTTGGTGAGAAGCGAATTCAAAGATGGAAGAAACACGGATACTTTCCTTCCTTCCGCTTGGGATAACAAGCATTTGTTCACGTTTAGCGGAACCTACTCTTTACCTAAAAACTGGGACGTAGGCGCTAAGTTCCGCATAGTAGGCGGAGCACCCTATACACCTTACGATGTGGAAAAAAGTAGTTATGTAGAAGCTTGGGACGCTAACAACGGGCTATATTACAATTACAGCCGGTTTAACAGCGAGCGGCTCAAACCATTTACGCAGTTAGATATCCGTATCGACAAGACATTTTATTTCAAAAAGATAATGCTTGGGGCCTATATCGACATCCAGAACGTATTAAATTCCAAATACAAAGAGCAAGACGTATATATCAAAACGGGTAAAATCATTAATCCGGAAGCTCCCATAAATGAGCAACGATACGAGCTAAAACCGATCGAGCGCCTTACGGGTACACTTCTTCCAAGTATCGGACTGATGATCGAACTATAGATTTTAAACGTAACAGCTCCTTTTTATTTTGAAATTCAGCGATTAATCATAAATCTTTTCTATTTTTGCGGTCTGTATTAACAACAAACAGTACTTTAATCGCAATAAGCACTTGAATAAGTAGTGAAGAATGACATCATTAAAAAACTACATACGATTTGTACTCTTTATCGTGTTAAGTCTGGTCTTCTCTTCCCGCTTATGCGCTACAGATGATACAGGCCCCATTTTAATCATCAGCTCATACAATCCCGATACACGCAACACTACCGCCAATATCTCTGAGTTTATGGAGGAATATAAGCGGGGAGGTGGCGTATCGCCGGTCGTTATCGAGAACATGAACTGTAAAAGCCTTCCGGAGGCTCCTCTATGGGAAGGCAAGTTGAAAGGTATCCTGAACAAGTACAAAGGAAATAATACCCCCCAGCTTATCATCATCTTAGGGCAAGAGGCATGGGCCTCTTATATCTCCCAAGATTGTAAGCCCGACTTGCCGGTCTTATGCGGCATGGTCAGCAGAAACGCGATCTCGTTACCCAATCCGGATCTAAACGTAGCCGAATGGGAACCGAAATATATTGATATCCAGGAATACGTAGATAAAGGTTTACACATTGGCGGATTCTTATACTCTTATAATGTAAGAGAAAACATCCGGTTGATACAGAAGTTGTATCCTAAAACCCGAAACATAGCGTTAATCACCGATAATACGTATGGAGGCTTGGCTATGCAAGCCTTGGTAAAAAAGGAGATGGAAAATATCGAGGAGCTGAACTTGATATTACTGGACGGAAGAAAGAATAATATCTACACCATCGTAGACCAGATCAAGAATTTACCGGACCAGACCGTGATCTTGATCGGCACATGGCGTGTAGACGTGAACGACGGGTATTATGTCGGGAATGCCACGTATACCATGATGACAGCCAATCCCCAAATCCCTACGTTCACGTTGGCGTCTCTTGGTATAGGACACTGGGCGATCGGAGGTTTCTGCCCTCAATACAGACCTATAGGCTCCGACCTGGCAAAGGAGGCTTTAAATATATTGGACAAGAAAATCACTCCCAAAGAGATCCATCCCCAGATCATTCCTAACGGCTATATATTTGACGCTTCAAAGATCAAGGAATTCAACATCAGCAGATTGTCTTTACCTCGCAATGCCTCTATTATCAATGAAGATCCGAACCTGTTCTCCAAATACAGATTCGAGATCATGTTAAGCGTAATTACCGTATTGCTTATTTTCCTGATTATGATATTAATCTTCTTTATCCGTACCAATAAACTGAAAGATAAATTATTGGATTTGCAGAAAGACAATATCCTAATCATGAATAATATCCAAGCTTCCATCTATTTTATCAAACCGGATTATACCGTGAAATGGAAAAACGAGGTGGAGTTCCATGATTGTATCCCGGAATTTGGCCCGAATAATTGTTTCCTGGTCAAGAACGGGGTAAGACCTTATTGTACCCGTTGTACGGTCGTAAAAGCTATGGAAACCAAGAAACAAATCCATCTCACGAAAGAGTTCGGCGATGGACAGTATCTCCACGTCTTGGCAAACCCCGTGTTAGACGATCATGACAATCTTATCGGCGTGATCTTTAAGAAAGAAGATGTGACAAAGCAAAAGCAAGCGGAAAATGAACTGAGGAAAGCGAAAGAGAAAGCGGAAGAATCCGATCGTCTGAAGTCCGCGTTCTTAGCGAACATGAGTCATGAGATCCGGACACCGTTGAACGCGATCGTCGGTTTTTCCGGATTATTGGCTGTAACCGAAAATACAGAGGATAAAGAGGAGTACATCAATATCATCAATAGCAACAATGACCTGTTATTGCAACTGATCAACGACATTCTCGATCTAGCCAAGATAGAGGCGGGAACGCTAGAATTCGTGGATTCGGATGTAAATGTCAATCAACTACTCTCCGATATCGAGCAGTCTTCCCGCTTGAAGGCGGCAGAGGGTGTACAGGTAAGTTTTGTCGAGAAGATCCCCAATTGCATATTACATACCGACCGGAATCGGATCTCCCAAGTCATTACGAACTTTATCAACAACGCCATTAAGTTTACAACCCATGGTAGTATCCTGTTTGGTTATCGCCGGAAAGGTGACGAGTTATATTTCTATGTAAAAGACACGGGGTGCGGTATCGCAAAGGATAAGATTGATCAAGTTTTCACCCGTTTCGTCAAGTTAAACAGCTTTGTGCAAGGAACTGGCTTGGGATTATCGATCTGCCAGATGATTATCAAGCGTCTGGGTGGAGACATAGGGGTGGAATCCGAGCTAGGAGAAGGTTCGACATTCTGGTTTACATTGCCCTATTCGATATTGGAAATACAAGATGTCTCGCGAGAGAAACCGAGAATCGAGCATGCGCAAAAGGGCAAATCTTCTAAATCCACGACAATATTAGTAGCGGAAGATAACGAAAGCAATTATACTTTATTCCAAGCCATGCTGAAAGATTATAACCTCGTACACGCATGGAACGGAGAGCAAGCGATCGATTTATTTGACAAATACCAACCAGACCTAATTTTGATGGACTTAAAAATGCCGATCGTAGATGGTTACGAGGCCACACGGGTGATCCGGGAAAAAGACCAGGCCATCCCTATCATCGCCGTAACAGCTTTTGCTTTCGCGGAGGATGAGGAACGGGTTAAGCAAAGTGGATTTTCTTCTTACATCGCTAAACCGATCAAGCCGGACAAGCTGATCGCATGCATTAATGCTTTTTTATAAGATCCGTTTCGCGACAATCGGGAAACGTAAAACGAAGGAGGTACCCTTCTCTACTTGGGAATCGACGCTGATACTCCCTCCATGACGGTTCATGACCTGCCGGCAAAGGCTCAATCCGATGCCGGAACCTTTACTCTTAGTCGTAAAAAATGGAACAAAGACTCGGTCGATTGCCTCGGGAACAATTCCACAGCCGTTATCGGTCACCGAAATAATTATCATACTATTCTTTCGGACAGCCTCAACCTCTATCAGCGGGGATAAAGCCTCTTCACAAGCCTCTATCGCATTCTTCAATAGATTAATCAATACTTGTTCCACCATGATCCGATCCGCATATAAATTCAAATCCTCCGGTTTTACCTGAAAAAAGAGGATATCGGATCTCTCCGGAAACAGAAGCCGGATGTCGTCAAAAAGGGCCGAAAGCGAGAAATTCCGTAAAGTAGGTGAAGGCAGGCGGGTCAATTTCCGATAATTCTCGACAAAATCCAATAACCCCTTACTTCGCCGGTGGATGGTTTGCATAGCTTGTACCATAATGGCGTAATCGTTCTCGTTCATGCCGTTTATCGTCGCACGTTCGGCAACCGTCTCCGATAAAGAGATTACCGGGGCGATAGAGTTCATGATCTCATGTGTCAATACCCGGATAAGTTTTTGCCATGCCTCGGTTTCTGCCTCGGCGACTACCGAATTATACAATCGACTCCGCAGAGCTTCCAAGGCCTCGTTCATAGAGGAGACCAATGCTTTTTCGTCTTTTGTCATTGAATCGGAAGGATAAAACAGGCTCAGATCCCCGTAATGAACACTCTCTATCAGATATTTCATCCGTTTAATAGTCTTTTGTTGATCCTTATATAAGGAGACAGAGAGCGCAAGAATACAAAATCCTAACATCACGGGAACAAACAAAAGCCCTTTTAAGATCAGAAATGAGGCAATAAAAGATAAGAGCACGATCCCCCCAATACGCACGAACAACCAATAACGCATCATAACCCCAATTTCTCCAATTTACGGTACAGGGTAAAACGGGTAATCCCTAGAAGCTCGGCGGCACGAGTGATATTCCCCTCGGAACGACGTAAGGCACGTTCGATCGCCTCTTTCTCCAATACCGTCAAATTCAATTCCTCGGATGGTTCCTTATCTTTAAGCGAAACGGGGCGCAGAATAAAGTCATCCGGCCTTAACCAATTACTTTCCGATAAGATTACCGCACGCTCAATCGCATGTTGCAGTTCACGCACATTACCGGGCCAAGCATAATTACACAGCTTATTCTTACCATCCCGGTTGATACCCTTTAAGTCTTTCTTATATTTACGGGCATATTTCGACAAGAAATATTCTGCCAATAAGATCACGTCGTTTCCTCGTTCGCGCAAAGGAGGAATATGCAACTCGATCGTATTAATACGATACAAAAGATCTTGCCGGAAAGTTCCTTCCGCTACGAGATCGTGGATATTCACGTTGGTCGCACAAATCAACCGGATATCGATCGGTATAGGTCGTGTCGCCCCCAAACGGGTTATCTGTCGTTTTTCCAATGCCGTCAACAGTTTCGCTTGCATGGGAAGACTTAAGTTCCCTATTTCGTCCAAGAACAAAGTACCACCGGAAGCCACTTCCATACGCCCCGGCTTTTCCTTGCAGGCATCCGTAAAAGCCCCCTTCTCATAGCCGAACAACTCGCTCTCGAAGAGCTGTTCCGGGATAGAACCTACGTCGATCCCGACGAAAAGATTTCCCGAACGTGGGGATTGATGGTATAAGGCTCGAGCAACTAAGTCCTTACCGGTCCCATTCTCCCCCAAGATCAATATATTGGCATCCGTGTTCTTTAATTTATCGATCGTAGCGAAAACAGCCTGCATCGGCTCGCTTTCCCCGATAATCTCGAAGCCTGTATCATCGGGCGAGCTGAGGACCTCGACTTGTTTCTTCAAATTTCGTACTTCTACCCTACTTTCACGAAGTTCCAACGCCGAGGAAAGCGTGGCGAGTAATTTCTCCTTTTCCCAAGGTTTCGGGATAAAATCGGTAGCTCCCGCTTTAATCGCTCGCACGGCCTTATCCGTATCCGAATAGGCAGTCATAAAAAGAACGACTGCGTCCGGGTCCATCTTTTTAATCTTTTCCAACCAATAAAAACCCTCTTGTCCACTGATAGCGTCTCGTTTGAAGTTCATATCCAATAAGATGATATCTGGGATGAATATTCGCATGAAATGATCGATACGCTCCGGCTGCGTTGCCACTCTTATTTGTTCCATATAAGGTTCCAGCAATAAGTTAAGGGCAAAAAGGATGTCCTCATTATCGTCTATAATTAATAGCTTTCCTTTCTTCATAAACGCTGAACTAATTTGTAGAGCTTCAAAGGTACGTATTAAATCGATGGAAAAAGCGTGCGTAATCGAACGATTATCATGCGCAGGTGAACAGTTAAATTAATAGTCCGCAAAGAGAGTTAAGATTAAGTAAACGGTAAGACTATTTAAGCGAAAGAAAGGATGCGGAGAAAGAAGGAAGACTATCTTTGAACACAATTAACAACTCAGTCATTCATGAGACCACTATTGATCGGATTTTTCGTCTGTATAAATATACACTTAGGCTATGCGCAATGGACTGAGCAAGATTCAATCTGGCTACAGAATGTATTAGCAGGCAAAGATTCCATCAAATTAAACCCTGAATTCCAGAAAGCAATCCAAAGCGGTTCCTTCCTCAATCCGGAAGCACCGGTTGGGAAACCTCAACTGGCCGCTCCCAGTAATATCCCTATCACCAAAGATTTCTCAGAATATATCCAACAAGACGATACGACACACCGGAAAGTAGCACTGAAAGATTTACCTCCATCGGTATTCTGGCGACATAACCCACCGTATAAAAAGATACTGCCAGTCTATCAATCCATATTAGATGAATTGAAAAGGACTCCAGCCAGTGGCCGGACTTCACTAGCGACCTTCGATCTAGGAAGAATGACTAGCCGAAAAACATACATCCACAGACGCAACGCAAAACGCAATGGAACTTGGCAAAACTACGGCAACCTCCCTACCCCGGATGTCATCTCTAAAAAGAAGAAATTCGAAAGACAACAAGCTGAGGCCGCACAAAAAGACTCTACACGTCTTCCGGCAGTTGATCTTCCTAAAAACACCAGGCGCTGAGCAGAGACATTATCTTCCGTCTTGTCCTTGCTTCCAATCCATTCACGGCGACATTACCACCTTCAGTGGCGTATTACGCATCTTTATTCAGTCTCTGCGGGTTCTTTGCCTGGATGATACCGGTTGGCAGATAATTTAGCCTGCGTATTCAGGGCCTATACCTTATCGAATATATGATCTCGAAGATTTTCTTTCTTCAAAACTCTCAATTGTTTACATCGTTTGGTTATAAGATAATTTTTCCAATCCTAATAGATTTCAAGCATTGTTTCAATTTACGCCTGATACCATAATATGTCTCCTTATCTTTTTATCTTGCGTCCATTTGTTCCAGCCACCAATCAATTAGCCTACGAGCCAAGCTCAGTTTACGAGGGATTTCTGGCAGGTTATCTTTAGTATAGAAAGCACCGGAACTTAATTCCTCATCCTGCAACTTAATTTCCCCACTTACATAATCTGCGATAAAGCCGACCATCAGACCACTCGGGTAAGGCCATGGTTGGTTTCCGAAATAAGTGATATTATCGACCTCCAAACCTGTTTCTTCACGGACTTCCCGGCGCACGCATTCTTCCAAGGTCTCGCCTACTTCCAAGAATCCGGCCACCAATCCATGGAAAGTTCCCCGGAAATTACGAGCGTGTACCAGAAGTATCGAATCTCCTTTGCGGATCAAGACAATCATGGCAGTTGAGATTGTCGGATAAATCTCATATTTACAAGAAGGACATCGCTTCATGATCGGCGTAGCCTGTACGGTACGAGTACCGCATACCGGACAGAAACGGCTATGGCTATCCCAATAAAGCAATTGATAAGCTTTACCCGCCTTATCGTAACACGCTTTCGGGATATAATCCCAAGAGGCTCGTAATCCCATATGTACGTAGTGATCATTCGCCTCTACCGGAGTATCCAATTCTGCCGTACGTGCGGGAAGTCCGTCCCGATAATCCACCTCTAACATATGAGAAACCGGAACCGGGGGATTCTCGCCATAAGGGATGGTATACGCATCGTTCTCTTTCTGAAGCAGCAGTTGGTCTTTGTAAAAAAGGAACCAATAACAAGGTCTATTTGAAGTTTCCATTCTGATATTTCCAATTTATCTTTCCGTATTTAAAACACCCGCGAACTTACGAATTAAAACGTCCTGACGGTAAGCCTTCCGGGAAAAACATTCCTCCCTACCCATCCAGTAACGTGCGGAAACGAACGTCCATCGTGCGAAGGCACACACGATCGTTTTTAGGTATTCCCCCTGCTATCCCATGATTAACAATCTGTTATCTCAATGGCATATTATTTGCCTCTTTTCCTGAAAATGAATATATTTAAATCCTGTTATAATGAGACTAATGATTCGAAACTTACTTTACTTATTCAAGCGGTTTAAGACCGCCGTCGTATTAAACCTCTTCGGCTTGACAATCGCTTTCGCCGCCTTCCTCCTGATATTAATGCAGGTGGATTACGAGATGAATTACGATGCCATGCACAGCAAATCAGACCGGACCTTCCGGCTAGAGGCAAATCACGGGGAATTCGAGCATAACGCTATCCACTGTCTGATGTTTAGTGATGCTTTCGTTAACTCATCCGCTCATATTACCGATTACTCGTACCGATATCCATTTTACGGAGGAGAGCGTTATTGCCAAATCGATGAGGCAGACGATGAGGGAGAAGTAAAAGTCTTCAAAGAAAACTTCCAGCTTTGCCTACCCAATCTCTCGAATGTCTTCGACTTCCACATGAAAGAAGGTTCCACCGAATGCTTATTCACTCCCGGTTCCGTTCTAATCCCGGAAAGTGTCGCTAAAAGGATGTTCGACAAGCAATCCGCTATCGGGAAACGCATCCGGATGTCTAGTAACAGCGGCTGGCAACCTGTAAGTACCACGGTACTTACGATTGGTGGTGTCTATAGGGATTTCCCGGGAAACACTACGATACAAAACCACATTTACGTCCCGATGGATCAACAGGACGCATTAAAAAGCACTTGGCAAATGTACACCAATGAGATATATGTCACGCTAGACGATCCCCGGAACAAAGAGGAGGTATTGGATCATTTCAACAAGACTTTCGACTTTGCCAAAAGTCAAATGGGTTCGGCACAAGAAATCGCATTACGCCTAACCCCCTTAAGAGATGTTTACTACACACATGATACGACCTTCGATTTTAATCCAAAAGGCCACCGGGAGACAAACTATGTGTTGCTTGGCATCGCCTTCCTCATTTTATTCATCGCCGGTATCAACTTCACCAATCTCACCACTTCGTTGATTCCCTTGCGATTGAAAACGATCAATACACACCGGGTATTAGGATGTTCCACTTATAAGCTACGGGCCATCTCACTTATAGAATCAATCGTAATCTGCTTGATATCCTACGTTTTCGCCTTATTTATCGTAAACGATTTGTCCTATACCCCGATCGCCAGTTGGGTAGACGCGGACATAAGTCTTAGCCAATACAAAGGCCTGCTCCTCCTTACGGCGCTGATCGCTATCTTGACAGGTTGCTTGGCAGGACTTTATCCGGCGATACGGAGTACCTCCTACGCACCGGCCTTGGTGCTGAAAGGCTCTTTCGGTCTTAGCCCCAAAGGGAAAAAAGTACGTATTACCTTGATCGGTTTCCAATACACGGTATCAATCGCCTTGATCATCGTCACCTTATTTATGGAACTCCAGAATCATTTCATGACCTCCAGCGAGCAACTAGGATTCAATAAAGACCAAGTAGCCATCGTAACCCTGACACCGGAGATCTACGCCAAGCACAAACCTCAGTATATCCAGAAACTTAAAGACTATCCGGGAATAGAGGATGTGGCTTTCTCCGTCTACGAGTTATCGAAAGAAGACGATATGATCGATCTCGAATATGCCCATCATGAAAATAAAGATGTATTCTTCAAAGTATTCTATGCCTCCGAGAATTTCCTATCCGTTATGGATATCCAAATGAAGGAAGGAAGAAATTTCACACAAGAAGATTCGAACAAGCCACAGAGCGACTACATCATCAATCCGGCGGCAGAGCGGGATTTCCACTTACGTCCCGGCGACCGCTTCAATAACCGCACGGTTCTAGGAGTCAGCCAAGATTTCCGGTTTAGTTCTTGCCGGGTCGCTAGCTCACCCTTTGTATTCGCGTTGAATAATGATACGCCCAATCCTAAATTGGTATCTTATATCCGTTTCAACTCGAAAACGAATTTACAGGAAGCTGTCGCTCACGTTCGGGAAACCTTGAAAGAGATCGATCCCACATTTCCTTTCGAGATCTCTTTCTATAACACGATCCTAGACAACCTATACCAGAAAGAACAAACGCTTGGCAAGCTGATTTCCCTATTCGGGATACTGGCAATATTGATCTCTATCGTAGGCGTATTCGGGCTCGTGCTATTTGAGACGCAATACCGCCGGAAAGAGATCGGTATCCGCAAAATCAACGGAGCGACAACCGGGCAGATTCTTTTGATGTTCAACAAGACCTACATCTGGATCGTCTCGGTTTGCTTCGTAATCTCGATCCCGATAGCTTGGATAGGTACACAAATGTGGCTGGAGAACTTCGCCTATAAAACCCCACTCCATCTTTGGGTATTCATCGTAGCTTTCTTGATCATCCTCTCGGTCACGATCTGTACCGTTACTTTCCGGAACTGGCAAGCGGCGAGTGAGAATCCGGTAAATTCGGTGAAGTCTGAATAAACTCGCTGGGAGTCACCCCGTAAATCTCCTTAAAACAACGGGTAAAATAATTTGGATCGGAGAATCCCACCCGGGTCGCGACCTCCCCGATCGAATAAGCGTGTTGCCCCAATAACTCGGCGGCACGCTTTATACGTATATTACGAGTGAATGAAGAGGCTGAACAACCGGTAGCAGACTTTAACTTCCTAAATAAACTGGCACGACTCATCGCCATCTCCGAACAGAAATGCTCGACATCAAATTCCGGATCCTGCAAATGAGCCAGTACGACCTTTGTCACTTTCGATACAAATTCCTTATCCGGACTGGCGACTGTTTGCTCCGGTGTACGCAAATCGAACTGATCCCTGAAATATAACCTCAGTCGCTCACTTCGTTTAAGCAGATTCTTCACCTTCGCTTTTAAGACGGCAAGACTGAACGGCTTGGGCAGATAATCATCCGCTCCGGCCCCATATCCTTCCAATTGTTGCCGTTCTTCCGCTAAAGCGGTCAACAGGATAACCGGTATATGAGCCGTCCGTTCATCCGTTTTCAAAGCCTCGCAACACTCAATCCCATTCATGACCGGCATCATCACATCCGAGACGATCACGTCCGGCATGACCTCCAAGGCCTTCTCCCACCCGCTCTTTCCGTTTTTCGCGATCACGACCCGGTAATCCGTTTGAAATGCGCTCTCCAAATAACGGCATAAATCCTCATTGTCTTCTATGAATAAAAGTGTCTGCCGCTGGTTCCCCGGAACCGCATCCACATCTTCCAACCGTATTGATTCCTGCCGGGTTGCCTCTTCCGGTTCATGTACCGAATACTCCAACCATTCCTCCGGATAAGCCTCTTCCGATATCGGCAAGACAACCGTAAAAACAGAACCTTTCCCCGGTTCGCTCTCACACCGGATCTTTGCCTTATGCAATTCCAGCAACTCTTTTGTGTACGCAAGACCGATACCCGAACTCTCCGAACGGCGAAACGCAATCGATTCCCCTTTATAATACCGGTCAAAAATATGCGGCAGCGATTCAGGTGGAATGCCGATCCCACTATCCGTAATTCTCAAAACCATATTCCTGCCGCCCACACTCAGATCCAATGAAGCGGAAAAACTTACCGAACCACCATCCGGCGTATACTTAAACGCGTTCGACAGTAAATTATACAGAACCTGCTCAATGATACTCTTGTCAAAATAAGCGATTGAGATATCCGGCACGATGGAATATGTAAACGCGATCTTATAGGAATCGGCCAATGGGACAAAGGTTTCCGAGATCTCCTTCAAGAATCGGCTGAGATCCGCACAAACAATATGCGGAGAAGGCACACCGCGGGTCAATACCGATAAATCCAGCAATTCATTGACATGGCGAATCAAGCGATTGGTATTCCGGGCGATCGTACGTAAAGTCTCCTTATTTTCATCAGCCCCATACGAACCGGAATGCCGCTCCAGATCTTCCGTCAGCCCCTTGATAATAGTCAGCGGGGTACGAAGTTCATGAGACACATTCATAAAGAAGCGGGTTTTCAGCTCATCCTTCTCCTCCAGTTCCTGCTTGGCCTGTTTCAACAGTCGCGTACGCTCCTGTATCTTACGTTCCAATTCCGCTTGGCGGAGTTGAAACCAACGTACCCGGCTCTTATAAGCGATATACAACAGTACGCATACAGCCAAGAATACCAGTAAAATAAACCACCACGTCCGCCACCAAGGAGGAAAGATCCTCACAGGCTCGGTAACAGGAGCGCTCCAATAGGAACCATTACCGGAAGTTTCCACCCGAAACACGTAGTTTCCCGGAGGAAGGCGGTTATATATGGCCGTACGATCGCTAGCGTCTACCTCCCGCCAATCCATATCATACCCATCCAAGCGATACCGATATCGGATACTGCGGGGATGAGAATAATCGAACGCTATAAAATCCACCCGCAAACCCTGCTTCTCACGAGAGTCGCCGATCGCGATATCCGTGATTCGCAAAGACTCGGGAACCTTCCTCAAGCCATCTGTTAATTGAGCGGGATCAAAAGAGACAATCCCCTCATTACTTCCAAATACAAGCTCACCGGATTTACGCTTGCAACAGGCTCCGGAAATAAACTCATTCGATAATAAACCATTCGCCGTCGTATAATTAACGATACGCCGGTTTTGTATATCCAAGCGGCTTAACCCTTTATTCGTACTGACAAACAAGATACCGGGTTCGCCTTCCCGGATTCCTTGTATGATATTTCCCGACAAGCCATCCTGCATCGTAAAATGGTCAAATCGCCCGGTTCGTTTGTCATATTTATCCAACCCCGCATTCGTGCCGATCCACAAATAGCCGGAAGAATCCACAAACAGGCAATGAATATGATTCGAGGCAAGAGGATTCGTCTCCCCCGGTATATATCGATACGTGATAATCGCCCCCGTCTTCGTGTCCCATACCCGGAGCCTCCCCTCATCCGCTCCTCCCCAAAACCAACACTCCTCGCTCACGCATAAGTTGCACAACTCCGACAACGAATTGATCGGATAATCATAAGAAACCTGATGATCCGGCGTAAAAGGGCGTATCCGGAAATCATCCAAGCTCAACCGGTCCGGATTCGCGTCCAGATAACTGATCCATAAGTTTCGCCCTGAATCCTCACGGATAGCGCCTATAATCTTTCCGGATAAAGAGGACGGATTTTTCCGGGGCGAGAAGGTAAAGCGCATATCCACCCGGGAGGTCTTATGGTTAATCCGGTCCAGCCCTTTGGACGTAGCGACCCAAAGATTCAAGTCTGAATCCTCGTAAACAGCCAAGGTATGAAGAGAAGACAGATTCTCTTTCTCCGTATACCCGGAGGTGTATCGAAACAAAGGAGGCGCCAGATCCGCATGGCTCACCCCATAACTCGAATGTCCCGCCCAAAGATGATCCGAGCTATCCAGGAACAAACAAGTGATCTGGTTGCTACTGATCGAATGAATGTCTTCCGGCACGTTCCTCAACCGTCCCATCTTCCTCTCCTCCGGGGAATAATAAAAAAGGCCTTGGTTAAAACGGCTGTCATCAAACCAAACCGTTCCATCCTTGCTCTCGAAGATGGAGCGTACCTGGCATTCTCCCGTAGGCTCCAGATCCTCCGGACGGTCAAAAAAATGCTCGCACCGCAAGGCCAACCGGTTCACCCGGCTAATCAAGCTTGCCCCCTTATTATGCCCGATCCAGAAATCGCCGCCGCGAGTCTCTAGGAATCGATATACCCGGGTATCCTTACGGCCGACAGACCGGAAAATCCCTCGCTCTCCCACATCTATCGAACGAAAAGCGCCTTCACGCCCTGTACCCAACCACATATAATCAAACCGATCTATATAGATCGCGTTAACACCATTCAAATTGCCGGCATTGACATCTTCCCGGTCATTCGTCCGTATCGTATAATCCTGAAAAAGGTTTGTTTCTTTGTCATACAAGCTAAAACCGGCCAAAGTACCTACCCAAAACGAATGATCCGGAGCCGAATACAAACAATTCACGGGAGACGACGAGACTACCGACCCGGCTTGCGAAAGACGTACCAGCTTCTTCTCCTTAGCGTCGTACTCCAACAACCCGTTCTCCGTACCTATAAAGATATGCCCCGGGACAGAAGCCGAGAAGCAAGTAGGGCTGCCATATACACGCAACTGTTGCCGGAGCCATTCTTTCGTAAAATTAAGGAATGTATCCGAGGCCGTATCATAACGGCTAATCCCACCCGAGGAAAAAAAGATCCAGATACCTCCGTCGGCATCCTCAAACAATTTATCGACAGAACTGCTTTGTATACTTTCCGGGCAATCCGGGACAGGCAAGAATACTTTAAACGTATATCCATCGTACCGGTTCAGGCCTTCGTCCGTCCCGATCCAGACATACCCAGCATGATCCTTCAGGATAGAGGTCACCGAGGAAGAAGAAAGCCCGCTATCCATCGTTATCCGGTCAAAAAGAACATTGGCCGCTTGCGCCCTTGTCATGGTAAGTACAAACAGCAGTAAAAGGTATATTCTCATCCATTCATCCGATTAATTCCCCAAATATAAAGATTAAGCGGGTGAAAATCACAGAAAACAGAAAGTTTGAACGATTTGTACGGTATTCTGAAACATACGTCCGGCCCGCTCCCTCTTCATTTCCCTAGCTTCGCGACATCAATTCTAAAACGAATGTAAAATATGAGAAAACTTTTTTTATCGCTAGTATTCCTTAGCGTCGTACTACTATCTATCTATGCGAATCCGGGTATTAAAGGAACCGTAATCGATCAAACCACCCGAAAGGCTTTGGATTATGCCCACGTCGTATTATATGACGGAGGCCGTATCGTTAAAGAAGCCATGACTGAAGAGAACGGCTCTTTCCTGATCCACCCCGTAAAACCAGGAACGTATTCGATCCGTGTCCATTTTCTGGGATACGATGTCTATATGGGAGATGAGTTTATTCTCACAGATCAGGGCAAGGATTTGGGGATCATCCCGATGCAAATGCTTGAGGTAGGCTTGCAAGAAGTGGAGGTCGTGGCCAACAAGAAGCAGGTCATCTATAAATTGGATAAAAAGATCATCGAGGCCTCCTCCAACCTGCTCTCCTCGGGAGGAACCGCGGTAGATATCCTTGAGAACACGCCTTCCATCCGGGTAAACGCGGAAGGTGAGGTTACCTTCCGGGGAAGTAGCGGATTCACGGTCTACGTAGATGGAAAGCCCAGCCTATTTACCGGGACTCAGGCATTGGAGCAGATCCCGTCCGGACAAATCCAGAATATAGAGATCATAACCACCCCGTCTGCCCAGCATGATACGGGGGGAGATGTCGGGATCATCAATGTCATTACCAAGAAGAATTTCGGGGAAGGGTTGAGCGGAGTGATCAACCTTAGCGGGAACACGGTATGGAGCCGGACCATGGACTTCTTGTTGACCGGACAAAACAAGTCTTCTCAATGGCGCATAGGCGGCTACGTTGGTAACCGGCTTCGTAAAAGTCATTTTACCCAAGAGAAAACGACATTGGTAAACGATACGACAACCACCTCCTATTCCAACGGCCCCCGCGAAAGTAACGGGTATGCGTATCTCCTTAACGGAGGATGGAGCTATACGCGGAAACAAACAACTTTCTCCGTTAACGCCGAAGGTGGATACGCCGGAGTCAAACGTAAAGGAGACTTGGAATATACGGAAGAGCGTTCTACCAATGGCGAACAATTCGAGAACGGGGAGTTCAAGAGCCTCGACGATTTTGATATCCACGAGACTTTCGGACAAGGGAACCTGGCCGTGGATCATAAATTCAATGATAAAGGGCATAACCTTAGCGGTAGTTTCTTCTTGAAATACGGAGGCGATGCCTTGGAATATTTCCAAAGCGATTTGTTTGACAAAAACAACGTGCGCCAGCAAGGTCATCGCGCATGGGAGGCCGAGCATCGTTGGACAGTCCGGGCAAAAGCCGATTACGTGTTTCCTTACAGCAAAACCGGACAAATCAAGGCGGGTTACCAATATTTCTCGTACTCGGAAGATGGTGATTACAGCATGCAGTTCTGGAACCCGGATACCAAAGAATTCTTTTGGCGCGAGGACATCTACAATACGTTTTATTTCCAACAAGGGATCAATTCCCTTTATGCGATCGTCGGGGATAGTTACCGGTCTTTTGATTTTCAGGTAGGATTACGGGGTGAACACACGCATCAGGTATTGCGTAGCTCCAAGGATTGGGCGAACCGTTTGCAAAGACGTTTCGAGTTGTTCCCATCGGCCCATATCGGTTATAACCTGACGCAAAACCAGAAACTCTTATTCGCTTACAGTCGCCGTACCACCCGGCCGGAGCTTTATTTCATGGAGCCATACATCACTTATAAGGATTATTATACAGCCGAGATCGGTAACCCGGACATACGCCCGGAATACATTCATTCTTTCGAGTTGAATTATTCCCTGACTTCCGGCGACAATGCTTTATCGGCCTCCTTATTCCACCGAACCCGGAAAGATAAGATCGAGCGGCTACGGGTTCCTTACCAAGCCGGAGTTACCTTGGATTCCATGGCGAACGTGGGGCACGATTATTCCACCGGCCTAGAATTATCGGGTAGCTTGCAAGCCACTAGTTGGTGGAACACGCAGGTAAACGGCAGCCTTTATCACTACCGGGTAAAGAACGAGTATAAGACGGACGGTAAGAATGAGACCAGTATCAATTACGAGATCGCCTGGAACAACGCTTTCAACGCCGGGAAATATACCCGGATACAGCTTGACGGGAATTTCGTAGGTCCTTCCGTGACCACCCAAGGAAGAACCCAGTCGTTCTGGTTTGTCAACCTAGCGATCCGGCAACAATTCCTCAAACGAAAACTGACGGCTACTCTCTCTTTCCGGGATGTCTTCAATACGGCCCGTTATGTCAACACGATCACTTCCTCGAACTTGATTTCCAAGACACGAATCCGGCCCGATTACCCATTGATAGGCTTGACCCTTAGCTATACGTTCAACCAGTTCAAGCTAAAGAGCGGCTTATCCAACAACTCAAAGGATTTATTTGAGGGGACGAGTCATTAATATTATCATATAGCCAGATCTTCACCAGATAAACCGATGAAATAGATTTTTACACTTATATTCGTTTGTTTATTAGATACGTAATAAATCTATAGTTTTATCGTGATAGAAGAATGTTCCAACAAATAAAGCCCCGGCAGGAGACCTAGCCGGGGCTTATTCTTTTCTCGCTTTCTCTCCTCACGGAGGTACTGACGGATGAACTTTAATTATTTTTAGTATTAATATTAATCCACTCCTGCTTGTTCACCCTCACGGGGTACTTGAATCACTACGACTCCCGCAGGAATGATTTATTGATTATCGTCATTATTTATTCGATTCTTATTTTACGACAGCTTTCACTGCTTCCTCGCCTTCTACGGCTACCACTACTATACCAGCCGGAACTGTGATCGTAGCATTGTCGGAAGTAAGAACCGTGTTAGCGATAGACTTGCCAAGGACATTCGTTACAGAAACCATCTTGCCTGCCGCACCTTGTACGGTAATCGTACCGTTACCTGCGATTACGGAGATTGAAGACTCTGCGTTGATACCTTCGTTGCTTGTCGGGATGATACCATCCTCAACAGATACAACTAATGCATTTGACTTGTCTTTCGTGAATCCCAATTTACCGTTCAAATTGAAGATATAACAAGCGTCAGATAAGCTCTTGATAATATACTCACCTTCTACGGCAGCATCTTTCAATACAATCTGGAACTTGAAGTTATTTAAACCGTTATCAGCGGTCACCTTTGTTTCCGCACCAGCTACAACTGTAGATAATGTATCTACGCCTGTCAACGTTGCCGGACGGAAGATTGCCTTCACAGAGTTATCTACCAAGAAATACTTCGGATCTTTTACCTCGCTAGCGGTACCCGGATTGTAATATACCGCGGAATCCTTAGCGTTATACAAGAACAATCTTGAAGCGTTAGCTGTCGTATCAACACCCTTAGAGATATAGAATGCCGGAGTATAAGCCTTTGTATTAGCTGTATCCAACCAGAATGTCAAGTTCTCAGCGTCTGCGCTTGTCGGAGCGATAACAGCGTCGTTAGCCTCGCCTACAGCTACGAAACCACCTGTCAATGCTTGGAAAGAAGCATGTCTAACGATAGAAGGTAAAGAAGGAGTTGTAACATCTCTTAGTACATAGAAACGAGCTTTCACATCACCGGCTGTCTCATAGATAGACTCTTGTGTTAGAGAGCCATCAACATCATTCAATGCCAAACCTTCCGCATCTTTATTAATGATCTCATTATAATTACGCTCAGTGTCTGCATTAATCAAATAAGCGGAACCATTCTTGTTCTCCTTTACGATAAATCGAGGAGCGTCTTCTACATCATCCTCTTGAATCAAAGAATAGCTTCCAGAGGTTTCATTCAAATAGTAAGCCTTACCATCCACATACAACTTAAATGCGTAAGATACGATAGCGATATCTTTCACGTCTTTCTTATCTATTTCCTCATCTTTTACGATATAAGCGTACTTTGTAGAACCATAGATCGTATCGGATTTAGCCACGTCACTCTCAGCCGCACTACAATCGAATTTGATAACTTCCCATTCCGCAGCCTCTGTAGCCTCTTGAGTAGCCTCTACACCAGAAGGAACACCACTACTATATGTAGCTTTCAAGAACAAATCCTTGTAAAGGACATTTGAGCCAACCGTAAATTTCATTCTTGCCAACTCTGCAAGTTCAGCGTCTGAATAATCAGCGTAACCTGCGGAAGGAGTTACTGTAGCAGGAATTAATTTGATCTTCAAATCTGACATTGTTGACAAATCTTTGCTACTAGAAATCTTATATGAATTACCTTCAACATAAGCATAAGTGAATACCGCAGACTCTGCATTTACTTCGTAAACATCAGCCTCATCTGTCTTACGTAAAGAAGCCGTGAATGAAAGACCCGTGGCATCACCAACAGCATCATAAGTATTCACCTCACGGTTCGTAAACGTAAATTTCTGCCCATCAACATCAGTTACTACCCATTGGTTTTGAGGAGCATTCAAGTTTACATAATCCGGGCCTTGAGCGAACAACTCGTAAGCAGAAGAGTTAATTCTTAAACCTAAATATTTACCGTATTCGGAAGAACCAGTTTCCGTCACATCCTTCTCATTACTTACAAACAACACGTTAAATACAGCCGGAGCGTCTTTCTTCAACAATTCAGAAGCTTTCAGCATATTGGAAGTGCTAATCGTACATTTTGCGGTAGTCGGCTTGCTAGTTGTTGTTACATAAGTAGTACCTGTAGAAGTGATAGCGTCTACATAAACATTAGAAATCGTAGCTTGATCATCTTTAGACGCATCTTTCTTCACGCGTACAGAAGCTAACTTCAGTGTATATTCACCCGGTTTATTTACGTTATCCATTTCTGATACCGTAAATGCAGCGTTACCTGCATAAACTTGTTCCTTAGAGGTATTAGCAGTCATTACCAAATTCTCTCCGGATACCAACTTAAAGGCAAAACCAACACCATCAGCTCTCTTCAATGCATTGATTCCAAAATGATTTACCGGATCAACAGCGATGAAAGTAGAAGCCTTGAAAGTTGCCTCATCTATAATCCCATCTTTCGGAGTGGATACAGAGAAATAAGTACCACCAGGCAAAGACATAGCTATAGCCCAAGGCTTTCCGGTAAAGTCCCAAGCCTGAATCTTCTGATCAAAGATATTCTCTTTCGGCTGCGGATTAACTGACGGGAAACTCAAAGCAAAACCATTCCCCAAAGCGTCATTCAACTTATCAGCTTCGATAGTCTTTGCATCTTGTTTGAAAACACAGATATTTGTTAATCCACTAGCACCCATGCTCCAAGTCGCACCGGATAGATCAATCGACTTATCAACCGCAAAGATAGGCTCACCGGCTACTACATATTTGTTCTTCTCCAACCAAGTTAACTCATTTGCCACACCCTTATCTTCTGCTGTAGTAATACTTCCATTTTCATCAAAAGACAATAAAGTGCCTGTCTTCTTGTTCTTGAATGTAAAGTAAGACTTTCCATTACGAGAAACATGGGTAATCGCCCACAAATACTCATCTTTGTTACTAACTTTGCTACTATTAGTTTCCACCGTAGTATTCAATGCGGTGTATTGTTCCGCATTACCCTTTTTCACGCCCGTTCCACCAATGTAACTGTAAGTTCCACCATTCTCATTCGCAAGATAATAATACTTGCTACCATCGAATTTGGTACCTGCCTCTTCTCCGGTCGTTTGAGCATTCACAGTAGTAAACAACGCCCCTGCCGTAAGCAAGCCCATTGTCATCAACGTAGAAATTCTCTTGTTCATAAATCAAAAATTTAATATTAATAATAGTGATAAATTAGTCTTTATCAATCCTGTAATAAACTAAAGTCTATAAAAACGACAGGTTTAAACCAAGGTTTAAATCTTGCGTTTTTAAGAGGTTTAGGGAGAGAGTTTGTGGAAGGAAG
>NZ_CANTZW010000039.1 GCF_947855115.1 uncultured Parabacteroides sp.
AGAAATACCATTTCTGCCACTTCAAGCTGCCCAAGCAGAAGGAAAGTACGCCGAAGGCACTCAGCTGTGAGAATTTTGAGAAGCTGCGTGATCTGGAGATACCGGAAAAACGTAGGTCACATGTCATCACCCGAGACCTTTTCATGTTTTCGTGTATGACCGGTACGGCCTACGCCGATACGGTAAGCATCACCCGGGAGAACCTCTTCACCGATGACGAGGGGGGCTTTGGCTGAAGTACCGGCGAAAGAAGACCGACTATCTCGGACATGTCAAGCTGCTGCCGGAAGCCATCGTGCTGATCGAGAAGTACCGTGACGATACCCACTCCACGCTCTTCCCACCGCAGGACTACCACACGCTCAGGGCCAACATGAAATCCCTGCGTCTGATGGCGGGGTTGAACCAGGACCTTGTCTACCACATGGGAAGGCATTCTTTCGCCTCCCTGGTCACGCTCGAGGAAGGGATGCCTATCGAGACCATCAGCAAAATGCTGGGACACTCCAACATAAACAGTACGCAGGTCTATGTACAGGTTACCGACCAGAAGATATTCGGCGACATGGGCTGGCTGATGAAAAGAAGAAAGAAAGGGGATACGGTCGTACTAACGGAAATGTCCGAATAATGAAATGACAGCCGGGAGAATCATTAAACATCGGTTCCGGCTGTCATTCTTAAGTATTGAACGCCCTGATTATATCAGGGCCTCATGATAATTATCCTCCAGGAGTTTTTTAATGTCGGATACCCTATACAAAATTTTTCCACCCAGCCGGATATAAGAAATACGCCCTTGGTCTCTGTAATCCTGCAGGCATCTACAGCTGATTTTTAGCAGGTCTGACAATTCCTTGTCAGCCAGAAAACGCCCACCGTTAAATAGAGGGCGGTTATCCTCCGCAAGCCTTTCCTGTCTCGTCTGAATGTTATCCAGCAAGCCAAAGAACCGGTGGACAC
The DNA here is from genome assembly GCF_947855115.1 of uncultured Parabacteroides sp. Taxonomy (GTDB): domain Bacteria; phylum Bacteroidota; class Bacteroidia; order Bacteroidales; family Tannerellaceae; genus Parabacteroides. The sequence goes on from NZ_CANTZW010000039.1 coordinate 964, forward strand.
TGCCCGTCTTTTTGCTAATAATTCCTTCCATCGTTACTTCCAATTAATACTGTTATTCTTTCTTTTTTCTCTCACCGCCTTCTCCTTGCGTTTCATGGCGACATAGACCATCAGTTTCTCCACGTCTTCCGGTCTGTAGTAGATTTTCCGCTGGATTTGGGTGAATGCCAGCCGTCCGGTATCCCGGAGAGTCTACAAGGTACGTGGAGAGATGTCAAGACGCAGGCAGACATCCTGGCTGTCCATTCACTCTCCCGGTTTCTTTTCCTTGTTCTTTTCATACAAGCGGTCCGCCTGTGCGGACAGGCTCTCAGCCTGCGCCAGCATTTCCTCAAAGATTTCGGCTTCAATGTAATATACTTCCATTTTTCTTGTCGTTTTTATTTAAAATAGCTTCCTGTCAGAAACTCAAATTATTGAAATACAGTTCAAATACTTTCCAAAGTCATTTCCGGATGGGAGTCGTGATTTCCGACTCCCCCTCCAGAACCGTTTTAAGGAGGACTTCTCATCATATTACGGCAGGAACAGTTTGTAATTTCGTCCTGTGATCTTCTTTATCAAGTCGGCGTTTTCTTTGATATGTTCGACCAGTATGCGGCTTATAACACCGGAAACAGTGAAATCCTTACGTCTGACTGCCCAGACAATGTCCGAGATACATTCGTACACCTGTGCATCAATATGCAGGGGCTTGCGCCGGTTGGATGAAAAATTGTTCAAGCGGGCTTCAATATATTTTTTACCTCTTCATCCGTTATCGTCTTTTTACTTTCCGGCAGGGATGAAGATTCTTTGTGGGGCGCCACCTCTTTCAAATCCCCGGAAATGCGGTTCAAATATGAGCCTTTAGCGATAACTATATCCAGTATATCCTTCTTGTTGATATTATACGGATTTGTTTTTTTCCTTTCAATGCTGTCCATAACTATGATTTATACATTAATTCCCTGTGATAATCGGGCGTTTTGTAAGGAGGATGTTCCTGATGGAGAATTATCGTCCTACGCCGCAAAGAATAAACGTGGGAGAGAATACCTTGTCAATTATTCATACATAGACATTAATAGTCAATGCCAACAAAAGACATGACAAATGGCAGTCCCAAGAGGATATCTGGATTCTCCCCGATGTTGCTAGGATTGTGACATACTAAGACATGGAGATATTGACAGCTTACATTATCGGGATAATGATACACCAAGTCACGTATATTGTGACAGTTTATGTTGTTAGAATAATGATATGTCAAGCCACGAAGATAGAGGGAACTCATGTTGACAAGATAGCGATATATACCGGGGTATGAAAATAACAACAATTTATATTATTGTGATAATGATATACCGGACTACGGGAATATCGACAGCCCACGTTACAGAGATTGTGATATATAAAAGGAATAAAGCTAAATAATTTTATGCAAACGTTACATCCATATTCAAAATTCGCACATTTTTTGTTGGATATACCTCCCCAATGCCCACATTGACAAGCTGGCTGTTGACTGATTTATGCCTCACTTGTTGGATATTACTATTCAAAGACCACTTCTAATATAGGAAGAACTCGGTAGGAAGTTCCAAATCTCCCCGAAACAAGGTGGCTTTTGAAGGGTGCGGTATAGCGGGTTGTCAAGCTGTCTAAAGAACGTTGTTCCCGTAGAGGGAACAGCAAGACGGGAACACTACGGCGATGAAAAGAAAAATCTCTGCCAGTCCATGCGAAACCGGTAGGAAACGTAACAATTAAAGGAGCGGGCTTCTCAGCCCTTGATGTAACCGTACTTTTTTAGGTCGTCCATGAAGTACCCTGACGTGTCGGTTCTCGCTCTCACCCCATGCAGCTCGTGGTAACGGTTGGAGAAATTCTCCATGTACTCCTCGTCGGCGTACCCACTGTCAAACCAGCTGCCTTCACGCAGGATGCGTACAAACCCGGAAGGGTCGGAGGCGGCAATATGTCGGAACTGTTGAATAATGATATATCATGATATGATGAGCCGCATAGGGTGTGATACTGGAATAGGGATAGACGGGGATATGTTGATAGCGGTATAATGGGTTAGCCGGATAGTGATATATCGTGATATGGCGATAAATATACAATTTGTCCTTTATTAATGTGAATTACTAAATCCCAGAAAGAATAATGCATATTTATAATTACGAGATATTAAGGTTCACATTGGTGAAGAACATTTCTTTATCTTTACTCCAATGAGAATTGTCGATAAAGTTGGACGAGATTCTTTTAAACCAACTCGGTCTGTTACTTGTGGTCTTTGATTGAGATCGGTTCATGATGTTGTATCTTATGCAAGATCATGCATTTTATTAAATGTACGAGAGCTTTGATGAAGGTTGTAAGCTCTTGTATTTTAGAGCGAGGAGGGAAAATAGTTCTTACCATTTCTTCTGTCCATTGTTTAGAGAAGAAAGAATAATAAAAATCATCTTTTGGATTGACTAATATATCAATAGAATCTTCCCATTCATAACGTACACAGTTTATTTGATGATAAGAGAGGAAAAACATCCTTAAGGCAAAGCTTTGGTAAGGGAGAATATTGAGGAAGGTACGCCCATAATCTGGATAGATCAATGGCAATTTATTTTTTTCGAATAATATTAGTTTGTTGTCTATTTCTAGACAAGTCCATCTATGAGATGACTTTGGGAACAGAGATTCTCCGATTAAACTGGGTAACTCGATATAACCTCTCTTACCAACCCTTTGTAACTCTTTTACAAATGCGTTAGGATCTTCTGTATGCTCAAGTACTTGGTTACAGATAACATAGTCGAATTCTTTATCCTTAAAAGGCATTTTAGCTCCATCCGCATTTACGAACTTTTGGTGTGGATATATTTTTATATCTCCACTACGATGATAATTAGAATCTATATACTTATCGACCAATACGTTCGCTCGATAGGTAGGATTATGCCCACTACCTACTTCCAATACATATGCATTCTTTTTTATGTTTAAATCTTCTCTACTAATAGGGTTACGCAGCTTCATTCATTATAATTTTAGGTCTCAAAAATACATAAATATTGGTTTATTTCATATAATAGTAAAAGAAAAAATGAAAAACTGGTTTAAATTGTGAATTTTCATTATTTTTACACCGAATTATAAACAAGAGTATGTCTATAAAACAACAAGCTACTCAAAGTGTGTTTTGGAGTGCAGTGGAAAGATTCTCCGTCCAAGGTGTACAATTTCTTCTGAGCATAATAATTGCGAGAATATTATTGCCTTCTGATTATGGGTTGATAGCGATGTTAAGTGTCTTTATGGCGATAGCACAGACTTTCATTGACAGTGGTTTTGCGAATGCCTTGATTCAAAAAAAGAATAGGAATGAGGTGGATTACAGCACGGTGTTTTATTTTAATATCGGAGTTTCTGTTTGTGTTTATATTCTGTTATATTTGATGTCTCCTTGGATTGCGGCTTTTTATGGACAAAGTCAATTGGTCTTGATCACGAGAGTGGTAGGACTTATCCTTATTGTTAATTCCTTCGGAATAGTGCAGCAAGCTCGAATGACAATAGCTCTTGATTTTAAACGGCAGGCTTTGGCATCATTATTGGCTGTGGTTTTGAGTGGTTGTGTTGGTGTGTGGTTGGCTTATGGAGGTTATAATGTATGGGCCTTAGTCTACCAGTCCTTGCTGAATAATCTTTTACGAGTTTCTTTTATATGGCTATTGTCGGGTTGGATGCCTAGCTGGAGCTTTTCGGTACATTCATTCCGGGTATTGTTCTCGTTTGGATCGAAATTATTGTTATCAACTTTATTGCATACATTATATACTAATCTTTATACGTTAGTGATAGGTAAGAAATTCTCAACGATTGAGTTAGGATATTATAATCAAGCGTTCGTTTGGGCTCAGTTTCCTTCCTCTAATTTCACGAATGTGATCGTGCGGGCTATATATCCCATACAATGTCGGTTGCAAGATGATATGGAACAATTGAATCGTATATTCTTGAAATATATGCGGATAGCTTGTTATTGTATTTTTCCTGTCATGATAGGTTTTTGTGCTTTGGCAGAGCCAGTGGTTCGTTTAGTACTGACGGATAAATGGTTGCCTGTGGTTCCTTTGTTACGAATCCTTTGTGTCGCATATATGTGGGATCCCGTAATGAAGATCAATCATACCCTTTTGAATGTGAAAGGGCATTCTGATTATTTTTTATATGCGGAGATCATCAAGAAAATCACTGCCTTTTTAATTCTTTTCGCAACCATTCCTTTTGGAGTGGAAGTGATGTGTATGGGATTGGTTTTGTACGCATTTACGGATATCATCATAATTGTTTACTATACGCAGAAACTTACAAATATCGGTTTGTTGACTCAAGTGAAGGAATTGGCTCCGGTCATATCCCTTTCTTTCTCCATGGGGGTGATAGTGTACATGACAGCATTGCTGGGAGTTTCTCCTAGCGTTCAGCTAGCGATAGGGGTACCAATAGGTATGGCTTATTATTTCATTATGTCTTTCTTTTTCCATTATAAGGAATTTGAGATGGTGTTGTCTTTTATAAGGAAGAAGAGGAGGGAGGCATGAAGGATGTTTTTACCCATTCTTTCTTTTCAAAATCATAACGTTTGATCACTTTTGCTGGGTTACCTACTGCGACGGAATAGTCAGGAATGTCTTTCGTGACAACGCTTCCTGCTCCTATCTGGCATTTTTTACCTATATGTACTCCTGCTACGATGACGGAGTTTGCTCCTATATGGCTATCCTTGTCTACAATTACCGGACGTTTGTCCAGTTCTTGGTCAGATGAGTTCTTGGAGGTATCCTTGTAACCATGGTTGAAGCCGGATATGAATACATGTTGTCCCAAGCCTACTCCTGATTTGAGAATGACTGGTCCGATGACAACCGATCCGATTCCTATTCTCACATTCTCGCCAAAATATAAATCTCCTGCGCCGTTATTTATGGTTGCGAAATCTTCTATAGTCACGTAATCACAAAGGTCAAAACGATGCCAAGGAAAGACATCTATCCTAGACCTTCTGTGAATGGAGACCTTCTTACCTCTTTTATGAACAAAAGGATTGATGAATAGCCTTACCCAAAGACGGGGTCTCGGATTTCTGCTGGGACTGATCAATAATAAGATAAATCGTTTAATCTTACCATTTTGCTTTATTTTTTCTTTGAGGTTATTCATTTTTTCTTTGAGTAATAATCTTGAATATATTCATATATTTTTTTTACGCTGTTTTCCCAACTATGGGTATGGGCAAAGGCTACCCTTGCTATTTCTTTTTCCTTATTGTTGGATTCCGAGAGCTCTTTGTCAATAGCAAGAAGAAACTCTTCTTTTGTTGTTGGTAGATTGGCATATTCGGAGAAGATATGTTGCATCGTATCTGTTTTTGTTGCAACAACAGGTCTTCCCATAGCCATATATTCATCAATTTTTAGGGGATAATTACCTATGGTGATATTGTTAATCTTTTGTGGATTGGTCGCTATATCCAATCCATGTATATAGGCAGGCAACTCCTTGATCTGTTTTTGACCGAGGAAAAACACATTTTTTAACTGATGTATCTCATGCCGCTGAAATGTCTCGTCTTCCGGACCGATAAATACAAAGGAATATTGTGGCCGTTGCAGACAGATGAAATAGATAAGGTCTAGATCAAGCCGGGATACTTTCAATGCTCCTACATATCCGATGATAGGATGTTTGATTCGTAATAAGTCTAGGGGAGTATCCCATTTCTTGTAGTAATCGTATGTCTTTAAATCAACCCCTGTCTCAAGATCATATGTATGAGCGTTTATATGTCTGAACTGATTTGCAAAATAAAGTGAGTTTGTGATAATCATATCTGACTTACTTGCTAATTCCTCTTCGGCAGCCTTTCCATATTTCTTGAAATATTTCCCATCTGTAATATGGTCTCTTTTATAGTATATAGATAATAACGGAGACATAAGTTCCTTGAGATATAGACTCCTGTATATATCCGTGTCAATTATATGGATATAAGAATGGAAACCAAGTTCCTTGATTACCTTTAGAGTATAGCGTGCTATTTTCTTATTGTTTGTACGATTGAAAAAGTCAAAAAGAGTTTTGGTTGGCATGGAATTTACGGGAAAAGCGATAAAAGGGCAATCCGCTATCCAAAGATTCTTGTTTATTTTTCTTACGCATACACCTTTTTTATGAATAGCCTCAAGTCGCTTGATATTTTCTTTACTGTTTTTATTCCCTTTCAATAATGTCGCATACTCGATAGGAGTATTAATGAATAATACCCTATTTGTCTTGGATATTTCTAATGCCGTACTTTTTATAGTACTTCCTATCTCTATATCCCAAGGTTGAAGGCTGGTGATGATAAAGTCTTTCTCCATAATCATAAAATTTTTTATGAAAGTTTCTATGGTTTCATGCTATACAACGCTTTGTAAATGGAAAGCAAAGACTCTGCGGTCTTTTTCCATGAGTATAGCCTACAGCGTTGTAGGCCATATGCTATTTGGCTTTTATACAATTTAGGGTCATTCTCTAGTTCTATAAGTTTGTTTGCGATATCTTCCGCATCGAATGGATCAGCCAGTATGGCCTTATCTCCTCCAATTTCGGGCATGGAAGAAGTATTTGATGTGATCACGGGGGTACCACATGCCATCGCCTCTAAAAGAGGTATGCCGAAACTCTCTCGGAGCGATGTGTACAAAAATATGAAGGCTCCGCTATATAGATATGGAAGATCCGTATTGGGTATGTATCCAGGGTTGATTACATAAGGCCGAATGTGCCCTATATCATGTTCCTTCATGATAGCATCTAAATATTCGTCTTTCATATCTGCTATCAATAGAGGTAAGGGATTTAAAGATTTTTGTCTATAAAGCTCATAAGCTTTTAATACACGGGGAACGTTCTTCTTGGGATCCGTGTTACCTAGGAAAAAAAGGTATCTCTTATCTTGTGTATATCTACGGGTAATTTGTTCTACCTCTTTTCTTGGATAGAAATGTTGACCAAACCCGTTATAAACAGTCGTGACTAAATCTTCTGGTAAAGATAGTGCCTTCAAAATACGTGTCCGCTCGAAATGTGAGACAGTAATGATTTTTTTACATTGTGGTAATATTCGTGGTACGATCATCCGACGATAATACCATCCTATATTCTGGTAAAATGATTTGTTCCCACTTTGCCGTGGCTCAAGGAATATAATGTCATGCAATGTCAATATTAATGGTACTGGGCAATGGATGGGTGCTGTATTACTGGTACAGTGCAATAGAGCTGCATTAACTTTAGCTACTGCCCGAGGTAAGGCTATCTGTTCCCATAAAGGATAACTAGGACAAGTTACCTCAATGATACGTACATTGTCGCTTTCTTCTAAGCATCGATCTTCTCCAGGGCTTACGAATATGTAATACTCATTATCATGATCTATTTTTTGCAATTCCCGGATACTCTCTAAGGCTACGAAATCCATTCCGTGTTTATTAGTCCGGAAAATACGTTGGGCTTCTATGGCTATTCTCATGATTTTTTATTGGAATGTTTTGTATGGGAAAACTGTCTTCCTCCAATCCTGAATATATTCAAAAACATAAGAATGAAAAGGGACGGAACCGATATGATAGCTTTTGTGAATCTTTTGTCCACTAAATAATCGGGTACTGCAATGCTGAATGTGATTCCGAGTAATATAAGTAAAGACCACCATTTGATAGAAGCCACGAAATCAAGAACTGTCAAGATAAGGGCGATTAAAATGATAAATCCTAGTAATAAAACACGGGGAGGCATTATCCATTGGAAAAGCTTATCACAATAATCCCATTTCCCCTTAAGCATGGCCATAGGTATCTTGAAGATGCCGGATAATAAGTTTGAGAACTGAGTAGTTAACCAACGTTGGCGTTGATTATAGAAGTCCTTTTTTTCCCGGACTTTTTCATCATATGTATATACATCTTCTAGATACTCAATATAGATATTCTGGAATAGCAAAACCCGTTCCATGTATTTATCTTCTCCAATACCATTGTAACCTTCAATGGTTTCCTTGAATAGATCGTATTCAAATGCTGTTCCGGAACCACTTAGAGCTGATGAAAAACCTAGGCGAGTATGACCTTTACGGAAAATGGAGTTGTTGATCTCTTCACTGATTGAGTCGAGGACAGCGACGCTGCTGTCTCTGTTTTTAGCGACCCTATGTGTTTGTAAAACGGAACATCCTGCGTATAAGGCGTTGTTTATCTCCTGAAGGTAAGTGGGAGATACAACATTGTCTGCGTCTAGAATGAGTATATTATCATATCTTAAATTCTCTATCTCTATGTATTCAACGGCTTTTTGCATAGCTTCAATTTTAGTACATTTATCAGAATTCACCTCAACGACTTTTATTGGCAATTGTCTTAAGTTATCAATGGTCTCAGGGGTCATTTGATTTGAGATTACAATGATATCATATAGTTCTTGAGGGTATTCTTGTTTAAGAAAACTGTTTACGGAGTCAAGTATTACTTGGTCTTCCTTATAGGCGGGGAATAAGACGGCGAAACGATATTTCTTTTTAGCCCCAGGATAGGTATACAAAGGTTTCCGTTTAGAGTTAACTGCGAATATGAATAAATACAATACAAATATCAAGAAACATAAAAATAGGATGGCATCTCCTAATAGATATAAGTGTTCTTGTTTCTCAATAAAGTATCCTCCTGTTTGAAAAAATTGCTCTATCATAATGCTCAATTATTTGAAGTAGTTATTTTTTATTTATTTGTATATCTTGATCAAAGTATGGGCCATTTAATACGAATGTAAGTCCCATAAAAACAATCAGCATGGTTGGAAATTGTCCCCAAAAAGAGTTGGAGTATGCGTTGAGGAACATACCAAATATACCACTGAGTAATCCGGCCAATTGTCCCTTTAATTCTGGATCCTTGATTTGATTAGCTATAATCCATCCTCCTTTAATCATGGATATAAGTATCATTCCCAAATAAAGTATCAAGCCGATGATACCACTTTCTACCCAGATTTTAACATACCAAGAGTCATTGGGTATGGATGTTGTAAAACGAGTTGATACCTTCATCCCTAATCCGTCACCAGAAAGCCCCAACCCTTCCCCAAAAGGTCTGTATTTTAAGTAGGAGGCTAATTTCTTCTGGTTTTCGATACGGACATTAAAAGATGCGTCTTCTGTTGGACGGAAGGCTGTCCTCATCCTTCGGATAGTACTATCACTTTGTCCTATATAAGTGAATGCAAAGAAAACATATATAAAAAGTAGAGTACAAGCTGCTCCTATAATAGTGGTCGTTTGCTTACTTACTATGGCATAAAAAAATAGTCCTCCTAATGGGACAATTATGGCTCCCCTGGTTCCGGACGTAAGCATCACGAGGAAAGAAGATATTGCTACGATAAGGTAATATATTTTTAAAGTATGCGAACGCATATAGAAAGCGGAAATCCCAAAGAACATAGATGCAGCCGCCAAATTCGCTCCCATATTACTTGCGTCCGTGAAAAATGAGAAATAACGAGTACCCGACCAAATAATATGAGTCACATATCCTCCATTATCTAACCATCTTTGTTCATAAGCGTCGAATCCGATATATTTCTGCATCAAAGCTTTCACTACAGCTAGCATTGTGAATACAGATAAAGTAAATATCAACGCTTTTAATATTTTATAACTTGTACATAATAAGGACGCTAAGACCGTTATGATTAAACCATTAATAATTAATCCTCTTGATAGGATCCATCCTTCTATGGAAGCTGTTGGATTGATTAACTCAAGAAAACAATACAACATCCATAAAAAAGATGTGATACTTAAAATATGGATCGCTCTTTTCAATTCAATATTTTGATAAAGTGAGGCGTGGATAAATATGACAACAAGAGCTATTGCATATGAAATATCCATAATAACGCTGATTCCTTCAATTGGGAAATAACGCGTGATCCCCATGATAAAATAGTTTATCGTAAAAATCACAAATAAGATAAGCCATGGGTATTTGAGTAAAAACATACAACCTATACAAATCAGAGGAAAAAGCGTAATTGTCCCAAAAGCAGGTATATTAGAGAACAACAAGGACGTAATAATTCCTCCTAATCCCAATATGAGGATCAAGTTGAATAGTCTGAATGTGGCCTCTTCTTGTTGTTTTATACTTTTCATGTCCATGTGTTATTTTACAGCAGAACCTGTAGATGTCAGTCCCATATACATCATCTTGTTTGCAAATGAGTGCATAGAAGTTTCTGGAGGTAATTGACCCGTGAAATCCTCTACAGCTTCGCGTGATGCGTTGTTCAAGTATAAGAACAACGGGGCATTACTAGTCATTTCACGAAGGTATCTCACATATTCATCATCACTGTGTTTCCATACCCGACAAGCATTCGCCACCAATAAATTCACTTGAGCAGAACGTAACAAATAAGGTGGAACTCCATTTTGTCGTATAGCAGGATATTCGACGAGTAGAATATCCGGACGTTTATCCCAACACACATGGTGTTCTATTGTTTCTGCTGTTAAGAATGCAGCATCAATTGTTATTTCCTTATTTACTTTTACGTATTTTACATTGAAGCCCAGTGTTTCCCACTGATCAGTCAAATATTTACATATAAACGTTTTCCCCTCTTTGGGGTCTACACTTAAAATGTTTACGCACAATATCTCATTCTTTTTTAAATAAGGATTTAATCGATTACAAATGTAAGAGGCCGAAATCCGATTACATGCTTTTATGAAACCACGGAATTTTAATTGAGAGTTACGCCCTGTAAAAGCTCCCAGTATGTTCATACCCGTGAGACGTTTGGCTCGCTCTGCATCTCGGAGCGTACGGTCTAATAACTCAACAATCAAATTCAATCCAGTGATAAACAGTAAACTACCAATAAAAGCCGCTATAATTAATAACAATCGTTTTCCTTTATCGCTAAAAAGCGGATAAGAGGGTTCTGATATTGTGTTTAACGTGGCAGAAGTTAATTGAATGTTTTTCTGTTTCATCTTCGCCATATTCAATGCGTACAGGATTTGTATATAGGATTGTTCACTAAGATTGATCTCACGTTCCTGTTGCTTGATCCGGGTACCTACTGGAGAATAAGTCTTATATAAATTGTCAAATTCCCGTTTACGTTTATTCAACACACCGAGTTCGGCTTTCGATTTAGTGTACAAGAGTGTTTGTTTTAGCCACTCGTCTACCAGACCATCGATAGCAACACCTTCTTTACTCTCTTTGTATGAGTTTATTTGTTCGGTTAGTAGGGCTATTTTCTTTTCTGCATCTTTTAAATCGGTCTTATACCCTAGTAGCTCCTTATCAGTGGCTTGTTTATCTTCAGAGGTAAAAGTCTCTATTTCTGTGATCTTTCCACTGATACGGGTGATATCTTCCAACGTATTAATAAATTCCTCGTTTGCAGTTATAAGCTTTGCTCGGATGAGCATATATTTCTCTACATCCTTGATCAACTTGGATGAACTCTCGTAAGCTTTTTCTGCCTCTTCATAACGTGTGGCGAAAAACTCGTAATTTTGTGCAATCGCTTTTGTTTGTTCATCATAATTGATGACTCTGTTTGCCACGTTGTAAGCTGTGAGGTTATCTTCCTGTTGGTTTAGTTTCGCCCTGACTTTTCTTAGTTCTTCTTCATAATATTTGACAATGTCATCTGCCGCTTGGAATCTCAAGTGATTATAAGAGGCTTTCATTTCTTCACTGATTAATTTTACTGTATTCCATGTGATGCCGGGATCAGAACTTGTATATATAATTTCTATCAAATCACTATTTCCTTGTCGTTTGATGATAATTTTAGAAAGGGCAGCATAACTGAAAAATGGAGTTTCGCTGTTGAATAATTCTTGTAGATAATTATAACTATCACTATATTTATACTCTTTCAGGGAATAGAATGTTTTATCGAAAGATGCCGTATCTACTAAGTTTAATATTTCTTTTGGGGTAGTATTTATTAATTTATTATAGTTTTTGGCTGTGATATATAGATTGTCTTCATCTGGATTTCCATTCATTAAACACAATGCCAATAACTTTAAAGATACCGTTTCCAGTGTTCCTTTTGATTTAGTCAAGCTAACTAAGTTGTCGTATGTGTTAAGTATTATTTGCCAGTCCGTTCTTTCTTCATCAGTTGTTAGCCCTGTACTAGATGCAATACCTGTATAAATAGAGGTGGAAACTGTATAGTTTTTGCCCATAAATTGACTGAAGTAGGCTACTAATGCTGTTATAACAAGTGTACCGAATACCAATTGATGTCGAATTCGATAGAAGAAGCGTGATATATATAATATGATATCCATTGATTATCGATTTATAATTTTTACGTTAGTAAGCATCTCAAGAAGTGTAACCGCATTATGTAAGCTGGCACGACCTTCTTGATAAGATATATTAGCGTTAGAACGTCTCCCTCGTTCAAGGGAAAGCTCTATAATGTCTATTCTACCATTTATGAAATCTTGTTCAGATATCTTCATTTGGGCGTTATAAAGAGCTGCGGCATCTGATTTGGCTTTTAGCGTGGCTAATTCTTGCAATACGCTGTTATAAGCTTCTAGGATTTTTAGCTTACGTTCTTCAATGGATATCTCATATTCATAATCCAATTGACGGAAACGAGCTTTCTTTGCCCGTATTTTCTGTCCTCTGCTAAAAACATCTCCCAAAGGAATGGATAATGAGATACCGATACTATATGAGTGTTGATTGCTACCTAAACTCGTGAAAGCTAAGGGGTCACTGATAGTCTCTGTGGATGCGAATTGAACGATTCTACCATATTGGTATTGGGCGAAAGGTCTAAAATAATTTAGCCACTCTCTCCTGGTGACTTTCATATCGGCATTTGCCTCATCTCGTCTGGCTTCGTAGATACGGACAGATGGGTGTTCATATACAGACTCTAGAAAGACAGACAAGGGAGGTAGTTGAATACGCTCGTAGTCATCTAACATGGCTTTTATAGAGTCATTTCCAGAGGTTACTTCTATAGCCGTCGCTTTATCGAAATATGTCTTCTTTTGGCTATAAATCAAAGTTGTATTTAAAATCAATAATATAATAAATAACTTCTTCATAGAATATATATTACCGGTTGTACATTATAATATTTATGCTTACACATCTTCTTTCTGCACGAACGCCGTGAATGTCTTGAGTATTATCTTGATATCCATCCAAAAAGAAAAGGTACGAGCGTATTTGATGTCTAATTGTTTACGTTCCTCGGCGGACATACTGCCTGAATTGCCCCGTTTCTCTACTTGCCAGAGGCCAGTGAGGCCGGCGGGAGCCATGAAACGTTGTATGTATTCGTCGCTAGTCAGTAGCTCGGCCTCGTATATAGGAAGAGGGCGGTTACCTACTATCGACATGTCTCCTTTTAATATATTGAATAATTGGGGAAGCTCGTCGATGCTATATTTCCGGATGATATGGCCGATCTTTGTTATACGGGGATCATTCTCTAATTTGATGAAAGCGTTTGAGCGTTCGTGGCGCTTCTCTTTTAGATAGTCGTTTTCCGGGGTAGCGTCATTATCGGAATATAAAATGATATTTTGCCCGTCGCCTTTAAAAAAAGAGGTTTGTTTCCGTGAATTCACGGAAGTTGATGAAGAGGCTGTAGCCTCTTCATCAATAGATTCCATATATTGATTAAGTTTCTTGTATTCAGCCAAACGCTTATCCGCGTCCATATACATGGAACGGAACTTGTAGAAATCGAAGACCTTGTAATTGCTGCCTACTCGTTTTGACTTGTAGAAAACGGGGCCTCGGTCCTCCAGCTTGATCCAGATCGCCGTGATGATAAAGATTGGGGAGAGACAGAGGAGCGCCATGGATGAGAAAATGATGTCGAAGGCCCTTTTCCATAGAGGAAGCTTGAAAATGGCGAGGCTGGGCTCTTTCATTTGGGGGTTATGTGCTTTTTCCATGTTCTTGCATTTCCCGGCGATGCTCAATAGTTTAAGTAGATCTTCCTTGGATGTAGATTCGGAGATAACACAGTCGGTTCCTGCTTGCAAATAGGCTATTTTCTCTTCCCTGGTCATTTCCGGGGCGATTAATACGATGTATATATATTGAAATGTCTTATGCAAGTGTTTGATCGTGGGGATATTTAATACAGGATCTTTTTTTTCGATGAATACGCAATATTCCATCTCCCCTACAGTAAGAAGTGCGTTTTCCATCTGCAGAAGTGTTGCGCATTCTATAACTCCTGTGTCTAAAGCCTCCCGTAAATAGTTGGCTAGCGACATGTTATTTCCGAAAAAAACATAATTCATTATCTTAAAATGCGTTTTACCCTTACTCTTAGTTCCTCTGGATTAAAAGGCTTCAAGATGAAGTCTTCCGCACCTTCCTCAAACAAGCGTATTCTATTTGAGCTACTTTCTACGCTCGACAGGATTAAAACCGGTATATTACTGAACATATCGTTCGCTTTTAAATAGATCAAGAATTCCTCTCCGGACATTTCTGGCATATTCAAATCAGAGATAATCAAATCCGGTAAATTGCCTTCTTGAAGCCAAGCGATCGCTTTCAAAGGATTTTCTTTATAAAACACCTTGTAGGTGCTTGATAAATAAAGCATGATTATCTTAGCGATTTCTTGCTTGTCATCTACTAAAAGAACAGATTTCTCCATATAGAGTCGTATAATATTATCGTCTTTTGTTTTATCTTGTGTGCAAATTTAGAACATTTAATTGAAAAAGTATATGTTTTTCAACTATTTTTTCGGGAAAATGGCTCAATCCTTGAATATAGGGTGAGATGCGATTTTTTTGATTAAGTTTGTGCCTGTAATAATGATATGGATATTCTGAAATGTACTGTAGAGAGTGTATGAGTTTTGGTTATATTGGTTTATTGGTTGGCGTTATTGCCGCGATGGGCTTGGCTTCCTGCCAACCGGAGGTACCGGTGATCTCCACGATAACCGTAGAGGCAGATGGCTTGACGGTTCCCGTGAACCCGGATCTGTATGGTTTGACCATTGAGGAGATCAACCACGGGATCGATGGGGGGCTATACGCGGAGTTGATCCAGAACCGGAGTTTCGAGGATGGCGTACCGCCTTTGAACTGCCCTTACGATGCCGCCCGGAACGTCTTGATTACCCCGAATGGCTGGACAATCCCTTTCGTGAGGGGAGATTCCGTACCGGGATGGAGGCGAATAGCCCCTAATACACAGATATACCCGGACATGAAAGAGCTGGTCAATGATAAGAACCGGCGGTCGTTGCTCGTGGCCGTGTCGGCATCCGGGGAATCGGGCAGGGGAGGCGTGATAGCCGATGGATACCGGGGGATACCGATCCGCGAAGGGGGGCGATACCATCTCTCGTTTTTCGCCAAGGGAGCGCATATGGTGCCCCGGACCATCCGGGTGGCCTTGGAGGATTCCGTGGCCAATACGGTCTTGAGCGATGTGTTTCAGGTAGCGCCGCTGTACGAGTGGAAACGATACAGGCATACGTTCACGGCTACGGAGGACGCGCCGAACGCTGTCTTGACGATCACGGCCGATACTTCCACCGTGTTCTGGCTGGATGTGGTCTCTTTGTTCCCGGAGGATACATGGAAAGGACGGAAGAACGGGCTGAGACCGGATCTGGCGGCGCTGGTCGATTCCTTGGCTCCTCGTTTTATCCGTTTCCCCGGAGGTAGTTTCGTGGAAGGATATACGGCGGGCACGTACCCTATCTGGCGGGAGACGCTGGGCGATATCTCGGAGCGTAAGCATTTCTGGAACGTATGGGCTTATGGAACGACGAATGGCATGGGTTACCATGAGTATTTGCAAATGTGCGAGGATATGGGGGCAGAGCCTATATACGTTATCAATAGCGGGATCACGAGCCAAAGCCGCCGCCCCCGGTACGAGGATATCACGGCGATGGATAAGCTCACGGGAGATGCCTTGGACGCTATCGCCTACGCGAACGCCCCGGCGGATTCCTTGTTGGGCGCCCTGCGTGCGAGGAACGGGCATCCGGAACCTTTCAACTTGAAATATGTCGAGATCGGTAGCGAGAACTATGGCGGGGAGTATTTCAGGCGCTTTGAGCTCTTCCGCGAGGCGATCAAGGAGGCCTATCCGGAGATTGCCGTTATCAGCAGTTCGCCTGTCACGAAGCGAGGCCGTAGCGAGTGGGTGGATTCTCATTATTATGCCGGGGAGGATTTCTTCCTCTCGAACTCCGGTAGGTTTAATAACGACCGGTATTCCCGGCGTTCACCGACGGTGTTTATCGGGGAGTTCGGGACGACGGAGCGCCCCTTGGCCGGTACGCTCCGGGCGGCGGTGGCCGAGGCCTGTTTCCTGGTCGGGGCGGAGGTGAACCCGGATATGGTACGCCGCTTGGCGTACGCCCCGGTACTGGGCAACGCCGGGTTCGAGAACCAGCGCTATCCGTTGATATCCTTCAATACCCATCAGGCGGTGGTCTCTCCTTCCTATCATTTATTAAAGATGTTTAACCGCCATCGGGGGGATGAGGTGCTGAAGACGATCGTGGATACCTACGAGAAACCGCAAGCACGTACGGGCCGGGCAGGTGTCGAGATGTTTGACAATAGCTATGAGTTCAAGGACGTGCGGATCGATGGCGTGCCCGTATCGGGCGTCTCCGTGCTGAGCGGGGGATGGAGGGTTCCGGAGGCCGGTACGTTGGTTCCGGAGGCCAACCGGTGGAACCATGTATTGTTCGGCGACTCTACGAGCTACGCCTATGAGTATACGGCTACCATCCGGCGTACGAAAGGTAGCGGGCAGATACAGCTTCGCCTCCGAGACAACGGGCGGACAGGGGAGCAAGCGGATTATATCACCCTGACGATCGGGGCGGGAACGAGCGAGCTATACCATCAGGTAGGCGGCGTGAAGGATAGCTTGGTCTCTCCCGTACGGTTCCCTTTTGAGAGTAACCGGTGGTATACGGTTCGCATGACGTGCGAGAATGAGCGCATACGTTGCTATGTGGACGGCGTATTGCTGCATGAGGTGGATATGAGCCCGATCCCGTCGTTGGTATCCGTGGCTACCCTCGACAAGGAAAAGCGGGTGATTTACTTGAAAGTCGTGAATACGACCCGCCATGAGGAGAAGACCTCTTTGCGTGTCGAGGGGGTAAATATCCGTAACGAAGTGGAGCTGATCCAATTGAGAGGAGAGCCGGAGGCCCGTAATACGTTTGAGAACCCGGAAGCCGTAGCGCCTGTCCGCGAGACTGTCGTATTCCCGATGGGTAGCCCGCTTATCTATAATTTTCCTCCTAATTCCGTGACGGTCTTGAAATTATACATGGAGTAGGCCAGATAGGGCAAGGGGGCTGGTACACTCTATCTGTATTTATCCTAACTTCGCGGCGACTTTAACAAAAAAGATGTGTTATGGAACCAATGCATAAGATAAACAAGGTAGAGCTCCGGAGCTTGCAGCTTGAGGACTATACGCAGTTATCGCAATCTTTCAAGAGGGTGTACGCCGACAAGGATGTTTTCTGGACCCGCAAGCAGATCGAGACGTTGATACGGATATTTCCCGAGGGGCAGGTCGTGACGCTGGCGGATGACCGGATCGTGGGATGCGCCCTCTCCATCATCGTGGATTATGACATGGTGAAAGGGGATCATACCTACGCCAAGGTAACGGGAAACGAGACGTTCAACACGCATAACCCGAACGGGAATATATTATATGGTATAGAGGTGTTCATCCATCCGGACTACCGGGGCCTCCGGCTGGCCCGCCGTATGTACGAGTACCGGAAGGAGCTGTGCGAGAAGTTGAACCTGAAGGCGATCATGTTCGGCGGACGTATCCCGAACTATTATAAATACGCCGACCATATGCGCCCGAAGGAGTACATCGAGAAGGTACGCTCACGCCAGATCTACGACCCGGTGCTCACTTTCCAGCTCTCCAACGATTTCCACGTGCGGAGGGTGATGATGAACTACTTGCCGAACGACGAGGAGTCGAAGCATTGCGCTACCCTGCTGCAATGGGATAATATCTATTACCAGCCGCCTACGACGGATTACGTGGATAAGAAGACAACCGTGCGTGTCGGCCTCGTACAATGGCAGATGCGGCCTTACAAGACACTGGACGACGTGTTCGAGCAGGTGGAGTTCTTCGTCGACGCCGTGTCCGATTACAAGAGCGACTTCGTTCTTTTCCCCGAGTATTTCAACGCCCCGCTGATGGCCAAGTTCAACCATCTGGGCGAGGCGCAGAGCATCCGTGGGCTGGCCCAGTACACCGAGGAGATCCGTGAGCGATTCGTGAACCTCGCCATCAGTTACAATATCAATATCATCACCGGTAGCATGCCTTTGCTGAAGGAGGACGGGGCACTGTATAACGTGGGGTACCTGATCCGTCGTGACGGCTCCTACGAGATGTACGAGAAGGTGCATGTCACCCCGGACGAGCAGAAGAGCTGGGGACTCTCGGGTGGGAAGATGGTGAAGACGTTTGACACGGATTGCGCCCGGATCGGCGTACTGATCTGCTATGACGTGGAATTCCCGGAGCTTTCCCGTATCATGGCCGACCAAGGGATGCAGATCCTCTTCGTGCCTTTCCTCACGGATACGCAAAACGGTTACTCACGGGTTCGTGTGTGTGCCCAGGCCCGGGCGATCGAGAACGAGTGCTTCGTGGTGATAGCGGGCAGCGTGGGCAACCTGCCTCGTGTGCATAATATGGATATACAGTACGCCCAATCGGGTGTGTTCACGCCTTGCGACTTCGCTTTCCCGACCGATGGCAAGCGTGCGGAAGCGACCCCGAATACGGAGATGATCCTTGTGTCGGACGTGGATCTTGATTTGCTCAACGAGTTGCATACGTACGGTAGCGTGCGTAACCTTCGGGACCGCCGCCACGACTTATATGAGTTGAGGGTAAAAAAACAGTAGTGTTCGCGGTTGAACACAGTAGTATTCATGGTTGAACACAGTAGTATTCGCCGGTAAACACAATTGTATTTACCGGAAGAATACAGCAGGGGCGGGATCTGTCCGTCCTCCCACATACACGACACGGGAGGACGGGCAAATCCCGCCCCTACGGTTTATATCGGGGGAGGATCGCTCGCTTCCCCCCCTTCGGAAATGATCTTAATGACTTAGCATCTCAGCCGTGATCGGCGTGAATTTCTCGGCGTCCGATTTACGGAGTTGCACGCTGCCGTCGTTCCAGTTGGAAGGCCAGCCTCCAATGATATGTCCGAGGAATACCAGCTTGATCTCGTGCAAGCCCTTCGCCAAGGCCGCGGAGGTGTCATGACGGGAGAAACGTTTTACCTCGCCGCCGTTATTGACCATCAACTTGCCGTCGATCCATACCTCCTCTAAATCGGAAGAGATGTAATAAACGCCATCCTCCGGGATGTTCACGTAGCCGGTAGCGATAGCGGCGTATTGCTTCACGCCTCGCATGGACTCGGGGGCGGGCACTTGGTTGGTCAGCTCACGGGTCGTCTTGATAACCTGTTTCTTACCGGTCTTCTGGGCGGCCTCCAGATCGCTTACGCTCAAGTACATGCCATCGAATACCTCCATCTTGAGGCCCGGGGTCGTCTTGGCTACTTCCTTGGCCGGAGCCAGCGTTTGCTTCTCCACGAGGATCGTCCGAGGTTTGCCCATCTTGCCGGAAGGCAATACGGAAGCGATCTTCACGGTCGTGGTCTCGGTGATATCGAAAGGAGTTGTATATATGGTAGATTCCGGGGTAGGCTCGGTGCCATCCAGCGTGTAGACCATCTTCATCGGACGGTTCGTGGTGAATGTCATGGTAGCCTTATCCGTGAAAGCCACGAAGTTGCAAGAACCGTTCGGTTGCTCGGGCTGCGGGATATAATAGTTGATACCGTGTCCGTCCAAACGAACCTGGGCGTTATCCAGGCGGCGTTCGAAGTCCTTGTAATTTTTCCGGTCCAGCGGGCTCCAAGCGATCTCGGAGAGGGCTAGGATACGGGGATAGATACGGTACTCCATGATGTCCGTGTTATAAAGGTACTCACTCCATACGTTGCATTGTACGCCCTTGATGAAATGTCCCTTACCGGTCGCTGCCAGCGTGTCGGGGACGGGGTTGTACTTGTAGACCCGCTCCGCCGTGGTGAATCCGCCGATAGATACCGGGTTGATCTTGTAGTCGCCTTGGAACTGGTCGATATACATACCCTCGCTTCCCGGGGTCATGATCACGTCGTGGTTCATGCTAGCGGCGGCGATACCGCCTTCCTCACCTCGCCAAGACATAACCGTGGCCGACGGTGCCAGACCGCCCTCTAGGATCTCGTCCCATCCGATCATCTTCTTGCCATGCTTGTTTACGACCTTCTCCATGCGCTGTACGAAATAGCTCTGCAATTTCTCCTCGGCCGTATGTTCCTTGTCATCTTTCAAGCCCTCTTTACGGATACGGGCTTGGCAAAGCGGGCATTTCTCCCAGCTCGTCTTCGGGCACTCATCGCCTCCGATATGGAAATACTCGCCCGGGAATAGGGGAGCTACCTCGGCGATCACGTCCTCGAAGAACTGGAAGGGCTCTTCCTTTCCGGCGCATAATACGATGTCTTCCACGCCCCAGATGATACGGGGAGTACCCTGCTTACCTTCGCAAGACAGCTCGGGATAAGCGGAGATAGCGGCCATCTCGTGCCCCGGAAGCTCTATCTCGGGAACGATCGTGATGAAACGATCCGCGGCGTATTTAACGACCTCCTTCACCTCCTCTTGGGTATAGAAGCCTCCGTACTCGGTACCCTCGCCATCGATGCGCTTAGAGCCTATCTCGGTCAGTTTCGGGTACTTCTTGATCTCGATACGCCATCCTTGGTCGTCGGTCAGGTGCCAATGCATGCGGTTGATCTTGAACAAGGCCAATACGTCCAGCTGCTTCTTGATATTCTCTACCGGGATGAAATGGCGGCAGGGGTCTAGCATGATACCGCGGTAACCGAAACGAGGCTCGTCCTTGATGGATACGGCCGGGGCGGTCCATGCGATACCTTTCACGGTGGAAGGGCTCTCGATCTCGGCGGGCAGCAGTTGCAAGAACGATTGCATGCCGTAGAAAAGACCTTGAGGGGTCTTGGCCTTGATACGGACGCCGCTGTCGGCTACGTCGAGCGTGTATCCCTCGTCGTTTACGTCCAGAGAACCGTCGATAACCAACGAGATACCGTCGGAGGTCTCTTTGTCGGCGGTAGCTATCTGGTAGCCTGTCGCCGTGTTCATTTTAGCCGCGAAAAACTCGGCTACGGTTTTCGCCTCCGGGGTGGAAGCGTAAATCTTCGTGTTTTTGTTTAGTTTGAAGTTTCCTTCATTCTGCGTGAGGCTGACCGGTGTCGGGATGATGTTGATACCTTGGTTGTAAGGTTTCACTTCACCGGGAGCATTGTCGCACGAGGCCATCAAACCAAGGGCGGCGCCGGCGCAGATTGTAGCAAGGAGCTTTTTCATAGAATTAAAAATTGAAAATGAAAAATTGAAAATTATTTGATCGCTTGAACATTGAGAATCGGAAAAAGAAAATCCCGCTTGTCGCTAATTTTCAATTCTCAATTCTCAATTTTCAGTTATTTTCGCGTTACCATGCGAAGATCGGATATTCCTTCATGATATCGTTCACCTTCTCACGAACGGCGCCGATGGTCTTATCGCATTCGGGAGCGGCCAATACGGTGTCGATCAGTTCCACGATCTCGCCCATAAGCGGCTCTTTAGCGCCACGGGTGGTGATAGCGGGCGTACCCACACGGATACCGGAGGTCTGGAAGGCCGAGCGGCTGTCGAACGGAACCATGTTCTTGTTCACCGTGATGTCGGCGGCTACCAAGGCTTTCTCGGCCACCTTACCGGTCAGGTCGGGGAACTTCGTGCGCAGGTCGATCAGCATGCTGTGGTTGTCCGTACCGCCGGAGATGATCTTGTACCCTTTGTCCATGAAGGCGGCGGCCATGGCGGCGGCGTTCGCTTTCACCTGTGCTTGGTACGTCTTGTATTCCGGCTCCAAAGCCTCTCCGAAGGCTACGGCCTTGGCGGCGATCACATGCTCCAGCGGACCGCCTTGGATACCCGGGAATACGGCGGAGTCCAGCAACTGAGACATCTTCTTGATCTCGCCTTTCGGTGTCTTCTTGCCCCAAGGATTCTCGAAATCCTTACCCAGCAGGATGATACCGCCACGAGGCCCCCGCAGGGTCTTATGCGTCGTAGACGTCACGATGTGAGCGTACTCCAGCGGGTTATTCAGCAAACCGGCGGCGATCAGGCCTGCCGGGTGAGCCATATCGATCATCAATAAGGCGCCTACCTTGTCGGCTATCTCACGCATACGTTTGTAATCCCAGTCGCGGGAATAAGCGGAACCACCGCCAACGATCAATTTCGGTTTCTCTCGAAGGGCTACTTCCTCCATCTGGTCGTAGTCCACCCGTCCGGTATCTTCCTTTACATTATATTCGGTAGCGTGATAGAGAACGCCGGAGCTATTTACTGGGGAGCCGTGAGACAGGTGTCCGCCATGCGAGAGGTTCAACCCGAGGAACGTGTCGCCCGGATTCAATACGGCGAAGAATACGGCTGCGTTGGCCTGCGCCCCGGAGTGAGGCTGCACGTTGGCCCATTCGGCGTTGAATAGCTTTTTCAACCGTTCGATAGCGATCGTCTCGCTTTGGTCTACTACCTCGCAACCCCCATAATAACGCTTGCCGGGATATCCCTCGGCGTATTTGTTGGTCAGACAGCTTCCCATGGCCTGCATGACCTGGTCGCTGACAAAGTTCTCGGAAGCGATCAACTCAATGCCTTTCAATTGGCGTTGGTGCTCCTTCTCGATAATGTCAAAAATGATGTTGTCTCTTTTCATTACCTCTTAAATTGGTTATTGCAATGATATGTTCCTCATTGAAAAGGAATCCTCGCGAATGTACTATATTATTTTAATACTATTTAAAAGATTCCGTTTAATTATTACAGATGCGCCGGATATTACAGATGTGCCGGAAACGGCTCCGCTTACCACTTGGTAAGGGTTACGTTTCTGAACTCAACCTCCTTACCCTCGCTCTGTAGCCCGATATGGCCTTCCTTCACCTTGTTGGTTCCGGTGTTCTGGTACACGCCGTTGATGTATACGGTGATGACGCCGTCTTTCACGAAGATGTTCGCCTCGTTCCACTCTCCGGCGGGTTTCTCGCTAGACGGGTTCACGTTCTTTACGACAGGGAAGAAGGGACGTTCCTCTCCCGGGCGTTGCTGGTACTCGACAAGGTCGGAGCCTCCCAGCAATACGAACAATCCGGCCCTCCCGGCTTGCAGGTTACACTCGATCCCGTTCGGGAAGGGATTCTTCGTGTCTACGATATGCAGGAAGATACCGCTGTTGGCGTTGGAATCCCCATTCGGCCAACGCCATTCCACGTGCAATTTATAGTCACCGTATTTCTCCTTGGTGTACATATAGCCGAAAGGCTGGCCGGTGATGAAGATCTTACCGTCGCGTACGGAATAGACCTGATCGGCGGGGACGGAGTTTTTATCGACTACGAAATTCCAGTTAGACAGGTCTTTCCCGTTAAACAGTTTCTCGGTCTTCTGCGCGTTCGCCCCATCGGAGAAACAGAAGATGGAGGCGGCTAATACAGCCAAAGATAGCATTCTTTTTTTCATGGCATTAAATTCTATTTATAGTTTATGATTAATCAACGATTAGTTTGCGATAGCGTACCCGTTTCGGCTCGGTGTCGCCCAATGTTTTCCGCTTGTATTCCTCGTACTCGGAATAGGTCCCTTCGTAGAATACCACGTTGGAATCGCCCTCGAACGACAGGATATGCGTACAGATACGGTCCAAGAACCAACGGTCGTGAGAGACAACGACGGCACAACCGGCGAAGTTCTCCAGACCTTCCTCCAAGGCACGCAGCGTGTTCACGTCGATATCGTTGGTAGGCTCGTCGAGCAGCAATACGTTAGCGTCCGCTTTCAGCGTCAGCGCCAGATGCAGGCGGTTACGCTCTCCTCCGGAAAGTACGCCGCATAGCTTCTCTTGATCCGATCCGGCGAAATTGAATTTAGACAGGTAAGCCCGTGCGTTCACCTCCTTGCCACCCATACGGATGAATTCCTGTCCGCCGGATACGACTTGGTAAACGGTCTTTTTCGGGTCTATATCCTTATGGGTCTGGTCGGCGTAACCTATTTGTACGGTCTCGCCCACCTCGAAGGTTCCCTTGTCGATGCTTTCCATGCCCATGATCATCTTGAACAAGGTCGTCTTACCGGCACCGTTCGGCCCGATGACTCCCACGATACCGTTCGGGGGAAGCATGAAGTTCAAATCATCGAACAGCAGCTTATCGCCGAACGCCTTCGCCACATGCTGCGCCTCGATCACCTTATTGCCCAAGCGAGGGCCGTTCGGGATGAAGATCTCCAGCTTAGCCTCACGCTCCTTCTGGTCCTCGTTCAAGAGGGCCTCGTACGAGTTCAGACGGGCCTTACCCTTGGCGTGACGGGCCTTCGGGGCCATATTGATCCATTCCAGCTCACGCTCCAAGGTCTTACGGCGCTTGCTGGCTTGTTTCTCTTCTTGAGCCATACGCTTCGTCTTCTGGTCTAGCCAAGAGGAGTAATTACCCTTCCAAGGGATACCCTCGCCACGATCCAGCTCAAGGATCCATCCGGCCACGTGGTCTAGGAAGTAGCGGTCGTGCGTGATGCAGATAACGGTACCGGCATATTGTTGGAGGTGTTGCTCCAGCCAGTCGATCGACTCGGCGTCCAAGTGGTTGGTCGGCTCATCCAGCAGCAATACGTCCGGCTGCTGGAGCAGCAATCGGCAAAGGGCCACCCGGCGACGCTCGCCTCCGGACAACGTATCCACCACCTGATCCTCCGGCGGGCAGCGCAAAGCGTCCATGGCACGTTCCAGACGGCTGTCGAGGTTCCATGCGTCGGTGGCGTCGATCTTGTCCTGCAACTCCGCCTGACGGTTGATCAAGGCATCCATCTTATCCGGGTCTTCCAGTACCTCCGGATCGCCGAATCGCTCGTTCACCTCCTCGTATTCCTTCAAGGTATCCACGATCTCCTGCACGCCTTCCTGCACGATCTCCTTCACGGTCTTGCCCGGCTCCAGCTTAGGGTCTTGCTCCAGATACCCCACGGAATACCCGGGTGAGAAGACCACCTCTCCCTGATAATCCTTATCGATACCGGCGATAATCTTCAGCAACGTGGATTTACCGGAACCATTCAAGCCGATGATACCGATCTTCGCCCCATAGAAAAAGGACAGATATATATTTTTTAAAACCTGTTTTTGAGGCGGAAAGATCTTGTTCACGCCTACCATCGAGAAAATAATCTTCTTATCGTCTGCCATATAATTTTTAGTGTGTTAATTGATTCCTTGACTTAAAATAATGGTGTACAAATCTACGTAAATATCTTTTATTTTACAAATTAACAAAGATCATAGGTATCAAAGATCTATGGATTACCAGACTTAGGTATATGGGGAATTATACGATTTAGGAAGGTGAAGAAAACTTGTAAGATAAATTGTGCGATCTCCTGGAATTTATACTTTAACGGAATGATACTAAAGGGTAGGGGATGGCATGTGACTGCATGATGTTATCGGGATTATACTTTGTATTTATCTTTTGATGGTAAAATGGTAAAAATAATCAGTTTTTACATGATATATACATGATGTAAAGTGCTTATATTTTGTTTTTTGTATTTATTCCACAGGAAAAACTAAAATTTAGCCTTCTGAAAATTTGCATAATAAAATAAAGCACCCTATCTTTGCACTCGCATTAAAACAATGTGCAGGATGATTCGCTAGCTCAGCAGGTAGAGCACAACACTTTTAATGTTGGGGTCC
>NZ_CANTZW010000040.1 GCF_947855115.1 uncultured Parabacteroides sp.
ATGGCGTGGCCAATGGCAAGAACAGAAGCATCGTCCACAGCGAGGTGACGATGGATGACCTTTTCAATTCCTGACGGTTATGATGATACGGCAAATAACGCAACGATTGCATGAAGTAAACTTGCTTCTGGCCACTTACGGACAAGGCGGCTTGTCTTTTGAACAGGCTTTGCCGTTATCCCTGTTCTATCAGGATTTCAATGACACGAACCTTCTTGTCAAGGAGGCTGCCTGTCTGATAAAGGAGAACCCCGGACAACTTCTGGACTTTTCTTCTTCCCTTCTTTCGGAAACGAACAAATTCCTCTCACTCGACAGGACACCATTGCAGACCGTGGACTTTGAATTCCTTTTCGAGAAACATCTCGAACCGTTTGAACTTCGGTACGAGAAAGCGAAAACCGTCGCTGCTGAACTTTGGCGCAAATATTCAGCGATGAGCGGTCGATTGGATTTCCTGCCTCTGGATTCGGAAGAATACAGGTCGCTCGATGCGAAATGCGGTGCGGCAAAGGCAAAGTATGACGGGGCCCACGCGCATGCGAACCTATTATATATAGAGTGGGTGCAGGAACGTGACCGGAATTTTTCTGTCTATTGTTTCAAACCGATGTTCCTCGACGTGCTGGTGGAGCGTCTGCAAGGAATCGCCGGAAGTATCATCTCCGACATCAGACGCATGAAGGAGGGAGAGCCATGAACCGTGCGAGCCTGCTGCAAGAGACCGTCGCATGGATGGACACCGTTGACCTCGCTCTGTGTCTGTTCATCTACGAGGTGTGCAACGACTACCAGTTCGAGTACCTGTCGGGCAGCGACTTCGTGAACTTCCTGAACCTGAAACCCACCGAGCGGACGGTCATCGTGCGCCCGAAAGAGAACCTGCGTATCTGTTACATGGTGTATTCGGTTTCCCAGACCATCAGGCCGCGTGAACGCGGCAGACTTTGGGCAGAAGAGTTTTTGAAACGCTGCGGCATATCCAAATCATATTACGACAAGCACCGCAGCGACGTTTGCAACAAAGGTGCTACAAAAGAAAACCAAGATTTCCGTAAATCCATCGACAAGGCCGTTGAAAACGCCCGACGGCTGAACAACACCCCATAGCTGCCCGCCATTTCCCCATTCAGCCTGGCATCTTCCCATTATATCCATGCGCTATACCGTTCATACACAACGGTATGGCGCATTTTCTTTTTATACACTTTCCCCATTCGTCCCCCATTGACCCACCTTGGGGCAAACTTAACTTTGCATCGGAAACAGAAGAAAACAAAAGGCTGAAAAACAGCAAATTCCGACTCCTCAAAAGGACAAGTAACAATAAAAATGAACGTATATGGAAAGTGAACGCAATTTAATGACCACAACGGAAGCAGCCCGTTATCTCGGACTGAAGCCGAGCTATCTCTACAAGATGATGATGCGCCGCGCAATCCCTTACTACAAGCCGGGCGGCAAGCTGTGCTTCTTCGCCAAGGAAGACCTCGACGCATGGATGAAACGGGTACGGGTGCAATCGCAGGACGAAATTGACAGCGAAGCATCCCGCTATCTGGTATCACGTGAGAAAAACAAATGATTTATCAACCTTTTTTAGAACAATGCAATCATGGACAATTCAAAGAACATGGAGCCGGGTATCAGGAATACCACGGTTCAAGATTCCCCGAACAAGGAGCAGAAAAAGAAAGAGAGCAGACCTGTAATCAGTGCAAAGGCGCAGACCATTCTGGACTTCCTTCGCGGCTGTTCCCCCTACGAGGCCGATTCCATACGGGTCATGGTCGGTTACGGGACGGGCAATGGCGATACCGCAACGATTGAGGCGACCGACATGCTGGCAGTCAACCGTTTTCTCAACCACGGGCTTACCAAAGAAAACGGGACAAGCGGCGAGGCCGTGATGAAACACCGTCAGGAACGTGCGCAAAAACTGATGGGAGCCGTCAAGGATTTTGTCGACATCGGCCAGCTTTGTCGCGTCAGCGTCGCGCTGATGAAAATCTCTTCCGACTTCAAGGTGGTGGAGGACGCACGGCAACACCTGCAATCCCAGCCCGTCGCCAACGTGAATCGAAACTGATGTTAAACCGGAACAGAGTATCGGGCGGGCAAGGAAACTCCCACGCACGACATCTTATCGAAACTGTTGCAAGTTGCTCCGGTACCCCATTCCCTTATTTTTTTACTGAATTATGCAAGAAAACAAGAGGAACAAGGAAACATCCCTTTTCAAAAAGCCGCAGGGATTCCGTACAATCCGCATCCACCTTACTGCAGAGGCAATCGAATGGCTCGGTGGAACAACGAAAGATAACGGTAACAATACAATCGGTAACTACACTCTCTTTTATGATCTGCTCTCACGGATGTGTCTGTCACCCAGCAGGGGCGCTTCATTCCGCAGGCCGCAGGAATTGCAGCCCGGACAGTTCCAGTTCTCGGAAACCAGACTTGCGGAAGAATGGAACGTAGGGAGAAAAAGAATCCGCAATCTCCTTGCAACGATGGAAAGACTGGGCATGATAGCGGTAGACGCTTCCAAAACCGCTTCCATTGCTTCCGTGACCTGTGTCGAGGGCTGGACGGACTTTCAGAACTGCCACATCATAAACCTTTGCAATCCAGCCCTGAATGGCATTTAAGTGGCATTTGAACAGCCTTTAAATGGTATTTATTCGGCAGCGGAGGCAGGCCGCAGGAGAAGTGAAAACGTCTTTCAGTTTCGAGATATGCCAAGGTATAACCTCCCTTCGGTCAGTCATTCCTTGGCGCTCTCGCGGCTCACTGGCAGTTCGCCGGTTGCGGCGCTCGCAAACTCGCACCGCTTAACCTTTATAAAACAACAGTTATGACAGAAGACAACAGAGAAAAAACATCATTCCCGTCCGGCGGCAGCCGTACTGAATACATCGGTGCCAAAGTCACCGCGGAACAGAAACAGCATATCCACCGTCTTGCTGCCGAGTGCGGCATGACCGTCAGCAGCTACGTGTTGGCAAGAAGTTTCAATTACAAGCCGAAAGCGAGGCTGACTGCAAGGCAGGAGGCGGTCATGGAGACCCTTATAGGATGTCGCAGCGACCTTGTGAATTACGCATCTGCCCTTCGTGGCATGAACCCGGAGAAACGCAGGCAGATGTTTAACAGTTACCCTTTCATGCTCGAATGGCTCAAGGAACTCGGCAGGCTGGCCGAGCGTATCACGGACGTGCTCGACAAGGTACGGTTTTCCAACCGCCTGCCCGACGAGACAAGGAAAGGTGAAGACGGGGAGGAGGAAACATGATAGGAAAAGCGAAATCCATTTCCCACGGGATAAATGACATCAGGTACATTACGGGAGAATCGAGGAACAAGAAACATCCCGAACTCATCTTCCACGTTAAGGATAATTTGCTGCCGCCCGGTCTGGATGCCACCGGAATATGGGATTCCATGCAACTGACGCTGGAGAAGTTCAAACGGGTCAGAAATTCCGTTATCCGCATCGAGGTCAGCCCTGCGAAGGAACACACCAAAGACTTTACCATCGATGACTGGCAAAGGTTGTGGGACGACTTCATGAGTGAGTTCGATAACATCGAACTGCTTGACAAGAACGGCAAGACCTATTCCCCGAAAACCAACTTAAAAGGCAGCAAGGGCACAGTGCGGCTGCATTTGGAATCCAAAAGCGGCATTCCCCACCTCCACGGTGCGTTCTGCCGTATTGATGAACGAGGAAATATCAACAACGACCATGACATCCACCTGCGGGCACAGCGTGCAGCCGAGCGCGTGGCCTTGAAACGGGGCTGGACGACCGCCGCCAAGGTACGGGAAACGAACATCGGACAGGTGAACCGGGACTGCATGGAAACTCTGCAATCAATGGAAAGCTGGTCATGGGACGAGTACGTGGCCAGACTCCGGAGCAAGGGCTATGAATTTTGGGAGCTGCGCGACAACAAGAAAATATTGCGCGGTTATGTGCTGAAGAAAGGCAATGCCAGATACAAGGCTTCCGAACTCGGCAGGGGGCGCAATTTCATGGCGAGCAAACTCGAAAGCACGTGGAAAAAACTGCATGCAGTTTCCAAAACGGCTAAACAAACTTCGTCGGCTGCTGTTATAACACGTCCCGTTACGATTCCAGTGAAAGGAACGACATCAGTCATGCCCCGACAGACTTCAGTTCAGGTACAAAGAACAGCACCGGTTCCGCAATATACCGTTTATCGTTCCGGCACCAGCCCGTATCATATTGACATTGACGAGGAAAGCCGCAGGTTCTTCATTCCCGATGAAGCGTTGGACGTATTCAATGACGAGTTCGACTACC
Organism: uncultured Parabacteroides sp.; assembly: GCF_947855115.1. Taxonomy (GTDB): domain Bacteria; phylum Bacteroidota; class Bacteroidia; order Bacteroidales; family Tannerellaceae; genus Parabacteroides. The sequence continues at coordinate 4,331 of NZ_CANTZW010000040.1, forward strand.
GCGAGACGGCCAACAGCCGCGACCTTACGGACATGGCGGTGGCACTTTTCGTCGGGATGCTCGATGCTCCGGCTGTTCTTTCGGGCGGTGGGGGCGGCGGTTCCAACGACCTGCCTTGGGGAAGACGCGAGGACGAGGATGAACGGGAATGGGCACGCCGATGCGCCCGTGAAGCGGCAAGGGTGATCGGAAAGAAACCGAAGACAGAACGGAAAAGATAACAGCCTATGAATAGGAAATTCGATTTCTCGGAAATAGACGAGGCGCTTCCCGCTGCCGAAAAAATGCAGGAGAAAGACCGCATGGCCGGCGCATTGGAAAACAATTATGAAGCCATCCGTCTTCTCAATGCCAATGTGGAAAAGCTCGAAAGCAGACTTTCGGAAGCCCTGCCCAAAGTGGACGGGGCTGTTTCTTCCTTGCATAGAGCGAGCACGGTTTCTGTCAGCGAGGAATCCAGACAGGTACTTGAACAGGAAGGAGAGAAAATCTGCCAAAAGATGGTCGACAGGATGGAAAGCGAGTGCGCGAAGTTGGCCAGACGCTTCTCGGCGAATGAACGTGTGCTTATCTCCGCAACCGCTTTTTGGTGTATGGTCGAGATAATCATCTCCCTTACGGCGGCCTTTATCTGTACCTGCGCTGCAAATGCTCGTCTCATACATAGTGCATTATTATGGGAAATGCTTGGCTGTGCCGTCGCTTTTCTCATTGTCTGTGTTACGCTGACCATTTTTATATGCCGAAAGTTAAAACAATGAAACATTATCAAATTAAAGAATATAAGTATGGCCACAGTAAAAGTAAAATTTCGCCCGTCGACAGTAGAAGGTCGTCCGGGTTCTATCGTCTATTTTGTAACTCACCGCCGTGTCGTCAGGCAAATCACGACAGAATACAAAGTTTTTTCATACGAGTGGGATGATAAACAGTCAAGACTTGTTGCGACACCGGTGAGCGAACGGACAGCCGCTATTCTTGCTATTGCACAAAAAATACGCCGGGATATGAATCGGCTGGACAAAATTATAAACGGCTTAAACTGCGATAAGCGTGAATTTGCTACTGAAGAGATAGTAAGACTGTTTCATGAAACGAAACGGGGAGTATCCTTTTTCGAGTTTATGGAGGAGGTCATTCTCCAACTGAAACGATTAGGAAAGGAACGGACAGCGGAAAATTACATTACCGCCTTCAATAGTTTCAAACGTTTTCGGAATGGGAACGATATTTCGCTGAACGAAATTGATTCAGACCTGATGACGGAATACGAAGCCAGTTTGAAGTCTTACGGCGTAGCTATGAACACCGTTTCCTTTTATAACCGGATTCTTCGTGCTGTGTACAACCGGGCAGTGGAAAAAGAAATGACCGTGCAACGGTATCCTTTCAAGCATGTCTATACCGGAATTGACAAGACGGTCAAGCGTGCTGTCCCCTTGAAAATCATCAAACGGATTAAAGATTTGGATCTGTCGTTCAAATCCTCATTGGATTTTGCAAGGGATATGTTCCTGTTCTCATTCTACACACGCGGAATGTCGTTCATCGACATGGCATATCTCAAGAAGAAGGATTTGCAGAACGGCATCCTTTCCTATCGCAGACGAAAGACGGGGCAGCAATTATTCATCAAGTGGGAAAAATCCATGCAGGAGATTATCGACAAATACCCGGCAAATGAAAACGGCTATTTGCTGCCAATCATCAAGACAGACCGGAACGAACGGTTGCAGTACAGAAATGCGCTCCGTCTGGTCAACAACAAGCTCAAGGAAATATCCGTATCAATCGGCCTACAAGCCAAACTCACGATGTACGTTAGCCGCCATTCATGGGCCAGTATCGCTAAAAGTCAGAACATTCCCCTGTCGGTCATCAGTGCGGGTATGGGGCATGATTCGGAAAATACCACGCAAATATATCTTGCCTCTTTGGACAATTCAACGATAGACAAAGCGAATGATTTGATATTGAAAAAATTAAGGTAGAATGTCAGGCAAAAAATGTTACCTCTTACCAAGAGGGAGATTAACCGCTGCAAAGGTATGAAAAAGAAACGAAAACAAAGAATCTAATCCGAGATAAATACTTTTTCTCTGCCCAAAAACATATAATTGTTTGGCAAATTTTAATTTTTGCCAAACGAAACATATTGATTATTAGTGCATTTTTCTTTTTATCCCCCTCTTGGTAAGAAGGGGATAAAAAGAAAATCGAAATGCGGACAAAAAGTTTTATAGTATTGGTATTCACTCTGTTCGGGAGCGTTCATCTTTTCGGACAGGAAAGCCGGAAGGAAATCTGTATAGATTTCCGTGTCGGTAAGAGTACGCTGGACACAGCCTATGTAAATAACGCCGAACGTCTGGCGGAAATCGTATCGTTTTTGGAAACCGTTAAAAATGACGAGGCACTCGATCTGGTCGAGGTGTCCTTCTGCGGTTCTGCTTCACCGGAAGGGTCTGCTGGAATCAACCGAAGGCTGGCGGAAAAACGCCGTGCGGCAGTGGAGAATTACGTGCTCAGACGTATTTCACTTCCGGACAGCATCATCACCCGTTGCGATGCCACCATCGCTTGGGAACGTCTGGCCAGTCTGGTGGAACAGTCGGACATGCCTCACAAGGGGGAAGCCGTGGATGTGCTGCGAAATGTTCCCGAATACACGTATGACGACAAAGGGATTTTGATCGACAGCAAAAAGAAGCATTTGATGGAATTGCAGTACGGGCGTACTTGGTACTATATGCTGGAACGTTTCTTTCCACAGGTACGCAATGCTGGTGTCATATTCGTGACGGTACGGCAAAAACCGATAATAAAAAGCGACAAGGTTGAATTACAGGCGGGGCCGACTATGGATACCGTTGCCGTCGTTCAGAAAACAGACACGCTCATATCGCAGGTAATCGTACCGGAACATGAAGAGCGGAAACCTTTCTACATGGCCGTCAAGACCAACATGCTCTATGACGTGTTGGCCGTGCCCAACATCGGCATCGAATTCTATCTGGGCAAGAATTGGTCGGTAAGCGGAAGCTGGATGTACGGCTGGTGGGACAAGAACAGCAAGCATCGCTATTGGCGCATCTACGGCGGCGACATCGCCGTGCGCAAGTGGCTGGGCAGGAAAGCTGCGGAAAAGCCGCTGACAGGACATCATCTGGGACTCTATGGGCAGGTGTTCACTTACGACTTTGAGTGGGGAGGGACCGGTTATATGGGAGGCCGTCCCGGAAAAACGCTTTGGAACAGCCCCAATTATGCCATGGGTGTGGAATACGGTTATTCGCTGCCGATAGCACGGAGGCTGAACATAGACTTTACTATCGGCGTGGGCTATTGGGGAGGAAAATATTATACCTACAGCCCTCTTGACGGACACGACGTGTGGGAATCCACAAAAAAACGGCACTGGTTCGGACCGACCAAAGCGGAAATCTCTCTGGTATGGTTGCTCGGACGAGGCAACAGCAATAACAGGAAAGGAGGTATGAAATGATGAAATACACGATAAGATACGTTTCCCTGTTGGCAGGAATGCTGACGGTGTTTTCTTCCTGCGAACACAAGGACTTGTGTTTCGATCACGATGCACATGCTCCGAAATCGGACGTGCATATAAAAGCCGTGTATGAAAAGGAATGGGAACATACCTGCGAGGGAGGTCCCGACTGGGAGCAATATCCCGCATGGGAGAGCAGGTTCGGTATGGACTACCACGAGTTGTGTCCCGACGCTCCCGACGGGTTGCGCATACAGGTATATAACGAGGACGGTACCAACAACGTCCTGAACGTGGCACCCGAAGGTGACATCGTGCGGATGCGTCCGGGAGAACATTCCCTGCTGCTCTACAACAATGACACGGAATACATTGTCTTCGATGACATGAACTCGTTCGCATCGGCAAAGGCCACGACCCGTACACGTACCCGTGCATCGTATGGGGGCAATCCGTACATGGAAAATACCGTCGAAAACACGGTGAATGCCCCCGATATGCTCTATGGCAACTACATGGAAAACTACACGGCCGAGCGCAAGACGGAGACCGACGAACTGCCCGTGACCATGCACCCGTTGGTTTTTACCTATCTGGTGCGTTACGAGTTCAGTCACGGGCTGGAATACGTGGCGCTGGCACGCGGAGCCTTGGCGGGTATGGCGGGTGCGGTATGGCTGAACAGCGGACGCACCTCCGAAGAGGCAGTTACCATATTATATGACTGCAGCGTGGAAGATTTCGGAGCACAGGCCTGCGTCCACTCGTTCGGCATACCGGACTACCCGAACGAACACTACACGGCACGTGCCGAACGCCGTTATGGGCTGAACCTTGAAGTGCGCCTGAAGAACGGGAAAGTCAAGTCGTTCGATTTCGACGTGACCGATCAGGTCGCCGTACAGCCGCAGGGAGGGGTCATCGTAGTGAGCGGTATCGAGATTTCCGACGAGGACGGAACGGAAGGCGGTTCCGGCTTCGAGGTGGACGTGGAAGATTGGGGCGAGTACGAAGATGTCGAACTCCCTCTTTAAAGATAAATAGTTTTTACTAATCATTAACATTTTACTTAAAAATTTCAGCAACATGAAAAAGAATCTTTTCTTTATGGGAATTGCTGCTGCCGCAATGCTGGCAAGTTGCAGCAATGATGAGACAATGGACATGCCTCAGTCAAAGACAAAGGCTATCAGTTTCACGAATGCATTTGTGAACAACGGAACACGCAGCATTGTCGATCCGAGTTTCAAAAAAGAAACTTTAGGCAGTTTCGCCGTGTACGGTTTCACGCAGAACGGTCAGATTTTTGATGGTACCACTGTAACAAGTAGTGATAATGGCAACTCATGGACTTATACTCCGCAGCAGTTTTGGGTAAAAGATAACCAGTATGCCTTTGCTGCCATTGCTCCTGCAAATACAACAGTAGCCAATGAAACATTAGAAGGTGCGTCCACGACTGACTATAAAGTGGGTATGACCGTATCATTCACTAACGATGGTGCAACAGACCTGCTCCATGCCTCCGCAGATCCTGTTGATGCAAACGACAATTTTATGGCGTCTCCCATACCCGTTTCGTTTAATTTCTACCACCAGCTTGCAAAGGTAAAATTCTCATTTGCAAATAATGTGGGAGAACCTTATAACATCGAAGTAACCGATGTAAAGATTACGAATGCGAAGAAATCGGGTACTCTTACGATAAATTCTGAAAAACAAAACGCTTGGAGCGAAGTTACTGCCCCCTCGCTCGAACTTGATTTCGGTGCTGTTGGTAACAGCCAGGATGTAGCCGAAGCCATTGAACATAATGGTGAAGGTGAAACATATTACGAAAAACTGATGATCCCGACAGAATCCTCTGAAAGCTACAATGTGACTTTCACGGTAAAATTGCTTAATGGAACTGTTCCTATGGGTACATACAATCATACAGCCACCATTAGCAATGTTGAACTGGAACTCGGCTACTGCTACGATTTCAAGGCTACTCTGACAAGTGATAATATCGTTGTGGATCCGGATGACCCAGATGCTCAGCTCAAACCTATTGTATTTGAGGTAACTAATATTGAAGACTGGAATAAGGAGAATCAGGATCAGACGGTGAATATTCCCACTGTAGGTGAATAATCCCAGTTTTTTTATTTGTCGGAATAATTTCCGAAAGAGCGGAGTTACAGGGTGTAAGGGGTTGAATGTTCCCCTTACACTCACTAATAGCCGGAGAATACTGCTCCGGACAAATAACTAAAAAAGACAGCAATGAACGGACATAGGAAAAGAACGAATTTAACGACAAGCGGCATGGCAGCAGTGCTGTCATGTCTGCTGTTTTTCTCTTGCAATAACGAGGATATTCTCGAAGACAACAGTAATATCACCGGGAATGCTTGTGATAATATTTGTTTTGGAATCTCTCCTGATGGGAATGTACAGACGAGGGGAAATACCGTTAGTGGTGAGGACGGGTACACTTCCGAACGGTTTGTATTGCGGTCGCAGGATTCGGCAGATACGCTTTGTGTCCGAGCCATTGTTTCCGACGGTATTCACTCACCCGTTTTCGAGGACAGGCAAGCCATAACACGTGGTACACCTGTCTCTAAAGATAATTTTTACGATTCATTCCACGTGCTGGCCTATTGGAAAAAGAACGGAACTCTGGTCGAGGAGCAGTTCTATATGGACGCCGATGTCACTAAAAAGGGAAACAATCTATGGAGCAGCGACTGCACGTACTATTGGCCGGGAGTCGAGCATACCCTTCGGTTCTATGCGTGGGCACCTGTTTCCGGAGCTTTCGAGACGGTACCGACAACACCCGAAAGCACGACGCTCACATATACCGTTCCTTCGGACGCAGCCGACCAGAAAGATATTGTAGTGGCAAGCCCTGATGAAACGCCCGGAAACTATAACGCAGCGCAGTCGCTTACCTTCAACCACATCTGTACCGCTGTGCGTTTCGTGACCGGCAGCCAAATGCAGCCCGGAACGATTAGAAGCGTAACCTTGAAAGGCGTTCGATACAACGGTTCTTACGACTTGGCAACCGGTGAATGGACGTTGAACGATGACGTTATTAACTTCACGCAGTCATTGGATAAAGAGATGAGCGGGAGCGAAACGGACGGAACGGAAGTCGCCACGGGCGAAGCCACGTTTATGATGTTACCGCAAACCTTACCGACAGGCGCGAAGGTGGAAGTAGTGTTCCACAGCAACGTGACAGGCGAAGAGCGTACCCTTGAAGCTATTATCGGAGGCATGGAATGGCCGCAAGGGCAAACGGTTACATACAAGCTGTCTATTTCTCCGGAATACGAACTGGAGTTCACTTCCGAGCCTGAAATACAGGATGCTCATTATGTGATTTATCCCATTCATATCAAGGCCGAGGAAATACCCGGTGGGTGGACAATGAGTTCCACAGACCCAGACAACGTAACTCTGCATACCGACCTGACTATTCTTACAAGGCGAGGTTTTTGGATTGAAGAAGATAAAGGTTGGGCTTCCATCAGCAGTACTGCCACAGGCGAAGATATTACTGTATATGCTTTCCTCACGGAAAACATAACCGATGAGACGCGCGAAGTTTCTCTCGAACTTCGACCCACCAATATGCCCGATGCCCAACCGCAGACATTTACCATATCCCAGCTCTGTCCAAGCTGGAACGGGAACTTGGGTTGCGAACGTCTTGAAGATGGAGAGTATCCATGGGGATTCTTGTGGCCAACAGGAATGACAATCACATATGAGATGGAAAATGCCGGTTTGGGAGATTTAATAAAAAATGCACTACTCAACGCTTATCTTTCTTGGTTTACAGACTATAATGATTTCATCACAAAAGAAACGTGGATATTGAGTATCAAATCGGTAACTATTGACTATGATAAAGTACCTCAAGTAAATGTTGCTAAAGCCCCCGATAACGGATTGAAAAACACGATGGAACTTTATAATTTCAACGGTTTGAGCGATGTTTCAACTTTGATAAGTATTCTTGAAGACTGGGGTGGAACAACGACCGATGTCTTGCCGTTGAACCCCGATGAGTTTGCGGCTCGCGCATGTGCCATGAAGAATAAATACAATAAAACGGTAGAAACGCAACCGGGCACCAGCGAAACAATACAAGTTCCGGTTCTTAAAGAGGAAAACTTGGTATGGTATCTTCCCGCGAAGAATGAAGCTTCGCAAATGAAAGACGAAACATATCCGTTGCAAGGCGAATATTGGACTTCGACCGTAGCGAGTACAGACGAAAACGACAACGAGAACGCCTATAAATACACGGCAGGAGGTTCTACAAACATCGAAAAGCGTGATGTCAATCTCCGTGTCCGTGCCGTGCGCAAGAAACCCTAAAAAAGGGATATATAAAAACTAATTCAGACATAAGACTTGCAATGACAAACTCCCTGTTCTTAATTGAAGAGGGAGTTTGTTATGTTTATAATATCGAGCATTACATATGCAATGCTAATCATGATTAAGCATTTTCATCTTGAATAATTCAGAAAAATTCCATAACTTCGCAAAAGTAAATGATGCGCAACAAATCCAAATGAGTAATCATGTTGCATCGAAAAACATGTGCGTTCTGTACCAACTTTCAAATAAAATCGCTGCTTGATACTCTTTTGTTACCTTTCTTTGGCAATGTCAATAAAAATAATTAATAATTAGATAGTTAAGTTGTAGAGTTGGTTAGTGGCCCACCAGCCGTAGGATAATCTATACGTAAGGATGGAATCGTTAAGGGCTCCTTGTCTTCAGTTTAAAGGAAAGGGGCAAGGAAGCTAAAGGTGTTTGATACATTTACGGTTCGATCAGAATGGAAACGGACAGTCTACTTCTAAATTTATGTTGTAAAACAGTTAATTTTTTGCTAGATTATGCGCTAAAACATATAAAAAAGCTTGCTATTTTACAGAAAATAGCTATATAATTTGGTGGAAAGATATATTTGGTTTTATATTTGCACCCACTAAAGGCAAGTAAATGTCTCTTTAGCGAAAGAAACATGCCTGTTTACGATCCTGAAAATCAGGAGTCGGGAGTTTGTCCTTCAGGAGATTCCCCCGATTAAGTTTAACGTAAAATTGAAAATATGAAGGTAAGAGCTTATGTTCTCATCGCATCGGTAGCATTGTTAGGAATGTCTGCTGGTTCGAAAAAGGCGAGACTTACCGAGGGTGTGAACCCCGGTGATCTGGCCCCGAGAATAGAGTTTTTGGGAAACGGCGATAAAGCTGGTTTCCAAAACCAATCGGGACGTTACACGTTGCTCAATTTTTGGGCGGCTTACGATGCGGAATCGCGGGCTCGTAACGTGCAATTGGCAAATGAAGTTAACAAGTTTGGTCCGGACAAGATTGCGATGTGTTCGATCTCCTTGGATGAGAAAGAATCCATTTTTACCGAGACGGTAAAGATTGACAGGTTAGATCTGTCGACGCAATATCACGAAGGACTGGGTAAGGAGTCAGAGTTGTACAAGAAGTATGATTTAGGAAAAGGTTTCAAGAACTTCTTGATTAACAATGAGGGAGTGATAATCGCCGCCAACGTCACCCCGGAAAAACTGACCGAGATTCTGAAAGAAAATTAATCAGTATTATTCAGCAAAGAGGGCTGTTCCATTTCATGGTGGAACGGCCCTCTTTTTTATTAATTTACGCTTTCTTTTTCTGTTTCGTATTCATTATTAGATGCTTTTGATTTATTAACGTGGCTGGATAGGGTGATAGGGAGCACTCTCTGTCTTTACTGTAAACGAACGATTAATATAATATCCTATATAATGAGATCTATACTTATCTTTATCTGTTTGATCTTTTCTTTTGGTGGACAGGGGCAAGAGGAAGAAAAATCCCAAATGTGGAAAGTGGAAATTTCCGGAGCCCTTAATAATTATCCGGCTTGGGAGGTAGAGCCTTCTGTTACGTTTCTGCCGATCCCTTATGTGGGTATTACTATGGGATTGCTTTTTTGCAATACGATTGATAGGGGTAGTTATACGGGAACTTCAAAAGATGGTCTATGGTTTTGGGATTCAGACAGGGATGATCCGGGCTGTCATTTCTTCGCCTTGCGTCCCGCTATCCAGTTGGTAACTCCCGCTTTTAAGTTTGGGAAAGATAAAGATACAGGGCTTTCTTTGGTTATTTCTCCCGGACTGACCATACCTCTACCAGTCAACCAAGAGTTTAATATCGATTATATCCCTAATTCTCCCGGAGTATGGATACCTCAAAAGTTCGATCATATAAAAAACAAGGGGGGAAAATCGCTGTTTTACCATATTAAAGGTATGCTGAGCCTTGACATAAACCGGCAGTATATACTTTCTGCGGGATATGCATTCTCGAATTTTGATTTGTATAGTGGAGGCAGGAATCTCATTGTAGAGGGAGAGAGGCTTAGTATGCCTAAAATCCGTTTTATGCATTCGGGGTTCCTAAGTATTGGATATCGGTTTTAAATCGTTTTGCGCATATTATTTTCCGTTCGAGTAAAAAAGGGAGAGTTGATGAAGCTCTCCCTTTCATATAAGTTATATATAATAATGTATAGATTATCGAATGGCTTCTACTTCTTCCGCATGCAAGGGGATCTTCTTTCCTAATAAACGGGCGCCGTTCTCTGTGATCAGATAATCTTCCTCGTTGCGTATGCCACTGAAATCTTTGTATGTAAACAACTTCTCGTAATTGATAAATTCCGTGAACTTGTTTTGGCTTTTCCATAAATCCATTAATTCGGGAATGAAATATACCCCCGGCTCAATGGTCAAGACAAAGCCCGGTTCCAGTTTGCGTCCTAAGCGCAAAGACTTGCGTCCAAATTCCGTACTCTTTGGCTGTCCGTCATAACCAACGTATACCTCTCCCAGATTCTCCATGTCGTGTACATCCAATCCCATCATATGACCCAAGCCGCAAGGCATGAACATGGCGTGAGCACCGGCTTTTACGGCTTCCATCGGGTCTCCTTTCACGAAACCAAGGTCTTTCAATCCCTCCATGATTACTTTGCAAGACAACTCATATACATCCACGAAAGGAATACCCGGGCGCAAGGCCGCTACGGCAGCCTCATGAGCGGCTACTTGGATATCATAGATGTCTTTCTGGCGGGTCGTGAACTTCGAATCGGCCGGAATAGTCGAGGACATATCTCCGGCATATCCCATCTCGGTCTCGGCACCGGCATCCAGCAACAACATGTCACCACTCTTAATCAGATTACTATGATCATGGTTATGCAGGGTCTGCCCGTTAATCGTAGCGATGATAGGGAAGGAGAGTTGATAATTGTTGGCGAAAGCGACTTCCGCTACGGCAGCGGCTACCTCCGATTCCCGGATTCCCGGACGTACGGTACGCATAGCGGTCAGATGCATATCGGCGGTTACGATACAAGCTTTTTCAATCTCGGCGATCTCCTCCTCACTCTTGTAATTCCGTTGATTTACGACTCCTATGATGAAAGGTACGGAAAGTTTCTCCGCTCCAGGTACGATACCTAGCCATTGGAATAACTTGATCTGGTGCTCCGCACGATACGTCGGCAGATAATGGATCGGTTGGCCTTTTCGCTGGGCGTTCTTCAAATAAGTCTCGATTTCCTTGAAAGGACGAACTTCCTTGATACCTGCGGCCTCGCTTTTCTCTTTCAAGGTGGGTTGCGTACCCATCCATACGATAGCGTCTATAGTCAACTCATCGCCAAAAATGATTTCCTTGTCGTTATCAATATCAATGATAGCGGATAATCCGGCGTATGGCAATCCGAAAAAATACAAGAAAGTGGAGTCTTGGCGGAAGTGATACGTATTATCGGCGTAATTCATTCCACTCTCGTCGTTCCCGAGAAATAGCAACAAACCGGAACCTATGGTTTGTTTTAGTTTGGCCCGGCGGCCCATATAAGTTTCTTTACTGAACATAAGGATTATTTTTAGTGAACCAAAGATAGTAATTAATGTAATATGCTAGGCCGACATTTGAAATTATTTCTTACATTAGCCCAGGTAAATGTAACCTCTGATACCTTATGAAGATTCAAAGAATTCAAGAACTTACCGATGCCTCCATCGTCTGTGGCTCGGAGAAACGGGAGAACGATGTGCAATGTGCCTTTGCCAGCGATCTGATGAGCGATGTACTCACGCTGGATTGCGGTAATGTATTGCTGGTGACGGGACTTTGTAATTTGCAGACGATTCGTACCGCAGAGATGGCAGAAGTCTCTTATATACTCTTTGTGCGGGGGAAGAAAGTAACCTCGGATATGCTAGAACTGGCCCATGAGAACAATATGGTTCTTATGGAAACGGATCATTCTATGTATCATACGGTCGGAGAGCTTTATAGCGCAGGTCTCCTCCCTATATATTGAGAAAGGAGGTCGTGAGATATGCTATTTAAGTTTGAGTTGGAGGGTGGTAATTTCTCGAAGGTGGGATATGCGTCTAGCCAGATAAAGAAAGTCTTGAAGCAGTTGGCCATCGATCCCCGGATCATCAAGAGGGTGGTAGTGGCGCTTTATGAGGCAGAGGTGAATGTAGTGGCCCATGCTTGGAGAGGAACGGTCGTGGCAAAACTGGATGCGGATAAAATATCTTTGGAGTTGAAGGACGAGGGACCCGGAATCCCGGATATACCGCTAGCCATGAGCGAGGGGTATTCCACGGCTTCCGAGGCTGTACGCGAGATGGGGTTTGGTGCCGGGATGGGGCTTCCCAATATGAAGAAGAACGTGGATGAATTAACGATAGAGAGCCAAGTAGATGTAGGTACTACGGTACGTATGGTCACGTGGTTTAATAAAAAAGGAGCGTGACCATGGAAAAAGCTGATTTTTATCATGCCTTGAAGATTGAGAATGACCGTTGTATAGGTTGCACGCATTGTATGAAAGAATGTCCTACGGGAGCAATTCGTATTCAGGATGGTAAGGCCCTAATCCATAAGGATTGGTGCGTGGATTGCGGTGAATGCTTGAAATCGTGTCCGACAGAGGCTATTTATGTGGAGCAGGATGATTTCCAGCGTATATTCGATTATAAATGCAGGGTAGCGTTGATGCCTACGGTGTTTATCGGCCAGTTCTCGAAATACACGACCGAGAAGGAAATTATTAGCGCTGTCATGGAATTGGGCTTCACCCATGTTTTTCAAGTAGAGTTTACCGCCGATATGATCCATAAGGAAATGGTGCGACAGATGGAAAATGCGGAGGAGAAACCGGTGATCAGCTCTTTTTGTCCCGCCATCGTCCGGTTGATACAGGTTCGTTTTCCGGCATTGGTAGATAATCTCTTATTGGTGAAAGCTCCGGTAAACGCTTCAGCTACTTATTATCATAAGGTATTGGAAGGGGAGGGGATTCCATCGGAGGAGATTGGTATCTTTTATGTTACACCTTGTGCGGCGAAAATAGCAGCGTTGAAAGGAGCGGAAGGTTACTCTTCTACAATCAAAGGCGTGATAAATATGGATACCCTATATAATAAGGCATACCACATCCTTAAGAATCGCTCGGGAGGATATGAGCCAGAATGTGAACTACCCCCGCCATTGACGAAAAAAGAGATGCGGTGGAGCCAAACAGGAGGGGAGGCCAAGCATTTCTCCGGTCGTTGCCTTGCGATCGATGAGATCCATAATGTTATCGATTTCTTGGAGCGGATGGAAACGACCAGCGAGGTACGGAATGTGGATTTCCTAGAACTGAGGGCTTGTGACCGTAGTTGCGCCGGAGGTGTATTGGCCGTGGCAAACCGCTTTCTCACGGCCGAGCGTATCATGAAGCGATCCATGAATAGGGATAAAGTCCCGATGATATATGCTGCTGATAATTTTGAGGCTTTATCCTATCTGAAACAACATATCACGATCCGTCCGGTACAACCGAATCCTAAACGATTGTACGATGGAACGATTGATGAGATGCTAAAGAAAATGGAACAAGTACGAAAACTGATGTGTTACTTGCCAGGAATTGATTGTGGTGCTTGCGGTAGTCCGAATTGCCAAAGCTTAGCTGAGGATATCGTGCGCCACGAGGCTCAATTCAGCGATTGCGTGTTTATGCAACGTAATATGGAGAAACACGGAAAGCTGGATCAAGAGCATGCTTTCCGTATCGTTGAGAGAACGTGGGGGAAAGATCGTTTAAATAAAGATTGTTATAAGAAAGGAGCTAAATATGAAGGTTTGTGATTTAGTGAAAATATTGGATCTTACCGTGTTTTGTGGAGAAAAGGGCCTTGATACGGAGATAACAGGAGGCTATACTAGCGATTTGCTAAGTGATGTCATGGGACATATTGAGGAGAATATGTTATGGATTACCATGCAAACCCACCAGAACTTATTGGCTGTGGCTACTCTGAAAGACGTAGCCGCCGTATTGATCGTGAACGGGTCTTCCCCGGACACTGAGACTTTACAAAAAGGTAGGGAAGAAGCTGTCCCTCTTTTAGGAACCACACTTTCGGCGTTCGAGGCTTCCGGCAGGATTTATCAGTTACTGCAAAACGGGAATGAATGAAACAGTATTTGGCTGATTTACATATTCATACATGCCTATCTCCATGTGGTAGTCTGGAAATGAGCCCTTCGGAAATCGTCCGTCGTTCTTTAGCGAAAGGCTTGGATGCTATTGCTATTACAGACCATAATACGACTTTACAATGCCCGGAGATTCAATTTCTTGGAGAAAGAGTAGGATTGAAGGTTTTCGCAGGCGTAGAGGTCACGACCCGTGAGGAAGCGCATTGTTTGGTTTATTTTGAGACCGATGAATCTCGCAGGCAATTCCAGTTGTATCTAGAGGAACATTTACCTCCGGTGCCCAATGATCCGAAACGTTTTGGCGATCAAGTTTGGGTGAATGCGGAAGATGAGATTTTAGGAGAAGTCCCACATCTTTTGCTTTCTGCTTTAGATCAAAGCGTAAATCAACTATCTGTTCAAGTACACAGGGCCGGAGCCTTATTTGTGGCAGCTCATGTAGAACGCCCGTCGTTCAGTTTGATCAGTCAATTAGGTTTTATAGCTCCCGACTTATCTTTGGACGCTGTGGAATATAATAATTATCAAAGATACAGTAAGTTATTGCCTGCTCACGGGTATTTGAAAAAGTATACCCAATATTCAGCCTCGGATGCTCACCATCCCGAACAAATAGGTACGCAACCCTCAATTTGGCAAACGGAAGAATTAGCCTTCGAAGGATTGCGAAAGGCTTTTAGTCGAAAAGATAATCATTCAATATTTGCTTCCCATGGATAATATCGCATTCCATATCACAGATATAGCTGCCAACAGTATCAGAGCTAATGCTTCTGATATAGAGATCGATATACAGATAAGGAACACACTGATATGTATTCGTATCGCAGATAACGGCTGTGGTATGGATCCGGAAACCGTTTCTAAAATTCGAAGTCCGTTTTATACGACTCGCACAACACGAAAAATTGGTTTAGGCTTACCTTTCTTGATACAGAATGCGGAACAAACAGGTGGGAATGTGGAAATATCTTCCATACAGGGTAAAGGTACGGTTATCGTTGCTCGCTTTGTCTCGTCTCATATTGATTGTCCACCTTGGGGAGATTTAGCAGGTACAATGGCCATGCTTATAGGCAGTAATCCGGATATAAACATTCGTTTCTCATATCATGCGGATAAGGTTTCTTTGGATATCAGTACACAAGAATTGAAAGAAATTCTAGAAGATATGCCATTAAGTCATCCCAAGGTAATGCTTTATTTAAAGGAGTTTATAGCGAATCAAATAGTCACATCAAGCTAAGTTGATCTTTTTGTGATCATTTATTTTCATAACTGTGATCCAATAACGAAAAATGATCTGTATCTTTGATACAACTATAAACTTCGCATAAAACACAAGCTATCCCTTTTGTTTTATAATTACGATTATGTTTAATAGGCGTATCCGGTTCTCTCTCCGTACAATAGACCTCGTACACATTTTTAAACTGTCTTGTGCCGTATGACATTTTGATTATCTTGTAATCGGTTGGGAATATTTGATAATCCAGACAAATAAAAAACCGCCTAGTAAATATAAAAGACTACTAGGCGGTTCTAATTTATTCTAAAAGAAAGATTATTTATTCATCTCTGCTTCAATAGCGTCGAATTTATCACCCATGTTTAAATTATAGTAAATACCTCTCAAGGCAGTCATATATTCTCTTTCCTCTGGCTTCATTTGGTGAGCTTTCTCGAAATAAGGAAGAGCTTGTTTAAAGAATTCTTTGGCCTTGCCCAGTTCCTCTTGATATTGCTTAGCGTCATTGATCATATTGGCTTCACCTTGCTTGTTTACACCTTGGTTGTAATATACACGACCTAAGTTAGAAAGAGACTCTATATAATCCGGATTGATTGCCAACGCTTTCTTGAAATACTCTTCAGCCTTAGCATAATCTTTCAAGCCTGTTTCATAAACACGCCCCATTACATCGTAAAGTTGCGGATTGTTGGGATCTTTGGCGATAGCCGTATTCAAATACTCGACAGCTTTCTCATTTCTATTGGAATAGATATAATTATTGATAAGGCTCATCAAGAAATATTGTTCCTCCGGGAATTTGTTCAAACCTTCCTCCAAAGTCTTCTCTAAGTTTACGGTATCCTTAGCTTGCTCATATTCATAGCATAAGTATTGATATACCTCACTTGCTCTATAATCTGTGTTTTTAGCACGCTCTAACGCAGCGATAGCTTTTTGAGAATCATTAAGCTGAGTTGCCGCTACAGCAGCATAGAACTGAACAGTCATGAAGTTTGAATCTCTTTCAGCGACAGCCTCGCCTTTGAACATTGGCATATCGGATATTTTCAAATATTGCTCAAAGAAATCATAAGCTTTTTGATAATCTTTCTGATCAAAATAGTAAGCACCGCCATTGATATAATATACATGGTTCGCTCCTAAGATACCCTTGATATCTTTCGTGAACTTCGGCTTAACTTTTCCTTTCTCATTGGGAAGCTGATCTAACTCATATGCTTTCTCAAAGTATGGCAAAATACTACCCAATGCCTCGTACATAACAGGCTCATCCGGTTGCTGACCCAAAACTTGTTTAGTTCTTTCGTTACTAAATTGTTGATCTTCGATAAAACCGGCGACATACCAAGTTTTGGCTTGGTCTTTTGTCTCTGGATTCTCTAAAGCCCCTTTAATAAGAGTCCTAGCTTCCGAGAAATCAGGATTTGAACTCTTAGCAATACTTTGAGCCTCATTTACAGCTTTTTTCTGTGCAAAGGAGGCTGATGCTGCGACACATAGTGCCACTGTTAATAATACTCGTTTCATTGTGATAGTAATTTTGAGATTAATATTTCTATTTGTTTAAAATTATTCAGTTATTTCTTCGTTGTCATCTTGCCCGTTATCCTCTTCTGATTCCGGCAAATCGACATCGATATCAGTGCCTAAACCAACTTGACTCTCACTAATTTCTCTTTCCTCGTTTCCTTGTCTGGCCTCTTGTTCTGCTTTTTGTTCCACTTTCTCTTCTTCACTCTCAGACAACACCTTACATACAGAAGCGATTTCGTCATTACGCTTTTCCAGATTAATCAGGCGAACACCTTGAGTAGCACGTCCAATTACGTTCAAATCTGCGATCTTCATACGGATAGCGATACCAGATTTGTTGATAATCATTAAGTCGTTCTCATCCGTGACATTTTTGATAGCAACCAATTTACCCGTTTTCTCCGTGATGTTAATGGTCTTCACACCTTTACCGCCACGGTTTGTTATACGGTAATCCTCTATAGAAGAACGTTTTCCATATCCTTGTTCTGATACGACGAGTACTGTCTCCTTTTCTTTGTCTTTGATGCAGATCATACCGACTACCTCGTCTGTGTTATCCTCGTCTAAAGTCATACCTTTCACTCCGGAGGCTGTACGGCCCATTACACGTACCGCACTTTCGTGGAAACGAATAGCGCGACCGTTGCGATTCGCTATAATAACCTCATTGTTACCATTTGTCATGCATACTTGGATCAAGCCATCATCTTCACGTAATGTAATAGCGTTTACACCATTTTGGCGAGGACGGGAATATGCTTCCAGTAAGGTCTTTTTAATTACACCTTTCTTTGTACAGAATAATAGATAATGGGAGTTGATGAAATCTGTATCGGTAGTTAATTTCTTGACACGAATGAACGCTTGTACCTTGTCATCAGGTTCGATATTTAAAAGGTTCTGTATCGCACGTCCTTTAGTGTTCTTAGCTCCCTCTGGAATTTCGAATACCTTCAACCAATAACACTTCCCTTTTGCCGTGAAGAATAATAAAGTCGCATGCATAGAGGCAGGATAGATATACTCAACAAAGTCCTCGTCTCTAGTCTCGGAACCTTTCGCTCCTACCCCTCCACGGCCTTGAGCACGGAACTCACTTAACGGGGTACGTTTGATATATCCCATATGAGATACGGTTATAATCATCTCGTCATCCGCATAGAAGTCCTCCGGATTCAATTCCTCAGAGGCATAGACAATATCAGTTTTACGCTCATCGCCATATTTCTCCTTGATTTCCAATAATTCATCTTTGATAACCTTCATACAAAGGTCTTCATTCTCTAGGATCTCTTTCAAATAGGCAATCAACTTCTCTATTTCCTCATATTCCGCACGCAATTTGTCTTGCTCCAAACCTGTTAACTGGCGAAGTCTCATCTCAACAATCGCACGTGCTTGGACCTCAGATAAAGAAAAACGTTCGATCAAACGACCGATGGCCTCTTGTGGGCTTTTTGAAGATTTGATAATAGCGATTACCTCATCAATATTGTCGGAAGCAATGATCAAACCTTCTAATATATGGGCTCTTTCCTCCGCTTTCTTCAACTCATATCTCGTGCGACGGATTACGACCTCGTGACGGTGCTCGACAAAGGCCTTGATCAAGTCTTTCAGGTTAAGTAATTTCGGACGGCCATTCACCAGTGCGATATTATTAACGCTGAATGAGGATTGCAGAGCCGTAAGCTTATATAATTTATTAAGTACGACACTTGAATTTGCGTCACGTTTTACATCAACCACGATACGCATACCGCTACGATCGGATTCATCATTGACATTGGAAATGCCATCGATACGCTTTTCATTAACCAGATCTGCGATATACTTAATCAGTTCTGCCTTGTTTACCAAATAAGGTATTTCGGTAATGATAATTTTCTCATGGTTATTTTCCACTTCAATCTCTGCTTTACCGCGAAGGATGATACGTCCCCTACCCGTTTCGAAAGCGTCTTTTACTCCCCCATAACCATAAATGGTAGCACCTGTTGGAAAATCTGGAGCTTTGATATATTGCATCAAACCTTCCACCTCGATCTCTCCCTTGGCATCAATATAAGCGATACAGCCGTCTAGTACCTCACTTAAATTATGGGTCGGCATATTGGTGGCCATACCGACAGCGATACCGGATCCACCATTTACCAACAAGTTGGGGATACGAGTCGGCAATACGGTCGGCTCTTTCAATGTATCATCGAAGTTAAGCTGGAAATCTACCGTGTCCTTATCGATGTCGCGGAGCATTTCTTCAGCGAGCTTACTCAATCGTGCCTCGGTATAACGCATAGCGGCAGGGCTGTCGCCATCAACCGAACCAAAGTTACCTTGTCCGTCTACTAACGGATAACGCATAGACCATGTCTGGGCCATACGGACCATGGCGAAATATACAGACGAGTCGCCATGTGGATGATATTTACCTAAAACTTCACCAACTATTCTCGCAGATTTCTTATAAGGTTTGTCGGATGTGTTGCCCAGCTCATTCATTCCAAATAAAATACGGCGGTGAACTGGCTTAAAGCCATCCCTAACATCAGGAAGAGCACGCGAAACTATAACAGACATTGAGTAATCAATGTATGCCGATTTCATTTCCTCTTCGATGTTAATCTTAATAATTCTGTCTTGATCAACCATTTAGTTTTATATTAATTACACTCAATATCTCACCTCTGAAAAATTGCACTAAGGTAAGGTTTTTCCATATACTACGAAAGAATTTGTATTGAAATTTTGTGCCCCCGGGCTTTTCTGGGCTTATTAAGGAATAATGGCACGAATTTTGATGATAGTTGGAATAGATTATGTAACTTTGCGTAATCAGTACATATATAATTAATATGAAAAATTATTCGAAAAGATTGATTGATGTGATTGAGTATAGCCGCGAAGAAGCTGTCAGGCTCCAGAACAGTTATATCGGACCGGAGCATTTGATGCTAGGGCTTATTCGGGAAGGCGAAGGTGAGGCAATACGTGTCTTGCGAGAACTACATGCCGACCCAATGGATATTAAGCGTAAGATTGAGCAAGAAATAAAGAATACATTCGATTCAGAGGGTTCTGTCCAGCATGAGATCGCTATAAGTAAGACTACGGAGCGCGTTTTACGTATGAGCATGCTGGAATCTCGCCTGTTTAAAAAAGATGAGACAGATACGGAGCATCTCCTACTTGCGATATTGAAAGAGGAATTTAACGTAGCCGCAAAGATGTTGAATGGTGTGGGTGTTACTTATCGGTCCGCATATAATATATTAGTAAGCGGGATGGGTTCGAACAATAACATGAAAGAACTCGATGAGATCAGTGATGGATATACGGATGACGAGGAGGATGACGAAGAAGAAAATTTCTCTTCCCGCCGAGAGACATCGCGTCCTACTTCCGGACCAGGAGCCACCCAGCCAAAATCCCCTAATGATACGCCTGTATTGGATAACTTCGGAACGGATATGACACGTGCCGCCGCAGAGAATCGTCTGGATCCGATTGTAGGACGTGAGAAGGAAATCGAGCGATTGGCTCAGATTTTAAGCCGCAGGAAGAAAAACAATCCGGTGCTGATTGGTGAACCAGGTGTCGGCAAGTCGGCTATTGTAGAAGGGTTGGCTTTACGCATTGTCCAACGTAAGGTCTCCCGAGTATTATTCGATAAACGTGTGATTAGCTTAGATATGGCTTCTATCGTGGCCGGCACGAAGTACCGCGGGCAATTTGAAGAACGTATTAAAGCCATCTTGAACGAGTTATCGAAAAATCCGAATATTATCCTGTTTATTGATGAGATTCATACGATTGTAGGCGCAGGTTCTGCCTCCGGTTCCATGGATGCTGCGAACATGCTGAAGCCGGCGTTAGCTCGTGGTGAGATTCAATGTATCGGTGCTACTACCCTCGATGAATATCGAAAGAATATAGAGAAAGACGGTGCTTTGGAACGTCGTTTCCAAAAAGTGATCGTTGATCCGACTACAGCGGAAGAGACTTTACAAATTTTGCGAAACATTAAGCCTCGATATGAGGAGCATCATAATGTGATATACACGGAGGATGCTTTGTTAGCTTGTGTAAAATTGACAGAAAGATATATCAGTGACCGTAATTTCCCGGATAAGGCAATTGATGCTTTAGATGAGGCCGGTTCTCGTGTACATATATCTAATATTATTGTCCCGAAAAGTATCGAGGAACTAGAAGCAAAGATAGAGGATACGAAGAATGAGAAGCTAGCAGCAGTGAAATCTCAGAATTTTGAATTAGCTGCAAGTTTCCGTGATAAGGAACGCCAATATTTATTGCAACTGGAAGCAGCGAAAGCAAAGTGGGAACAAGAACTTCAGGAGCATCGAGAGACAGTTGATGAAGAGAAGGTAGCGGAAGTTGTTGCCATGATGTCCGGTGTACCTGTTCAACGTATTGCTAAGGCTGAGAATGTCAAGCTTTTAGAGATGACAGATGTATTGAGAAGCAAAGTGGTCGGGCAGGATGACGCAGTTCAGAAGATCGTAAAAGCAATTCAACGTAATCGCGTCGGCTTGAAAGATCCGAACAAACCAATCGGTACTTTCATGTTCTTAGGACCGACAGGTGTCGGTAAAACTCACCTAGCCAAGAAACTTGCCGAGTACTTATTTGATTCAGCTGATTCTCTGGTACGTATTGATATGAGTGAATATTTAGAGAAATTCGCTGTTTCCCGTTTGATCGGAGCACCTCCCGGATATGTTGGTTATGAAGAAGGTGGCCAATTGACAGAGAAAGTACGCCGTAAGCCTTATTCGGTGGTCTTATTGGACGAGATTGAAAAAGCGCATCCGGATGTATTTAACTTGTTGCTACAGGTTTTGGATGAAGGCCGTTTGACTGATAGTTTGGGTAGACGTATAGATTTTAAGAATACAATCTTGATCATGACTTCCAATATCGGAACACGGCAATTAAAAGATTTCGGTCGTGGCGTTGGTTTCAATACGCAGATGGCTGGCGAGCCGGATAAGGACTTCTCCCGCAGTGTGATTCAGAAAGCCTTGAATAAAGCGTTTGCTCCAGAGTTTTTGAATCGTGTGGATGATATCATTATGTTTGATCAACTTGATAAAGCCGCTATCCATAAGATTATCGATATTGAGTTACAGGGTTTGTATCAGCGTGTATCAAATTTGGGTTATGAATTGTCGATTACTGAAGAAGCAAAAGATTTCATTGCGACAAAAGGTTATGATATTCAATTTGGTGCCCGCCCGTTAAAACGTGCGATCCAGAAATATTTGGAAGATGAGATGGCAGAGATGATTATCCGTGCTTCTGTAGGTGAGGGTGATACGATTATTGTAGACTTTGATAAGGATGAACAGAAAATCATGACTTCTATCAAAAAGAAAGGCGATGAGTAATATCTATTACGAATAGATAAGTTCTTATTAACATAGAAGCCGGGCGTGAGTCCGGCTTTTTTATTTATATGTTCAGTCATTTTGACACAAAAAAAATAGATTATGCTGTATTATTTTCTTTTCAAGGAATAAAAAAGCCCGTAAAAATATTCGGCTACATCAATATGGGTAGGCAAATAAATTATGAGAAAAATAATCAAACAAGCATTGAAAAAATTGTACGCAGGATGAGACTTGAACTCACACGCCGTAACCGGCACTACCCCCTCAAAGTAGCGTGTCTACCAATTCCACCACCTGCGCATTTTAGGAAGGGTGCCCAGAACAGGACTCGAACCTGCACGATCGCAAAACCACTCGCACCTGAAAC
>NZ_CANTZW010000041.1 GCF_947855115.1 uncultured Parabacteroides sp.
AGTTTTAGTTATTCAGTTTTAGTTATTCAGTTTTAGTTATTCAGTTTTAGTTATTCAGTTTTAGTTATTTGATTTTAATTATCCGATTTAGAATCTTATATATCTACTTTCAATATTTTGATTATTCATATTTAAATCTCAATTATTAACTTTCAATTTTCAATTAAATAAAATGAAATACGTTGAAATTATACTTAAATGTATTACTGCGCTCATCCGGGTTATTTTCCCTAATTCTCCTTGCATACCTCTCTCTCGTGATGCGGGAAACGGAGGTGACGATAGCGGCGATCGGAGCGATACTAGCGATAACACGGCCAAACAAGAACGGAACGAAAGAGCGGACTGGTTAGGGATATCGGGATATACACTGATGATAGCAGGGGGCGTGGGGTGTATCTTGAAGCATTTGATGTAGAGAAAAACAGATACGGACAATATAACACGGCAGATCCCCCATTATCCCAGCTTGTAGAGACGGGGCGTGCCCCGTCTCCCACAGACTGATAGAATCTTTCTGATAATATCTTTAAGTTACTCTTTTGAGGGGATGAGACGGGGCACGCCCCGTCTCTACAACATAATCGAATCAATCAATGACTATCATCAAAGCAATCTACAGCTACTATCAAACAAATCTATGACTATCATCGAAGCAGCCTACAGCTACTATCGAACAAATCTACAACTATCATTGAAGCAGTCTACAGCTACTATCAAACAAATCTATGATTATCATCGAAGCAATCTACAGCTACTATCGAATAAATCTACAACTATCATCGAAGTAACCTACAGCCACTATCGAACAAATCTATGACTATCATTGAAGCAGTCCACAGCCACTATCGAACAAATCTATGACTACCATCGAAGCAGTCTACAGCTACTATCGAACAAATCTATGACTATCATTGAAGCAATCTACAGCTACTATCGAATAAGTCTACCACTATCATTAAAGCAGTCTACAGCTACTATCAAACAAATCTATGACTATTCATTGAAGCAGTCTACAGCCACTATCGAACAAATCTACCACTATCATTGAAGCAGTCTACAGCTATTATTGAACAAATCTATGACTATCATTGAAGCAACCTACAGCTACTATCGAACAAATCTACGAATATCATCGAAGCAGTCTACAGCTACTATCGAATAAGTCTACCACTATCATTGAATCAATCTATAGCTACTATCGGAGTCTCTATTGGGTCGTCGTATTGTTTTTGTAGTTTATGGAGTTCGTTTAGCATGCGGTTTGTTATTTCCTCGTAGCCGGGTTTGCCGTAGAGGTTGTTCATTTCATGGGGATCTTCTTGGAGGTCGTAGAGTTCCCATTCGTCGATGTCGTTGTAGAAATGGATCAATTTATAACGATCGTTGCGCACGCCATAATGACGCTTCACGGAATGCTCGGCGGGATACTCGTAGAAATGATAGTAAAGAGAGTTGCGCCAGTCCTCCGGCCGCTCGCCTCTCAACAAGGGAAGCAAGGACACGCCTTGGATGTCGGAGGGGACGGAGACTCCCGCTAGCTCCAAGAAAGTAGGAGCGTAATCTATATTCTGCACGAGCTGCGGGATATCACCCTTCTTACCTCCCGGGAGACGCATCAACAACGGGGTACGGAAAGATTCCTCGTACATGAAACGCTTGTCGAACCAGCCATGCTCGCCCATGTAGAAGCCTTGGTCGGAGGTATAGACGATCAACGTGTTATCCAGCAAATCGTTCTTCTCCAGATAATCGAGCACGATACCTATATTACGGTCCAAGGAATGAATCACCCGGAGGTAATCGTGCATATAACGCTGGTATTTCCACTCGGCCAACTCCTTGCCCGTGAGCTTCCTCGCCTTGAAGTCTTGGATGATCGGGTCGTAATAAGCGTCCCAAGCAGCCTTCTGATCCGGGTTCATGTGGTTGTAAAGGGCACGGCCGGCCTTCTCCAAGCCGGCGTTGGAAGAATGGATCTCGTTCTCCTTATCGGCCATTTTCAGGTCGTATACGATATCCATGTCCTCGATGATACTCATCTCCTGCTCCGAGGCGGCGATACGACCGGCGTAATCGTCGTAGAAATTATCGGGGAGCGGGAAGGTCACGTCATCATAAAGACGCAAATCGCAGGTATCAGGCATCCAGGTACGATGCGGGGCCTTATGATGCAACAAGAGGCAGAAAGGCTTGGTCTTGTCTCGTTTATTACTCAGCCAGTCTAAGGCCAAGTCAGTCGTGATATTCGTGGCGTATCCCTCGATCCGGCGCTTCTCCCCGTTATCGATGAAGACAGGGTTATAGTAATCGCCCTGGCCTACGAGGATATTCCAGTAATCGAAACCGGTAGGGTCGGAGGTGAGATGCCACTTGCCGATCATGGCGGTCTGGTAGCCGGCCTTTCGCAACAGCTTCGGGAAGGTCTGCTGGGAACCGTCGAAGGTATGGGCGTTATCGATGAAACCGTTCTTGTGGCTGTGCTTGCCGGTCAGCATGCAGGCACGGCTGGGACCGCTGATGGAGTTGGCCACGAAGCTGTTGGTGAAACGTACGCCCTCGTTGGCGATACGGTCGATGTTGGGGGTCTGGATGTATCGCTTGTCGTAAGCGCTGATGGTTTGGAAGGAATGGTCGTCCGTCATGATGTAAAGGATGTTCATGGGTTTGGCAGGTTGCCCGGACGAGTTCTCTTTTTGGCTACAGGAGGTAGAGGCTATCGCCACCAAGCCTGTGAGGATGAATAGTTGATTTGTTTTCATGTATTTCGTCTAGATTTATGTTGTTTGGATTGATTTTGCCTAAGTACATTCAGCTACGGGTTTGTAGAGACGGGGCGTGCCCCGTCTCCCACAGGCTGATAGTATCTTTAAGTTACCATTTTGAGGGGATGAGACGGGGCACGCCCCGTCTCTACAACTTGGTAATATTAACCTAGGAGGTCTTTCAGTTTGCCTTCGGATTGCAGTTTGACGATCAGTTCGCCAAACAGGGTATTCGTCCACGCGAACCACGCACGGGTGTAATCGGAAGGGTTGTCCTTGTGGAAAGACTCGTGCATGAAGCCCGTGCCGCCATCGGTGTCGCGAAGCGTCTCGATGCAGTAACGGATCTCGTCCTCGTCGTTGGAAGTCGTGGCACGCATGATCAGGCTCATCGGCCAGATATAACCGAAGCCGATATGGGGGCCACCGATGCCCTCGCCGGCCTTTCCCTTGAAGAAGTAAGGATTGGAAGGGCTTAATACCAAGCGGCGGGTATTCTGGTAAACCGGGTCGTTCACGTCTACGCAGCCGAGGAACGGCAGGGCCAACAAACTCGGCACGTTAGCGTCGTCCATGAAGACACGGCCGCCGTAGCCATCCACCTCGAAGGCGTATACCTTGCCAAATTCCGGATGCTCCACGATGGCGTATTTCTTCACCGCCTCCTCTACCTCGTCGGCCAAGGCCTCGCAACGACCGGCCAAGTCCGTGTTCTTCCTCACGGCACGGAGTATCTCAGCCGCCTGACGGAGAGAGGTGATGGCGAACAGGTTCGAGGGAACCAAGAAGCCGAACAACGTAGCGTCGTCGGAAGGACGGAAAGAAGAGACGATCAGGCCCACCGGGTTCACCGGGCTACCCCAGCCATCGTTCAGGAGAGTATCCCCCTGACGATCCGTCACACGTGAGAAACGATACGGGCCGAGGCCATCCTTACGCTGTTGCTCGCGGAAGGTACGGTATACGGCCTCCATCGCCTGCTCCCACTTGCTGTCGAACACGGAAGTATCGCCGATCTCCTTCCAGTAGTGATGCGCCAAGCGGATCGGGTAGCAAAGCGAGTCGATCTCCCATTTACGCTCATGAAGCTCCTTCTTCATCTCCGTGCGGTCACTCTCCCACTCGCTCCCGGTAGGACCCTCGTTGAAGCCGTTGGCATAGGGATCGATCAGGATACAGGCGGTCTGGCGATTGATGGCGCCTACCAGCATTTGCCGCAAGTCCTCGTCTTTCTTCGCCAAGGTGACGAAGGGGTAAACCTGCGCCGAGGAGTCGCGCAACCACATAGCGTGGATATCTCCGGTGATCACGAAGGTATCCGGCTTGCCGTCTACCATCTTGAACTCGCAGGTCGTATCCAAGGTATTCGGGTAGCAGTTCTCGAACATCCACGCCAGTTTCGGGTCCTTGATACGGGCCTTGGAAACCTTCAGTTGCTCCTCTACCGCCTTGGAGGTAAACTTACGTGCCTCCGGAGCCGGGCGCTTGCTGGCGTAATTGCCGGTCACCTTGGAGGCGACAGCGCTGAAACTTTTCTTATTGTCGGGGGTACTCACCGCGGAGTACATCTTCTCGCCGACCAAGAGGCCGGCCAAGGAAACGGTTCCTGTTTTCAGGAAATTGCGTCTTGTAGTCATTTATATAGTTTTTATGGTATTATATTCCAACGGCAAAGTTACGAAAAAAAATAAAGGCTCCCAATCCTTTTCGGACCGGAGCCTTCGCCAACTTGATAATTCTTTTAAATCAGCCTAAATACGATTTGAGGAGCTTGCTACGAGTACCCTGCCTTAATCTTCTGATCGCCTTTTCCTTGATCTGGCGGACACGCTCACGGGTGAGACCGAATTTGTCGCCGATCTCTTCCAATGTCATCTCTTGGCAACCAATACCGAAAAACATCTTGATGATCTCACATTCTCTCTCGGTCAGTGTGGCGAGCGCCCTATCAATCTCCTTGGCCAACGACTCGTTCATTAACGACCGGTCCGCTATGGGAGCGTCATCGTTCACAAGCACGTCTAAAAGGCTGTTGTCTTCGCCTTCCACGAAGGGTGCGTCCACGGAGATATGCCGTCCGGACACCTTCAAGGTATCGGAGATCTTATCCACCGGGATGTCTAATTCATCGGCGAGCTCTTCCGGAGACGGCTTACGCTCGTTCTCCTGCTCGAACTTGGAGAAGGCCTTGCTGATCTTGTTCAGCGAGCCGACCTGGTTCAAGGGAAGGCGCACGATTCTTGACTGCTCTGCCAAAGCTTGCAGAATAGATTGGCGAATCCACCATACGGCATAGGAAATAAACTTGAATCCTCTCGTCTCATCAAATTTCTCGGCAGCCTTGATCAAGCCTAAGTTACCCTCGTTAATAAGGTCGGGCAAGCTCAGACCTTGGTTCTGATATTGCTTAGCCACAGAAACGACGAAACGGAGATTCGCACGGGTCAGTTTCTCTAACGCCCTACGGTCTCCTCTTTTGATAGCCTGTGCCAATTCCACTTCCTCTTCCACCGTGATAAGATCTTCTCGACCAATCTCTTGGAGATATTTATCCAGTGAAGCGCTCTCGCGGTTGGTAATGGACTTTGTGATCTTTAATTGTCTCATTCAATCTGTTTAATTGAGAATACGGGGTGCAAAGATAACCATTTTTTGTTGAAAGAATTGGCCGGACGCACCCCACATCCAGCCAATTAGAAACCTTTAACAATCTTTTCACACCTATAAGACTACAGTCTTTGTTTATCTTACTCGGCAAGATCTATCGCGTAGTACTTCGTACGCCCGTTCGGATAGAAGCCTTTAATGAAGAGGCCTTGGTCTTCCGCACGTCCTTGAAGTATGTTCTCCACGATCTTCTCCAGGTCTTCCGGAGTGGAGATCCGCTGGTTGTTCACGATCATGATGATGAAACCTTTCTTTATGCCGGCGTCTTTCAGCTTGCCACTGGTCAGGCCGGTCACCTCGATACCGTAGCTTACGCCCAGCTTGCGCTTATCGTCGTTGCTCAGCGCCTTGAACGCAGCTCCCATCACCTCGGCGCTGTCGCCGCCTTTCACCACCTTGGTGCTGCCTTGGGCGTTGCGAAGCTCGACGGTGAATTTCTTCGTGTCGCCCTCACGGTTGACCGTAAGCTCTACCTTGTCGCCCGGACGGTACTTGCTGATCTGCTCTTGCAAGGCGCTAGACGATTTAACCTTCACGCCGTTCACGGCCACGATCACGTCGCCCTTCTCGATACCCGCTTCCTTGGCAGAGCTACGCTCGGCGAAACCGCCCACGTAAGCGCCCTCCAGCACCTTCACCTTCTCTTTCTCGGCATCGGGCACGTATTGCGGGTCTTGTATCAACACGCCCAGCACGGCACGTTGCACGGCTCCGTATTGCTTCAGGTCGTTGGCCACCTTCCCGGCTATACTGATAGGCACGGCGAAGGAGTAACCAGCGAAGTTACCGGTCTCGGAGTAGATGGCGGTGTTGATGCCTACCAACTCGCCCCTCGTGTTCACCAGCGCCCCGCCGCTATTGCCGGGGTTCACGGCAGCGTCGGTCTGTATAAAGGACTCGATCTTGCTGCGGTCTCTCCCGCCGGTCCCGATGTTACCACGGCTCTTGGCACTCACGATACCCGCCGTGACGGTAGAGGTCAGGTTGAACGGGTTGCCCACGGCCAACACCCACTCGCCTACCTTCAGCTTCTCGGAGTCGCCGAAAGGGATGGTGGGAAGGTCGGTAGCCTCTACCTTGATCAAGGCGATATCCGTGGTAGGATCGGTCCCTATGATCTTGGCGGGGAACTTCCGGTTATCGTTCAAGGTAACCTCCAGCTCATCGGCCCCGTCGATCACGTGGTTGTTCGTGATGATATAACCATCGGTAGAGATAATGACCCCCGATCCGGCTCCCACACGGGGTTGCGGTTGCGGGCGCTGGAACCCTCCACGGCCACCGAAGCCGAAGAAATACTCGAACGGGTCGATATATTGCCCACCACCGTCTGCCGAGGCTTGAGCGTTTGTCGTTGCCTTTATATGGACTACCCCGTGGATAGCGCTCTCTGCCGCCGAGGTGAAATCTATGTTCTCGGCCGCAACGGACCCATAACTTGTCAACCGGTAGGGTTGCTTGAAGGTATTCTCAACCCCGGAGGCCAGCTCCACCGGGCGCTGATTCTTATTCATCAGGTAAGTACTTGTCCCGATCGCGGCACCGGAACCGATCGCTGCCATCAACGCAACGCCAAGCACATTTTTCCAGATATTCTTCATACTTTTCTTATTTAATTAAACACTTAATTTTAACAGTTTCTTTACGGCAAAGAAAACTCAAAAATCGTGCGGATACTCCATTTCCTCCGTATTTTTTATCACTTTTAACGAGGTCTTACAGAGGCTTAACCGCACTTAACAGTACTGTGTATTGCAAAGTACCTTTTTAACAGTTAAACGACAGACGAATTGGCAGTTGACACATGACAACTGACAGCCGACAACCGCCAAACGACCATCCGTAACCAGCGACCCACCTTCCCTGCCCGCATAAAAAACACCGGGGAGGCAGGATATGTTTACGGCTGAGAAATAAAAAGTTAACCGGCCTACCCAGTCTACCTCCGAAATAAATGTAGACCACCTGTCGCCAACTGTCAACTAAAATACCTATCTTTGCCTAATCGCAGTCTGCCGGTCTGTCGCTCACCTACGGGTGTGAGGAAAGTCCGGGCAACACAGAGCACCATACTTCCTAACGGGAAGCCGTCTGCGAGGGCAGAGTAATGTAACAGAGAATAACCGCCGGGCCTTGTCCGGTAAGGGTGAAAAGGTGAGGTAAGAGCTCACCGGGTCCCGTAGCGATACGGGATGCCGTACGTCTTATGGGTTGTAAGGTCATGTATACCGGCGCATGTAGGATGGCTCGTCCGATGCCGGGGGGTAGACCGCTAAAGCTTATCGGTGACGGTAAGACAAGATAAATGGCAGGCACCTCTTTCCGAAGAGGAACAGGACCCGGCTTACAGGCAGACTGCTTTTTTATTTGCCAATTAAATCATGTGCCGATATGCCCAAGAACAAGCCGCGGGAAGAAAACAGGAAGCCTATTGGAGAACGGATCAGCGCATTATTAGCACGGACCATCCGTTTCGTGACCTACGACATTTGGCGGATCACCGAGAATGAAGTGAGTGGGCTGAAGGAGGTTTATATCAATATCATCAAAACGGTCATACTCGCCGTGCGGGGGTTCCAGAGCGAGAACCTGCAGACCAAGGCATCGGCACTCACCTATAGTACCTTGCTTGCTATCGTGCCTTTGCTGGCGGTATTACTGGGCATAGCCAAGGGCTTCGGCTTCCAAGGGACGGTACGGCAGGAGTTGTTCGATTATTTCCCCGGGCACGAGATGGAGCTGAACAAAGCGTTCGAGTTCGTGGAGAGCTACCTGGCGCAAGCGCAAGGGGGGGTGATCATCGGGGTCGGCTTGATCTTGTTGTTCTATACGGTGATCAACCTGATCTCGTCCGTGGAAGATACGTTCAACGATATCTGGCAGATCCAGAAATCCCGTCCGTGGTACCGGAAGATATCCGACTACCTGGCGCTGTTTCTCGTGCTGCCGGTGTTGATGACGGCTTCGAGCGGCTTGTCTATCTTCATGTCTACCTTGCAGAACTCGTTCTTGGGACAATATCTTTTCTTCACGCCACTCGTGGAGCTGTTCCTGCATATAGCGCCTTACATCATCACTACATTGGCTTTCACGGGGCTGTACGTCTCCCTACCGAACACGAAGGTAAGGTTCGTGAACGGGCTGGTGGCGGGCTTCATCTCCGGCTGTGCTTTCCAGTTGTTCCAGTTTATTTATATCAGCGGGCAGATCTGGGTGAGCAAATACAACGCCATCTACGGTAGCTTCGCCGCTTTGCCTTTGTTGTTGCTCTGGTTGCAACTATCGTGGTTGATCTGCCTGTTCGGGGCCGAGTTGTCGTACGCCTCCCAGAACGTGAAGAAGTTCAGTTTCGAGAGAGACAGCAAGAACATCAGCCGGCGGTACAAGGATTTCCTGACCCTGCTGATCGCCTCGCTAATCATCAAGCGGTTCGCGAAGGCAGAGAAGCCTTATACTGCCGATGAGCTGTCCGACGCTTACCGCATCCCGATCCGTATAACGACACAGATATTGTACCTGCTCACGGAGCTGGGTGTCATCATCGAGGTGAATTACGGGAACGATGACCGTGTGGCTTATTACCAGCCGGCGGTAGACATTAACCAGATCACGGTGAGCTACCTGCTGACCCGCATGGACGAGTATGGTTCCGAGAACTTCAAGATAGACACGAGCCAACTTTTCAGCAAGGAATGGAAAGCCCTGCTGAAGACACGGCAGGATATGATAAAGGCGAACGATAATATCTTGCTGAAAGACCTATAGGGAATTGAAAATTGAGAGTTGAAAATTGAAAATCAAGACGGGAAATAGGGATTTGACGAGTGGGGCGGTATGGAAGGTAATCCTGCGTTTCGCTTTTCCTTTGTTGATCGGTAACCTGCTGCAACAATTCTATAACGTGACGGATAGCGTCATCGTCGGGCAGTTTCTGGGGAAACAGGCGCTGGCGGCGGTATCGGCCTCTTTCTTCCTCTATTACTTTATCATCTCGCTGGTGATCGGCATCGGTAGCGGTACGTCGGTGGTAGTCTCGCAATTCTTCGGGGCGAAGGAGTTCGACAAGGTACAGAAGGCCTTCTCCTCTTTCTTTATCTTCATGCTGGTGGCGGGGATACTGCTATCTATAGCGGGGATTATTTTCGCCGAGCCGATGTTCAGGCTGACGAATACGCCGGAGGACGTGATCCCGCTGGCGGTCGTCTATTTCAGAATCTATGTGGGGGGGACATTCTTGTTCGTTACCTTCAACAGTATCATCTCTATATTGCGGGGGGTCGGGGAATCGATGCGGCCTATGTTGTTCATCTTGCTTACCACGGCCTTGAACATCGCCCTGGACTTGCTTTTCATCGTCGTATTCAAATGGGGAGTTGAAGGGGCGGCACGGGCTACGGTGATCGCCCAAGGGATTGGCATGTGCGTAGCTTTAGGATACGTGAATAATACCCATCCACTGCTCTCTATCAAGAAACAGGATTTATTGTTCGACACGGGGCTTTTCAAGGAAGGGCTCCGCATCGGGCTTCCTACCAGCGTACAGCAATGCGCCATATCGCTAGGACTGATCGCCTTGCTAGGGATCGTGAATAGTTTCGGCACGGACACGCTTACCGCTTACGGGGCGGCAGGAAAGATAGATACGATCATCATCCAGGCGGTATTGACCCTCTCCGGGGCGCTAGCGGCTTTCTGCGGGCAGAATATCGGGGCCGGGCATTTGGACCGGGTACGAGACGGAGTACGCTTCGCCATGCTTGTCAACCTATCGCTGGGGCTCGCTACCTTCACGGCTATCTACTTCTTCGGCGATAAGATGATGCTGGCTTTCACCAAGGACCCGGAGGTGATCAGGATCGGCAGGGAGTACTTGTTGATCATGGGAGGATTCTTTGCGGTACATGGTGGCCTGAACGTCTTCAACGGGGCACTGCGGGGGGCCGGTGATACCCTGTTTCCAATGGTGGTGAGCATTACCTGCCTCTGGCTGATACGTATCCCCCTTGCCTATTGGTTCAGCTCTATCTGGGGACGGAGCGGTATCTGGTGGGCTATCGGCGCCAGCCTTTGCATCGGGCTTACGATCACCTATATTTATTATAAACTGGGATTCTGGAAGAACAAGGGACCGCTACGGAAGAAATAGGTATACCTTATCCGTTTTTATTGTTTTATAAAGAACAAAACCCTCAAGCCGACGACTTGAGGGTTTCATTACTTTTTCTTCTGTTGCGGAGGCAAGACTCGAACTTACGACCTTTGGGTTATGAGCCCAACGAGCTACCACTGCTCCACTCCGCGATATAGTCGCTATCATTTCCTGATTGCGAGTGCAAAGATATACATTACATTTCAAACTTCCAAACATTTTCAAGAAATATTTTCAATTTGTTTACGTATACCCTCCGTTATCCGGTGGTGGAGCCTTGTTTGACAACGATTTGACACTAAAGTTCCTCTATCGTATCAAAATCGAACGGCTCGTATAAACGCAGGCGATTTCTCAACGATTGCACCTCCGCTTGTAAATTCCTCATCCGGCCTAGCATATGGTGAATGGCCTCGATTCCCTCGATGTTAATAGATAAGTCGTAATACATACGTGTGTATTGCTCCAGATCCCGAAGCTGGGAAGAGAAGAGGTACTTCTCTCCATCCATGACGTTGACGTCTATCAAGCCTCCTTCCTCCAGCAAGATGATGAACGAAGGGTCTATATGGCATTTCTGGCAGTATTCACTGACAATAACTAAATCTGTTTGCATAATACACCTGTTTTTAATTTAGACTTTGTATTTCCCGGAACAACTCCTTTTGCCTCTCCGTGAGGTTGGTCGGTACCTCGATCGAGTACGTCACGATCAAGTCACCAAACTGCCCCTCTCTCTTGTACACAGGGAATCCCTTGCCTTTCAACCGGACTTTCGTATTGTTTTGCGTACCCGGCCCTACTTTCAGCTTCACCTTGCCATCCAAGGTATCGATGATCTGCTCGCCACCCAATATCGCCGTATAGAGATTCAAGGAGACGGTGAGGTACAGGTCGTCGCCCACCCGCTTGAAACGGCTGTCATCCGGTATGACGAAGGTGATGTATAAATCGCCAGCTGGACCGCCGTTCACGCCCGGTCCACCTTGCTCTTTCAACTTGATGGTTTGCCCGTCCGCTACTCCGGCGGGAACCGTGATACGCAGGTTCTTGCCATTCACGGTAATGACTTGCTTGTGTGTCTTAGAGGCATCTATCATAGATAAATGCAGTTCGGCGGTGTAGTCTTGCCCGCGGAACCCGCGACCGGAACGACCACCGCTCCGGCGAGAACCAAACATAGACTCAAAGAAATCCGAGAACCCGTCCTCGTCGCCAGAGGCAGACCAATAGGAACCACCACCTCCCGGGAAGCCTTCGCCAAAGCCATTCCCCTGCCGGCCGTATTGCTGCCGTTGGGCCTCGAACTCATCCGCATGTTTCCAATTCTCTCCGTACTGATCGTACTTCTTACGCTTTTCCGGATCACTAAGCACTTCGTTCGCCTCATTGATCTCCTGAAACTTACGATGTGCGTCGGGATCGTTCGGATTCAAGTCCGGATGATATTTCCGTGCCAGTTTCTTATAGGCTTTCTTGATATCTTCCGGAGAAGCGTCCTTGCTCACTCCCAAAATCTTGTAATAATCGATATAGGCCATAATTATGATATGTTTTGTCTATTTTTCCCATATAGTCATATAACAATAAACATACCAAGGACAGTCTTGGTTAGTGAAAATTTACTTAAAAAAACAATGCCCCCGATCGTACACGTTCGAGGGCATGAGGCCTTACTTAAACTGCATCATCTTGCTGATATACTTCCCGACGATGTCGAACTCCAGGTTCACGACCGTACCCTTCTCGATCTGGCAGAAGTTCGTGTTGTCGTGCGTATACGGGATGATAGCGACCTGAAAACTATCTTGCCGGGAGTTGCATACCGTGAGGCTTACGCCGTTCACGCAAACGGAGCCTTTCTCCACGGTCATGTATCCCTGCCGGGCCATTTCCTTGTCGAAGGCGTACTCAAACGTATAGTACCAGCTCCCGTCCGCCTCCTTCACCTCGGCGCAAACGGCGGTTTGATCCACGTGTCCTTGTACGATATGCCCGTCCAAGCGACCGTTCATCAACATGCTACGCTCCACGTTCACCTTATCGCCCACTTTCAGGTTTCCGAGGTTCGAGCGCTCCAAGGTCTCCTTGATGGCGGTAACCGTATACGTATCATCCGTCATGCTTACCACCGTAAGGCAAACACCGTTGTGAGCCACGCTTTGATCTATTTTCAACTCATTCACGAATGAGCACCTCATCGTCAGATGAAGGTTTCCTTTATCGGATTGGAGGGCTACTACCTGAGCCGCTTCCTCTACAATACCTGAGAACATAATCGAATTGCTTTTAGTTCGTACTCCAAAACTTTTACTTATCATGGGCAAAGATAGCGTCTTTGGGGTAATAAGCCCGCTAAAAGCGACGTTATTAAATGTTTTTAAATTACGGTATGAAGCGGCTTTATCAATCGTCTAAGGAGATCAAATCGTAACGTTGGCTTCCTATACCCAATGCCTCCGCATGTTCTACAATATGGATGCCATGACGGGATTCCATGCGCTCGATCAGGTGGACACGGCCGGGATCGGGCGAGGCGTAAACCCAATCCACGCAAGCCTTGTCCAGTGCCACGGGATCAAGGGAGGCTAGCATGCCGATATCTGCCATTTTCGGCTCTTCCGGATTTGAGTCGCAATCGCAATCTACGGAAAGACGGTTCATCACGTTGATATAAAGAATCCTGTCTCCGCAATGGGTGATCACGGCCTTGGCTGCCTCGGCCATCGATTCCAAGAAATGATCTTGCTCTGGGAGGTTGTTCCACAAGTCTGTCTTTGTCTTGCCTGCCGTATGTATCCAAGCCTTTCCCGCGGAGGAGGCGATACCGATAGAGATATTCTTGAGCGCTCCTCCAAAGCCCCCCATGGCATGTCCCTTGAAATGGGAAAGAACGACCGTAAAATCATAATCCAGGAAATGAGAACCTACGAAATCCTCTTTCAGGTGCTTGCCACCTTGAACCGGAAGGGCTACCTCACCATCGGCATCCATGATGTCGACCTTGGCGATGGCGGTGAATCCATGATCGGCCGCGGCTTTCAGGTGGCTGGCAGTGTCCGCACGACCGCCTCCGTAAGCCGTGTTGCATTCTACGATCGTACCATTCACCTTCTCGACCAAATCCTTGATAAGAGCTGGCTGTAGGAAATTATGACCGCCCGGTTCTCCCGTAGAGAGCTTCACCGCCACTTTCCCCTCGGCTTTCCTCCCTAGGGCATCGTAGAGACGGAGCATGTTCCAGGGCGTGATATATCTCAACATATATAC
The DNA here is from genome assembly GCF_947855115.1 of uncultured Parabacteroides sp. Classification (GTDB taxonomy): domain Bacteria; phylum Bacteroidota; class Bacteroidia; order Bacteroidales; family Tannerellaceae; genus Parabacteroides. Next base: position 13,852 of record NZ_CANTZW010000041.1, read on the forward strand.
CTTCGAGGCTCCGGAAGAAGACTCACTTCTTCTCGTACCCAGCTTCACCTCGCTAGCGGCGCAAGCCAATGGTATGGAGCCTGCCGCTATCCATGCGCCCCCCATAACAACCGAGCTCCGGATGAAGTTACGGCGCGACATTTTCTGTTTCGCTGTCATGATATAGAATTTAAATGCTTATGTTTTTAATTTGATCAACATACAAAGTTCTTAAAAAAAACGAGGAACAAGACTCTTTTAGGAGCAAAACGAATTTAGGGCACCTAAAAACGAAATCCCGGCTCTCCACATGATCTCGTATATCATTCTAAATCATCTTTAAACATTCCCAAAAGCCACTTGTTTCATAAGTAGATTATCTTAAATAAATATAGATCTTATGAAATCAATAAACTTAACGCTGGCCTCTGTTTTCGTCGGCTTATCAATGTTTATAAGCCCTTCAGAAAGTGAGGCATGTACAAGGGCCGTTTACCTAGGGACGGACGATATGGTAGTGACCGGACGTACCATGGACTGGAAAGAAGACCCGCAATCCAATCTCTACCTCTTTCCCCGGGGGATACAGAGAAGGGGAGCGACGTCCGACAATACGATCCGGTGGACCTCTAAGTATGGAAGCGTGGTATCCGCCGGCTATGATATCGGCACGTGCGATGGCATGAACGAGAAGGGGCTTGTGGCTAACTTGTTGTTCCTCGCGGAGTCTTCTTATTTCCGGCCTGACGATAACCGCCCGGTCATGGGCCTCAGCATCTGGACGCAATATGTACTTGATAACTTCGCTACGGTAGACGAGGCGGTCGCCGAGCTAAGCAAGGAGGTGTTCCGCATCGATGCCCCGGATCTTCCGAACGGGGCGAAATCGACCTTGCATCTCTCGATCTCGGACGCATCGGGAAACAGCGCCATCTTTGAGTACCTGAACGGAAACTTGGTTATCCACAAGGGACGGGAATGCCAAGTCATGACGAACTCCCCGACGTATGACAAACAACTCACCCTGAATGATTACTGGCAGCAAATAGGCGGCCTAGTCATGCTACCGGGCACGAACCGGGCTTCCGATCGTTTCGTGCGTGCCTCTTTCTATATCCATGCCATCCCGCAGACAAGTAATTTCCGGGAGGCGGTAGCCGGGGTATTCAGCGTAATACGTAATGTATCGGTGCCTCTGGGGATCACGATCCCTGAACAACCGAATATCGCCTCTACCCGTTGGCGCACAGTGGCCGATCAGAAAAACAAGGTGTATTACTTCGAGTCTACCTTAAGCCCGGATATCTTCTGGGTAGATTTCAAGAACTTGGATTTCAAGGCGGGTACGCCGATCAAGAAATTAACGCTCACAAACGGCGAGATTTACGCCGGAGACACCGCCAAGGATTTCAAGGACAGCAAACCGCTATCGTTCCTGTTCGGAATCTAAAGGGATAGAAAAACAGATCGGTATAAAGAGATAAGGCCCTTGTCCATTATTCATCAGGAGACAAGGGCCTTATCCTCAAACAATCGCTACATCCGTTTTTTCATACGCATAACGATTAGTTCCTATACCTAAAGCTATCCACCGGATTCGACGTGGCGGCCCGGTAGCTCTGGAAAAAGACGGAGACAAACGAGATCACGAGGCAGAATAAACCGGCGGCGATAAATATCAGCGGGCTTAAACTGATACGATATGAATAATCGGACAGCCAATCTCTCATAAAGTATATAATAATAGGTATGGCGATCAGGAAAGCGATCAGCACATAGTTCAAGAACGTGAATACCAGCCTGACCAATATCTGCCGGTTGCTGGAACCAAACACCTTTCTTACGGATACTTCTTGTGAACGTTGTTGGATAAAATAAGTAGACATCGCCAACAGACCTAGCAAAGAAATAACGATGGCGATTATCGAGAATACGATTACGATCTTTGCCAAACGGATTTGCGAGTCGAATGATTTTTGCAAACTCTCATCCATGAAATAAGCCTCAAACTCCAGTCCGGTCACTTTCTCATATACTTTACCGATGGTCTCCTTCGCTACGAAAGGATCACCTTGTGTCTCGATCAAGATCATCCAAGGAGTTTCATTATCTTTCAAGAAACGGAACATGACAGGGCTTTTAACGGTCGTCACATTTCCATGGCAATAGAAATCCCGGATGATGCCCGCGATCGCTACCGGCTTATCACTCCTATCCAACGTAAACGAAACCGCATCCTCCGGCAGGTTCATATCACGCATCGCCTGCTCGTTTAAGTACCAGCCCCCTGTCGTTAAATGGTTATCACGCAAAATCTCCAATCCCAACATATCGTAACATTCCTTATCCATGACGAACTGCTGGAAAGACATATTCTGCCCTTGATAAGTAGTAGTCAAGTTATTGCTACCGAACAAAGGAAGCCCACGGGTCTTCCCTACCCTATCTACGCACGACAAGCCTTTCAGCTCTCCGACAAAAGCGGACAACTGCCTTTCATCTACCGAACCCATAGCCAACAGATTCTTCGTTTTATATCCGACAGGAGCGTTGATCATATGAACGATCTGGCCTACCATCACGATAGAGGCCGCTATCATCGTAATCGTGATCACATTCTGGAAAACAATAAAGAATTTGCTGAACACCATTTTCGTCTTGGTCCGGAACGTGCCTCTAACCACCTCGATCGGCTTAGAGGAAGAAATAATGATAGCAGGCAATAATCCGGATAAAGTACCCACGACAACAGTTAATGAAACCAGGGCCAATAACCAAACAGGCCTACCCAATACGCTCATATCGACACGAGTCTGTAATAAATCATTAACAAACGGCACGACCGCCAGCGCAAGGAGGACTCCTACGATCAAGGAAATAAACGTAAGCAAAGTAGATTCTAATATCAAACGCATAAACAGCTCCCCTCGTGAAGAACCTAAAAGACGCCTGGTAGCCATCTCCTTCGCCCTGAAACCGGCCTGGGCGACTGTCAGGTTAATGTAATTAATAACAGCGAAAATCAGGATAAGAAAACCGACAGACATCAATACGACCACGAAACGCCAATCCCCATTCCGTAAAGAGGAGTCGGAGGTTTTCGTGAAATATTGCTCACTGAGCGGCAGTATGCGTACCTCCTTTGCCGTCCCATATTGGTACGGCCAATAAAATTCCTTGAACCAATTGGCCATATCCTCCGCACGAGAAGGAAAATCACTCCCCTCACGCGCCAAGACAAAAGCCGATGTACTCCCGGCATTCCCCAACTGGTCCGGAGCCAACGACCAATTCAAGCACCCCACCTGCTCCCAACGTACGATTACATCCGCTTCAGGAATAGAGGAATGAAGCAAGTCTTCCACCACGCCGTTTACAGTAGCCGATATGGTATCGCCTATCATTAACTGGCGTCCCATAGGATCATCCGTACCAAACATCTTGCGGGCGAACGAGGTAGAGACCACCGCATAATTCATGGCAGCCAAGGCTTGCTCGCGAGAACCTTGTGACAACCGGAAATCAAAGAAATCGAAAAAAGTAGAATCCGCAAACATCACGTTCGCCTTGAACTTCCGGTCGCCGGCAACGACAACGGTACCGCTGAAATTACTCGCTACGACCGGACAGACTTTCTCTACCTCCGGATAGCGTTCCTTTATCTTATAGGGAATAGCGGCTCCCGTAGCCATCCAATTCTCATTCCCGACCAGATAAATACGGTCTGCCTTGGTGTGGAATTTATCGGTAGACATCTCTTGTACCGTATAGACCGCTATCAATAACACAAACATCAACGATACGGACAAACCGAATACGTCGATCAGCGTATAGGCTTTGTTTCTTCCGAGAAATTTTAAAAAGGATTTAAAGTTCAATATATTATTCATGGGTTATATAATTTAATGAATTATTAATTTCCGATCACTCGAATTTCAAGCAATTTACCGGATTATCGTTGGCTGTCTTGCGGACATCCAGGCAAACCACGGAATATATAATCAATAATACGCATGCGCCGCATCCCAAGAATATGTACCATGACAAAGGCACTTTCTCCGAAAATTGCTCTTGCCACTTTTGTATGACAAAATACGCCATACCACCGCCTAATACAACCGCATATACGCCAATATAAAAAATATCCCTTACGAACAACCCCAATACATCCCATAAGGTAGCCCCATTCACACGGCGTACCGCTATCTCCTTACGACGGCGGCTCACCTCATCATTCGTATAACCGATAAGCCCGATCAACGTGACCAAGAGCGTGATCAAGCCTCCGATCATCACGGAATCACGGAATTGGCGGGAATCCTTATACAAGTCTACCATTTCCGAACGAAAAGAGATAACATTCAAGTCACGATCCGGATATATCTCGGATATCTTCTGCTGCAAGCGGGCTAAACTCTCGCTTGTCTGCTCATGAAATTTCACCTGTAAGATATACATCGGCTCATGGTCATAGAACAACACGGAAGGCCGCATATCCTGATTAGCGATTCCTCCCAAGCGTATATTCTCGTAAACCCCGCAAATAGTAAACGGTTCCCTATTCTGGCTATGCTCGGTGATACAGATAGACTTCCCTATCACGTCATCCGTCCAGCCGGCCACTAGTTTCATCTTCTCCACGAAACGGCGATCCACCATTACCTCCCTAGAGTTCGCGATATTCTCCGTGAACGAGCGACCTTGGATCACCGGGATCTCCATCATCTCCAAATATCCGTTGCCTACCCAATATAGATCGGCTATATTAAAAAGCTCTCGGTCCGAACCGGGTAAGAAAACATTATTACCGGAGGCACGCTCGAAGGGTAACTGATAAATCGTAGTAGCCGAGGTTACCTCCGGAAGCCGCACCACCTCCTCCAAGATCTTGGCGCGGGAAGTGGAATCTACCCCCACCAACCCGCAATAAGCCAAATTCTCATAATTATATCCCGGACGGTCGTTCACCATAAACGTATATTGGCGGGCGACAAAAACAAGCATTGTCACTAAAAAGCCCGTGGCGACAAACTGAACAAGCAGCAACACCTTTTTCCAGACACGCCTATTCTCCCGGTAATTACGGAAAGCGGAAGCTACCGGAATACGGGCATATAATGATCCCGGCATAAAACCGGACACGAAAAACACCAAGATACATATCCCTAGCAATACCAAGCTGCCTCCAGACAAAAGCAAGGAGCTTAACGAGGTTGCCAGCAACTCTTCCACCGTACCTCTAAACGCGAGAATCAGCAATAAAGCCAAAATCAACGAAAGTACCATATGTACCAGCGCCTCACCGAACATCATCCCATGAATATCATTCTCGCTGGCTCCATAACATTTATGAACAGCCACCTCTTTCGAGCGATTCACGGTAGAAGATATCACGATCAAGATATAGTTCATCACCGCCGTGAAGATCAAGGCGAAAGCCAACAAGGAAAGTATCCACGTCATTCGTTTTACCTGTGGTAATTCCTTATGAAGATTATCCAGCCTGTGAAACGAGAAATCAATATTTAGCCCGACCTTTTGTTGTTCCTCCGGGGGGAAATAAGTATTCACGAACGCATGTACCTGCTCTTCCAAGGCTAGAGGATTTACCCCCTTATGTAATTTCACATAACTTATATAACGATCGTTTCCCAGCATATTAGTTGGCGACCCCTCCCACATGAACCGATTGGCCGAGGCCATAGAGACGATAACATCATAACGGGAATGGGAATTCTCCGGCACTTCCTCAAAAACGCCGCCGATCGTCATCGTACGCCCCGGGGCGCTATCGATCGTAAAGTTCCTCCCCACAACATTACCTCCGATATTTTTCGCTATACGACTTGAGATCAACACGTACATCGGAGTGGAAAGAATCTCCCTCGCATCTCCTACCAGCATAGGACGGGGTAAAATATCGAAAAAACAACTATCCGCGATGATACAACGGCCGGTATACTTCATCTTGGTATCGGTCATCGTAAAAGTCCAGCTCCCGAAACTTGTATACCGGGTAACGGACTCGATCTCGGGTATTTGCTGCCGCATGGTTGGAGCGATACCACCGCTTGTCTGCGGATAATCTTTCAGCTCACCCCCATTTTGCTGGTATTTCGCCCAAACTTGGTAGATACGGTCTCTATCCGGATAAAAGTCATCATACGACTGCTCGAAATAGACCTTGGCTATCAATACCAAGCCGACAGCTAAACCGACTCCCAACGATATTATTTTCATCACGTTGTGCCGTCCTTTCTTAAAAATAGAACGAATGGCGATTAGTATGTTCTTCATATTATATTGATTTTATTCTTTTCTTTACCTTAAAAAGAACAAATGGTATGCCAAAACATATATCTTATTATATATCAGAAGAATATCAAATCAAAGGCTTCGGTCGACTGTCCAATTTTTTGACACTACTGTCCAGTTATTTGACATAAAAAATCCTCCGGAGGTACATTCCCCGGAGGATTCTTCGCTTTTCATATCTCCTATTATCATTCCAATACCAGCACTTCATTATCCTTATAGCTCTCGTAGCTGGAGATAATCACTTTCTCGCCGGCTTCCAGACCTTCAAGTACCTCGTAGTATTGCGGGTTCTGACGACCGATCTTGATAGAACGCCTGTAAGCTTTCTTCCCGTCAGGATCAAGAACGAAAATCCAACTCCCCCCCGTGCTCTGGAAGAAAGTCCCCTTCGGGATAATGATGCTCTCGGTAGGCTGCCCTAGCTCCAAGTTGATGTAATAGGTCTGCCCGCTGCGGATATTATCCGGACGCTCACCCGTGAAAACAAAATCCGTACGGAACTTACCATCCCGAACCTCTGGATAGACCTTGCGTACCATCAAGTCGAAAGAGGAGCCTTGGCGCTCGAAAGCGGCGCTTAAACCTGGTTTGACACGGTCTATATAATGCTCGTCGATCATGGCCTCGATCTTGTAATCGGAAAGGTCGTTGATCTGGCCGATCTTCTGCCCGGGGCTGATACTTTGCCCCAGCACAACGTCCAACAGGCCAAGCTCGCCATCGATCTGCGAACGGACATTCAAGTTCTCCTTACGCTCTCGGATCAAGAGGATATTCTTTCGCATGTTCGCCAAACTAGCCTCCATCTCATCCATCTGGATCGTACGTGAGATAGAGTCTTGGCGCAAGCGCTCGGTGATCAGGGCGTGCTTTTGAGAGGCTAACTCGAAATCCTCCTTCGCCTTCAGAAAATCCTCTTTGGCGATCAGGTTCTCTTTATACAACTGCTCTTGTTGGTTGAACGCGCGACGTGCCCGGTTCATATCCATATCGTATTGAAGCTTTTCCATCTGATTGGTCAACTTATCCTGCTCCATGGTTACCTGCGTATTACGCAGGAAGTTCTGTTTCTCCGCCAACTCCGCCTCGGCGTTCAATATCTGCAAATCCAAGTTAGAGTTACTGAGGCGGACAATAATATCGCCTTTCTTCACCTGGGCGCCTTCTTCCACGACTTTCTCTTGCACGATACCACCTTCCTCGGGGCTAAGCTGCACCACCGTGATAGGTTGTACCTGCCCATCCATACGGAAGAAGTCGTTGAATTGCTCACGGGTCACATTACCGATACTGATTCCTCTCGCATCCACCTTCAACGTAGAGGCATGGTCTCCGAAGATGATCCATCCCAACAAGACAACGAACAACGTACCACCTGCCACATAAGGAATATGCTTCTTCTGAAGGCCTTTCTTTTTCTCTAATTGTATATCCATCGTATTCTTTATTTTTATTATCACCTAAATTCCATGTTCTCTATCCTCACTCATTGAAAAGGGGCTTTCCTTTATAATAATCCACCAATTTGCTTTTTAATAAGTACATCAACCGCTTCTGAAGCAAATTGGCCTTGGACTCTAGTAGCGTATTCGCGCTTGTCTGTACGTCTAGCGTGCTCATCAAGCCTTCCTCGTATTTCCGCAGGGTGATATGATAAGCCAATTCGTCCGATTTCACCTTCTTGTCCATTTGTATGGCCTCCTTAGCGTATCCCTCCCGATCCAGGACCGATTGTTCTACCGCTGTTCGCAACTGGCGAAAGACCTCAGTTCTTGTCTCTCTGGCGATCCGCATATCGTTACGGTAGCGGCGAGCGTTCGTCAACCTGCTCAAACCGTCAAACAAGGGAAAGCTAAGGCTAAAGGATATATACTCACCACGGTTGTTCTTAAACTGGTTCCGGAAAGATTCCGGAGCGGCCTCAGACTTCAGGTTCTCGAAATAGCTTGTCGAGATTCCTGCGTTCAAATAAATACTAGGTAGCAATTTCCCTTTATAAATACGATATTGGTATTTACTCTGGGTCAATTGGTATTCGGCTTGCAAAGCGGTCGGATTATTTCCGGACGCATAAGCGAATATCTCCGCCACGTTCTCAACTTCCGGTACATAAGCGATATCCGGCAACAAAGTATCTACCTCCAACTCTAAGTCTGACGGATAATTCATACATTCTCTCAAAGTGAGCAAGGCCGTATTGAAAAGATTCCGTTGGTGGGTCAATGTATAATCATCGGCGGCCACCTGAGCCTCGAACTGGGCGACATCCGCTTTTCCTTTCAGCCCTAGCTCCTCTTGACGGCGGGTCTTATATAAAGTACGGTTGCTTTCCTCTAATTTCTCGGCCGCCATCCGGACAGTCCCTTTATAATATACCACGTCCATGTAAGCCTGCATGGTTTTCAACGCCAAGTCGTCTTTCGCTTTCTGTATGTCATTAATCCCCATACGGCGATTAGACTTCGCCATCAGCCACTGGTTGATCAACTGCCCACCCGTAAAGATCGGGATGGAGGCATCGAGGCCATAGCTATTATTAAACGTGGAAGTATTCTCATAGGTATTGGTCGCAGGGTCAATCGAACGGCCAAAGCTATATTGCGCTCCAACTTTAGCTGATGCCGCCGGAAAAAAAGAGGCTACAGCCGCATCTCTTTCCGCTTTATACGTATCAGATGTATAAACTTGCTTTTTAACCGAGGGGCTGTTTTCCACGGCATAGCGCATACATTCATCCAATGTCCAAAGTTTCTCTTGGGCCACCGCCGCCGTAGCGAAACTGAGAGAAAGAACTGTTGTAAGTAATATCTGTTTCATTGCTCTATTATTTTCTGCTCAAATAGTAGCAAAGAGCGTGCCAAAACAGATAAATAATTAAATAACAATCAGATAACTAGAAGACTTATTTTTACAACTGTCCAATATTTTGACAATGCTGTCTAATTGTTTGACACTCTTCCCCGGCTTTCGGAGGAAAACATCTATGTATTCGAAGTTGGGTATTATGGTGTTTAGCCATCGTAAAGTATAAACTTTAAAATGGCAGGGAAATGTGTATTGACAGGGAATGAAAGCTTATTCGACAGGTTGCGCCAGGCTACGCCATTCGTTACGTTAGGCTACGTTACCCGTTGTGTCAAGCTGCGCTACCTGTCGCATTAAGTTGTGCCACTCGTTGCGTTGGGTTTCGTGATAGTGCCCCGTCCGAGTCTTATCAAGATACCGTCATCCGGATTTTCCAGGAATACGGTAGGGATATTTCTTTCATGCCCGAACTTGCTTACGCAGAATTCGGAACCATCTTTTTGCGGTAAACAGAAATGTATTCGTATTACTTCCGTACAATTCTAGTATCGTATTTTCATTCATGTTTTCAAATGTAGATTTGCGGTATGGGAAACCGGGAAAGAATAGATTATGAATGCAGGTTTGTTTATATTTATGGTTTTAGCTATTATTGCAGTAGGATTCTATATTTACACAATCACTCCTGCGGGGAAAATATGGATCAAAAATCTTTGAAGATACTTTCTCTATAGAAATATTTTGAAGTTCTGTATTTTCATACAGAGCTTTTTTATTGCTCATTCAAAAAGATATGATCCATCACATAAAATGTATGCTGTTACTCCCGAAGGAATGATTATATTTGCGATATGTTGACGTTTGTTATCGTATTAGGTTTTGTCATGCTGGTCGGGGCCTCGATAAACGAGGCTAAACGCAGTGGAAGTACAACGGCAAAGGTTATAGCTACCGTATTGATCTTCTTGTTCCTTTTCTTTTTACTATCCTTAGTTTAGAGATATGTCCTTTAAAGCTCCACTTCGGGGGCCTTTTTGTGTTTAGAAATTGGATGTTACGGACATATACAATCACTTTGAGTATTCGGAATGGATCGCTAGGCATCCAGCCATCATCGGTCATACGGACGGGGCCAAGGAGATTTAAGCAGGAGCATGAAGTTTTAATTGAATCAACGCCAAGACACCTATACTTGATTTTTTAGAGACTTATCATATCCCAAAATTGTCCCGTTATGTTAAAACGAGGCACTTTGATAACTTATGTTCCATTCCTGTTCCGGGGGGACTAAAACAATTAAAGGGAAACAGTTGAATATCAACTATTTCCCTTTTTCTAAGTCGGGGTACCAAGATTCGAACTTGGGACCCCCTGCTCCCAAAGCAGGTGCGCTAACCGGACTGCGCTACACCCCGTT
>NZ_CANTZW010000042.1 GCF_947855115.1 uncultured Parabacteroides sp.
GAAAAAATAAGAATTATAAAGAAACAATGAGGTTTTGTTACTTTAGTTCTATCAGAACTAAGTTCCTGCTTTTTTCTATTTATCAATCATAATATATACGGGCAATTTTATTCATCTTAGGAGGGAAAAATATAGATATATACAAAAAAAGGAAAAAAACTCTAGTTCTTTTCCTTTTCATTTGTGCGGCTGAAGGGACTCGAACCCCCACGCCGTGAAGCATCAGATCCTAAGTCTGACGTGGCTACCAATTACACCACAGCCGCATTGGAATCGTGTGCAAAGGTAACGCTTTTTTATAAATCCGCAAATATTTGCGGTATTTTTTTAGTAAAACCTTATTTCTTCCCGGAATCAGACAAGAGAAGAGCGATCGCGGCCTCAATGATCGTATCTTTTCCTTTCTCGATATCTTCTTGGGTTATGGATACTTTGTGTTGGGGATCGATCCCGAATTCCGTGTGTTGCATGTTTATGTCCAACATAGGTGACGCAGAGAAACGAACCCCCCATCCATTGGGTAGCTCGGAGTTGAAAGGAAGCCCACTGCCGCCTCCCGTACGATCTCCCATCGTCGTAACGTAAGGCATCATGCGTACTTTCTGTACGAAATCATTGGCGGCGCTGTAGCAATGGCGGTTTGTCAAGACCACGACCGGGCGTAACCAGCGGATACGCTCAGAGGGCGAGAGGTAAAGAGGATAAGGCTCGGAGAAATCATCGTGTCCTTTACCGGTCTTATGCTGGATATAGCCGGTTAATATCTTTTCCTCCAAGAAACGGGAAGCGATGCGATCGGCGTTTGATAACAGACCCCCGCCATTGTCTCGGACATCGAAGATCAAGCCTTTGCAATCCTTGAATTGATAGAAAATATGATCCAACCCGCTTTCTCCGGCAGAACTTGAAAAACTTCCGTAGTAAATATATCCGATCTGCCCGTCACTGAGTGTCGTATACTTAAGTCCTCCGGCGATCGAGTAGTTTTTCCCGAGGTAATTCTCTTGTATCTGGGAGTAGAAATTGTCCGGGTAATCCAGGTACCAATCCCAATACCGCGACATATTAAAGGTAGATATCAAATTGGTGTGCCCGTCTTTTAACTCGTTCAGCATATTTCCTAATACATCGAATAAGACGTATTGGTCCATCGTATCGCTTATCTGTGTTTTATAACGGTCGTGAACCTCATTCCAGTCGATATCCTTGTATTCGAAAAAGCAGTAATTCTCATCCAATATTTTCCAGAGCGCCTCAAAGTTCTCATGAGGAGAGGCTACGTATTCATCCGATTTCTCACATCCGGCAAATAAGGATACGAAGGATATACATATATATATAAGATATCGTTTCATTTCATTTGATTTCCTTTTAATAGTAAGCACTTCTGAATTGGCGGGTATTCTTTAGGCGTTTTCCTCCGAAAGAGATAAATTCTTTCACGAGGCCGATCATAAAAGAGTGAGAGATTATATGAGACTGTATCCCGTTGACATCCGTGCGGTAAGAACTATTTAAGTAACCCGCCCGTATCGTGAAATGACAAACCGGGAAATCGACCGTGAACAAATTTCTCATGGCAAATTTATTATGGAAAGAGTTGAATCGTACCACTCCCGAGGCATTCCCCAAGTCGAAGATCTCGTAATACGATTGCCCGTAATGAGGAGAGAATAAAACACCGGCGAATGGAAGCGTGAGCTGGTAGCGTAGCGTCATTGGATAATCCTTGATGCGTAACTTATAGATCGCCATAGCGGAAATGTTCAAGTCGATATCCGCTTTAGCCGAAGCCGGGTTGTTTCCGTTACGGGTATTGTATATAAATCCCCCCATACCATGTACGGCTCCCCCTGCCAGCAGCTTTAAGTCCGGCAATACCGTGGGCAAATGATAATGATATCCCAACGTATAATCAATGAAACCCGCGAAATCCGTAGCGGTAGAGGCTGCATTATCCGTAGTAGCCAGATCAACACTTATGATTTGTTGCCTAGACACCCGGTAGTTTGCCAACCGGACCATTTTCATCCGTTCATTCATTATCCGTAATCCGGGGCCTGTATATTTTTTATCTTCCATGCTGGGAGATAAATAGGTATCCATCAGATTGTATTTTCCTATACCGATCATTGTCCCGTCATTTACGGACCAAGGTATATCGCCTTCGTCAGACTGGGCCTTGACCGGCGATGATACGAGAAACAATAAAAACAAACCGATCAAACAGGTGATATCTTTCATAAGTTATTCATCAAACAATTTCATCTGTCCTGTAATTTCATCAATGATATCCGTGGTGCTCTGTCCGTCTCCAGCGGTATCCTCGCCCTCATTGCCTTCGGCATCATTTGGCTCCGATGTGTTTTCAGTAGGAACGAAGCGATTAGGTTCCAACTCATTGATTGTCCCGATCTCAAATGTTGAGATTCGTTTCCCTTTGGCTTTGAAGCCTTTTACCGCGATAAATTCATCGGCATCCAGGATGAGAGCCTCCCGGAATGCGTCGTGCCCTCCGAATATCACCTCGATACGAGGATACACCTCATCCGTGAGCAACATCAAGCGATTTTTCGGATTCTCTCCCAGAAAATTCTGCTTCCGGGTGTTTACTTCCAGCAAGAATCGTTTGATATAATAATATTTCTGGTCTGCGTCGTATAGTACGGCGGTCCATACCTTACTTGGCTGGTATTTCTCGATGACCATGATATTGGCCTCATAGTGATTGCTGAGGTCGAAATTCGTGGCGTAGAAATCTCCATTCGGCAAGATCACCAATATTTGATCGTTGCTGTGGAATTCGCCAAGATCTTCCCCTCGCCCGTCGTAATTTAACCGGAGCACGTCCCAGTCAAACCATACTTCCCGGCCTCCCAACGTGGAAGAACCTTTCTGCTTGAGACTGATCTTGTGTACTTCCGCTTTGGTCAGGATATTCCCTTGGGAACCACGCCCCTTGATAGCGATCTCACTGAAATTTTTCTCGAAAACGAGCAGTTTCTGCCGGGGTTTAGGCTTTAAGATCACCTTGACGGTCTCTGCCTCCCCATTCGGGTTTGCGCTGAAATAAAGGACGCGAGAGCCTTCGGTACCTTTGGTTAGATCATATTCCCTGTCGCGCGTGGCGCCTGTTACGGCGAAGCGTTTGATATAATTATATCCGAATTTACCGTCGCGGTATATAACATTGTAAATCGTCCGGTTGTCGTTACGCTTAAACACGTTGACATATAGGATGTCTTTGCCGATAAACATTTTATCTGCCACCTTGACGATTTTGTATGTTCCGTTACGATAAAAGATGATGATATCGTCTATATCCGAGCAATTACATATAAACTCATCCTTTTTCAGCCCCATGCCGATGAATCCCTCTTGACGATTGATATACAATTTCTCGTTCGCTTCTACAACCTTGGTCGCTTCGATCGTGTCGAAATTGCGTATTACGGTATGGCGGGGATAAGCTTTTCCATATTTCTCTTTCAGCATGGTAAACCAATCGATCGTGTAGCCTACGATATGTTCCAGTTTATCGTTGATCTTGGCTATTTGTTCCAAGGTCTGCGCGATGAACTCATTGCTCTTGTCGGAGTTGAATTTCAGGATACGTCCCATCTTGATCTCCATAAGCCTTAAGATATCGTCTCGTGTGACCTCGCGGATAAATTTAGGTTTGAACGGCTCTAGGCGAAGGTCGATGTGGGATACCGCTTCGTCCATGTTTTTGGCATTCTCGAATTCCGGATCTTTATAGATACGTTCCTCTATGAAAATCTTTTCGAGAGAGGCGAAGAATAAAGCTTCCTCCTGCTCTTGTTTTTGTATCTTGAGTTCTTCCTGTAATAACCCTAGCGTACGGTCCGCAGAATGGCGAAGTACATCGTTCACCGTAAGGAAATGCGGCTTGTCTTCTTTGATCACGCAGCAATTCGGAGAGATACTGATCTCGCAATCCGTAAATGCGTATAAGGCATCTATGGTCTTGTCCGAAGAGACTCCCGGAGCCAGGTGTACCAGTATCTCTACTTCTTTCGCGGTATTATCGTCTATCTTTTTGATCTTTATCTTTCCTTTATCGTTCGCCTTCAAGATAGACTCGATCACGGTAGAGGTTGTTTTCCCATACGGTATCTCCGAGATAACCAGCGTTTTATTATCAAGTTTGCCGATTTTCGCGCGGACTTTCACCGATCCTCCTCGCTCTCCGTCATTATACTTGGCAATGTCTATAGAACCACCCGTCTGGAAATCCGGATATAGCGTAAACTCCTCTCCCCGTAGGTAGGCGATAGAAGCGTCTAATAGCTCATTGAAATTATGAGGCAGTATCTTTGAGGACAGACCTACGGCGATACCTTCCACGCCTTGCGCTAGCAATAAGGGGAATTTTACCGGCAAGGTAACCGGTTCCTTGTTGCGTCCGTCGTAAGAAAGTTGCCAAAGGGTCGTTTTGGGATTGAATACGGTCTCTAGGGCGAATTTGGAAAGGCGGGCTTCTATATAACGGGGGGCGGCGGCTCCATCTCCCGTCAAAATATTACCCCAGTTACCTTGGCAATCGATCAGTAAATCCTTTTGCCCCAGTTGTACCAGGGCATCTCCGATAGAAGCGTCTCCGTGGGGGTGGAACTGCATCGTATGACCTACGATATTCGCGACCTTGTTGTACCGGCCGTCATCCAGCCTTCTCATGGAATGCAGGATACGTCGTTGTACTGGTTTCAATCCATCGTTGATATGCGGAACGGCCCGTTCCAAGATCACATAGGAAGCGTAGTCCAGGAACCAGTTTTGGTACATCCCGGACAAATGATAGGTCGTGACACGTGCGTCCCCTTTTCCCGGGACTTTGTAGTCGGAATGGGTACTTGCCTCTTCCTCCGCAGTCTCGTTATCTGGGGTATTACTATTTACATCCTCAATTTCCTCGTTTTCCTTATCTTCGATATAATCGTCTTCTTTATCTTCCGGTCTCATAAAATCCAGTTCTTTCTACACAGCGCTATTACGGCAAATTGCTAATAGGGTGTAAATATAGCAAATTCTATTCTATTTCTTTGATAATTTGGCTGATTGTAACTAATAATGGGGGTAGTTTATCTTTAATGACATCAAGAACGATTTCTGCATCAAATATAGTGAAAAGATTGATATATACCATTTTAGGTGTGAGGTAACTATAAAATAGGGATTGAAATAGGGGTTTGCCGGAATTTTTTGTCTTATCAATAACAATTGATATTTACATATAAAAGAATAATGATATGAAGAAGTTGATTTTATTTGTATTATGTGCTTTGAGTGGCTTGATGGTGAGCGCTCAGTCGCGTTGGGGGATTACTCCAGAGGGTGGATTTGCCGCGGTTAATCGTGTTGGAACAGGGTCGAGTTGGCGTCCGGGAGTAAAAGTAGGAGTAGGTGTCTCTTATCAGTTTAAGCCCGGGTGAATTGGTTTGAAATCCGGTTTGTACTATGCGAATCGGGGTTATTCAATGGGTACTTATCCCCGGACTACAGAAACGGAAACATCTATTTTACGAGAAATGATGGGAGGTGGTATCACGCGACATTTCTTGCAATTGCCGGTTATGGCAGATTTCTCGTGGAAAGTCTCGGAGGATGTCCGTATGCACTTGGCGGTTGGTATGTATGCGGGTGTATCCGTTAAGAATAAAACCGATTGGGGCTCTTCTTTAACTATAGGATATTCGAAAACGCCTGAGACATTGGGCAAATACACCAGAGCTACCGGCCTAGGATATAATTATGGTTATCCGGGATATGATGAGGCTGGAAACGCTGATCATCCGTTCCGGGATATAAATTCTTTTGATTGGGGATTGACGGCATCTTTTGGTATAGAGGTGAATAACTGGGTGATGAATCTGGGGTATGATCTCTCTTTAAGTGATGAGGGTGGTAACTATAAGATCGATGGCGATAATTTCTCTCTGTATGAGGTAAGAAGTATCGGTGCCAATTACAATACGATGAGCCTGACGGTTGGGTATAAGTTCAAGCTTTAAACTTAAAATAGTAAGAAGAGGGAGGTATCCGGCAAATGTTTTACATTTGGGTTACTTCCCTTTTTTACAGATTGTATATCTATGGATTTGTTTTAATACGGCCTAGTTTAATCTCTGAGCTCATATCCTCATAAGATATTTTTAAAGCAAGAAATAACTTTACTGAATATAGATTGTTCATTGATAGGTATTTGTACGGGTAAAACGTAATTTCCGTTTGTGGTAGAGTAGCAATTCAATAATGATTTTTTGTTTTCTATTAAGCAGAAGAGGTTCTTTGTATCCGGCTTGTGTTATAAATGATGCTTCTATATTCTTACTCCTCGCAGGTATCCGATCTTTGGGGATTACGAGTTTAGTATGAATCATATCCGGTATCATGATATAATTGCTGAGAATACGCATACCTGTTAAAGTCAGGCAAATTAAAAGAGTCCCGGCTTTTACAAGGAAAGAGGGGGGCCTACTTAAGATATCGTCATTCTCTCCTTGATACAATTTGATATGTTCTAGATCTCTCATTATAGTTCCAACTGATTTTTGCACCGATAGCCCTAAATCCTAGTTTTTCAGCGGATTCACTGATACCCAGCAAAGATATTCCCGTACGAATAAAGCAGGATTGTTCGCATATATATTCCAGCGAATATCGCTTTCCATGATAAGCAGCGATCATTCGCAGGCAAGTAGGGCCACAGTCGTTGGCATCGTGTTGATGGTAAAAAGGGAATCTCTCTTTGAACATAGCGGGTCTCTATCTACTATTTTATCTCTTTGCGCCAGTTACTAAAGAAATAGTGAATGGCGTAAGCGTCTTTTAGGCAGTTTTCTAGTTCTTCGCTTCTTTCCTTCTCCAAGATGAATCTTCGGGATTGATTATAGTCGAAAGGCGTTACATATCGCTTCGGGATTAAATAGATGTTTTTACGTTCGCTTTCCTTTGAATCGTAGTATAGATTCATTAATTTCCATGGCCCCGTTGTTTTTAACACATAATCGAATCTATGCATATCATACAGATCTCCTTTATCGGAAAAGACAGCTTCTATGATTTTTCCCATAAATGGATGATTGGGGACACAAAGCATCATCCCATTGTTGAAATATCGATCGACCTCTCTCCCGACCCCTCCTTTATGAGTCTCTGGCTCTTCCGAAAAGCAACAAGTTTTGCCTTTGATTAATGGCTCTATTGAGCGAAGAGACTCATAATCAAAATCTACATACATACCGCCGAATCTATATAGGAATAGGTAGCGGATGGCATCCCAGCGTTGTATATTGTATGGAAATAGGTTATATACTTCCCAATATTGGGGATAATACTCTTGTACAAATGAGTTCATTTTGTCATTATCCCAAAGAATGTATTCCCATTCTGGATAATCTCTTTTCCATGTGCTTCCTAATATCTGAGATAATTTGGGTAGAGGTTTGTCTATCCCAGACCATACTTGATGTATGATTTTAGGAATATACATCGTATCTGTTGAGTTTGAAAAATGATTCATAGATTCCTTCTCTATAAATTTGCAAAAAGGATTTATTTTTAGAATTATATCTTCTGTACTATTAAGATAAATGAAATTCTTTGATTCCTTTATTAGATAAAAATGCAAGTTCATTATCTTCTAGTGGTATTCTTAGGCTGTAATCTGGATTTAAAACTATTTTGCACATAACGTATTTTGATTTGTAATAAAAAGAGAGGTATCTTAAAACAGATTACCTCTCTTTTTAGAGCTGTCTTCGGGAATACCTTAGACTGCTTTTGCGTAAGAGCTGCAATAGCAGTAGTTGTCACCACCTACTAATTCGTCCATCTCTTGCTCTAAGAGAGTTTCTGCTTCAGACAAACTTAATTTGTCTAATGTGCTTTTTTCTTATTTTTTAATTTTAAGTCAATAACTAAATATCTCATCGATGATCTATAATCTCCAAATTTCATCTGTCGCGTTGCTTCCTTTATATCGTTTCGGTGATGCGTTGAAACGGTAAGTTAAAGAAAAAATCACATTCTGTCTGTACATACTATTCTCCCAATAGGAATTAATTCCGTTAAAGTGTAACGATATATCATCGGAGTATGTGTTAAATATATCATTTCCTTGTATGCCGACTAGTAATTGATCCTTGAAGAAGGAGGTGTTTACATATACATTCGTGCTCCAAGAGGGTTTCTCATTATAACATACATAGTTATCATGCCCCTTAGTTCGAGCACGTATGTCTAATCCGAAATTCCAACCCTTAATGCTAAATCCATTCCTGAAGTTTGCGGAAAATACAGGTTTGTTATAAGTAATACTTGGTTCTCCGTAAGTAATATAGTTCTTGTTGAATGCAACGTCCCAATTGGGTCTCCAAATACCGAAAGTGGAACTGTAATTTAGCGAAAGTGTTAGAAAACGAGCCTTGTCGATATTATTGTTCTTAACTAATACGGAATTATTCATATACAACTCGGGGATTTCTGCCATATAATCTTCGCTCATATCGTAGACTCCCATGAATGTAAATTGTTTCCAGCCTAGTGTATAAGTTAAACTATTGGTGTATGTTGGTTGCAATAGGGGATTACCACTCCCGTATGTATAAGGACCCATATAGGTGATAGAACTACGTAGGCTTTGATAAGATGGACGAGATACGCTATTGCGATAGGCTAATTCCATTCTAATATCTTTATTTCCGTTGTAGCTTAAACGGAAGGTTGGAAACAAGCGCCTGTGTGTTCGACTCTGTTCATTGATTCTTTTTCCGTCTTGCAAATATTCGGATGCCACATTCTCATAGCGTATTCCTAAATCTCCGGAAAAAGTCCCGAAGGATCGATTATATGAAATAAAACCCGCATATAATTTTTGGGTCACTTTATTCCAGCTGGAATAAAGGCCATCGATGCCTGAGTTTTCTTTAATATCAGTATATTGTTTGTTATAAGTATGGGAACCCTCTGCCCCATAAGTTAGGTTTCCACCCCATAAGGGTGTTTTTAAGACTAATTTTCCTGCGTATAGATCGTATTGGGATCCATTTATTGTCCTTTGGCTTTCTTCGCTTTTGTCTTCAAGGAGATTGATCGCTCCATTGTATCCGTTATTTTTGGATGTCTTGTAATCTATATCTAGTTTTAAATTCATCCATTCAGCGATTTTACCGTTATAATAAGCATTTACATAATGGCTGTGAGCGTCAGAATCTCCATAAGTTTGTGTATGGACAGGCTGTTCTTCCTTTTCATTAAGGGAAGCATATGTATCTATATCGTAATTGAAATTCGTACTGAATGTGTTGAAATACTCGTAACGTGCTCCAAAAGAGTGATCTTCATTGATTATATAGTTTAATCCTCCTTGAGGCATTCGGTATTTTAACATATCATCATCTTTCCGTTTTGATATTACTGTTCTCGTGCCTTCCTCTGTTGGTATTTCGTTTGTCCAAATTCTGTCTTTCGGGAAAGACATATTCGCATACTCGAAACTTGCGAATATGTCTAATTTGCCTGTACGATAGTTCAATGACGCACGATCCATAGTGAACCATTCACTATTATACTTATTGTAAGTCCAAAGATCAATACTAAGCCCTTCCCCTACCGGGCGTGCGGTCTCAACTTTGATTACCGCATTGACCGAAGCGTCATACTCCGCTCCCGGATTGGTGATGACGGTTACTTTCTTTATGTCTTTGGAGTTGATGCGTAACAGGTCGTTATTGTCTCGTACCAAACGATTGTTGATATAGACAATAGGTGTTCCTTTGCCAAGGACGGTGAGAGCGTTATCCGTTTTTGTGACAAACGGCATTTGTCCCAATACTTCCGACAGATTCCCGATGCTTTTCAATGGTGTATTTTGAATATCTGCCGATATGCCACCGTTTTCCATCTTAAATAATTTGGCGTGCCCGGTTACTACCACTTCCGACAGCATCTCTTGTTTCGGGGTTAAGGCGATAATTGATTGGTTTTGCGAGTGGAACGGCTCCGTATAAGTCTCATATCCGATCAATGAGATCCGTAAGATCAACTTTTCCGTAGGGGGAACTAGCGAGAACGTGCCGTCATCTCCGGATACCGTACCCGTAACGAAGGCCGAATCCACCGCTTGTAAAAGGACTACATTTGCAAATGACAAAGTTTCTTTAGTCGTAGCGTCTATTATTTTTCCTTTGAAGGATTGAGCGAACAATTCTTGGAAAGGGAGGGCCAACAATATGAATAATGATAAAACTATCTTCATTGTATTTATTTTTTATAGTGTATGTTATTATGCGATTACCGTCTTGACGAAGGGTCATATAATAAGATTCTCCCATGGGCAGGTTTCCTATATAAGGTCTGTTGCGCATCTAAGGAGATATACTCTTCTTGTAATATATTCCCCAAAGAATCCGTTATTATCACTTGCAGATCCGAGATATCCCTATTACCGGATATATAGATAATATCTCCTTTTTGGTCGATAGAAACCGGAAGGCTTCTATCCCCTTCCGGGCGGTTATTTATATTGTCTGGAACTGCCTGTATGGTTATGGAGGATTCTTGTAAGATACCTAAAAGGATTAATCCTATAATGTACATGTTATGTTTCATAAATTATTTCGTATTTGTTTTGGTCGTAAAGGTAGGGTCGGGGGTAGAGTATTGCAAATAAGTGAATTTACAAAATTTTCACTTGTGATAATCACTTATAAACTAGATATAAATTGATCGAAAAACTCAGCCTTCCCATCTATTCCTTTTAATTTTTTATACATGCGGATGCGGGCGTTGGTGATAGCCGAATTACTTCGGTTCAGCATTTTGGCAATGGTTTTGAGCGGAAGTGAGATCTTGATCAGATAACAGATTTGTAATTCGACCTCCGAAAGTTTTGGGTAAAGCGTCAGCAAGCGATCCGTGAAGCGAGGGTAGGTGAGATCAATGGCGGTATGCAGTTCTTGCCATTGTTCTTCGGTTATCTTGGCAGAGTTCTCATTCCACTGATGGAAAATATGATAAATTTCCGAGCTTCTAAAACTTAGCACGTGCGGGGGAATCTTTGCTTCTTTTACTCCTTTTTTTTCTAGTTGGGTATAAGAGGATAAATCATTTTCTACCTCTTGAAGCCGTTTCTGTAAATAATTCTTTTCGTTTTCTAGTTGTTGGCTGCGGGTTTGGAGGTTTTTTATCATTTGTCTCTCGTCTTCCATAAGGGCCAAGCTGTTTGAGTAGGCTAGTTCATTGAGCATACGTGCGGTCCGAGCCAATCGCAAGATCCTCGCTTTCTTGTATAGAAGCCTATTGTAATATAGATAGCCGCCGCTTGCTAATACGATTAGTCCGCAAGTCAGTAATAATAGCCAGCGTTGATGGCGGTTATTCGCTTCTTGCAGCCGGTTATTTTCCTCCTCATAGGATTGGAAATTGTATAGGGCTTGGATTTTCGCGACTGTCTCCGTTTGCGTCCATTGGTTGATGGAGTCTTGATAGGCTAAGCTTTTATTTGCGTAAGCTATGGCCTCTGGCAGATGACCTAATCGTGTCTCTAGTTCAGATAATCCCTTGTAAGCACTTTGAATTTGATAGATACTTCCTTTGCCTAGCACATTATAATAACAGTCACGAGCTTTTTCTAATTCGCCCGCTTGTTGATAGATTTTTCCTAGAAGTACCCAGTTGTTATACGAGTATCTGTCCTTCTCAAACAACTCAAAGATCAGCGATTTCGCTTTCTCCGGCTTCCCTTTGTCATAATAAATCCATGGTACCTCACTCAGTATGATATTTTTTATCCGCATAGCTCCTTTCTCATAGCCTTCCATATAATAATATAATGCGCTGTCAAGCTCATGCTGATCATGAAATATGCGTGCGATATTGCGAAAGGAATAGCCGACTGCGGTGCTGTCATTTCTCAAAATGGCATATTCAAGTTCTTTCTTTCCCGCTTTATTCGCTTCGTCGTATACACCTTGTTGTGTTAGCAAGATACAAATTTGCCCATAGGCTTTCCCTATCAATCCATATTCTTTCGTCTTTTCTCCAAGTTTTGTTACATATTGGAAAGCCTTTACCGCCCGGGGTGCGTCTCCCAGATCCCGATAGACGCTGCCTAAATAATAGTAGGCTTCCATCTGTTTGTGCAAGTCTCCATATTTATCATAGAACCGGACGATTTCTTGAATGGTGGAATCGGAAGTATGTTCATGATAGAGTTTATCATTCGCTTTGATCTTTAACAGATTGTAATACATCCAGGTTTCCTCTGGCTCGGCTTGGAGCGTGGAAGGTAGTATGCTGTCGAGGTATAGCAAGGCACTATCGGGTTGTGTCTCTACGCATCGTATCGCTTGAGACATCGCTTCCGGATAAACAGGCTTTCTGGTACATGCGCTGACGATCCCGATATATAATATAATGATTAAGATGATTCTCATTGGTAATTACATGATTCCCGAATGCGAATATACATATATTATTCCACTATTCCATTATCCACCGCTCAATGTTACGTGTCTCGGATGAGAAGTTTACGCCAATCTTGAATAGTTTGCGCTCATCGTTGGCGAAGGGAAGGAGATATTTGGCAAAGCAAAAGTTTTCCTATGGAGAAACAAAAGTTTTCCGATTATTAAACTAAAGTTTTCTATACGGAAAACTTTAGTTTTTTTGTACTAAAAACTACAAATAGCTATATGCTAATATTTTATCTGTATTGAAAGAGGATCGGATAATGCTATATAGTGAGTGTGGAGGATCGCTGTGTTTGGTGATGGAAATTTCTGCCACCATGAGTTAGATATCCTAAGATCAGACGATTGTATGGGTAGTTGTAGATGTTGCAGCAAATGGGTTTGTAAATTATATTGGGAGAATTGAAAGTTAAAGCGATGAACGAATAACTTTCAATTCTCCATTTTGCAATTAAATGGTATAATATTGTTCCCATCCCTTACGAGGCGGTACTCCGCATAGCATCTTATTCGCCTCCGGATCGTTCGTGATCTGTTTCGTGTCGCGGTCGAAGACGAGCTTGCGGTTCAAGCGTTGGGCCAATACGCCGAGACAGAATACTTGGCTTAACGGACCGGCGATAGCGAATGGCGAGCGGGTCTTCTCCTTGCCCATGCAACTTAACAGGAAGTTTGCGTAATGGTTGGACGGGCTTTGAGGAACTTCCGGCAGGCGGGATGCCATCTCTTTCGCCTTCTCATCCGGGATGATAGACAAGGTACTTCCATGAGAGCCTCCCTTGAAGGTTAATTCTTTCGAGTAGATTTCCTTACCCGGGTTCAATTTCGCCGGTTGTATCTTGCCGCCGGCTACGGTCGGGATGTTCGGGTCGAGCTCGGAAACACCGTAACCTTCCGGGACGGCGGGGATATTGTCCAGGCCGTCGTACCAAGTGATATCCACGGCCGGCATAGTTCCTCTTTCCGGGAATCTAAACAGAAGGGTAGACGACATCGGGAAGAAAAACGGGTTATGATCTTTCAAATAAAGTGGATTTACTTCCGTAGGCAATCCCAGATCCAGGAACTCATGCGCCGTATCCAGAATATGAGCGCCCCAGTCTCCTAAAGCTCCCATCCCGAAATCGTACCAGCAACGCCATTGCCCCAAATGGTAATCATGGTTGTAATCGTGATATTGAGCTACGCCGATCCAGGTATCCCAATCCATCGTGGCGGGAATCGGCTCTCCCATAGGCATATGCCTGATGTTCGGGTTCCAGCCGTGCCAACGGCGGGAGTTGTTCATATGGGCGGTGATCGCTGTCACGTCCTTGATGATACCGGCCTCTTTCCATGCCTTGAACTGGAAATAGTTCGCCTCGGAGTGTCCTTGGTTCCCCATCTGGGTGACAACACCGTATTTCTTCGCCCCGCGCATCATGATCTCTATCTCTTGGAATGTGCGGGCCATCGGTTTCTCTACATATACGTGTTTACCATGCGCCATCGCCTCGATCGTGATCGGGAAGTGGGAATGATCCGGCACGCCTACGGTTACGGCATCTATCTTGTCTGCCATCCGGTCGAACATCGTGCGGAAATCCTGAAAACGGGCTGCTTTCGGGAACATGTTGATGATCTCTTGCGTATGGGGGGCGCCCATATCCACGTCGCAGAGTGCTACTACGTTACACAGGCCTGTGTTATACAATTCCTTGGCGATCTCGCCTCCTCGTTGTCCGATGCCGATAAACGCTATGTTTACCCGGTCGTTGGCGCTGATTAGCGGGGAAGTAGGTAGAACGCCTCCCCGGGCGGGGGTCCAGAACGACGGGATCGCTGATACTGCCGATAAAGCTAGCGCTCGCTTCAGGAACGAGCGGCGTGAGATTTCTTCTGATTTCATGGTATTATCTGTTTAAATTATACTGTTTGCGCAAACACTAACGATTTACGTCGTAAATATACAAAACTTTCCATAGTTACGGAAAAAATCATTTACTTTGCAACTTTAATGATGGATCAATAGCAAATTAGTATATTATGGCACAAGAAGATGTTTTTAAGAAATTGGTTTCACACTGTAAGGAGTATGGTTTCGTATTTCCCTCTTCTGAGATTTATGACGGATTGGGAGCGGTATACGATTACGGCCAGTATGGTGTTGAGTTAAAGAATAATATAAAAAAATATTGGTGGGATAGCATGACTTTGCTGCATGAGAATGTAGTGGGTATCGATTCCGCTATTTTCATGCACCCTACTATCTGGAAAGCTTCCGGCCATGTTGACGCTTTTAATGATCCGTTGATCGATAATAAGGACTCGAAGAAACGTTACCGTGCGGACGTTTTGATCGAGGACCACTTGGGAAAGATCGAGGAAAAAATAAATAAGGAGGTGGCGAAGGCCGCTAAGAGATTCGGGGAGGCTTTCGATGAGGCTAAGTTCCGTGAGACGAATCCTCGTGTGCTGGAGCATCAAGCGAAATGGAATGAGATCCATGAGCGTTACAGCAAGGCGATGAACGAGTCTAACTTCGAGGATCTTCGTCAATTGATCTTGGATTGCGAGATCGTTTGCCCGATTTCCGGAACCCGTAACTGGACGGAGGTTCGCCAGTTCAATTTGATGTTCTCTACGGATATGGGTTCTACCGCGGATGGTGCGATGAAGGTTTATCTTCGCCCGGAGACGGCTCAAGGTATTTTCGTGAATTTCTTGAACGTGCAGAAGACCGGCCGCATGAAGATTCCGTTTGGTATCGCCCAGATCGGTAAGGCGTTCCGTAATGAGATCGTGGCCCGCCAGTTTATCTTCCGTATGCGTGAGTTCGAGCAAATGGAGATGCAGTTCTTCGTTCGTCCGGGTGAGGAGATCGAATGGTTCAAGAAATGGAAGGCTACGCGCTTGAAATGGCACCAGGCTCTTGGCTTGGGCGACGAGAAGTATCGTTATCACGATCACGAGAAATTGGCTCACTACGCCAACGCCGCTACGGATATCGAGTTCGAGATGCCGTTCGGGTTCAAGGAAGTGGAGGGTATCCATAGCCGTACGAACTTCGACTTGAGCCAGCATGAGAAATTCTCCGGTAAGAAAATCCAATATTTCGATCCGGAATTGAACCAGAGCTATACGCCGTATGTGATCGAGACCTCGATCGGCGTGGATCGCGTGTTCTTGAGTATCATGGCGGGTTCTTATTGCGAGGAGACACTGGCGAACGGAGAGAGCCGCGTGGTATTGAAATTGCCCGCAGCCTTGGCTCCGATCAAGTTGGCCGTATTGCCATTGGTGAAGAAGGATGGCCTGCCCGAGAAAGCCGAGGAGATTGTGAACATGTTGCGTTTCGACTTCCGTTGCCAATACGACGAGAAGGATTCTATCGGTAAGCGTTATCGCCGTCAGGATGCGATAGGTACTCCGTATTGTATTACGGTAGACCATGACACCTTGAAGGATAATTGCGTGACGATCCGTTTCCGCGATACGATGGAGCAAGAGCGTGTAAGCATCGATAAGCTTCACGATATTATTACGGAGAAGGTAAGCATGAAGAATTTGTTGAAAAAGATAATTGGATAAACGGATGAAAAAGTACTGGCATATTGCGTTGATGTTGTTTTGTGTGCTCATGATCACCTCTTGCGGGGATGATGAGGAAACACTGGAGGTGGATGAGGTTTGGAAAGTCCAGAATGAGGAGGCTTTTCAGGCCCAGATGCTGGTTCCTGGATTCGAGCAATTAAGTTCTCAGAGTAATGCCGGATTTATTCTTTACAAGGTACTTAAGGAAGGCGAGAGTAAGGAACAAATCTATTATACGAGCAAGGTGGAGTGTTACTATAAAGGAACATTTATTGATGGTACGGTTTTTGATGATAAATCGTTTGAGGCAGGGGCTCCTGCCGAGATTACTGTTTCTGCTAGGGTAGACGGTTTTGCTACAGCCTTGCAGAATATGCATCCGGGAGACCGTTGGGAGATTTGGATTCCTCAACAGATGGGATACGGTTCGATTGGAAGGAGTGAATCGGGAACTGTCACGATAAAGCCTTATACGACTTTGATCTTTGATCTGGAAGTTACAAAAATTATCGAGGAATAGATTCTTTCGTCAAAAATAATTGCGGCCGCCTCTTTTTAGGGGTGGCCGTTTTTTATAGTTATATGTAACCTGGGGGAGAGCAAACCCCTATAAATAATTAAAGCCTGTCTCCCGACAAGCCCTAACCAAACTTTGTTAACCTTAAATCTAATACTATTATGAAAAAACCACAGTGCAAAGATACGTTTGTCAATACCTTTTGTCAAGCCTTTTACGGCTAATATATGTTAAGCAACATATTCGTACCTGTCAAAAAATATTATACAACATAAAACTCTATATATTACAATCAAAATCTTCTAATTTTAACGGAGATTAGATCCCCTTTATAAGATTGCTCACCCCTTGCCCCCACATATATACCTAGTTGTAGAGACGGGGCGTGCCCCGTCTCATCCCCTCGAAATGGTAACTTAAAGATACTATCAGACGGTGGGAGACGGGGCACGCCCCGTCTCTACAACTGGGTATATATATATGTGTGTGTATCGTGGTAGTGCTAAAGGGAAAGGCGCTCTTTCAGTAACTTATAGCCGGCGCTGCTGGCACGAAGATAGGTGCCGTCTTTTAACCGTACTTGATAGGTCTCTTTCCCGAATAACTCTACTCGCAGGATCTGCTCCGTATTGACGATGTAAGAGCGGTGTATACGTACGAACTCCGGTGAGGGGAGGTTTCGCTCGAAATATTTCATGGTTTGTTCTTTTACGTGCTGGCCGGTGGTGGTGAATAAAGTCACATAGTCTCCACAGGCTTGCAGGTAAAATATCTCCTTTATAGGAATGATATGGATACGTGCCCCGTCTTTCACGGATATACGGTCTAATGTCTCTGCGTCTTGGGAAACTGCCGGTACTCTTTCTTCCTCGATTTCTGTCTGTCTCCCGGGCGATGACGTGTCCTCTTTTTTCTCTTGGCTGGCGTACCATTGGGATAGGATGATCCACGCCATTAGGCCAAACAGGAACCGGAAAGGAATCGTGACCGAGAATTCCTCCCAATCCTCCAGCTTAAATATTTGTAGTATGATCGAGCATCCGGCTATGTAAGCGATCTGTACGAGTATGGCGAGAGCCGCTCGTGCTTGTATGATATGTAACGTACATTGTACATACCAAAGATAATATCCCGCTATGGCGAACAACGCTACGGAAAGCAGGCTGTCGGCCAAGGTGACGCTTGGCGGGAGATCGCCATAAATGGTTAATAACGCGCATTGGATCGCTATGGCTAAAAGTAATAATAGGCTTCCCAGCCCTTTATGTAATATGGATGTTGTAATAGGATGTTCTTGCATAATGCGTTTAGTCTCTTAATTCAAGGCCGCTGAACGACAAGTCGCCACATATATGTAGTGTGTGTGTCATGTCGGTTACTTCTGTCAGGTCTCTCATGTCTTGGCATCCGGCCAAGAAGGAATCTACCTTCAGGCGAACCAGCCATCCTTTAGGGACGTATATTACCACGCCGCTGAAGGAGCTATCTATGTTTATAACGGTTTCATCTGCCTCTAAGGTTGTTTTTTTAAGATCAAGGATCACGTTGCCGAAAGATACGTTTATGTCTGCCCCCTTGAATACGGGGTCTAGTACGATGTGTTTTATCGAGTTGAATGTGGCGTCGACCGATACGAAACCGTTGTCTGTTTCGTAGTTGATCTCATCGCTAGGTTTCCTGTGTCCGAAAAGGGGATGGTCGAAAGGATGTTTATGTTTCTTCCTGCCGATGGAGTCTTTCCGTTTCAGCATGATGACCAATCCTAACAGGATTAACCCCAGCGGCCAATATACACGTAAGAAATCGTTCGTGATCCAATTTAACTGCGGGAAAAGGAAATAGACCCCTACACCTATGAGAAGCGTGCCTCCTACCGGATGGCGGTGGAAGATCGTAAAGATACCCCATACGACAAGCAACATCGGCCAAGATACGATCAAGTTGAATAAGGAGGGATCTATCATTCCCAGGTTCCGCAGTAAGAATAATATACCGACAATGATAAATAGGGTAGCGACAAGATATCCGTTTGTCCTTTTCTGTTTAAAATCGTTGTCATAATCTTTCATGTCCATAAGTTCCATTTTTTGTTTTTCATCAAATGTACGGGGCTTTTATCCTATACGCAAGTAAATATCGTTGATTTCGATACCGGTATCGGCGAATAACCGAATAATCCCGATTAAAAAAGGCTTGAATAGGAAGAAACGTATTTTGTAGCAAGGGCTGATAGATCTTGATGGGAAGGGATAAAGATTTGTTTATTCCCGTGTGAATCGGTTGTTTGACGAGAAGTATACCCTATAAAACAATTAAAGCCTGTCTCCCGACAAGCCCTAACCAAACTTTGTTAACCTTAAATCTAATACTATTATGAAAAAACCACGATGCAAATATACGGAGTTACCGTAATTTGTCAATAGTATTTAGTGCTAAATTGTGTTTTGTAACATATAATAAAGTCTAATGGGCGTTTGAGTGGCTTCTAAATTTTTCGATATAGTCGCATATGTTCTTTATGCCTTCTTCCTTCTGGATCCTCTCGCCTATATGGGCCGCGTTCTTTTTATAAAGCGGGTTGGTGACTAGGTCACAGACTTTGCGTTCTATTTCCTGCTTACCCGCTTTCGCTATTTTGATTCCTTCCGGCCCTAATCCTAATTGCCCGACTCGGTAAGACCAATAGGGCTGATCGATGATTAGCGGAGTGATTAGTTGGGGCTTCCCGGCCCTGCCTACGCTATGGGTCGTACCGCAACCACCATGATGGATGACACCGTCGCAATGTGGAAATATTAAATTGTGCGGAATCGGGTGTTTCATTAAAAATAGATGTTTATCCGCTTGTAGGGTGATTCCTGTCTTTGCCCACCCGGAACCGATGATGAGCCGATAGTCATGCCGCTTGCAAACCTCGACTAGGGTTTGGCTGAAGCGATTGCCATCTTTGGAACTGCAACTTCCGAGGGTGAAAAAGATAATGGGGCTTTGAGAACTGCCGACGAATGACATCATTTCCTCGTAGGCCTTTTCGTTATATTGAAAAGTGTCATTAAAGCAATAGCCGCCGATCGCCCATTCGAATGTCCAGGCCGTATCTACATTTCCTAGATGTTGACTGAAAAGCAGGTAATTATATGAATGTTCTCCCGCATGATAGCCAAAGTTGCGGATTGGGGTAAGCCCGTATTTCGCCCGGTTTTTATTAACCGTGTCTTTCACCATGAAATTGGTCATCCGGTTCATCAGTTTCCATAGGATAGCGGGAGTGATGATCGGGTTGGGCTTGGGAAACGGCAATACGGCCGGAGGGATTTTCTTTCCCGGCAGGAATGGAGCGTAGGCGGTGCGTATCAATGGCTTCTTGCAGTACTCGGCGATACTTGCGACAGCGAATTCCGAGTTGGTCGATACTAAAATATCATGTTCTTCCAGCAGGGGGATCAATTGATCAAATTGCTTATCTATTACGTTCCGCATCCATTTGAGGAATGGCCGGAATTTATGCGAGTTTTGTGTCGCGCTATCGATCATGCCTCCGATGTCGTCAAACGGTTGCAGTACATATTTGAGTCCGTAGGGTTTAACGGCCTCCTCGAATATTTGAGGCAGGTTGATCGTCACCTCATGGCCACGTCTTTTCAACTCTGCCGCTATGGCTAGATAGGGAAGGATGTCGCCTTGTGAGCCTCTGGTTACTAATAATATCTTCATGTTGCGTTTATTTAGGCTATATGTAGGCCTGTTTACCGGATGTTCAGTTGATGCAAACGTTCGATATCCAGATTATATTTGGTTTCCATCGCTTGTAGTTTCTGCTCGTCGATAGCTATAGGACGGTTCAACCGCTTTGTTTCCCGATATCCTTTGTATACGGATCGAATCATCTTACGTGGATTAAAAATGACGGATGAGGTGATCCAGCAGCCGTGCGTACACCAGCAATTCGCTTTGTATCCGTGTCCGATAGCGGAGATTTCTTGTTTCATCGCTTCGCTACTCATCACTTTGCTAATGTCGCAGCCGTATTCTTTGATGTTTCCTAGCGGCTGTCGTAGCTCACAGGCGCGAAAACGTCCGTCATAGTCGATTACTAAAGTGGTTTCGCCGGCCGTACAATCCATGCCCCAAGGTGTCGGGTGATCTATGTTGCTGGCACGCACGTTGTATAAAGTACGTATAAGGCCTAGATAGAAGAAACGTGTGATCGGTTTTCTTAAGCCGGTGGTATCTGCTACCATTCGGTCTGCGTAAGCAGAGTAGATGGGAGATATATTGTCTTGTATCTTGCGTAGTGTTGGTTCGGTCAGGACTTTCACGCCATCGTCGCGGGTCGTGCCTCTGGCGGCTTCTATTGTATGTGTAGAGATACGGAAACGTCCGTATATCCAAGCCATGAAGTCTTCTATCTGATCTATATTATATTTCGTGATGACGGTTGCTATATTCTTTAAGACCTTACCATCGTCTCCGAAATTTTCTTGTATTTTACGCAGGGTTTCCAATGCCTTATAAAAATTACCCGGTACGCCCCTCTGTGTATCATGGGTGTTGCCGAAGCCATCTAAAGACAGGCTTACGTTGATATTGCTGTCCGGGCAGTTCTGGCGGAATCGTTTTATCCATTCCACGATTCGGTCTGATTTTAAGCCGTTCGTGGGGATGTTTACATCTTTGATATGATTGTTTCTATAGAATAACTCCAGTATTTCCGGCAGATCCTCACGTAGGGTAGGTTCTCCCCCGGATATCCATAACCGGTTGAATTGCCCGGCGGTTTCTGATATTTTCTTGATTTCTTCAAAGGTCAGGTCGGGTTGTTTCTTGTCCATTTCTTGGGCGTAGAAACACATTGCGCATTTAGCGTTACATCGGCCTGTTACGAAAAGGAAAAGCGACTCGAGTTTTCTTTCTGTGCTCATTGCCCTGAAAGAACTGGTGGTTCGTTTTTTGTCCATTTTATTTTTGTTTTATCATTTGTCTTATCTGGCGCATGATTTTTTCCTTGCGTTTGATCAACACCCGGAGAAGATAGCATAAGAAGCCAAATAAAATACTTATTAGCATATAGATATGATCCTTTAAAGGCAAAGGTCGATGATAAAGCGACGTAAAACAATCTCTATTTGCAGTATTTTTTTGGTCTACCTTTAAATGGTGAGTCTATAAACGATTAAAGCCTGTCTCCCGACAAGCCCTAACCAAACTTTGTTAACCTTAAATCTAATACTATTATGAAAAAACCACGATGCAAATATACGGACTTTTCAAATCTTGTCAAGACTTATAGTGCTAAATTATGTTTTGCAACATATAACAAAAATAAAAATGCATCTTCCCTTGAAAGGAAGATGCATTTTTTATGATATACTAATCCAAATATTAGTCTTGTAGTTTAGCGCAAATGAACTCACGGTTCAAACGGGCGATGTTGCTAACCGAGATGTTTTTCGGGCATTCCATCTCGCAAGCACGGGTGTTCGTACAGTTTCCGAAGCCAAGCTCGTCCATTTTTGCGACCATGGCTTTTGCCCGGCGAGCAGCCTCTACTTTACCTTGAGGCAATAATGCCAACTGGCTGACCTTAGCGGATACGAACAGCATGGCAGAACCATTCTTACAAGCGGCTGCACAAGCTCCACAACCGATACAAGCAGCTGCGTCCATCGCTAAATCCGCGTCTTTCTTAGGGATAGGTATTGCGTTAGCGTCAGGTACACCACCCGTGTTGACAGATGTGAAACCACCGGCCTGGATGATTTTGTCGTAAGCGTAACGGTCTACCATCAAGTCGCGGATCACAGGGAAACCCGCGGAGCGCCATGGCTCGATCGTAATGGTTTCGCCATCGTGGAAACGGCGCATATATAACTGGCAAGTCGTAGCTCCGGTCGCCGGTCCGTGAGGATGTCCGTTTACGTATAAGGAGCACATACCGCAGATACCCTCGCGACAGTCGTGGTCGAATACGATCGGTTCCTTACCTTCGTTGACCAGTTGTTCGTTCAAGATATCCAACATTTCCAAGAAAGAGACACTTTGGTTGATGTTCTTCATCTGGTAAGTCTCGAATTGCCCTTTTTCTTTCGGACCCTTCTGACGCCAAACTTTGAGTGTGACATTTATATCTTTATCCATGATTCTAATTTTTGTGATTGATGATTATTACTTCTTGTAGTTACGTGTTTGAGGAACAACGAACT
>NZ_CANTZW010000043.1 GCF_947855115.1 uncultured Parabacteroides sp.
GTTATCTTTATAAGATTGTGGATGATTGCGAAATAGCAGATGTGGATTCTTTGACAAATGATGAAAAAGAGAACGGAATAGCAACCACTAAGCCGTACTATGTGCCTTACGACAAAGGAGATAAAGACGGTAATAGATGGTATCTAGAGACCCCTTTTGCTATTGCATGGTCTAAAGAGAATGTCCGCTTTTTGAAGACAGACCCGAAAGCTCGTTACCAAGGTTATACGTTCTACTTTAGGGAGGGATTTTGTTGGAATAATGTTTTGACCACGTACATGAAATGTAAGAAGAAAGAAAAGACGGTTCAAAGTACTGAGAGCATGAGCTTTTTCTCATGTACAGAACAAACACCGGAATATTATCTTATTTCGATTATGAATTCAAGATTTGCTGCATTTTACGTAGATAATCTTGTAAATTCGACATCACATTGTACAACCGGTGATGCAAAACTTATCCCAATTATGACACCAACCATTGAGCAACTATATGAATGTAAACGCCTCTTTGATAAAGCATTTGAATTGAAACGGTCTGTAGCAAAAGGGATTGCGACAGATTTAGATATTGCAGAAGAACTCAATGCTGTGGAAAGAGCTAATGATTTAATAGTTGAGAGTATATATCAATTATAGATATATTGTATGGAGTAGAGGATTAATGGGGATCCTCTACTCCATACAATAAACGAACCAATCTATCAAGTTCATACTGTTTTTCTCCCATAAGGAAATCATCCGTAGTTACAGTTTTCTTGAGGCTGATACAATCAGCAACTAATTTTTGCAATGATTCAAATGTTTCCTTTTGAGGGATTATTATTGGAAGTTGTCTAGCGTCATTTATCTGAAAATGAGAAGTATTATTGATAAAGTTATCCACATATAGACTAATAAATTCAGAATTGATTAGCGCAACAAAGTACCAATCAGGAAGGGTCGTCATTGTGAATAGACTCATACTCAAAACATCAAAAACGCCATTCGCTTTAATTCTGGCTTTAAGATATGTAGAGTTGACATCTATCCAACAAAATCCCTCCCTATACTAAACCAAAGATTTGATTTGCTATAAAATCATCCAATTCTTTTTGTGTGTTTGAAGACTCTTTCCCTTTTATTTTTTGCACTATTGCAGTTTTTGCCAAGGTGTTACAAAATGATAATTGTTCAGATGTAGGAACTATAATTGGGAGTTGCCGAGCATCGTTTATTTGAAAAGTCTGAGTGTTATTCACAAAAGTATCAACGTAATAGCTAATCAGGGTCGAATTAATTACACACAAAATATATTTTTCGGGAACTTTATCGCACACGCCAAAAATACTCATGCTTTTTACATCATGAATACTCTTTTGCTTAATTCTACATTTAAGAAACGTCGTATTAATATCACTCCAACACAATCCCTCCCTAAAATAGAATTGAGGATTACGGACAACGGGCATGCCTTCTCCTTTCTTGCCGGAATTAGTCTTCAAAAAACGGGCGGTTAATAGATACCACGCTCCCATCTACCATTCCTTGATTTTGTTGGTGTTCTTAGCCCAGTGTATGCTAAATAGCGATATAGGGTTCCTCTTGCAATTCTCAATTTCTTAGCTATTTGTGGTACACTTATTCCTTTTTCCATTTGACTCTCTATGTATTTGTGCTTAGCTACACATTTTACGTTCAACTGTTTATTGCGTTGACCTTGACCTCTACCGACTGGATGTCCTTCCTTTTTTAATCGAGCAAGGGCTTCTTTTGTTCGTTGAGAAATCAGATTACGTTCTATCTCTGCTGACAATCCAAAAGCAAAGGCAAGAACTTTACTTTGAATATCATCGCCAAGACGGTAATTATCTTTAATAGTCCAAACGCGACTCTCTTTGTTCATGCAAATGTTGAGTATTTCCATTATCATAAAAAGGTTACGACCAAGCCGAGACAGCTCCGTACAAATTATCAAATCGTCTTTGACAATTCGATTCAAAAGTTTACCAAGTGCTCGTTTGTTATAATTTTTAGTACCAGAGATAGTTTCTTCAATCCATCCATCTATAGTTAGACCTTCTTTTTTACAGAAACGCTCTATCTCGAAGCGTTGATTTTCCACCGTCTGTTTGTCTGTGGAAACACGGATATAGCCATATACCATTTTTAGATATATGATACCTCTTTTGTTTTGAAAAACAAAGGTTTTAGAGGCATTATTTTTCGATACATACCTGTCTTTTCTGCAAATTGTTTGCTCCCATGGGTTCTATTTTTTAATTCCATACCTCACATGTCTTTAATCATCGTCTTGTGGTTGTTTGTTTCTTGGAGTATTTATCTTTATCTCTCCACGGAAGTTCCGAAGAAGAACCACCTCCACCAGTACCGACATGAACCTCCGCCGGTCCTCCAACGGCAAGGGTAAAAGCTGCACCCAATAGCTCTGCCTGCTTTCCATTTACCTGCTCCTGTGGCTCAAATACGGTATTAACAAATTCCTCGTCCGTGATCTGGCCGTTGAAATGTCTTTGGGCCACATCATAGTCTATCTGGAATTTGATGTTCTCAAAAAGTTCATCACCGACCCGTGTCCAGATGTGGAGCGACGGATTCCGATAGTTTGAGACATTGATACGTACAAGCTCGGCACCGGACGAGAGGCTGTAACGCAGGGGATTGGCCTTGCGGTCAAGCAAACTTATCTGCTTTCGCTGCCTGTCTATGACTGTATCTTTCTCTTTTGACCGCCGTTCTGCCTCTTCCACCTGATGAATGGCCTTGTCTATTTCTTTTTGATATCCGTTTCGCAATTTTCCGATTTCTAATTTATGTTGTTCCTGCAACCGTGACTTTTCTGCCTGAAGTTCCTTAATCTGTTTATTGAGTTCGGTAATCAGCCTGTCCTTGTCAGTCAGTTCCTTCTTCGCCTTGGCAAGGTCTCCCTTGCCAAACCACGCGAGGATGGTATTCCTGCCTTCTCGCGCCTTCTCCACATCGGCCTGTAACTGGGCTATATCCTCTTCATACTGGATTACCTGCTGCCTGTAATATTCCGAGTTTGTCTGATGCTTGGCGGTAGAGCCGACAATTCCACGCTGCAATCCGAACGGTTTCATGGCTTTGGCATAACCGTTCTGGTATTCATGCAATTTGGTACGACGCATCACATCGTACGCCGACAGACGGGGGCCGGACTTCGTTTCATATTTCTTTTCGCCCTCTCGCTTCCTGCGGATACGCTCACCGGTTACAATGGGCACGACTGTGGCGTGCAGGTGCGGGGTCTTCTCGTCCATATGCAGCACGCAGGACACAAGGTTGTCATCACCAAAGGTCTCCCTTAGCCATTTGAGATTGGCATCGATCCAACTGCCCAGTTTGCCGTCATTGGCAATTTTCATCATCTGCTCATGCGTTCCGGTCAGCATTACGCATATTGCCTTTGTCTGGTTCTTGCTGACTTTGCGGCGCAGCCCGGCGGTCTCGATGCGGCGCTGTATCGCCTCGGTGCGATTGGACACGCCATCGGGAAATCTGACCAACTCACGGTTGAGATGTGTCCGGTCAGCATCGGCATTAACCGGTACATAAATCTTTCCCTTGGCATCCTTTCTTTCTATATGGCATGACATTCCACTGTCATTACCGCTGCCACGCTGCAGGTGGCAGACAGCGTATTGTGTATTACTCATATCTTCTGTTCATTATTTTATTGTTATTCTTGTTGTAAAATCCCGTCAAACTGCTGGAGGCATACCCGGGAGCCTGAGGAGCGCCCCGGGCTTATGGGCTTTTTAACTGCCGGACGCAAAGCGGAGACTGTGAAAATGCCCTAATAAGCTACGGGATTTTACAACCCCATTTTCACGGGACAGCAAGCTGTCCATTGCTCCTCTTTCATTCCGTTTTTTCTGCATCCACTAGTTCGAGTCCGAAAGTATCGATGAAGGTCTGTAACGCGGGATTGCGTTCTATCATCCTCGCGAGAATCATCTGTGGCGTGTCCTCCATCAGCAGGAAGTCGGCGATGTCCAGTCCCTGTCTACGCTGTTCATCGGTCGCCATCTTCTCCAGCAGGTCGGAACAGGTGACACGCCTGCAGATAGTCTCCAGCATTGGCAGCCGTTGCCGCCATTCGTCGGTTGCCTTGAGATCGGGGAAAAGGATCACTTCACGTCCTTTCAACACCTGCATGACCTCGTTGTTGAAACAGCCGTGCATTCCCCCGGTGGCAAGCCATACAAAATCAGGGATGAACAGGGCGGCAACCAATGCCGTCTTCTCGCTTTCGGCAATGGCTACAGGCTTGGCTGACATGGCAGCGGAAGTGTCCGAAAGCAGATGTTCACCGAATAGGCACTGCTTCATGTGGAAATCCGGCACTTTTCTTACGGAATGGACCCAGTTGACTTGACTGAAAGGCTCTTTAATCCGGTGCCCGGTTACGGTATCGTAGCCCATAATCTTGCCTGCACGTACGTTACCCTTGACATCTATCTGCCAGAACACGGTCGAACCGTTCCACATCCTTGACGTGCCGACTTTGTAAACATGGAACAACCTGCCGGCTTCCTCCTTGCCCGCCACTTTGGTGAAGTAACGGTACAAAGGGTTGATGTCGTACCCGCGCATGGATTGCTCCACCAAATCATAGGGAAGATAAGAAATCTCCGGTTCTTGTTCTGTTGGCGGTTGTTTGGCTGCATACCTTACTGTCGCAAATTCACTGCCGTTCATTTTATGGCCAGCCGATGTTTCCCTTGCTGACGGATTGTCCCGGAAGTATTCTTTCGGGGAATAGTGATAGCCACAACTGTTGATGTGGTCGCATTTGCCCACGTACCCCGGGAAAGAAATCTCTCCCGTCTCGTCAATATAACGGGTAAAGCAAGACTTCCTTCCGCACCCCGGACAAACGGTCTTGCTGCCCGGTTTGTATTTTTGAAGATGGAATCTATATTCGTTCATAATGTTGTCGATTACGTGTTTCTGCAAATGAATACCACCATTTGCAGTTTGCAGTTCTTGCAGTCCTGCAGGAATTTCCCCTTTTCGGTTCTCGAAACTGCAAAACTGCAAAGACTGCAGGCTGCAACAAGGGATCAGACGTTGCAGTTTCGTGGGGATGATTCATCATTGTTTTCATTGGATTTAATAGATTTATCATACATGATTTTCTCGTAATGTCCGGCTTTTGATTTCCGGAGAAGCCTGCTGCGGCATAACTCCTTCAGGTAGTTCATTACAGTCCGCTCGCTGACGCACTGCCGTTCCTTTCCAACGGTTATTGCTGTTTTTGTATCAAAGGTATCAGGTAACATCGACAGCAACATCTTTGGAGGGTCTTCACAGGTGTCATTCGCCACGAAAGAACGGATACGCGTGTATGACTCCTCAAAATAGTCATTCAGCCGTATGGCAGCTTTCACCGATGATACATCTATAAACTGCAGGTGACTTTCACCGGATGCGTGGTGCAAAACCTGAATTATCAATGCCAGACGGGCTACATGAGCCGGATATTTCATTTCCCGGCTGTCCACCTCGGCATCATCCTCTATCCGGTTGATACGCTCCACCTTCCTGTTCCACCAGGAGAAGAAATATTCCCTGGCCTCCCTGTCCATAGACAGCACGTGGGGTATTTTTTCTTCCGCTTCGGTGTCATAGTCCAATGCAAGGACCTTGTTCAATATGTTCTCCCAACGGACTGCAGCCAGGGATGTCCTTTCCCCATCGTCATCCCGGTTTTTCCAGGAGGAAAGCTTGGGGGATTTGGGCATCACGAACAGGATACGGTCAAGCAGCCCGTTTTCCTCGAAACCTTTTTTCAGAAGCTCGTGTACACGCTTGGTCTGCGTGGTCCCGATGATATTTATACATGGATGCTCTATGTGTACAGGAACAGGAGAGTTTACCCTGGTAACGTCCAAAGCCCCGCCACTCCATGCAGTCAGAAGCTGTTCTATTAGCTGCCCGTTCGTGTAACGGTTGGCAGAATTGAACATGCCCATGATCTCGTCCACCAGAATGACCACGCTTCTCGGGTTGTGGTGGTGGGTCAGCAAAAGCGACTCGGGAGTGAAATCAGAGACGACAGTACGTTTCAGAACCGGTTTCTTCCCGGTTTCTCCCGCGGCTTTCCATGCCTCCAGTTCTGCCTCGTACACCTTGAAAAGGGTATAGTCACGTTTTCGGATCGGGCGATATGCAGCCTCCAGCGGTGGGGTCTTGCCCAGTCCTGGCCTGCCTACCAGAATGATGTACAACGCTCCGCTGCTCTGCCAGTCTCCTTTGATGCGGATACGGTATGCGCCTCCCAGGGCCGCGGATACAGCCGACAACATGGCCGTCGCGATGAACTCGATCTTGTAGTTCTCGTATGTGGACATATCGAGTATGACAGACTGCACGGCCTGGGGCAGGACCTCCAGCGGGAATCCTGTTCTTTCAATATCCTCCGCCTCCATGCGGATTCTGTTACACAGTTCAAGCCTGCCGGTTGCCATATCACACATTTTTTCTCTTGCAATAGGATGTTACACTCTCGGACTTGTTGCCTGTCTGTACCCGGCGTACATCGGACTTGGCATACATGTTCTTGTTACCTACCTTGACCGGTACGAGATAGCCACGCTTCGCCCACAAGTTGAGCGTGCCCTCGCACACGTTCAGCAACTCACGGACTTGTTTGGTGTTGAGATAAGTCTCCTCCGCTTCACGCAGTATCGCGGCTCTCTGTTCTTCCTGTTGCGCCATGATGGTACGTTGCACGATGGATTCAGCGAACATTTTAAGGTCCGCGGGAGTGACTTCTAGTTTCACGTTCGCTCCCTGCTCGACCAGACTCTCTATGGTAATCATAAATATCAGTTTTGAAGTTTGTGATGACCATCTACAAAAGTTCCCTGGTGCCCCGCTTCCGATGGCTTATAAAAGAGAAGCACCGCCAACCCTCGGGAAAGGATTGACGGTGCAAAACTATGCATGAATTGAAAGTAATTGATATATAGTGATTTGTCTTAAATTGTCATGACAATATAAGTCCGTGTGACAACGTGAAAAGGTTATAATTGGCCTTATTTCTCTGCAATGGTCATCGTGCCTGTACCTGGGATATTACTGATAGCCTGTGCCAATTTCTGGAACAGTTCCCGGTTCTCGTCACTCTCTATCAGGGGTGCCATCTGGTCTTTGCCGTCCTTGATCACATGTTTTGCCGTTCTCAGGAATCCGACCGACTGCCGTATGGCACTCTCGCTTTTCAATGATGGCAAATCCGGGAACTGCAATGTCAGTCCCATGCTGTACTCCTTGGCTGTATGCATACCGGCAACCAGACCAAACTCCTTCAATACATAGAACGGTAATGCCTGATGAATGGCACTTGTATTGACGGAAATAAAGTCACGGATATGTTGTAATACAACTTCCTTGTTCTCGTGATCAAGATAATCGACAAGCGGCCGTTCCTGGATTTTTTTCTTTCCGGCCACGCATTGTACAACAGGTTCCCTGCCGCTGTCTTCAGTCCGGGTTGTAACCGTCTCCCTGCTTTCTTCATCGGTTCCCATGTCAGCCGTGATGGTCTGCAAGGCCCATTCACCGACACTACCTTTTTCAATGGCGCTGTTCATGGTAAAATACCTGTTCCAGTCTGCCCGGGTTCGGAAACCGCTCCTGATGGATACGTTTATTATCTGCTTGACGACAAGGGAACAGCCCAGCCTGTCAGCTTTCAGGTTCTTCATCTGTTTCTCTATCATGGAAACCATCGCCTCAAAACTCTTTCCATAATACAGCCAGCTCAACACGAGCGGT
Source organism: uncultured Parabacteroides sp. (assembly GCF_947855115.1). Classification (GTDB taxonomy): domain Bacteria; phylum Bacteroidota; class Bacteroidia; order Bacteroidales; family Tannerellaceae; genus Parabacteroides. The sequence goes on from NZ_CANTZW010000043.1 coordinate 7,806, forward strand.
GCCGAAAGGGTGACACCTGGCTTGTAAGATTTGCCGCTGAAAAAGGACTTTATTCTGCCCCAGAATGTGACCGGTGGAATGTTGTCGGGCAGAGGACTGTTTTCCTCCCTCTGTTTCCTGTACAGCTCCACGATCTGCCCGGGTACCGCATTCTCCGCGAACTGCATGTTTATATTTGCAAGGCCATCCGTGCTGTCATCGTTCCAGGACAATTCCCATTCCCGCCTGATGCCGGGGAGTTACCTGAATATGGCTTTGCAGATGGCAAGATACTGCCTCTCGTCACCGTTTGTCATCAGGCGCGAGAAGCGGTTGTATTCTTCACGGTGCGTGTTCTTCCACTGGAGAATATCCTCCTTGAATTGTTCGTATGTCAATTTCTGCTCGTCCATATTCATATTGCATTATCGGTGGATGTAAAAGGATAGGTGAAAAAAAGGAACGGTCAGTCCAGAAGGTTTACCAGCTCCTTCTTCATTTCATCGTCTATCTTGCGGTACCGGGCAAAGGCACGGCTACCTTCAGAGTGCCCGGACATGGAGGCAATCAGGTTCGGGTCCTTGACCTGCTTGTACAGGTTCCTGATGAAAGTCTTCCTCGCCGTGTGGGTGGTGGCCACCTCGTACAATGGTCTTGCCACATCCTCGCGTGTTTTCGGGTCGAGCACCCTGACCATACGGTCGATTCCCACGTATTTGAGAATCTCCTTTATTTTCTTGTTGTAGCCGAAATGCGAGAATCTCGGAAGCAGTGCTTCTTCCAGGCCCTTGTACCTTTCCAGTATATCCAAAGCCTTTTGGTTAAGCGGGACCCGTACCGTGCCCGCGTGCTCCAGCTTGGTCTTCTGGGGAATGTACTCCACGCAACCATCCGCGATATTCGCCTTGGTCAGCCTGTTCAGGTCACTGACACGGCAACCGATCAGGCACTGGAACATGAAGATGTCACGATAGACCGGATAGCTGGCACCCATGCCGCTTAAGTCGGCATAATATACCTTGTCACGTTCTTCAAGCGTCAGGTAGAACGGATCACCGTACATGGGCTGCGCGATCTGGTACTGGTCGAAAGGATTATTTCGTGTAAGGCCACGCTTGATGCACCATTTGATGACAGTGCGTACGCGGTACAGGCTTCCCGACATGCTGTTCTCGGAACGTACCTGCTCGACATTGCGGCGGACCTCGTTCTGGTAAAACACGGGATACATGTCAACGTACTTGTGCTCCTCCTGCAGCCAGAATTTGAAATCCCTTATGTCATCTGCCGTGATGGAGTCAATGCAAAGATGGAAACCCCTCTGGTGTATGACCTCATGGCGGAAACGCTCGTAACGGAGTACCTTGTTGAGATTGTCAAGATGATGTTTCCGGCTCTCGAACGCTAGCGGGGTCTCGTCAACATATTTTTGTATCTGGTATGACAACAGGTATTCCTCTGTCTTGTTGCCACCCCTTGCATTGATGTTGGGGTGATGGTATTCTTCTATCAGCCCCTTGAGCCAGTTCCCGTCAACTCCACGGTAGTATTCCCTGGTGATCAGGTGAGTGATTTGCTGGATATCCCTGTCGAAAGCGTTCTTCTTCTCTTCCGAGACAAGAGCCACACGTGGTTTGTAACCTTGTCTCTCCGGGCTCCAATGGTTCGGGTTGATGGACAGCTCACTCGCGGCCTTTATGTCCACACCACCGATATCCCGGACACGGAAATAGACTCGGGCAAGATCCGTCACGTTGTTTTTAGCCGATGTCTTTCTGATAAATGCAGTTACTTTCATGTATATATCCTCCTCAGTTTATCATTTCCACAAGTTTTCGTTTCATGTCATCATCTATCGTCCGGTAACGCCGGAAGGCCCTGCTGCCTTCCACGTGGCCTGACATAGAGGCTATCAGGTTGGGGTCCGGAACCTGCCTGTACAGGTTGCCTACAAAGGTCTTGCGTGCCGTGTGGCTGCTGGCCACCTCGTACAAGGGCTTCTGTACGGTGTTGTAGCCGTGCGTGTCAAGAATGGTTACCTTGCGGTCGATGCCACAATGTTTCAGCAGTTCCCGTATACCCAGATTGTAAGTGTTGATGGGCTTGAACGGAAGCAGCTTGCCGGTATTCCCGCTATAGCGTTCCAGTATTCTGACCGCCTTTTCATGCAATGGGACCCTGACGGTTTTCGCCTGGCACTTCTTTGTCTTTTGAGGCATATACTCCAGAAAACCGTCCTTGATGTTTTCCTTGGTCATCCTGTAGAGATCACCGACACGGCAACCGACATAGCAGTGGAACACGAAAATGTCCCGGATGACAGCCAGTTTCGGGCAGTCGCTCAAGTCAGCGTCATACAGGACATTCCTCTCTTCCGATGTGAGGTAGAACGGGTCGCCGTAGGTCGGTTCCTTGCAGCCATAAACCGCATAGACTTCGTTGTCGGAATACTTCATTCTCTTGCACCAGTGCAGGAAAGTGCAGAAAAGGTTCATGATATTGATGACGGTCGTGTTGGATAGAGGCTTGGGCTTGTGGTTGATGAGCATACGGGGAGTATAAAAGTCAGGATACTCCTGGCGGAGCAGGTACTCGTTGGTGACGTACTCCCTGAAGTCGTTCATCTGCCCCAGGGTGACAGTTTCAACGAAGAGCGTGAAGTCAGTATCGCCCAATAATTCACGCCGGTACTCGTGATACCTGGTCATAGTTCGCTCGAAGCGGACGATGTGCTCCTTGGTTCTTTCCGCGCCGTCATATTTTTCCAGGTACTCGTGGATGCGGTGGAGCAGATTCGGGTGATCACGCTCGAAAGCTCGCGCGGGATGCAGGACATCCTCAATGACCTGTTTCATCCATTTGCCGTCAGCTTTCTCCGAGAAGGTCTTTTCCGCTCTCTCGATGATGGCGGCGATCTGTTCGGGCACCCGCTTCTGCTCAATGGCCGTCACGGCAGTCGTTCGCCTGTAACATAAGGTATCGGCATCCCAATACTTGTCATGGACCGCAATGGGGAAACCACTTTGATGTCCACGTTCTTCTCCCGTACCCGGAAGCAGATGTTTGAAGTGGTCGCGGAACATTTTTTCAGATAGACGGAAATTTTCATTTGCTATACCTTTTTTGATTACATAACAAAGGTATATAAATTCCCGAATATGTTCCCATATATCCCGAAGAAACTTGCAACGAATTAAGACAAATTAAAAAGTCATTCCCGAATTTGATACCACATAAAGTATTGAATATTAGTGGCTATATTTGCACTTATTTAGCTCTTTTTTTCATTTTCGGACTTATCCAACTTCTCAAATATCAGATATTGCAGTTCCACGCTTCTCGTTTAATAATATTAAAGTCAATGTATTATGTGGCCATTGGATTATTTCAAGAAGAAACGAGAAAAAGAAGAGCAAAGGCGTAGGCAAGAGGAAGAAAACGCTCGTCTGCAAAAACTGGAACAAGAACGTGCAATCCCCCTCTCGTCCCCTAAAGGGAGAGCACACAAAGACAAATTATGCCTTCACTCAATGGAGTTTCGATTTGTTAATATTATTAATTCCGGAAGATTGAATAACAAAGCGACAACAAAAACTCCCTAAAAGACATTGAAAGTTTTTATAGATATTGTTACCTGAAAGTAGTATACCCTACTTTAGTACAAAAATCATTTTGTTACCGGGATTTGTCCGCATGGTGGGAGAACCGTACCGATCAGCCAGGCACGCAATATCATTTTGTAATAATCGGCAGGCTGTTTTTGTGATATAATTCTATTTTCTACAAAGGTATTTTGCAAATTCAACTATATATGTACTTTCTTATCCGTTTCCATAAATAAAAGCACAGGAGAGTTTAAAACGTACTTTTTAAAGTTCTCTATTTTCCTGTCTGTACACTCTTCCAACCAAATCAATACTTTGTTATCCGGAACCGACACATGCCAGGAACTCCAACCGATGATATCTTTTATTATTTTCCTGTTTGACCTCTTGAAGTAAAAATCATGCAACAGTCTTTCCACTTTTAATAATTCTTTATATGGTACATCACACGATTTTAATCGTAAATATGGCAATGAGTTATCTGTCGCGATAGTCATAATTTCTGCGAAAGATGCAGTATTAGACAGAAGAAATACGATACTGTCACAATCTATATACGATCCACCATAAAATAAAGGATATTTTTCTTCTCTTGCATTTACAGACATGCGATATAACTCATTAGCCAATAAAACGCTCAAAGAATCGTTTTCGTCAATCATCCCATAGGAATGCATGAAAGAAACAGAATCTTTATTTATATTTTGCGAAATGCCAATGCGAGAAAAGCAAAGGGAATAGAATAGAAAAAACAAAACTATTCTCATAAGCATCACATTTTAATATTAACATTACCCCATAAATATAAGAAAAAATGCAATCAGGAACAATTAATTTCAAATATTTAATTCGATTTTCTCTGATAGCGTTCAATTCTGTGGAATATGATTGTGGATGATACGGAAAAGGAATTATGGCTGGTTTCAGCCATAATTCTCATACTTATAAGATTGCGTTTTACTCTTGATTATTTGTGCCAAAGGTCATATAGAATGCTCTTTCAGCCCTTGTTTTCCCATCTTCAGACAAGATGGTAATCTTCACTAAATGAGATTTCCCATCCATGAATTCTCTAATGTTGGTAAAACGAATGATATATGAGTTTGTCATCGCTCCCGTGACTGGTAGGTTCTCTAATGTAACCCCGGAGAAATCAGAAGGGGCAATAAGCGTGGTTCCTCCGGTATATTGAGATATACGCCACGGCTTTTCTCTGGAATATCGACTTTCTGTAAATGTTGTATCTGCGCTATAGACCGTATGGACTGTACCTTGGTTGGTATTCCAATTTGCTTGGCTCGCAAAATATTCTACTGAATATTGTTGTTTTCCGCTCGCTTGGTTGGGTTCATCCGTAAAATTCACATATATGCGATTTGCACCCGTACGGAAACTAATGTTTGCGTCCGCATAACGCAATGCCATTCCTCCACATTCGTCACTTACGCTATAGCCAGATGCCGCGTTACTCAAAACGGATGCGTCAGAACCGGAAAAACCTTTTGTGCGTCCTGTGCCTGTACTTCGGTTTAAATAGGCGCTAAGAGAATTTACGTCAGTCAGATTGATCGCGCCATTAATCCTCCCGTTCTCGGAATAGCCTACACAACCGAATTGTATATCAAGGCTGGAAGCCGATAAGGTTTGTGCCCAGGAAACAATGTCCCGTGCGATGGCATCGGCTTCCTGTTGCATACTTCCTGAGTTATCTACGATGAACACAAGATCTGCCGCAAGCTCTTGGTCTTCCTCATTATCATCGGCATTATTATATACCAATATTCCTTTAGGCATCCCGTCTACCGATAACCAGATATTTTGTCCGCTTTGAGCAGTTCCAACCAACCGTAACCAATCATAGGAATTGGCGTCCTGTATTCCTGTCATATCTATTCGCACGATAGCATCGGCCCCATCTGTCTCAACCGTATATTGGATGTTGGGGATTGATGTCGTTGGTGTGCTTATGGATGGATTCTCATCTGCCAAGCTATCATCTGGAATACCCGTGCTGTTTCCACTTTCCAGTATGATCGTGTCATCGCCACTGTCTATGCACGATGTGAATACGGCCGCTATCATAAAGAACATGATAGAAGTTATGTGAAAAAAAATCTTCATAAAAAGTCCTCCGTTTAAATTAGTTCAATATTGTAAATTCCACCCTGCGGTTCATAGCCCGGCCTTCATCTGTCGAATTGGTTGTCAAAGGCTTGGATTTCCCGTAATAACTATAAGTGAGTTTGTCGCGACTTATTCCTTTTTGAACGAGATACTCAACGACGGCTTCCGCTCTTTCTTTCGAGAGATTCATGTTGAAATCGTCTGATCCGACACTATCTGTGTGCCCTTTCACCTCAATGCGCTTGTTCATCCGTATCAGGGTTGTCGCCAGTTTATCAAGATATTCATATGATTCAGATTTGATCGTGCTTTTCGAGAAATCGAAATGAATTGCATCCACCGCGCAAATTGTTTTTCCTTCAACACTCTCATTTCTGGCCATAAGTGTGATGATTTCCTCCAATGTATAGCATGGCTTTTCTTCCGCGACGGGGATTTCCGCGGGTTTGGTCTCAACGAACTCTTTTACGACAACCGGTGGGACATACCGTGATGTTTTCTTCTTAGCCTTAAAGATATCAAAAGGAATTGATAGGACGGCTTGAAGCTCGAAACCTGAGAGCTTCCGTGTACCGTTTATCTGGTAGTTCCTCGTGAACAAATTGGCTACATCATTGGCCTCTCCATTTTTCTCTTTTTTACCGTATGTGTCAGTAAAACCTAGCTCATAGTTGGCTTCGAGGCCCAGATAACAATGATTGCCCGCAACTGGAATGGCAAATTTCAGGCCCGCGCCTATTTGTCCCGCGAAATATGTTGAAGACATGTTCGCATCCGAGACACCTAGTTTATATCCCTCGTAACTATGGTCTTTATAATCTTGTTGCAACTTTATATCACCGCCAGTCACGATCCCCAATACGGGAGCAACGAACACATAGGGACGAATGGTAGACGCGGCCTTACCGAAATTATAAATAAGAGGTACACGTAGATCGAAGGATTTGGCTTTCAATATATAGCTGATATCATCTATTACCCCCCCGTAACTATCATTATAGATTTCGGAGAGTTTACCTCCTCGGTTGAGAATGGAGATTTGCGGACGAATACCAAACTGATTTTGTTTACCAAACTCTCCCTGTACGAACAAAGAGAATACACCGCTGTTTAAATTATTATTTGTGGGGAAATACTCCTTGTCAATTTCAGAAAAGGTCATATGGCTTGAGTGAAAACCTCCGGCTATACCCCAATACCATTTATTGGCTGTTTCCTGCTGGGCCATCATGCCATGTGGAAGTAAACTACATGACATGAGCATGGTGACGAAAATTTTTTTTAACGGATCCATTTACTTAAAATAAAAAAATAAAGGCGTGTAACCATTCGCGAGAACAAAAGCTAAAAGCTCAATTCTATATTTTAATTTTAATACGGATGGAAACGCTTTTCCTAATTGTTTATACTTTTAATTCATTTAAATTAGACTGTGGATGACAACTCCTAGAGTGGTCGAATCCTTTACGTTTCATACATTTCTACTCTCTGTTTCTTTTTATCATTTTATGGTTAAACATCTTTGTCTGATTGATTACCCATTGTAATGGGCGACATTCACTCTATGTCAATCTTTTGCAAGGATAGTTAAAACTCCTCAAATAATTTTTGTTTTACAAAAACACTCATATTAATATATATTACTTGAGTTTATATACCTCTATTTATCAGGAAATATCTGTTATGCTCTATAATTTTGCAGGACTGGCAGTAATAAAAATAATCCTTGTACCGGAGGGGGAGATTCAATATGCCGATTATGCGGGTGGCGAAAGCAGAACGGAACGAATCAAAGACTACTTTCATACAAGCTGCCGGTAGGAGCGAGTTACACGGTGGAAGTCTCCGTCTTTCCTAAAAAACACGTACATGTTTTTCCAAATACTCGTACGTGTTTTTGAGAAAAGACGTACATGTTTTTCAGCCCGATATCAACCTATAGTAAATAAAGGCTGCGTTAGCAAGAAATTTGTTACATTTGTACCCAAAATAATTAAGTCACGATGAAAGTTATTGACCTGATAAGGAATAGTAAGAGTACCGCTTTTTCTTTTGAGATATTACCGCCGTTGAAAGGTAACAGTATCCAGAAAGTGTATAATGTAATCGACAAGTTGAGGGAATTTGATCCTAAATATATAAATATCACCTCCCATCATAGCGAGTTTGTCTATAAAACCTTACCAGACGGAAGTTTCCAAAAAGTAAATATCCGGAAGCGGCCGGGTTCCGTGGCGATCGCCTCGGCTATCCAAAACAAATATGGTATCCCTGCCGTTCCTCATATCATATGTAAAGGTTTTACGAAAGACGAGACAGAATACGCTTTGATCGATTTAAACTTTCTTGGCGTAAACAACCTTTTATTATTAAGGGGAGATATAAAAACACTAGAGGCCTCCCAACAGAATACGGAACTGTATCACGACCATGCGACAGACTTACAACAACAAGTCAATCATTTCAACGAAGGTATCGCGTTAGATGGTTCCAAAATAGATGGTATCGAGACCCCATTCTCTTACGGCATGGCTTGCTATCCGGAAAAACATGAGGAAGCACCCAATATGGAATCCGACATCTATTACTTAAAGGAAAAGGTAAAAAATGGAGCGGAGTACCTGGTGACCCAGATGTTTTTCGATAATGATAAGTACTATGCGTTCGTAGACCGTTGCCGTGCGGAAGGCATCACGATCCCTATTATACCCGGTATCAAGCCGATCGTCTTCAAGAACCAATTAACCGTTCTTCCGAAGATATTCCGCGCGGATATTCCCGAACCTTTCGCCGCAGAATTACGCAAATGCAAAGATGACGCTGAAGCGAAAGAAGTAGGCGTGGAATGGTGCGTGCAACAGTGTAAGGACTTGATTGCCCATGGTGTGCCCAGCTTGCATTTTTATACGATGATGGCCTCAGACAGTGTCTATAAAATAGCGAAAGAAATATATTAAGATAAAGAAGAAGTAACACCTAAAAAAAGCCAAACAACTTGATAAAATCTTGATCAAGCTGTTTGGCTTTCAATATCTCTCAACCTCTCACGGCACGTACATTTCTCAGGCCTACCTCCTACCCGTTTTTTTATTTGCCAGCTCTAAAAGGCCTGTCATAATCCGAATCAATCTGAAAATACTTCACTCCCCACGATTTCAACCATTCCAGGTCTTTCCCCGCATTCTCTATATTTTCCGGGGTGAGAGGTTCACGATAAGGTCGATTCACACAAGCCATGATTTGAATTCCTTCTTTCTCGCACCATTGGATAAGACGAGAGTTAATCTCGTCGATCCCGGCAAATAAGAAATAATAGTCTTTCGTTTTATCGCCATATTTCTTGAAAAATTCATCCTTCTCACGAATCAGCATCGTTATTTTCGCCTTACCAAGGAAATACTCGCCATGACCTATGAAATAAGAAGATTCCAGAAAACCGGTCTCCGTAAGAATACGTTCCACCTCTTGATAAAAAGCAAGAGACGGCTTATCTACTTTAATATCGATCATCAATTCCGATAGTTTTCCCTTGCAATAATTGCAATACTCCTCCATAGACACCGGCACCTTTCCATCCTCTCGCAAAGGACGAAGTCTTTGAATCTCGGCCCAAGTCAGATCCTCCGCTCTCGCTTTCGAATCATAATCCCGCTCGAAAGTCCGGTTATGATACAAAAATAATTTCCCATCCTTACTTTGCCTCACGTCGATCTCAACGCCGGAATACCCCCTTTCTATAGCCGCATCCAACGCCGCCAGGCTATTTTCCGGATGTATGCCACTCTCTGTCACTCCACCCCGGTGAGCCAACAAATGGTACTGACGGTCTATATCCGAAGCCCTCGATGCAGTAACCGAGAACAATAAAAGAACTCCACAAATAAGATTGCATAACTTCATCTCATATCCTCCTATATAATCTATAATGATTCTACGCCTTAATTATCAAATTTTGTAAAGATAGTATTTTTTTCAAACCCGAGTAGGGGTTTTTACACGTTGAGTTGTCTAATAAGCGTACACGATTGAACAATCAAGTACGAAACATGGTTATTAAAAAAAATTTAAGGCGATGAAATACATATTCTTTATTGGACTTGACTTATTACTATACCCGTTCTTGGTTTTACACTACATCTGCCAATCGATATTTACAAAAAATAAGTAAATCGTAGGTATCAGCGCATTATACGGAAAGAACGACTATCGCACCATTCAACAACAGAAAAAAGTCATAAATCGCAAAAATCCCTTGCCTTTTGATATCTGAATACTTTTCCGTAACTTCGTTCCTTATTCTATTAAGAAAAGGAAAATCTCATGTACTTTAAAGATATCATCGGACAAGAGGAGGTGAAGGAACGATTGAGGCAATCGGCCCGGACAGGGATCGTACCCCATGCGCAGTTATTCACGGAGCAAGGAGGAGCCGGGGCGTTTCCGCTGGCCTTGGCTTACGCCCGTTACCTGAATTGCTTGAACCGGACAGATACGGACGCTTGCGGGCATTGCCCGTCATGCCTTAAGTATGACGAGCTGGCACATCCCGATTTACATTTTGTATTCCCGATCGTCGCCAAGAAAGAGAAAAAGAAAGAGGTCTGCGATGATTACCTCGGCGAGTGGCGAGGATTCCTTAAAGGACATCTCTACTTCAATATGGATGAATGGCTGGATTATATCGAGGCTGGAAACTCACAGGCGATCATCTATTCCAAGGAAAGCGATGAGATCATCCACAAACTAAGCCTAAAGATTTATGAGGCGGAATACCGTGTCCTGATCGTTTGGCTACCGGAGAAACTACATCCCACCTGCGCCAACAAGCTCTTGAAAATCATAGAGGAACCTCCCCAGAAGACGGCTATCCTTATGGTATCCGAGACTCCAGACCTCATTCTCGGAACTATCCAATCCCGTGCGCAACGCATCCATATCCGCCCCATCGAGACCGAAGCGATCAAGAATGCCATGATATCCCGTTTCGGGCTCTCGCCGGAGGACGCGAAACACATAGCGCATCTATCCTCCGGTAATTTTATCAAGGCGATGGAAGCGATCAGCCTGGGTGAGGAAAATAAATTCTTCCTGGAGCAATTCAAGACCATGATGCGAAACTCATGGGCACGAAACGTAAAAGGAATGAAAGCGATGGCAGATGTCATGGCAGGGATCGGACGGGAACGACAGAAAAACTTCCTCTCCTATTGCCAGCATTTGATCCGGGAGAATTTCATGTACCGATTCCAATCGCCGGAACTTAATTACATGAATCTGGACGAGGCTAGTTTCTCCGTCAAGTTCTCTCCTTTCGTGAACGAGCGAAACGTGATCGACCTGATGGAAGAATTGGCGAAAGCGGAACGTCATATCACGCAGAACGTGAACGCCAAGATGGTCTTTTTTGATTTATCCTTGAGAATCACGGTATTGATCAAGAAATAGCCTCTCCAAAAGTTAAATTCAAAAAAACTATATTTTCTTGCCACGCCAGTTTCCTTTCCACAAATAGAAGAAAGAAGAAAGGATCATGATATTATATACATACTCCGTAGTCCAGCAGACAGCCACATCCGCACGCAACCATACGGCTATATACAGTATGTATAGCACATACACGAATATGCTAGCCATATCAATCTCCAGCGCACGCCGGGTATTGCCTGTACCCGACACGCTAAAGAAATAAATAAAGCCGGGAACGGCGAAGAGATAAGAAGACAGCATCACCCACAACGATGGGATCGAGCTAGCGATCAAATCCGGATTGTCCGTATAAATACGCAATACGATAGAGGGAAATATAGCGATCAAGATACCTATCGGCAACACAAACGCATAGCACAACCCGATCATCCTCCGGCAAAGCGGGAGCACCCGGTCCGATTCCCCCGCCCCGATCAAGTTGCTCACCAGCGAGCTATTCGTGGAGGCGAAAGCGTTCACGAACATAAACAGGAACGAGGAGATACTACGTACCACGTTCGTAATCGCCAACGGTCGCTCACCCAGATGCTCCATGGCGATAAAGAAGACAAACCATCCCCCGAAGGCGATCCCATGCTGGATCATCACCCAGACAGACACATTTAATATCTGCCCCAGCATCCTGAAGTCTACCTTCGTGAAACGGAACAGGCCGTATTTCCGGTAATCCACCTTTTTCCAAGTATAAATCACGAAGAAAAGCACGGACACACCCTCCGAGATAGAGGAAGCGATAGCGGCACCCGCTATTCCCAAGGCCGGGAAACCGAACTTACCGAATATCAAGATATAGTTCAAGACCACGTTGGTAAGCACCATCACCACCGAATTGGCTGTCAATATCTTCGTATTTGTCGTACCCACGTAGAACGCACGGAACATCACAGCGATGAAAGAGAAGAAGAAACCATACACCCGCCAATCCAGATAACTGATCGTCGCCCGGTATACCTCTTCCGAGCCGATCATCCGGTGAAGCAGATAGGGCGTACAAAGGTTAGAGGCCATGAACAACACCGCCGCCAGCAGGAAAAGAAACAGGCCACCTTGCGTGAAAACCTCACCGATCCGTTTATACTCCCCCTCACCGTTACGGCGTGCCATCAACACCTGGGCACCCACGCTGAAACCGAAACCCAGCATATAAATCACGAGGTAATAGACACCCGCCAAGGCGGAAGCTCCCAGCTCCACCTCGCCCACACGTCCTAGGTAAGCGGTATCCGTCAATCCGATCATATGCTCCATGAGCAAGCTGATCAACACCGGATACGTGATCTTCAGAATTTGTTTGTTCGTATATCTCATGATGAATCTTGAATAAAAGGGACGCAAAGGTAGTAATAAGATACCAGTCACACAATATTACCCCCTATGATTCGTTTCTTATTATATTACATTTATATGAAAGATATGATTACAAAACTCATCATGGCCTGCATCTTGTCCGCTACGCTATTAAGCTGTAACGGACAAAGCGCGAATACGATCAACTACGCCACCGTCGAACCCTTGCACATCAACCGTTTCGACAAGGATTTATTCCGTCTGATCGATACAAGGGACACGACCTTGCAATCCGAGCTGGCCAGTCAATACCCCGAAATGCTGGATATCATCGGGAAAGGCATATTAAACCTGCAAAGTATCGAGACTCCCGGTTTCTTCGAGAAAATGCTGAATTATTACTCGGAGCCTACCTTGAAAGGCTTATATCGCGACGCTATCGCCCAATATGATTCCGTGGAAGATATCGAGAAATCCTTGGGATACGGATTCGCCTATCTCAAGGAGAACTTTCCTTCGATGCAGATCCCGGCCATCTATATGCACGTATCCGGTTTTAACCAGAACGTATTGGTGGGCGACAGCTTGCTTTCCCTTTCCATCGATAAGTATATGGGGAAGGATTATCCCTTGTATCAAGACTTCTTCTACGACTCCCAGAAACTGAAGATGCAACGTGGGCTCGCGGTCCCGGATTATCTGGCGGGTTGGCTCATGTCCGAATATCCTTTCGCTGGAAAAGAGAACGTATTGCTAGACCGGATGATTTACGAGGGAAAAATAAAATACCTGATCTCGCAAGCCTTAGATACTCCCGATGCCGCCGGGCTGATGGGATACACCGAACAAGCCTACAACTGGTGCAAGGACAACGAGGGGGCGATCTGGAAAGCGATCATCGAGCGTAAACATCTTTATACCCCGGATCAACTGGCGACCTCTCAATATTTCGAGGATACCCCCGTTATCTTCCCCGACAACGAAGCTCCCGAAAACATCGGAACTTGGATAGGCTGGCAGATCGTCAACCAGTACATGAAGGAGACGGGATCTACCCCGGAGGCGTTAATGCAAAACAACGACGCCCAAGAAATCCTGACCGCCTCAAAGTACAAACCCCTATAAACAGGAAAACCGCCCTATTCTCACGAACAAGACGGATAACCTAATCTAACTTAATTCTAATACCATGAAAAACACTATATCTTAATAACA
>NZ_CANTZW010000044.1 GCF_947855115.1 uncultured Parabacteroides sp.
GCTACTCGCCAAGTAGCATACTTCTTTTCACCCTACTTTCGGTGTATAATTATACACACTTTCGAAACAAAGTTTGTTTACGGTCGAGAGTTTTTCTAAAGAGAAACTTTTCAAATATATTTGCGTGGTCTTGATAGATTTGTGCCCTAATAGTTCACTGATCATCTCAATCGGTACGTTTTGCTCCTTCAAGGTCGTAGCAAAAGAGTGACGAATCGTGTATGAGGTAACCCGAGTATGAATACCGATGAATTCCGACAGCGTTTTCAATCTGCGGTTAAAACCTCCTAATACGGTATTATATTCCTTGTAGGCATCCTCACCGGTCTTCATTCCCTCTAAAAACGGGAATAGATAGGGCGAACCCTCGGTTGTATCGGCTGCCAACTCATTCAACAGCCCTTGCGCCTCCACCGGGATCTCCACCTGTATAAGAGATCCACTTTTCTGTCGATAATAAGACAAGACCCCTTCCTTGATATCCTCCTTCCGCAAATGCGCCAAATCTACGAAAGCCATCCCACAAAACAAAAACATCAGGCAAAAAGCCAATTGGGTCTTCTTCTGTTGCGGATCTGTCACCGGGCTTGTCATCAACAAACGCAAGCTTTCCGAAGGCAACGCCTTCTTCCGCTTACTCTCCACCCCCGTGAATATACCCTTGAACAAGTGAGGAACATAGGGAGCGTCATCAGCCTCAACCGCCAAATTATAAATGTGACGGATCCGGCGCATATAAGTCGATACCGTATTGCGAGAGCATCCCTTGGCCAACAACCAAGATTGATAGCGCAAAAGCACATCCTTAGTAATATATACATAGGGAATTTCTTCCAAGCCACTAAACCGCCTGAATGAATTCAAGGCATCTTGATAACTCTTAGCCGTCGAATACTGTTTTTTCTCACGCAGACTGGCGATATACATAAGTATCCCTACCACGAAATCATGTTTATTCATACTTTATCACTTTAAGAATTAATACATAAAAAATCCTCTATCTCCCCGATGTAAATGGAGAGATAGAGGATCTTCATTAAATCCTTAAAGGAATATATTATTTTCCAGTATTCTCAGCTACCGCTTTCTTATTGATCTTTTTCTTCTGCAACTCGTAAGCGATTGGAGTTGCCACGAACAAAGTAGAATATGTACCGATAATGATACCTAATAAGATAGCGAACGTAAAGCTTCGGATCGTGCTACCACCCAAGATGAAGATACACAATACAACCACCAATGTAGTTAATGATGTATTAAATGTACGACACAAGGTAGAGTTCAACGCATCATTGATCACTTGATAACGATCACGCTTCGGATACAACGTAATCGTCTCGCGAATACGGTCGAACACAACTACGGTATCATTGATAGAGTAACCGATAATCGTCAAGATAGCGGCGATAAACGTCTGGTCGACCTCCATTGAGAACGGAAGAACTTTCCATAATAAAGTATAGAAAGAAATGATACACAATGTAGTCGTGGCAACAGAAGCGAATGCACCAACAGAGAATGACACGTCACGGAAACGAAGCAAGATATAAGCGGCCATACAGATCATGGCGAAGATTACCGCCAAGATAGCGCTATTCTTGATATCGTCTGCCATACTAGGACCTACCTTCTGTGAACTCTGGATGAAAGTAGTCGTAAACTCATCCAATGTAGTTCCTTCCGGAAGCAACGATTTCACACCTTCAAATAATTTATTCTCGATCTCTTGATCCACCGTAGGATCATTGTCTTCGATCTTATAGTTGGTAGATACACGTACTTGATCTGCCGTACCGATTTGAATAACACTTACAGAACCGTCTAACTGGGCATCCAACATGTTACGAACATCATCGGTCTTCACTTCTTGATTGAAACGGATCACGTAGTTACGTCCACCCGTGAAATCGATACCATTATTCAAACCGATCGTCATAAAGGAAATAGCACCTAAAACGATGATCGCAGCCGGAATCAAATAACCGACCTTGCGAGCACCCAAGAAATTAATCTTCGGGTTCGTCAACAAGTCTTTCGTGATAGAAGTCGTGAATGTCACGTTCTTCAATTTATCTTTCGCTAATAATGCCTCATAAACGATACGAGTCAAGAACACGGCAGTCAGGAATGACGCGAACAAACCGATGATCATCGTCGTAGCGAAACCACGGATAGGACCCGTACCGAAATAGAACAGCACGATACCCGTAATGATAGATGTCAAGTTTGAGTCGAAGATAGCGGAGAAAGCGTTGCTGTAACCATCGGCGATAGCCTTTCCTAAAGACTTACCGGCACGAAGTTCCTCTTTCGTACGCTCATAGATCAACACGTTAGCATCGACCGCCATACCCAGCGTCAACACCATACCGGCAATACCCGGCAAGGTAAGAACGGCTTGGAAAGAAGCAAGGATACCCATCGTGAAGAAGATATTCAATACCAAAGCACCGTCGGCGATCAATCCCGGAAGTAATCCGTAGAATGCGCACATATAAATCATCAACATAACCAATGCCAATACGAAAGAAATCACACCGGCATTGATAGCCTCTTGTCCCAACGACGGACCAACGACATCCTCCTGAACGATATGTACAGAAGCAGCCATCTTACCCGACTTTAACACATTCGCCAAGTCTTTTGCCTCCTCCGGAGTGAAATGACCGGTGATTTGTGAACGTCCTCCAGTGATCTCATCATTTACGTTTGGAGCGGAATAAACCATCTCATCCAAAACGATAGCGATCTGGCGACCGATATTTTCTTTTGTCAAGCGAGCCCAAGCCTTAGAACCTTCGGCATTCATAACCATATTAACCATTTGCTCTGAACGGCCGGCTTGTTGCATAAAGTCAGCGTTAGCATCCGTTACCACGTCACCTCCCAAAGCAGGGCTTCCATCACGGTTTGTAACCTTCAAGGCATATAATTCATAGAATTGCTCTTTCTCATCGATAGCCTTAACACCCCATTTCAAAGCCAAGTTACGAGGCAATACCTCTTTTACTTGCTTCATATTCAGGTATTCGTTGATTTTTTCCATATCTTTCGCCTGAGCGATACCAACCGTCGAACCCGGAGACAACTGACCGTTGTACTGGCTAATCTGCAACAAGGCAAATAACGGATGTTGCTTAGCGAACTCTTCCATGCTTTGGTTAGCCTCCGTATCTTTCTCATCTTGACCAAGCTCAGCTAATAAAGAATCAGCCTTACTTACATTCGCATCAGTAGCTTCCGCAATTTTCTCTACTGTATCTGTAGTGGTAGCTACCGAATCCGTAGAAGCATCCTTGCTAAGGATAGTTGCCAATACATTATCAGCGGCTATCAATTGCTGATAGATTTCCGGCAACTTATAAGTTTCCCAAAATTCCAAATTCGCGCTACCTTGAAGCAATTTACGAACACGTTCAGGTTCTTTTACTCCCGGCAACTCAACCAAGATACGACCGGCAGTCTCCAGACGTTGGATGTTCGGAGATACCACACCGAATCGGTCGATACGAGTACGCAATACATTGAATGAGTTATCGATCGCACTTTGCAATTCTTGCTTTAAAACAGAAACGACCTGAGCGTCTGAGCTCTGGGGCGTGATTTTATCTTTTAACTCGAATGTACTAAAAATAGCGGAAAGACGTGCGCCGCTATCCAACTTCTTATATTCCTCAGCGAAAAGGTCAATGAAGTCTTTTTGGCTAGTCGCCTGATGTTCATAAGCTAAATCCAATGCCTTGTTGAAATTCTCGTCTTGATTATTGTTAGACAACGAACGGATTACGTCCGCTACATTCAACTCAAGGACAACGTTCATACCGCCCTTTAAGTCAAGACCTAAACTAATTTCCATTTCACGGCACTGCTTAAGCGTATAGCCTAACCATACCTTCTGAGTAGATAGTGAGTCTAAATAAGCACTCTCTTTCGCAGGATCTCCACCCGCATACTCAGCGGCTTTACTGTTGTAATGTCGTGTCACGAACGAGAACGACAAATAGAACAAACAGACAAGCGTAAGTAACACCGCGAAGACCTTTACAAATCCTTTGTTTTGCATCTGAATCTTAGGTTTATGTTATTACATTATTTATATTCGTTTTTTCACAGGGTGCAAATATAGACTTTTTTTCTTTGATAAAGAGCAATTAGTATAATTATTTGTCACGCTCATAGTTTATTTCAAACGCAAATGTATATCTTTGGGGCTAAAATAATAAGGAAAATATACCATGAAACAGTTATTATTTGCTCTGTTATTTATCCCCGCCTTGCTATTCGCCCAAGAGGATCAACGTTACCTGGCAGGCGGCGTTCCGGTCGTAGACGGTAAAGTCGTTTTCACCCGTGAGATCAACGCCCCCACTTTCAGTAAGGCACAAATCTATCGACAATTATTAAAATGGGGACAAGAAAACTTTAACACAAAAGAAAGTAGAGTCGCTTACCAAAATGAAGAGAAAGGCGAGATGGCTATTATCGGGGAAGAGTATTTAGTATTCTCCAGCACGGCTTTATCCCTTGACCGGACATTGATGAAATTCCGCATTATCATCGAATGCAAGGAACATGCTTGTACTTTGCAATTAGCAGGTATCCGGTATGAATATAACGTGTCTTACCAGAACGAACCAGAAAAATATCTGGCAGAGGAGTGGATCACAGACGAATATGCTTTGAATAAAAAGAAAACGAAGCTAAACCGTATTAGCGGTAAATTCCGCAAGGCCACGATTGATTTCGCAGAAAAGACATTCGATAGCGCCGCTAGCGCATTGGGCGCGCAACTATTAACGACCACTCCCGCAGAGCCTTTATCCGCACCGCAACGAAAGACACAACCCGAGACTCCTATGGAAGGTTTCGTAACTTTCCAAGCCGACAAGGTTCCAAGTACAATTCTTCAGATGTTGCCAAACAACACTTTGCATATCAAGATTATAGAAAAGGATATCACTGACGCGAACGTTGAATGGAAAGGTATTGGCAATATGTTTGGAAAAACGATCAGTACAATCGCTATATCCAAAGATAGCCCAGCATATAAAGCGATCGGTGAAAACGAATTGTATCGGTTATCCTTCTCTAAACCCGGCACGTCTGCCGATGAGCCATGGATCATCATTGAATGCCGTAAACAAGGTGAGACTTCTGAGGGACAACAAACGATGTTGATCGGTGAAATTACGAACGTATGGATTAAATAATGAAAAAGAGAATCGCATTTATGAAAAAGATTATATTTTTAATATGTATAATGTTTCCTTCGTTAATCATGGCACAGGGGCATAAAGGTGAGGTAGACGAATGTGCCCCCATGAAAAACGGAAAAGTGTGTTATAGCGATGAAGTAGAAATCGAGAACACCTCCAAACTGGAAATATTCAACGCTATCAACGCATGGGCTAAGAAAACTTACGGGAAAGATGTCTTCTTATCCAACGTCAATTCGAACAAGAATAAAGGAACTATTTTCGTAAGCTCTAAGGTAGAGCTATTATTGAATGACACGGACAAGACGATCATTAAATATAAAATGCGTATCACCTGCTTCGATAATCGATATACAATCGAAGCGAGTGACATCGTATATCAATACGATCCGCTAAATGATAAGAAGTTCAAGACCTACAAAGCGGAAGATGTAATCGCAAATAACGGAGACAGTAATACGATAACACTTATCAAAGATCCTAAGTTATTCTGCAACGCAACCTTCTTCTTTGTGGAGAATTTGTTCGCCGATGTATTCGATGCCGCACAAGACGCAGAGTCCGAGTGATAAAGATCTCTTATTCCAGTTTCAGATAACACCATAATGGATAGTGATCTGAATAGGCAACCTTATCCACGGAACAATTCATAGAGGTTATGTTCGGGGAATGTAGGATATTATCGATACGGAACCAGAAGAAATTTTGGTTATAAGTAATACCCATTCCCCGGCCAGACTCGGCAAAGGCATCTATCAAATCGCCTTGAATCGTACGGTGCGCATAAGAAACAGGCGTATCATTAAAATCACCGCACACCAAGACATAATCTCCTTTCGCCTTTTTAATCTCCTTAGACACGGCTTCCGCCTGCTTAGCGCGAATCCGGAAAGCAGGCCCCAACTTTTGCTCGAACGCTCCTTTCAGATTGTCCAATCCTTCCGAGTTAAAGCTTTTTATAAGGGACGAATAGCGAGTACGATCTTCCATTGTCAATTTAAATGACTCCAAATGGTTGTTAATCAAGGTCAACTTCTTCCCCTTAATATCCACTTCATGTACGGAAGATCCGTTATAATCTGAGTCATATTTCACCATTCGGGAATTTGAGAGAGGATATTTGGAAAATACCGCAATCCCGAAACTCTGGAATTTCGTGGAGCTCTGATAAAATACAGAACGATAAGGATACATACTCAGCGCATCATAAATCTTGGAGGAAGTAAGATTTTTCTCTGATTTAGAAGTGGCATATTCTTGTAAACATACAATATCCGCATCCGAGTTGGCAATATATTGGATAATCTTGTTCGGGGCTATCTTCGTATGGTTCTTGTATCCAAAAGCCATCACATTATAAGTCAACACCTTCAACACTTCCTCCCGAGGAACATCCTTATGAGAATGAAATGGGAAATAAGACCTTAGTGGCCCCCAGCATAGCAAAAAGGAAAATATACTGATCGACAAGAACTTCCATTTCCTCAAAAACAACCAATAGATAATAAAGCAAAGATTGGCTACACATAAAACCGGAAAGGCCAGTCCCAAATACGATAACGTCATACTTTCCTCGGGAGATACCCGGTCCGAATAAGCTGAGATTATCAATAATACGACAGCCCCTATATTCGCCACGACGAATAAAAATTGAAGAAAAATCCGTAGAGTTTTCATAAGTATTTGCTATTTCTTACTGGCATCAAAAAGCCGTTTCTTTTCTTCAGCGGAAAGACTCTCATAACCAGAACGTTTTAATTTATCTAGTATAGTATCCAGATCCACCGCTTCTTGATGTTTACGTGCGTTATACTCATAATCGGTCTCGTTACGTTTATAAGTCACACGCATCTTTGGCTTTCGTTTGCCTAAATTCACGCACCAATCGATTAACCGGTTCATCGGAACAGTCAAGTCTTTTCCTTTGCGGATACGGGAAGCAAACCAGATACCAAACAAAGCGCCACCGATATGAGCGATATGTCCTCCCGCATTTTCCGAAGTCATCGCCAACAAATCAATTAGTAACGTAAAAATAGCCAAATAAATTAATTTGATCCTTCCGATCAAGAATAAATTAATCTCTAAATCCTTCCGGTAAAATGACACCGCAAAAACGATTGCCATAACGGATGCCGAAGCTCCCATCAAATAGCTAAAAGAGGTCACATCCTGAAAATAAGGGAAAATATTATAAGCCAGGACAAACAATACCGCACCAGCAATTCCCCCCAATATATACAAGCCACCCAACTGCCGTTCACTGAAGAAATCCAAGAACAATCCTCCGAACCAATATAACCAAAGCATATTGAACAAGATATGTAAGAAATCAAAATGAGTGAACATATAAGTAAACAATGTCCACGGACGGAAGAGCAAAAGCTCCGGAGAAGCCGGCAACTGCAAATACAGCAAGAAAGGTACTCCTTGCATATTAAAGAGCATGAACAGCACGCTGGCCAAACGTATCAAGATAAACAACCCAACGTTAATATATATCAGTTTCGACAGGATATTACCCGACTGAAACATACGCTTCAAATTAGTAAAAATATCGTCCATTGTCAGCATCTTTCTTTTTCCAATAACGAATCAGGAAATAACCGAATAACATTCCTCCTAAATGAGCGAAATGCGCAACCGTGTCACCACCAAAACTAGCCACACCCATGAATAATTCGGCAAGACCATAAAATATCACAAAATATTTGGCTTTAATTGGAATCGGTATAAACATCAGATATAAAGGAACATTCGGGAATATCATAGCGAAAGCCAGCAAGATACCGAATACGGCACCCGAAGCTCCAATTGTCACGAAATAATTCAAGAATTCACTCTTACTGATAATCTGGGTTCCATTCAGGTTTATCATGTCTTGACTAGCGAAGATCACATCTCGCAAATTAAAGAGCCATACGGCCTCTTGCACCAAACCTGCGCCTATACCCGTCACAAAGTAAAAAATCAAGAAACGTTTAGGCCCCCACACGTTTTCCAATACCCGACCGAACATGTAAACGGCGAACATATTAAAAAACACATGCGCGAACGAACGGGTATCGTGCATGAACATATAAGAGACGATTTGATAAGCCTTAAAGTCGGTAGCACCCGGGAAATGAAGCCCTAATAAATCCACCAAATCAATGCCTACTTTCGGCAATGCAAGGCTGGCTACCCAAAATAGCAAGTTTATAATGATAAGATTTTTCGTTACCGGGGGGATACTATTCAAGAACCCCGAATTTGTCTGATTCATCATATACTACGTTAATTTAGCGGCAAAGGTAAATATATTTTAGCCGTTTTTGCCCATAATAATACTAAAACATATGTAAATCGGTAAAAAAAGTAGGTT
The DNA here is from genome assembly GCF_947855115.1 of uncultured Parabacteroides sp. Classification (GTDB taxonomy): domain Bacteria; phylum Bacteroidota; class Bacteroidia; order Bacteroidales; family Tannerellaceae; genus Parabacteroides. Next base: position 8,581 of record NZ_CANTZW010000044.1, read on the forward strand.
TTTCTTTTGTGATATTTCAAAATAAAACTACATTTGAAGCCGTCTATCGGTTATCATAGTTTTGTTTAATATATTAACAGTCAAACCATCATGAACAAATCAGAGTTTATTAGCGCAGTCGCTGAAAAATCAGGTCTCAGCAAAGTGGACGCTAAAAAGGCAGTGGAAGCTTTTGTTGATACAGTTTCTAACGAATTAAAAACAGGCGGTAAAGTTGCTTTACTTGGCTTCGGTTCTTTCTCCGTATCAGAGAAAGCCGCTCGTAAAGGTGTTAACCCGAAAACCAAAGAAACCATTGAAATCGCAGCTCGTAAAGCCGTGAAGTTTAAAGCTGGCGCTGAATTGAACGAACTAATCAAATAAGAAACACCATTATTCTCTATAGAAGAAGGATACGATGCAAATTGTATCCTTTTTTTGTGTACCTTCGCGTAAAACAAAATCCGAATTATATTTAGACGAATATGGTTATCGAACAACAGATTACCGGAGCTATTATAGCCGGCATCAAAGAACTGTACGGAGCGGATGTCACCGCAAGCCAAGTGCAGTTGCAAAAAACAAAAAAGGAATTTAAGGGACATCTTACCCTAGTCGTATTTCCATTCCTTCGCCAGTCGAAGAAATCCCCGGAACAAACCGCCCAAGAAATCGGCGAGTACCTATTGAAAAATGAACCGGCAGTAGCTGAGTTTAACGTAATCAAAGGATTCCTTAACCTGACGGTCGCTTGTTCCTGCTGGATTGATTTATTGAACTCGATCAACGGACAACCCACTTACGGCATCATCCCGGTTACAGAGCAATCACCGTTGGTTATGATCGAATATTCTTCTCCGAATACGAACAAACCGCTTCATCTGGGACATGTCCGCAATAACCTATTGGGATATAGCTTATCTAAGATTTTAAAAGCGAACGGAAACAAAATAGTAAAGACAAACATCGTAAACGATCGTGGTATCCATATCTGCAAATCCATGTTAGCTTGGCAGAAATGGGGAAATGGGGCTACTCCCGAATCTACCGGAAAGAAAGGAGACCATTTGATCGGAGACTTTTACGTATTATTCAGCAATAAATTAAAAGAAGAGACCAATGCTTTGGAAGCGAAAGGCCTTACCAAAGATGAAGCCGAGGCTCAATCCACTTTGATGGCTGAAGCACGTGAGATGCTTCGTAAATGGGAAGCCGGAGACAAGGAGGTTCGTGCGCTCTGGGAAATGATGAACAACTGGGTATACGCCGGATTCAACGAGACTTATAAGATGATGGGTGTAGATTTCGATAAGATTTATTACGAGTCTCAAACTTATCTGGAAGGAAAAGGAAAGGTGATGGAAGGATTGGAGAAAGGGATTTTCTATCGCCATGAGGATGGTTCCGTATGGGCAGACTTAACGAAAGACGGCCTAGATGAGAAATTATTGCTTCGTGCGGATGGCACTTCCGTCTATATGACTCAGGATATCGGGACCGCCAAATTGCGTTTCGACGATTTCCCGATCAATAAAATGATTTATGTAGTAGGAAACGAGCAGAATTATCATTTTCAAGTATTATCGATCTTATTGGATAAGCTAGGTTTTGAGTTCGGCAAGGGATTGGTACACTTTTCTTATGGAATGGTAGAGCTTCCGGAAGGCAAGATGAAGAGCCGTGAAGGAACGGTTGTAGATGCCGATGATTTGATGGCAGAGATGATCAGTACCGCACGCGAGATTTCTCAAGAATTAGGGAAATTGGATGAGATGACACCGGAAGAAGCTGAAAATATAGCCCGTATTGTCGGTCTAGGTTCCTTGAAATATTTCATCTTAAAGGTAGACCCTCGCAAGAACATGACATTCAATCCAAAAGAGTCTATCGACTTCAATGGAAATACAGGCCCATTCATCCAATATACCTATGCCCGTATCCGTTCCGTATTACGTAAGGCGGCCGAACAGGGCATCGCATTACCGGAGCAATTACCGCTTACTTTCACCATTTCCGAGAAAGAAGAGAACCTGATCCAGATGATCGCTGATTATGCGGAGATCGTAAAAGAGGCAGGGAAACTATATAGCCCAGCTTGTATTGCCAACTATATTTATGATCTAGTAAAAGAATATAATCAATTCTACCATGATTTCTCCATCCTTCGCGAGGAGAACTCGGAATTAAAGAACTTCCGTTTAATCTTATCTGCCAATGTTGCCAAGATCGTGAAATCCGGTATGGATTTATTAGGCATCGAGGTTCCGGAAAGAATGTAACAATTGAAAATAAACACAAACAAGAAACCTTCAAAAGGCTCTCCTTTTTCAATAAAACGAAATCATGGAGAGCCTTTTTTATATAGACTCCATCAAGGCTTTAGTTTTTCAAACACCTTTGCGAAAAATTAATTGAATCCTCTAGGGCAAGAAATACGTCATGTAAATATTTCTCTATATATTCATCCATAAATCAACAATTTTGAGTCATCTATATTCCTGCGAAGTATCGGATTGCGGATAGCCTTATCTTCCAATAGATCAATATCCCTATGAAGCATAGCTGACAGGGCATCTTTCTGGCTGAAATAGAACCGTTACCCAAGTAAAAGGAATATATATAATGTATAGAGGATTTTAAATATCAGATAACATTTTATCAATAACCATTTTTACGGCTGGCAGGTTATTTTTCATTACATCAAAAACGATAACCGCATCTATATCGAAATAATGATGTGCTATAATATCTCGCATTCCCATGACTCCTTTCCAATCAATCTCAGGATAATGCGATAAAAGTTCTTTATTTGTGGCTTTATCAATACGTTTGACGCTTTCTCCGATTGCAATCAACAGCATACAAATACTTTCCAACCTCTCGACTCCGCTTGGTGTCGTCAAGAAATCGTCTGGAGAAAGTATTGTTTCCGCCCTCTTTAATATTCTGTCTAAAGCCGTTTATATCTTTATCAAAGAAGAACGGATTAACTCTGTATCACACATAAATACCCTCCTTCTCTATTCGATTTCTCAAGAAAGAATCCATGTGATCCCGTAATCGGACAATATCGACATTACACCCGAACAGGTTTTGTAAATCTTCTTTTATATGTACCAACGCAAACATATTCGGCTTTGATGTCTCCAGATAGACATCAACGTCACTATCTTCTGTTTGTTCACCTCTGGCAACAGAACCGAATATCCCCATACGGGTAATGCTATATTTGGAAGCGTTCTTCGCCATATAGTCACGTAAGATGTTCAGATATTCAGTTGTTGATTTCATATTCTCTTATTCATTTACCACAAAGATACGTGTTCAATCGGAAAAATCAAACAGGAAGTATCGTTCTTCTCTCTTTTTGAATTTACTCACAAATCACTTTTTAAAGTTCCTATTTATCTGTAACTTCGTGTGTTCTTCCTAGTTAAAGAGATTCTCCATGTTTCCAGATAATCCAATATTCATAATTTTGCTAAAACTTTAGACTTGTAACACAAGACGTTAACCGTTGTACTTATACATTTTTTGGTTTAACTCTGCCTCTAAAAACCACGAAAATTCAGGTAAAAACCATCCGAAAAGACATAAAAAAAAGCAGTTACCTATTACCGTAACTGCTTAATTTTCAAAGTAGCGAGACCCGGGATTGAACCGGGGACCTCATGATTATGAATCATGCGCTCTAACCAGCTGAGCTATCTCGCCATTACAGATTGTCTTTATTTCTTTTCGACGGTGCAAAAGTAGGGGTTATTTTTGAGATACACAACATTTTTGATGGAAAAATTCGCTTATTTTTTAAGGCCTCCAGCTAAACGGTTAATTACTAGTTACTTTTTTCATCATGAAAATTAGTCGTTTTCAAATCTTTTATGTATCTTGCGGCAAATATAAGGATAAGAATAATGAAGAAAGAGAAGTTTCATATCGAATACATTTTCGATAAAGTTTCACGACGAAGCTTATGGAATCAGCTAACTACCGCTTTGGGACTCTCCGCATGGTTCGCTGACGAAGTCATTGTAAACGAGAACTTGTATACCTTTAAATGGAACAAAGAGGCTCAAGAGGCCACCGTGATTGATTCCAAACCGGAAGCATTTATCCGTTATCGTTGGGTAGACGAGGAAGACGAGAACGCCTATTTCGAATTCATAATTCACACGATCGAACTAACAGGTTCCACGGCGCTTGAGATCACCGATTTCTCTGAGCCCGGAGAGAAAAAAGATTCCATTAATTTATGGGACTCACAAGTGGAAGACTTGAAACGAACACTTGGTATTTAGAGTAGTTTTACAGAAATCTGTGGGGTGTTATCGTTTTTTACACTACTTTTGCCACTTCAACCAGATTAGGCAATGTTGAGAATAAAACGATTATATACATTTATGCTGCAGACATTCCTGCCGTTGTTTCTTATGACATTCGGTATCTGTCTGTTTATTGTGTTAATGCAATTTCTCTGGCGCTACATCGACGATATGGTAGGGAAAGGTCTTGGTATCCCTGTATTAGCGGAGATGTTTATGTATGCGGCCTTATTTCTTGTCCCGATGGCGCTTCCCCTAGCAATTCTATTAGCCTCGTTAATGACTTTTGGTAATTTAGGAGAACGCTTGGAGTTATTGGCCATGAAGTCCGCCGGAGTGTCATTGATACATATTATGCGTCCTTTAATCGTAACACTCCTATTCGTGAGTGTAGGCGCTTTCTTCTTCCAAAACAACGTAATGCCCGTTGTCCAAGTTAAACTATATACATTATTATATTCCATGCGTCAGAAATCACCGGAATTGGATATTCCGGAGGGTTCATTCTACAAAGATATTCCCGGGTTCAACGTGTATGTAAAAAAGAAAGATAACAAGGACGGTTTATTAAAGGATGTGATGATTTACGATTACTCGGAGGGATTCAATAACGCCCGTGTAATCGTAGCAGACTCCGGACGGTTAAAGACTTCCGCGGATAAGTTATTCCTTGTCTTATCCCTATTTAATGGAGAATCTTTCGAGAACGTGGGTAAAAGCCAAGTCAACACGACGCAAGCCAGGAAAGCCGTTCCCTATCGGCGGGAATCATTCACCAGCAAGGATATATTGATTGAATTTGACGCCAATTTCAACCGTACCGACGAATCCTTCATGCAGAATCAATACATGGGAAAAAACTTAGAAGATCTACAAACCTCCATTGATTCAATGAGCGTGCGCCTGGATAGTATCAAGAACGTAAACGCAAAAAGTATCTACAATGCCTCATACATAAAAACATTAAAATCCTTACAGGCCCCCAAAGAAAATGATGCCGAAGGGCAACCGGATGAACAGCCGGAAAGACCGCCGGTATTCCCTTCTGTGGTCGCGCTAAATTTCGACAGTCTCTATCAAGCGCAGGCACCAAGTAGCCAAGCGGCTTTACTAGGCCGGGCCAAATCCTCAATAGAGAATATCAAGACCGACTATTATTTCCGTGCGGCCACAATCGGTGATGAGGCTTACAAGGTACGCCGGCACTTAACAGAATGGCATAAGAAATTCACGGTATCGTTCGCTTGTATCATGTTTTTCTTTATCGGGGCACCTTTAGGAGCCATTATCCGTAAAGGAGGATTAGGCGTACCGGTCGTGATCTCGGTTATCTTGTTTATTTTCTATTACATTATAGACAATATGGGCTTCAAGATGGCACGCGACGGTGTCTGGGAGGCATGGGAAGGAATGTGGCTTAGCTCCGTAGTCTTAACGCCTATGGGCATATTCCTAACCTACAAGGCAGTAAAAGATTCTGTCATCTTAAATGCCGATACTTACGTGAATGCCTTGAAGAACTTAATAGGCAAACGGGAAGGACGAAAAGTGGAGCGGAAAGAGGTGATCATATACACTCCGGATTATGAGGGTACCCTTCCCCTACTACAGAAACTCGTGGAAGAAAGCACCACTTATTTGGCAAACCACAAACGTTGGATCAATTACCTGGCGTTCTGGAAGCAAGGTGGAAAAGATAATATGGCAGAACTGCTAGCTCGAGATACGGAAAATATAGTAGAAGAATTAAGTAATTCCGACCAGAATTTGCTCTTGAATAAATTGATGGACTACCCCATTATCGGAGGCTACAACAACAAGTTAAGCAAGCATATGAACGGAAAGCTAGCCTTGGCTATCGGTATATTCCTCCCGCTGGGATTACCGATCTACTTATTGGCTACGTACCAACGCAAATTATTACGGCATGATATCATCATGGTACAAAAGACTAGCAAGGAACTGATTAATATGATATATTCATTACATTTGCTAAAAAATAACTCGGATATAAATAATCAACAAATATGAGCGAGATTCAATTAAACACCATCGAAGAAGCTATCGAGGATTTTCGTGAAGGAAAGTTCTTAATCGTTGTAGACGATGAGGACCGGGAGAATGAAGGAGACTTTATCATAGCAGCCGAGAAAGTAACCCCGGAAAAAATCAATTTCATGTTGACAAACGGGCGAGGTGTATTATGTGCCCCGATCACGGAGGAGCGTTGCCAAGAGTTGGAACTAGATATGCAAGTTGCCAACAACACCTCTTTACTGGGTACTCCTTTTACGATAACAGTAGATAAACTAGGAGGAAAATGTACCACCGGCGTTTCTATGTACGATCGTGCGGAGACAATCTTAGCATTGGCAGACCCCAAAACCAAACCGTCTGACCTAGGACGCCCCGGACATGTCAATCCGCTCCGTGCCCGCTCGCGCGGCGTACTTCGCCGGGCTGGTCATACAGAGGCCGCCGTAGATCTGGCCCGGTTGGCCGGCTTATACCCGGCAGGGGCTTTGATCGAGATCATTAACGAGGATGGAACCATGGCACGCCTGCCTCAATTAATCAAGGTCGCCCAGAAATTCGGTATCAAGATTATCTGCATCAAAGACCTGATCGCCTACCGCCTTCGAACCGAATCTATCGTGGAAAACGGCGTAGAGGTAGATCTCCCTACGGTGTACGGGCATTTCCGTTTAATACCTTTCCGGCAGAAAAGCAATGGATTAGAACATATAGCCTTGATTAAAGGTAAAATCGAGAAAGACGAGCCGATCTTGGTTCGCGTACATTCATCTTGCGCTACGGGAGACATTTTCGGTTCCATGCGTTGCGAGTGCGGAGAACAATTGCACGAGGCTATGCGTCGCATCGAGCAAGAAGGGAAAGGAGTTATCGTTTACCTGAACCAAGAAGGAAGGGGTATCGGACTGATGGAGAAGATGAAAGCCTACAAGCTTCAAGAAGACGGTTTGGATACGGTCGATGCCAATTTACATCTAGGTCATCAGGCAGACGAGCGAGATTACGGTGTCGGAGCCCAGATCTTACGCCATATCGGTGTAACTAAAATGCGTTTGATGAGTAACAATCCGGTAAAGCGCGTAGGGCTGGAAGCTTATGGACTTGAAGTGGTAGAGAATATCCCCATCGAGATAAAACCGAATCCATACAACGAATTCTACATGAAAACGAAGAAAGAACGTATGGGCCACGTATTACATAACATTAAATAAATTATATTATCATGACACAAGTCTCAGATCGTTTAGCGAGTTTATCGCCTTCAGCAACATTGGCGATGTCACAAAAGAGCGGTGAGCTGAAAGCTCAAGGTATCGATGTTATCAACTTAAGTGTGGGAGAACCCGATTTCAATACTCCCGACTTCATTAAAGAAGCCGCGAAAAAGGCGATTGACGATAATTTCTCACGCTATTCTCCCGTCGCTGGTTACCCGGCATTACGCAATGCTATCGTTGCCAAATTGAAGAACGAGAACGGACTGGAATATACGGCAGGCCAAATCTCTTGCGCAAACGGCGCTAAACAATCCGTTTGTAACACAGTCATGGTATTGGTAAATCCGGGAGACGAGGTTATCATTCCGGCTCCTTTCTGGGTAAGCTATCCGGAGATGGTAAAGTTGGCAGAAGGTACTCCCGTTATTGTCCCGGCCGGTATCGAGCAGGATTTCAAGATCACTCCGGCTCAGTTGGAAGCGGCTATTACGCCTAAGACAAAAGCGTTGATCCTTTGCTCTCCCTCCAACCCGACGGGCTCTGTTTACAGCGCCGAGGAATTAACCGGTTTAGCGGAAGTATTGAAAAAGTATCCGGATATCATCGTAATCGCGGACGAGATCTATGAACACATCAACTATATCGGCAAACACAACAGCATCGCTTCTATCGAAGGCATGAAAGACCGTACGGTAATCGTAAACGGTGTTTCCAAAGCGTACGCTATGACCGGCTGGCGTATCGGGTTCATAGCCGGACCGGAATGGATCGTGAAAGCGGTTAATAAATTACAAGGACAATATACCTCCGGCCCTTGCTCTGTATCCCAAAAAGCGGCGGAAGCGGCTTATACAGGCTCACAGGAACCCGTTGAGGAAATGCGTAAGGCTTTCGAGCGCCGTCGCGATTTAATCGTTAATTTGGCGAAAGAAGTTCCGGGCTTCGAGGTGAACAAGCCGGAAGGTGCCTTCTACTTATTCCCTAAATGTAGCTATTACTTCGGCAAGACAGATGGGAGCCGTGTGATCAACAACGCCGATGACTTAGCGATGTATCTATTGGAAGTTGCCCATGTCGCTTGCGTAGGTGGTACTTCCTTCGGGGCACCCGAGTGTATCCGCATGAGCTACGCTACCAGCGATGAGAATATCGTGGAGGCTATCAAACGCATCAAGGAAGCGTTAACAGCGTTAAAATAAGAGATTGTCTAGTATAACCATAAAAAAAGGCTGCCGGAATCGACAGCCTTTTTCTTTATATCAAATACGTTTCCGTAAATTATTCAGCGCGCAAAGTGAAACGTTTGAATGCCAAGATCTGCAACTCAGGATCAATTTCCTTCATTGTCTCTCTTACAGTCTTCTTACCATCCATAATGTCCTCTTGGTTCAATAAGCAAACCTCTTTCAAGAACTTGCCCAGACGACCCTTAGCGATATTCTCGATCATTTGTTGAGGTAAGTTCGCTGCTTTCTCCGCGGAAACAGTAGCGATGATTTCTTTTGCCTTAGCAACATCCTCAGCCGTAATCCAGCCCTTAGCCATATTACTTTCCATATGATCCTCGCTATCTACATGCGAAGGATTGATACCGGCTTTCTTCAAGGCAGCCTCTACAGCTTTCTGTACTTGCTCAGCCTTTGTCTTCTCAACAGCGACTTGGATCTCAGCCTCTTTTACAGATTCCGGAACACCAGCCTCATCGATAGCGATCGGGTTCATAGCAGCGATCTGCATAGCGATATTGTGAGCGGCCTCCTCAGACTCCTTGTTGAAAGCGGCGATCGTACAAAGCTGGTTCTTACCCATATGGTTGTACACGGTAGTATAAGCACCTTCAACCACGCTGTAACCGTCTAACTCCATTTTCTCGCCAGTGATACCGCTACGATCCGTAACAGCGTCTTGGATAGTACCTTTACCCATAGGCAAAGCTTTTACCTCATCCAAAGTCCGGCACTTGTTAGCTACAGCAGCGTCCAAGATAGCTTGAGTCAAAGCGACGAAGTCTGCATTTTTAGCAACAAAGTCTGTCTCGCATTTCAAAGCGATGATAGCGGCGAACTCGCCATCCTTTTTTGCCAACACACAACCCTCGGCAGCTTCACGATCAGAACGTTTAGCGGCGATAGCCTGTCCTTTTTTACGGATAATTTCCATTGCTTTCTCGATGTCACCGTCAGACTCGGTCAAAGCCTTCTTACAGTCCATCATACCAGCTCCGCTCATTTTGCGCAGCTTGGTAATATCAGCCATTGTTACAGCCATAATCTTATTTCCTTTATCTTTAAAATGTTTATACTTTCAAAAATTGCCAATGGACAGTTGCCAATTGACAAATACTGTCAAAAGCCAACTGCCCATTGTATTTGTATTCTAGTCGCCAATTGTCAATGTCAATTGTCAACCGAATTATTCTTCGTCTTTCGCGAACTTACCGGCAACGTTAGCGTTCAACGCATCGTCGTCTTCTTTCTTCGTACGTTCTTTCTTAACAGCAGCCTTTGCCTTACGCTCTCTTTTCGGAGTCTCCTCGGCAGCTTCCGCGTCAAGTTTTTCGGCCTTACGCTCTTGCAAGCCTTCGTTCATAGCCTCGCAGATAGCGCCCAAGATAACCTCTACAGACTTTGTAGCGTCATCGTTAGCCGGGATAACGTAGTCGATATTGTTCGGATCTGAGTTCGTATCAACCATACCGAATACAGGGATGCCCAAACGGTTAGCCTCACGAACCGCGATATGCTCTTTCATCACGTCTACAACGAACAAAGCCGACGGAAGACGAGTAAGGTCTACGATAGAACCTAACGTCTTCTCCAACTTAGCGCGTTGGCGAGTGATTTGAAGTTTCTCTCTCTTGGAAAGATTATCAAATGTACCATCTTTTGTCATCTTATCGATAGTAGCCATCTTCTTGATAGCTTTACGGATCGTCGGGAAGTTGGTCAACATACCACCCGGCCAGCGCTCGATAACGTAAGGCATACCTACGGAAGCAGCCTTATCAGCGACAACTTGTTTAGCTTGTTTTTTGGTAGCCACGAAAAGAATCTTCTTGCCTTGTTTAGCCAAGTTCTTCATTACTTCAGCGGCTTCGTCTACTTTAGCAACTGTTTTATAAAGGTCAATGATATGAATACCATTGCGCTCCATGAAAATATAAGGAGCCATAGCGGGATTCCACTTTCTTTTTAAGTGTCCGAAGTGTACACCAGCCTCTAATAATTGATCAAAATTTACTCTTGACATTGTTTTTTTCTTAAAATCGTTTACTTTCTTTGTTAATTTCAACCATCAGGTAGTCTTTCCGCATGTCCGCATGTAAAAAGAATCCCGATAATTTAGATACTAAACGCTTCGCTTTACTTGTAAGGGACTCACAAATAACATTAACGTTTACTGAACTGGAATCTCTTACGAGCTTTCGGACGACCCGGTTTCTTACGCTCAACAGCACGAGGATCGCGAGTCACGAATCCTTCCGCTCTCAAGACAGCCTTATCTTCCGGATTAATCTTTATCAACGCACGAGCGATCGCCAAACGAGCAGCCTCAGACTGGCCTTTGAAACCACCACCGTCAAGATTGATCTTAATATCATATTGTTCAGCGACGTTCAATTTTACTAACGGCTGCTTTACGATAAACTGAAGGATTGAAGAAGGGAAGTATTTTTCCAGTTCACGCTTGTTGATCGTGATCTTTCCCGTACCTTCGCTAACGAATACGCGAGCGACTGCCGCCTTACGTCTTCCTATTGCATTTACTACTTCCATCGTGATTATTTATATGAGTTTATATCGATTAACTTAGGTTGTTGAGCCTCGTGCTTATGCTCTGTCCCCTCATAAACGTACATGTTGCTCAACAACTTTGCACCCAGACGGTTCTTAGGCAACATACCTTTTACAACTTTACGGAACAGATGGCCGGCACCTTTCTTCAAAAGATCTGCCGGAGTATACTCGATCTGTCCACCGGGATATCCGGTATATCTCAAATAAATACGATCGTTCCACTTGTTTCCTGTTAGAACGACTTTGTCTGCATTGATGATGATCACGTTATCACCACAGTCAACGTGCGGAGTGAAATTGGGTTTGTACTTACCGCGCAAAAGCTTCGCTACTTTAGCGCAAAGGCGACCTAAGGTCTGGCCTTCGGCATCAACAATGACCCACTCTTTGTTTACAGTTGCCTTGTTTGCAGAAATGGTCTTAAAACTTAAAGTATCCACTGCTTAAAAATTAAATTAATTAATAACTCAAAAAACTAGCCTTACCAACATTGCCACAACGGACACATGATGCAACAATGCGCTAAGAACTAAACTCTTAGTACAATTTGATAATAATCGGCTTGCAAAGGTACGGCTTTTATCTGAAATACCAAACAAATCTAATTATTTTTCAAGTTATTATGAAGGCCATTTATCACTTACGGAAGTAATAGCCCAAAGAGAATGTCACGTTATTTTGATAGACGGAAGTCTCGCCCTCCCGCTTCAAGGCCCGGCGGTCTATCATGCCGCACAGGGAGCTTACGGAGAAGAAAAAGTTACTATATTCTACCGATAGGCCGACGTTCATAGCCAAGTCGCAAGGTTTCAAGTCTTTCTCCTTGGATACTCCGAAATGGAGATCGGGATTGGTCTCCCGGCTCTTCATCTTGCCAAACAAGGACCAGTCAAAGGTAGGACCGGCGAATACGGACAGACGGACATCCGTAAAGGTAAATGTATAAGCCACATTCACGGGAATCTGCAAAGAGTAATACCAACATTTATTATGGAGCGCCATCCCATGTAAATCTTGATCCGAATAATAAGCGCCCCCTTGGTTCACGAACGCTACCTCTGGACGGAGCGACCATTTCTTGTTCTTGCTCAAAGGAATATCCGCCAAACCCGCTATGCTGAAACCGAAACGGGCTCCCGCCTCATATCTATCCTCCACCTTTTGGATCAATGAAGAATAAGCGCCTCCGGCACGCACGCCGAAAGAAACCTGAGCTATCGCCGGTAAAATCATCATCACGGCAATCAACAACAATCCGATTTTTCTCATAAACTTCCTCATTTGCTTTTCCCTCTAACAATAAGCAAAGATATACATTTTTCAATAACATCTATATTTATGCTGCTGAAACATACAGGAAAGCTACATAAAAAGCACGGTTCATGAGAAGACTGCTCAAAAGTTAGCCCCGATCGCAGAAGCGACCGAGGCTATTTTTTCCCACTCTCCCTCCTCACGGAGGTAACGGTGGATGAACTTTAATTTATTACTTTAGTATTAATATTAATCCATTCCCGCCTGTTCGC
>NZ_CANTZW010000045.1 GCF_947855115.1 uncultured Parabacteroides sp.
CTATTGAATTGTCTATTGAATTGTCTATTGAATTGTCTATTGAATTGTCTATTGATTGTTTTAATATATTAGATATATTGTTTGCATTTGCATATGGTTTAAGTGAACAATTACTGGATGAAATTTCATATTTATTTAATTGTTTTTGAGTAATACAATTATATATGTCACTTTCAACGGGACCATATGGCATAGCTACAAAATTATCGAAAATAGACAATAAGTTCTCTTCCTTTGATTTCTCAGAGCCTATGGCCGTCACAAAGAATAATAATTTTAACACTTTGAGTCTAGTAAATGAAGATAAGTCACCATTTTCAATGGCGGCAAATCTATCAATCATATATTCAAAGCAATTATACTTAGTATCCATAATCGTTTGTGTTCCAATAGGATTTATGTTATCTCACAAAGATACAAACATTATTTTGATTAGCTTACTTCTATTTGTATAATAATTGTGATTTTTTGAATAGCTGCTATTTTAACAAATCAGATGTAACCTTTGCTACTTCATCTGTCCCAAACGACTCCAGATACACCTTTGTTATCTCCGTATTGGAGCGATGAAGTCCTGCGCTTACAATATCAATAGACTTTGTCTTTGAAAATAAGCGCATGGCGAAGTTATGCCGGGCAAAATATGTACTGAGGTCTTGGATACCTTCTGGAAATCCCATAATGGCGCCATTTCTTTCAGGTACTTGTTGAGCTTTTTGCTCTTGTTCTTCTTGAAATCATTCAGTTCTGTGGGAGACATGTTTTCTTGTATTGGTTTTTACCTCTTTTGCTAAACCGAATGTGTCTTTCTCGATACGTGTTCCATACTGGTTACTGAAAGGGTAAGTTTTAGGACTACCGACATTCTCTTTGATGGCGCTATTTAATAACGTACGCAAGGCACGAAGATTAACCCCGATACCGCCAACTTCACGACCAGCATTTCTTTCGTTCTCGAAGAACCGGGAAACATAGTCAAAGTTAATATCCGGAAACAATCTTTTGCTGAAACTTTTATCAAATTTCTTCAAGCAAATATGAAGGTCTTCAAAAGTGGAGGCAGTGCCATGACGATTACTTGTTTTCAGTTTATCGATATGAAATAACAAGTATTTTTCAACTGTACTGGATTTGAGGACTACAAACAACCGTTCCTATATTATCACATTTGTAAAGGGTATGTGCCTGCGTTCATAATCTTCTACGATGGATAGTAGTTCTGCTGTTTTCTTATCTAGATATAGGTTGTTTACTTCCCGGTCAGGGTGCAGTTGGGAAAGAAACTCTTTCTTCGCATCCCCGGTTAGCTTTTGCTCCTTAATGATATTTCGGGCTGTTTCATCATCTACAAATCTTTCTTTATTTGTATCCCATTGCATTTCTGTTGCACTAAAGGGTAAGCTGATTAATAGACGTTGACCGTTATATCGCAATACAAGGGATACGGCAAAACGACCATTTGCCCGTTTCTGTTAGAGTTTGAACTTAAAACCTTTTGTTGCTGTATTTCTTCTCATTGTATATCGTCCTGACACTTAAAAAAACGTGACGTTTCCGTGACGGAATAAATACAACTAAATCAAATGAAATATAAATTGCAATCAATTGATTTACAATGCAAAGCTAAATATATTATATGAGATGACATACAGTAAAAAGGTTAATTTCTCGGTCTCATAATCAGGGAGTCCTTGGTTCAAGCCTAAGTGGGACCACGATTGATAATCGCTAAATAACTGGATAAAGGTTATTTGGCGATTTTTTTTGAATGGACCGGTTCGTTCTTTATGTAATTTTCTTTCACGTAAGCCACATTGGTAGAGCAGACCATGTTCATTGTTCATTAGAGAAATGCCGCCACCCTCCTGAATATGGAGTGAAAGGCTTGGTTGATCAGGGACGGATCGATACGGGAATGAATCGGGAAGGGAATTTGGTGGGAGTATGTGAATGGGAAATCCAGTTCTTCCAATATCTTGCCGGAAGCTTTCCCTAAAGCCTTGATCACCCCACCGGTAGGCATAACGATATCTTTTTTCAAGGAGATCGCGCGAATACGGTCGCAAGCCCGCCGGAAGAACGATTCCCGGTAATCTCTTAAGATATCCTTACGTATTAAAGACTTAAAAGCTTGCTCCAAGAAATCATTCTTGAAAGAGGTGGGAAGTGTACGATTCTCCAGAAAATCGTGCCGGAAGTAATGGCGTACCTTGGCGAACGCCTCCTTGTCCATGATATCACGGGCATTGCCATCCATCTCGCTGAAAATGGAGCCGCCGCAAAACATGAATAAACGGGTATCCGTAAACATCTGATCCGGATTCGCCAATAGCAAGACTTGCGAAAGCAACGCCCCGATAGAGTAAGCGAATAAATTGATGGAAGTATCTTCCTTGAATAAAGGATGCTCGCCATTTTTGATCTCATGAACCAATTGCCACATATTATAAACAGACTCCCTGCCCGAGGCATAAAAACGTAGCGGGTTTTGAGATAGCCGGCTGCTAAGGGCCACGTTTGCGAACGTAGAGTTCGTCAGGCTTTTTACCTCTTCCTTGCGTCGGCTCACCCAAGGGAGGATCGCACGAGGATTGGCCCATAGTCTTGGGGTACGGTTCATATGGAAGGCGATCGGGAACAGGATAACCGGCTTACCGGTCGTATGGGTGAGGTATTCTGCCCACGTGAGGTACTTTTCCCAAGTTCGCTCGTTGAGCCCGTGCAACAAGATAATCGCTTCGTTACTCTTTTTACGTCCCGAGGGCGTGAATATGGCATACGAGAAAGACTTGTTCTCTTGAATACGATCGTCAGTCACCGGACAGAATCCGGTAGGGGTAAGCCCTTTTTGGAACTCATCGATCTCGCTGGCTCCGCGGGTCTGGATGAAGCGAAACGGGATGATTTCCAGATGATTCTCTTCCAATGCGATCTTTTTGTCATAAGAGAAAAGACTGCTCAGTTGCTTAGTACGAAGTGAAATATCCATGATCTTTTGATTTTTGACTATAAACAAGTAATAGGAAAACACCTCTTTAAAATAAATGGTTTAAACAGCCTTTCTTATGTGCATTCAAGAATAAAATCTTTTGTGGAAGGAGGATGTTTTTCAGGAGCCGGAGACCAAGAAAATTCCCGGTCTCCAAGTATAGCAAGAGAAAGTAACCTGCCGGTTTCATAGCAATTCTTCCGGACGGATTATTTCAATTCGATATTATTTTCTTTTGCGTATTGCGAGGGGCTCATGTTGAATTGCTTGGAGAAAGCCCGGCTGAAATAAGATTGCGAGTTGAAACCTACCGCCTCGGCGATCTCGTAAATTCTCATATCGCCTTGAAGGATCAACTCGGCGGCTTTCTTTAACCGACTGATCTTGATCAGTTCGTTGGGTGTCACGTTCGACAGGCCGTTGATTTTACGGTAAAGGGTCGGACGGCTCAGGTTCATTAATTCCGCTATCATGTCCACGTCTAGGTTCACGTCGTTTATATGACTGTCGATGATATCGTTCAGTTTTTTCAGGAACTTCTCGTCAGCCTTCGTGTAAGCCATGGATTTGAGGTTGGTTATCGGCGAGTTGAAATAATAGGCGCGCATGTTATTCCGGTTATTCAGCAGGTTCGTCACTTGGGTAAGCAATAAGTCCATGGAGAAAGGCTTGTCGATGTAAGCGTCTGCCCCCAGCTCAAGCCCTTCCATGCGGGATTGCAAAGTGTTTTGGGCCGTTAGGAGGATAACCGGGATATGGCTGAACTCCAGATTCGTCTTTATCTTTTTCAATAAGGTGAAACCATCCATGACAGGCATCATGATATCGCTGATGATTAATTGAATACCATATTCCTTAAGGCAGGCAATCGCTTCCTCGCCATTACCGGCGGTGACAACATTGTAGAGTGTATTGACCTCTTGGCCGATGAAATGACGCATTTCCGCATTATCCTCCACTACGAGAACTGTCGGGCGGGATTCTTGGGTGACGTACTTCCGTTCTCGGTCCGTCTCGTTCAGAGATCCGGTTTCCTCTTCCTCTAGCTTTAACGAGTTCGGTTGGTTTACCGGCAGGCGTAATCTGAAGGTGATGAGTCCGTCCGCGGATTCTTCCAGTGTCAGCGATCCCTCGTGCATCTCAGCCAGGGAGCGGGCTAGAGGTAATCCGAGTCCGGTCCCGGATTTATGGATAGAGGAACCGTCGCGGTAGAAAGGTTCGAAGATCTTTTCTTTTATTTCCTCCGAGATGGCCTTTCCGTCGTTCATGATATCGATCGTGAATCGCTCGTCATCCTGTCCCTCGAACCGGACGATGATTTTGCTTCTCGCGTATTTGATCGCGTTTGATAAGAGGTTGCTGAGTATCTTCGTGCATGCCTCCTTATCAATGAAGGCGTAGAACGATTTTACGTTATATTCGATGACCATTTGCAACGATTCTTCTTCTGCCGTGTCGCGGAAACGTTCGAAAGTCTCCTGCATTAGTGCGATGATGTCCGTATGAATGAAATTCAGCTTATACCCCTCGATCTCCGTTTTCCTGAAATCCAGTAACTGATTCACCAGATCCAATAGCCGGTTTGCGTTCTTATCCACTATCGTCAGATAATTCTTGGCGCTGGGGGATAGCTTGATATCCCGGGTTACTTTCTCCAGAGGACTTTTAATTAAAGTCAAAGGTGTGCGTATCTCATGGGCGATATTGATAAAGAAGTCGATTTTCGCCTGATATAGTTCCTTCTCTTTCTCATTCTCGAACTCCTGTATTTTCTGCTGTATATTCGCCTTGTTATGACGGGAAATGATAAGGATCAACAAAATGATACACCCGATAGCGGCCACCCCGTATAAGATCAGCGCCGCTGTAGAGAGCCACCACGGAGGAAGAATCGTGATCCGGAACATCGCCGGTTCATCGTTCCAGATACCAGACAGGTTCGCCGCCTTTACTTTGAACGTATAGTTACCGGGCGGCAGTTTAGTGAAATACACCCGGTTTTCCCCCACCACATGATACCACTTGGAACTTAGCCCTTCCATGCAATAAGCGTATTGAGTGAGGTTGGGGGCTTGATAACTTAGCGATGTATAGTCGATATAAAAGGTCGATTGATTATGCTCCAAGGTGATTTCTTGTTTAAAGGTAATATCTTTTTGCCTCAATAGGTTTTGATCGGGGTCTGAATAACAGATTTGTGTCATGTAAATCTTTGGTTGGATAGAGAATTGTTGGATATTATCGGGATGGAACCGGACCAAGCCCTTCAAAGTTCCGAAATATAACTTGCCGTCTTTGGATTTCAGGGAAGAATTATAGTTGAACTGATTAGACAAAAGCCCATGCTCTTTTTTGAATACCTTGATCTCTTGGTTGACCGGATTAAGTACGGCCAGGCCGTTTGTGGTACTGATCCACATTTGCCCTTTATGGTCTTCCTCGATCCGATAGACAACATCGCTGGGTAGGCCATCTTGAGTCGTATATCTTATCGTAGTCTTTAAGTGCCGGTCATACATTTTCACTCCGTTCCCGGTTGCGAACCACAGGTTATTTTTAGTATCCTCATGAATGTGGTTGATTGTTCGGCTGGCGTTTGTGTTCATGGAATCCAATTTGAACTCACCATGTTTTTGCCGAATAGGGTCGGAATAATATAGTCCGGTATTAAATGTACCGGCCCATATAACCCCCTCATGATCCTCGAAAATCGTTTGTACCCTGCAATTACTAGGGAATTGGTCGAGAGGTTCGAAGATATCTTTATCGGGATTATATTGATATATACCGGATGCCGTAGCTACGAGCAAATCATTTTTCCGGGTTTTATATAGATATACGATGATATCATTTTGAGTTGCGTAAGGATTCGGGCCTATGGTATAATGCTTGGTGATTTTCTCTGTATGGGTATCCATAACATCTATTCCGTTTGCATGCGTCCCGATCCATAAAGAATTGCCGATTACGGCAAGCCCGTGGATACAACTTTGGGAAAGACCGTCTTTATCTTGGAAATTCTTATAAGTCTGTGTGTATATGTCGAGTTTATTGAGGCCTGCGTCTTCTGTCCCTATCCATATGTTATTGTTAGCGTCTTGGCAGATGTCGTGGATGATATCACCATTAATGGTTTTTTGTCCGGGGATATTGTAATCTTTCTTGAATTTGAGGTAAGGGGGGAGGTAATTGATACCTCCATTGTCCGTACAGATCCATAGGCCACCTTCCCGGTCTTTGCAAAACTGCTTGGTAGCGTTGTTGGATAGGGAATAAGGATCACATTTGTCTTGTTCTACGTGAAAAGTTTTGTTTGAGGGTATTTGGTAGATATAGATGCCGTTGTAGGTGGCGATCCATACCTCGTCGTTTGTCACTTGGAAAATATCCCGGGTGTATAAGGGGCTGTTTTTTTGTTGGGTAAGAATATTTCTACAGGCTCCTGTTTGTATGTTAACCTGCTTGATCCCGTTATCGCTTGTACCGATCAGTAATGTGTTATCAGATGGGGATGCCCATAGGGTAGTCATATTATTGATACGTAGGGTGTCGTTGCCGTTGTGGATGTTTAGGGGAGTGAATTTATTATCTGTCGGGTCTAATAAGACGACATGGCCGTTTAGCGTGGTTGCCCATATCTGATCTTGCGGGGTGATATAGAAAGAGGTGATAGGATCACTATCTTTATACAGGTAATTTTGGTGTAACTCGGATCGCTCGTTATACTTAATAAGGGAAAAGCCGGATAATAACATCCATAGGTTCCCTTGGCGGTCAAATTCCAGGCTGGTGCAACCGATTCCTTTCGTGAACTTTATCAAGGAAAACGTGTCGGTTTGGTAATCGTATTTTTGTACCCCCATATTGGTTCCCACCCAAAGTTCCCCGGAGGGGCTTATCGCCAAGTCTGTAATCCAGCTACTGATTAAGGTTCCTTTTTGCAGGGTCTGGTTTTTTATAATATGAAATTTATTTCCGTCAAACCGGTTGAGTCCGTCTCGTGTTCCAAACCACATGAAACCATAATGATCTTGTACGCAGCAAGTCACATTATTATTGCTCAAGCCATCTTCTACCTCATAAGATTTGAAGTAATACGATTGGGCGTTGGCTTCTATTGCGGCTACTATAAATAATAAGGTATAAAGATAATTCATCAAGTTTTTTCTCATAGATCCTTATAATTTATATGCAATATACCTCCTTTTCCTTAAGCCTCCATAACAGGATCGTATCATTGTTTTTTCATTTTGTTTCAATACTTATGTTTGAGATATTGACTTTTGGGGAGTTGTTTTGGTAAGATCGTTTGTTGAGACGAAAAGTAATAATTTTGAGAAAAAAGAGCAATGCTGTTCGGGGTAGGGGGCTTTAATTTTGACAAAAACAGTGTAAATCTTTAAAAGAAAACGTATGAGTCAAAAAATAAAAGTAGGTATAATAGGCTTTGGCCGCATGGGTGGGTTTTATTTGGAGGAGATGCAGAAAAGCGATAAATGGGAAATCCTCTATATCTGCGACACAGACCCGGCGGCACGGGACTTGGCGAGGAAGAAATCTCCGACATCCCGAGTTGTAACGGATGAGCAGGTCATATTTGAGGACCCGGAAGTGCAAGTAGTCGGTTTGTTTACATTGGCAGACTCTCGCTTGAGGCAAATCAAGAAAGCGATGACGTTTGGTAAGCATGTCATCGCGGAAAAGCCGGTCGCTGATACAATCGAACATGAATGGGAGGTTGTAAGATGCGTGGAAAACTCAAGTTTGTTTTCGACTGTCAATTTGTATTTGCGTAATTCTTGGTATCATAATACGATTAAAGAGTTTATCCGGAAAGGAGAGATCGGTGAATTAGCGATAATTCGTGTTTGCCATATGACTCCGGGGTTGGCTCCGGGAGAAGGCCATGAATACGAGGGGCCGTCTTTTCATGATTGCGGGATGCATTATGTGGATATATCCCGTTGGTATGCCGGATGTGAGTATAAGACATGGCATGCGCAGGCGATCCGGATGTGGGATTATCCTGAACCTTGGTGGTTACAATGCCACGGGACTTTTGAGAATGGGGTAGTCTTCGATGTAACGCAAGGGCATGTGTATGGGCAGTTATCGAAAGACCAAACGCATAATTCTTATATTGACATAATCGGCACGAAAGGAATCGCCCGGATGAGTCATGATTTCAAGACTGCGATCGTAGAGTTGAGGGGAGTCAATGAGACATATCGGATCGAGAGACCCTATGGGGGGAAGAATATAAGTACATTATGCGATTTGTTTGCGGATTCTGTACGAACGGGTGTCTTTGATTCCCGCCTGCCACTGATGCGTGATTCCGCTATTGCCTCGGAATATGCGTGGAAATTCTTGGATGACGCTAAGCGGCATGAGATGCCTTCTATCGGGGATTTACAGACTTTGGAAAAGATTCGGGAGAGGAGGAGGAATATGACCGAGGGATATGGCTTGCTACGGCATGTAAAATCGTCTCATCTTTGATACAATCCTCTCAATAACCGGGTTAAACGGGTTGAGTTTGTATTATGCGACAATCGGAAATGATTTTGATAAAATAGAAAAAATGGATTTTTGGTATCCATGATACATTTGCGACACTTATTAATTTAATACTATGTAATATGAAAAAAATGATTGTTCTTATCAGCTTTTTATGCGGTGCGTTTTTTATGAGCGCCCAGCAAAGTAACCAACAACAAAGACAACCGGAAAAATGGAAACCCGAGAGTACCGAATGGTATTACCCGGTTCCTCCCAAGGTAAAACCGGGTGTGGGGACTGGAGCTCCTTCCGACGCTATAATCCTGTTTGATGGAAAAGACCTTTCTATGTGGGAATCTGCGGGAAAAGATGGAGGTCCTGCGAAATGGACCGTGAAAGATGGAGCGATGATCGTGGCTTGCGGGACAGGATCGATTCAGACAAAAGATTATTTTGGAGATTGCCAGTTGCATATCGAGTTCAAGACCCCTACGCCGGGAAAAGATAATACGTTGCAGATGAAAGGAAATAGTGGTATTATGCTACAAAGCCGTTATGAGGTACAAGTTTTGGATTGCGAGGATAATCCTACGTATGTGAATGGTTGGGTTGGCAGTATTTACAAACAAAGCGCGCCGCTGGTAAACGCTTTCACGAAGACAAACGAATGGCAAGTTTATGATATTTACTGGAAAGCTCCTCGGTTCGGAACAAATGATGAGTTGGAATCTCCCGCTATGATTACCGTAGTATTGAACGGTATCGTCGTACAGAATAACTATGTACTGAAAGGAACGACTCCATATACCGGTTTACCTAAATATGTGGCACATGGCCGTATGCCGTTGAGTTTGCAAGATCATGGCGTGGAAGTGGCTTTCCGCAATATCTGGATTCGTAATTTATAAATTGTATAACCTTAAAATAATGATTTATGACTACACGTAGGAATTTTTTGAAGAACTCGACTATGTTGGCCGCTGGCTTAGGCTTCTCGCCTCTTTGGGCATCGGCAACTCCTTCCGTCTCTCATAAGGAAGAGGTGATAAATGGACAGGTGAATATAGCGGTAATAGGTGTCGGTATGGGATGCCGTGACTTACAAGGGGCTTTGACCGATAATCCATGGGTACATTGTGTGGGAATGTGCGACGTGAATAAGGTGAGACTTGATGAGCAGATCGCACGTTTCAAGAAAGATTTCCCAGACCAGACAACCTCGATCAAGGCATATAATGATTTCCGGGAAGTCTTGGCGAATAAGGATATCGACGGGGTTATTATCGCGACACCGGATCATTGGCATCCTTATATCTTTGCGGAGGCTTTGAAAGCGGGTAAGGCGATTTATGTGGAAAAACCAGTCGCCAACTCAATTCCGGAGTGTCATTCGATGATGGATTTCCAAAAGAAATATAAAGGTGTGGTGACAACCGGTTTGTGGCAGACAAGCCAACGATATTTCTTGGCGGCCAATGAGATCTTGAGGTCCGGGGTGCTGGGTGATGTTTATAAGGTTCAGCTATGGCTTTGCCAGTCTACGGATCCGCGCCCGGCCGTGGCAGATTCTCCGGCTCCTTCGACGTTGGATTATGATATGTGGTTAGGTCCGGCTCCTGAGCGTCCGTTCAATAATTACCGTTTTCGGGGATGGCGTGGCTTCTGGGATTATGGAGGTGGCCAGCAAACTGATTGGGGGGTACATTGGATAGACTCTGCGTTCGATGGTTTGAAGGCGTTAGGATTGTGCGACCGTGAATATCCGGAGGCGGTATTCTCCACGGCTTATAAAGATCCTACCTCTTTTAACGAGACTCCCAGTTGCCAGACAACGATTTTCCAATATAAGAAATTCCATATAGAATGGGCACAGCAAGTAGCTCATCTCTATAACCGGGATCAAGGGGTCGCTTGGGTTGGAAGTAAAGCTACTTTAGTGTGTAACCGTGAAGGCTATGAATTGATTCCTGAGAAGAACCGTGAAGGTGAGTTGTTGACCGATCGTGCCCAGCTTGTGGGTAAGTTCGAGGATGGAGGTATTGAGGCCCATGCGACGAATTGGTGTAAGTGTATATTAAATAAATCTATTGAGACGAACAGCCCGATCGAAAAAGGGGCTTTCGCTACCATCTTGGCTCATATGGCTAATATCTCGTATTTGACGGGAACTCGTGTCGTGTATGATCCGCAAGCGCGTAAGTTCGTGGATAATCCGCAAGCGGATGCGTATTTGAAACGGAGTTATAGAAGTCCGTGGCAATTCCCGAAAGTTTAGCTTCAACCATTACCGAACGAATTGAATTGCGACGCATTGAGATCCAGTCGTTTTTATAAAAAACAATGTCAACTTTAAATGAATGAGTTATGAAAAATCAAAAAAAGGAAGTAAGGCTTCGAAAGGCTCTGTTTTTGATCGTTAGTTTGGCGCTATTTTTTCCTATGATGGCGCAAACGATCGCGGTAAAAGGAGTTGTAAAGGAATCTATGACAGGTGAACCGATCATTGGCGCCAATGTAGCGGTGAAAGGTACGACTAATGGTACGATTTCTGATATGAACGGTATGTATCAGATATCAGATGTTTCATCAAATGCCGTATTGGTCATTTCTTATATTGGATATAAAACCGCTGAGGTACCGGTAAATGGAAAGAGTACGATAAACGTGAGTTTGGAGGAAGAAAGTATCGGTCTTCAAGAAGTGGTAGCCGTAGGATATGGATCTCAGAAAAAGAAAGAGTTAACAGGTTCTGTCGCGGGCTTGAAAGAAGGAGACTTGATCAAAGGTATACAGTCGGACCCGATGGGTATGTTGCAAGGTAAAGTGGCGGGTTTGAATATATCCAAGCCAAATGCCGGAGACCCGAACGGTGAGTATAAGTTCCAATTACGCGGTACTTCTTCCTTGACCGGCAACACCTC
The DNA here is from genome assembly GCF_947855115.1 of uncultured Parabacteroides sp. GTDB lineage: Bacteria > Bacteroidota > Bacteroidia > Bacteroidales > Tannerellaceae > Parabacteroides. Next base: position 11,413 of record NZ_CANTZW010000045.1, read on the forward strand.
TCCGTTGATAGTTATCGACGGTATACCCCAAGGGGATTTGGCCGCTATTCCTCAAGATGATATTGAAAGTATCGACGTATTGAAAGATGGTTCTGCCGCCGCCATATATGGAACCCGAGGAACGAACGGCGTTATCTTGGTTACGACCAAGCGAGGCACCGCCGGGAAAATGAGTGTCACCTATAACGGATACATGTCCATCTCTTCTGTTGCGAATCAATTGGAGGTTATGGATCGTGACCAGTTTTTGGCGAACGGGGGAAACGACCGGGGATATAATACGAATTGGATGGACGAGATTACCAGGACCCCTTTCTCTCACTCGCATAACTTGGCGTTAACGGGAGGTACGACCGATTTTAATTACCGGGCTTCTGTTTCTTACCGTAATAACCAAGGTATCGCTCTTAAGTCTGGATTTAACGAGATGATCGCCCGTTTCTCCGCGAACCAGAATTTGTTCAATAAGAAGATTCAAATAGCATACGACGCTACTTATCGTCGTTTCGACCGGGAAGGCGAGAATTCTAGTTATGATGATTATTCCGCTTTTAAGCATGCATATTATTATAATCCTACGGCTCCCGTATACGATGAGACGGGTACGATAGATGCCGGTGGTTTCTATGCGCTGGATATCCAGGGGTATTCAAATCCGGTAGCTTACATCATGCAGCGTGACCGTCGTACGAAAGGTGGGCTTTTCCAAGGTTCAGCCCGTGTGACTTGGAATATTTTGGAAGGGCTTCGTGCGCAAGCGTTCGGTTCATTGAAATATTCTGATATAAATAAGGGTACTTACACCTCCCGGGAAGTATTTAATACCTCTGATTTTGGGTCTGCTTCCCGGAGCTTTAATACTCGTTTTAATAAGACGCTGGAAACAACGATCGATTATGTGAAATCTTTCGGAGAGCATCATTTGGTAGTATTGGGAGGATATACCTACGAGCATAATTACCGAGAGTCGTTTGGCATGAACAACTCGAATTTCGATTCGGATGTGTATTCTTATTTTAATCTGGGCGCAGGTAGCAACTTGATCAATAATCCGAGTCAGAGTATGATGGAGGGAGAGGTATCTCAAGATAATTTGGTCTCATTTTTCGGACGTGTAAATTATAATTTCGGGAACCGTTATTTGCTCTCTGCTTCTGTTCGCCGGGAAGGATCGACTCGTCTAGGCGCTGATTATAAATGGGGAACTTTTCCTGCGGTAAGTGTTGGTTGGTCTATCGGAAACGAGGGATTTATGGAAAATGCCAGTTGGATTAATGACTTGAAATTACGCCTTGGTTATGGAGTGACCGGTAATATGCCTTCGGATAATTATCTGTCGTTGGCAATGATGGGAGTCGTTGGTCGTTTTTATGATCATTCCTCGAAGACGTGGGTGAACGCTTATGGGCCGACACAGAATCAAAACCCGGACTTGAAATGGGAAAAAAAGGGTGAATGGAATTTAGGTGTTGATTTCGCGGCATTCAATAACCGTTTGAACGTGACGATTGATATGTATAAGCGTAAAGTATCTGATTTGTTGTATGAATATAAGGTACCGACGCCTCCGTATCAATATTCTACCATGTTAGCCAATGTGGGTGACGCTACCAGTAAAGGATTGGAATTCTCTATATCAGGTACACCTGTGCGGACGAAAGATTTCTCATGGACTAGCTCGATTAATTTCTCTTTTAATACGAATAGGCTGGATAAACTGAGTAATGAGACATTCCAAACGGATTGGATCGAGACTGGTACTTTGTCGGACGGAGACTTGGGTGGAATGAACTCTACTCCATTGATCCGCTTGGTTCCCGGAGGTAAGGTGGGCGATTTTTATTTGCCGGTATTCGAAGGGTTTACGGAAGACGGGAAATGGATATTTAAGGATGTTAATGGAGATGGAGAATTTACCTATAACGAAGATCGGGAGATCGTTGGTAATGCGCAACCCGATTTTATCGCGGGGTGGACAAATGAGTTTAAATATCGTGATTTTGATTTATCATTTACGTTCCGGGCGATCGTGGGAAATGATGTCTATAATGTAAGCCGCATGGCGTTGGAAAACCGGAATGTGGCCGGAAAGGAGAAAAATATGTTGGCTTCGGTAATGGATATCCCATTGCAAGACGCAGCACAAGCTTCTAGTTATTATTTGGAGGATGGTTCTTTCTTGAAGTTGGATAATATTACGTTAGGTTATAATGTACCGGTGAAAAAATTAGGTTTCATGCAAAACTTGCGTTTGTATTTAACAGGTCAGAACTTGTTCACGATCACGGGATATAAAGGTATCGATCCGGAGGTTGATATGGTAGGATTAGATAATATGGGTATCGAGAGGACTCGTTATTATCCGGCCAGCCGTTCTTTTATCCTAGGTTTGAATGTTACGTTTTAATAGATACTCAAAATATCGAAGGTTATGAAAAAATATAGTTTAATATATCTAGTAGCAATGATTTGTTTTATGGCTATCGCTCCTTCTTGTACAGATATGGATGAGGATACGACCGGACAAATGGTATCAAATGACTTTTATGCGGATCCATCCTTGATTCCGCAAGCGGTGGGCGCTGCCTATGCGGAATTGCAGGCTTATCAGAATCACTGGGGGGTATGGGGATTGCAAACGGTTTCCTCGGACGAATGTGTCGTCCCGACTCGTGCGCCGGGTAATGACTGGTATGATGGAGGGGTGTGGCAGGATTTCCATCGCCATCAGTGGCAATATAATCTGGATGCCTTGAATAATGTGTGGATTTCTGTGTTTTCCGGAATAACGACATGTAACCGTGTGGTTTACGACTTGGATACGTATAAGGAGGAGATGGATGTTGATGTCTATAATAAATATCGTGCGGAGACTGTCATCTTGAGATGTTTCTATTATTCCATCTTGCTGGACTTATTCGGGAATGTTCCTTATATCGACACGTATGAGAGTGAGATCACGGCTTCTCCTCAGACAAGCCGTCCTGAGCTTTATCAGAAAGTCGTGGATTGTATTTTAGAAAACTTGGAATATTTGGATGAGGCTCCGTCTGCCGAGAACTATGGAAGATGCACGAAATCGATGGCTTATACGATGTTGGCGAAACTATATTTGAATGCGAAAGTGTTCAAAGGGGCTTCTTCTTATGATGTAGACGATATGAATAAGGTGATAGAATACTGTGATAAAGTGATTGATTCCGGATATTATGAGATCGAGTCTGATTTCTCCGCTCCATTTAAAGTATCGAATGAGTCTTGTAAAGAGAATATTTTCGTGGTACCGATGCAGAATGGTATCAATTCAAATGGAGACTATGAGTTCCATTTCCATAAATTCTCCGGGCATCCGAAATCCCGCCAGATGTGGGGTATAAATGTCGGTGGTTGGAACGGAGGTTGTGCGACCCCGGATTTTCTTGCTTTGTATAAAGAAGACGATACCCGGAAAAAGGCGACTTTTATCTATGGTTTGATTTATGATAAAGTGACGGGAGAACCAGTTGAGGATGGCGACAATCCGGGAAAACAATTGGAGCTGACTATTGAGGTATCTTCCATTAACGCCGCTTATCGCTGGGAAGGCGCTCGAATCCAGAAGTATGAGTATGAGCTGGGGATGACCGGTAATATGAATAATGATTTTGTTTTATATCGTTTGGCCGATATCTATTATATGAAGGCAGAGGCTATCTTGAGGGGTGGTAATACCACTACTTTGTCCGCTTTATGCGCGGAACCTGCGTTCCGGTTAATACGCGAGCGAGCAAGCCAGCCTGTATATACTCCGGAGACATTAACGTTGGATGAGTTGATTGATGAGCGTGGCCGTGAGTTTGCTTGGGAAGGTTGGCGCCGTCAGGACTTGATTCGTTGGGATAAGTTCGCTAAGGGTAGCTGGACGTTTAAGGAGGCTTTGGATAATAATACACGTGACCTATTCCCTATACCATACGATCAGATTACGAAGAACCAATCTTGGAAACAGAATCCGGGATATTAAAAAAGTTGTGTTTTTATGCATATGAATAGACGACAATTTGTGAGAAACCTAGGACTGGGCACGGCCTCTTTGGGTATGGGAGGTTTGGCTTCCTCGTGTGCCCCGTCCGGGGGGTCCTCCCCCAAGCAGAATGTTGAGGGAGGGGAAGATGGACAGTTTTTGTTTATCGGAGATGATATCGCGATCGCGCAGACGGAGTATGGGAAGGTACAAGGGTATCTGTTGAACCGTGTATATACATTTTTAGGGGTTCCTTATGGGGCGGATACGTCGGGGGAAAATCGCTTTATGCCTCCCAAGAAGCCGGAACCGTGGACGGATGTGAGGCCGGCGGTCTTTTACGGGAATACGGCGCCGCAGCGGATGGAGAACCGGTGGCCCAATAATTACGGTACTTTCGCCGATCATTGGAATTATTGGGATGTGAGCGAAGACTGCCTGTATTTGAATGTATGGACACCGGGCATAGCGGATGGCAAGAAACGTCCGGTATTGGTGTGGCTGCACGGTGGCGGTTTCACGAATGGTAGCGGGATCGAGCAGGATGGATATCACGGGGAGAATATAAGCCGGGAAGGAGACATCGTGTTCTGTTCCATTAATCACCGGTTAGGCCCGATCGGTTTCTCCGATCTATCCGGGGTCGGCGGGGAAGCGTATAAGGATTCCGGAAACGTCGGGATGCTGGATATCATCGCCGCGTTGCGATGGGTACATGATAATATCGCCAATTTCGGTGGAGATCCCGGGAACGTGACGGTCATGGGGCAATCCGGAGGAGGTTCTAAGGTCTGTACGGTAGCCGCTATGCCGGCAGCGAAGGGCCTGATTCATAAAGCCGTGGCCCTGAGTGGGTCTACGGTAGGAGCCTCCGATCAAGCGATGACTCGTAAAGTAGGGGAATATATCTTGAAAGAGGCGGGGCTGACCGCCTCCGAACTGCATAAATTGCAAAGGATACCCTGGCGGGAATATCTGGATATTGCGGATAGGGCCTGTAAAAAGTGCTGGGAAGAGCAAGGGATTAGCATGAGACGGACTTTTGGCCCTGTCGCTGATGACCGGAATATTCCGGCCGGTGTATTCTATTCCGGCGAGAGCCGACTGGAATCTCCCGTTGTCCCGATGATATTTTGCACGACTTTCCATGAATGGAACCCAAACAGGGCGGATGCGGCCTTGGAGAAAATCACTCAAGACGGTGTGATCGAGAAACTGAAAAGTCAATATGGTGATAAAGCGGAATCGATCGTGAAGGCTTTCGCCAAGAATTTCCCCGATAAAAGCCCTGTGGAGCTTTGGGCGATGATCTTGTCTTCCCGTCAGCGAGTGGTTGAGGCGGCCAACGCGAAGTTAAAGCAAGGCCAGCCGGTATATGTAGCTTGGTTTGGTTGGTGTCCGCCCTTGTTTAATAACCGTATGCGTGCGTTCCATTGCTTGGATATCTGTTTCTGGTTTAAGAACACGGACCGGATGTTTACCCATACGGGAGGAGGCAAGGTTCCTCGTGCGTTGTCGGGCAAGATGTCTGGCGCTTTGTTGAATTTCATGCGGACCGGAGATCCGAATGGAGGAGAGTTACCCGCTTGGCCGGGATATACGGAAGAAAATGGCGAGGTGATGATCCTGGATAATACGTGTGAAGTCCGGAATGATCCGGATCGGGAAGCCCGTAAATCTCTGGAGGTGTAATCTGAAATGAGAGAGAGTTATGCTTGAGAAAAAGATTTCAAGACGTAATATGCTACGGGCTACCGGCTTGGCGGTCTTGGGCGGTACGTTCGGGGGATGGGCTTCCTGCGCCCCGAAGAAAAAAGAGGAGTCTTCATCCGGAGTGTCCTCTCCGAAACGTCCCTTCCGCGTCAGCCTCAATGTCTCTACGATATCGGGCTATAAACTACCTGTTCAAAAACAGATTGACTTATGTGCCGAGGCTGGTTTTGAGGGAATTGAGTTATGGACCCGTGATGTGGATGCGTTCGTGAAGCAAGGTGGTTCTTATGAGACGCTCAGGCGACAGTTGGAAGCTTCCGGACTTTTACTGGAGAATATGATCGGTTTCGCGTCATGGTTTGCCGATGATCCTTCGAAACGGGAGGAGGGGTTAAACCAAATGCGGCATGATATGGAGATGGTAGCGGGACTGGGCGGTAAGTTTATCGCCGCCCCGGCCCAAGGGGTTACCCAATTGGATCGTGCGCGTCTTCCGGAATATGCCGGGCGCTATCGGGCGATACTGGATTTGGGGGATGAGATGGGGGTCACCCCGATATTGGAACTCTGGGGAGCCGGGGTTCTGAATCAATTATCGGATACTATGGCGATAGCGATCGCCTCCGGGCATTCGCGGGCTTCTGTCTTGTTGGATTTCTATCATTTGTACAGAGGAGGGAATAGCTTTGATAGTTTGCGTTTGGTGAATGGGAAGATTCTTCCGGTCTTTCACATCAACGATTATCCGGATTTGCCTCCACGTACGGAGTTGAAAGATTCAGACCGGGTGTTTCCGGGGGATGGGATTTGCCCGTTTGATGAAATACTTCCTTTGCTGTATGACTCTGGTTTCAGGGGCGGGTTATCCGTGGAGCTTTTTAATAAAGGCTATTGGGAAACCATGGACGTGAAGGAGGTCTTAAGAAAGAGTTTTGAGAAAACCACACAGGTAATCGAAAGTTCGATGGGATAAAAGTTTGTTGGGATTAAGGAAAGAGACCGCTTCGAGGTGTTTCACCTCAGAGGCGGTCTCTTTTGTTTGGGCCGGGTTTTCGTTATTCTTCCGTGATTACCGAGAACTCTCCGATACCCGCTTGCTTTTTATTGTCTACGATACGGGTCGCTACCAAGCGGATTTGCTTGCCTCTCGTTGCCGGGAAATGTACGACTTGCTCGATCGGGTTGGCTTTGATATTGGAGAATTCACCTTCCGACACTTTTTTACCGTCAATGTATAATTGATAGTTAGAGATATGGCCGCTAGCGTCACGCCCTTGGTTCGGGGTGTAACGGAATCCGGATATAGGCATCTTTTTCGCCAACTGTACGACTAATTCCTGTTTTCCTTGAGGAAGGTAATAGGTCGTATAACCGTTTCCGTCCAGGATTACGCTGGTTTTCTCATCCTCGGGTGATAAGATCGTGTAATCGCGGGCGGGGATATCGAACGTTTGCGTGGAAACAGGGCTGATCTTGTCGAAAGTCGGGTCGTAAGCGATCGCCTTGACCGTCCCTTTCTGGGCGAAAGCGAATGGGGCTTCATAGAGCGGAGACTCTTTGGTCGGCTCAGATCCATCGGTCGTATAATGAACCTCTGAACCTTTATCTCCGGCCTGTATCGTTACCTTATCGTCGAGATCGCGGGTGATCGCCGGCTCGGTCACCAAGGCGGGGGCAAGATATGCTTCCACGTTATTGATGCAAAGAGGCCCGCGAGCATCCGTGAAGTTGATTCGTATCTTTTCCGCTTTCTCGGTCTGGAAACGGACGATCCGTTTGTAACCCACCGTTGTCGTAGAGTCTACGGTCTGCGCCGGTATCCATTTCCCGTTTTGCTCAAGCTCGATATTGAACGAGCGGACTCGTTGCCCTAGCGGGATATATTCTTGTATTACCAAGCGGTTTACGTCGGAAGGACGAGTCAACGTGAATGTCAAGGAACCGCTGTTTACTCCATCATCTGTAGCCCAGTAGGTATCCCAGTCTCCGTCTACGGTCTTGTTAGGGCTGAAGAGGCTGCCCCTTTTATTGCTCGCTTGTACGTAACAGCCTTTCAACAGATTCTCCTTGAAATCGTTTTGGATGGTTTGATACCATTGTACGGCGCGGGCAGAATCGACCGGGCTTATTTTTCCGTTCAACGCTACGGGGAAGTTCAACAAGAAATTGGCGTTATGCCCGACGCTCCGGTAGTAAAGATCCACTAATTTTGCCAAGGATTTGACTTGGTGGTCTTCCCTGGAGTGATAAAACCATCCCGGACGGATAGATACATCGCATTCCCCGCCCAGCCACATCGGGCCGTTCTCGTCTCCCCATACGCTTTGCTGGAAAGTCGGCATCGACGGTTCCGGGGCGAAGATACTCCATTGGGTATCGCCTGCCCAGCCTTCCTCATTGCCGATCCAACGGATATCGGGCACTGTACCCCCGAAAATCATGATATCCGGGTGATGTGCCTTAAGCGTATCACGTGCTCGTTCATATTGGTAGTATGTCTTGGCGTCGATGGCGCGGGTCTCGTTCGTGCCTCCGTACCAACCGTTGCCGCCATTCGCGCCATCGAACCAATATTCGAACAGAGGGCCGTAGTTGGAGACTAATTCATGCAATTGGGCATGGAATTTCTCTACATATCCCGGTTGTCCGTAGTTCTCGCTATTCCTGTCCCAAGGGGAAAGATAGACTCCGAATTTTAGCCCGTGTTTCTTGCAGGCGTCGGAGAGTTCTTTTACCATATCTCCTTTGCCATCTTTCCAAGGAGAGTTCTTTACGCTGTACTCGGTCGTAGCGGTGGGCCATAGGCAAAATCCGTCGTGATGCTTGGTGGTCAGGATAACGCCTTTCAGCCCGGCGGCTTTGATCGTACGTGCCCATTGGTCGCAATCCAGGTCTGTTGGGTTGAATGTGGAGGCCGGAGTATTTCCGTAGCCCCATTCCAGATCGTTGAAGGTATTTAGGCCGAAATGGACAAAGGCATATGTTTCCAGTTTATGCCATTCAACTTGTGCCGGCGTAGGAACGGGCAAGATGGGGGCGGGCGCGGTAGCTTCTTTGCAGGAGAAGAAGGATAACAACCCTAACCCTAATAAAATAGAGGAACTTAAGTGTTTCATTATTTGTCTATATTTAGATGAGACCTCAAATATATGAAAAAAAACGGTTGGCTCTTACAGGGTCTTCAAAAAGCACGTACATGTTTTTTGAAATTCATGTACGTGTTTTTGAAAAAAGACGTACGAGTTTTTTTAGATAGATTTCGGAGAAAAAAATTGTCTTTAGTAAATAATGTACCCGATCCCCCATCGAGAAAAAAAGTTCGAAAAAAGTTGCCGTAATATTTGGATGGTAAAAAAAAAGCCCCTACTTTTGCACCCGCTTTCGAGAG
>NZ_CANTZW010000046.1 GCF_947855115.1 uncultured Parabacteroides sp.
GATCGTTTTCACTAGTCGTTTTTCCATATTTAAGAAAGAGAGAAAGGAATAGCTTCTATATTTAAATTCATGATAATGAAGAAACTACACTAATAAACTTGAAAGAGAAAAAGTGGAGTTTGCCTATTTTGAAATGTAAACAGATGTAACATACCCTAGCAGTATGATTGAATAGAAAATTCTTTTTGTTATCAGTTTGTGTTTTTTAGTTTATTATACCTTAAATTCTAATTTTGTATGAAAAATGTTGTATCATGGAAGCCATTAATCTTAGGTGCTTCTATTCTTCTGTACGGAACCGATACGGCCTTCGCGACAGAAACGGATCATTTGTACCCTACACCTAGTACGGGATTCACGAGTGCGCAACAAGACGGACGGCAGGTTTCTTGCCTTATCGTAGACAAATCCGGTCCTATCGTTGGAGCGAATGTCGTGGTAAAAGGAACTACCATCGGTAACATATCCGATATGGACGGACGTGCTATCATTGAGAATGTGCCCGCAAACGCAATCCTAGTCGTATCCTATATCGGATACATCAGCCAAGAGGTTATCTTAAAAGGGAACCAAACAAACATCAAGATCACGTTGGCCGAGGATTCACAGGCTCTGGATGAAATCGTTGTCACCGGTTACAGCACGCAGGCGAAAAAAGACATCACAGGTTCCGTGGCTGTCGTAGCTACCGATGCCTTGAAAGAGACTCCGGTCTCTAACTTCTCAGAAGCCTTGCAAGGTAAAGCGGCAGGTGTATTCGTACAGGCCGGCGGTGGTCCACTAGGCGAAACCACGATCCGTATCCGCGGCGTAGGCTCGGTAAACGGTTCTGACCCTCTGATTATCGTTGACGGTATATCCGGTGTAGATATCGATGCGGTCAACCCGAACGATATCGAGACCATGCAGATCTTGAAAGATGCCGCCGCATCCGCTATCTACGGGGCAAAAGGCGCAAACGGTGTTATCATCATCACGACTAAACAAGGAAAAAGGGACGACCGGGTGAAAGTATCTTACAATGGATATTTTGGTGTAGCTAAAATGGCCAATGACGGATACAATTTACTGAACGCATGGGAAGCGATGGAATTTCAGGAGGAAGGCCAGCGCAATCTATTAACTTACCGCGGGAAGTTAGCCAACCACGCACAATTCGGCTCTATCGGGGCAGATGGGACCGGTCATCTGACTATGCCATATGCTATCAAACCCTCGGGCTTATCAAAAGATCAAGTAATCTCTCAATTCGGCAGTATCGAAGCTTGGGAAAAATCTTATAAGGATGATGGAACCAACTCTTGGTCGCGTTCCGCATACCACCAAATGTTACTAGACGGGTATTCGGAGGAAGAAGCCCGCGCCGGAACGAATTGGTATGACGAGGTTGTACAGACAGGAAAGGTACAAGATCATCAAATTTCTATCAGCGGTGGAGGCCAAAAGGCCACCTATTCCGTAGGCCTCGGATACATGAACCGTGAAGGTACCATTAAAGAGTCTTGGTTCCGTCGTTATTCATTGCGTGCCAACACGAACTTCTTTGTAAACAAATGGTTCAACATCGGTCAAAACACGAATATCGCCGTGATCGAGAATTCCGGTGAACGTGGTCGTCAAGGGGATGACAATACGTTTGGCAAGACATTCTCCATCCAACCATGGGTACCCATCTATAATATCGGAGGAGATTTCGCCGGTTCGACCGCACCAGAAGGAGGACGTGCCGAAACAGCCGTATCATCCGTAGAGCAAGGCAAGGACAACCGCCGCCGTTTTTTAAGGGCACAATCCGCAATCTATGCCGAAGTGATACCCATAGAGGGATTGAGAATCAAGACTCAGTTCGCCACTCGTTTGAACGGTTCTTGGGATTACTGGATGAATAAACGTACCATCATGACCAACAAAGAAGGCCGTAACAATAACGAATTCTATGAACAAGCCGGTTATTGGTTAGGTTATCAATGGACAAACACCGCTACTTATAATAAAACTATCAACGATGACCATACAGTCGGTGTCGTATTAGGAACAGAAGCCATACGCGACGGACTAGGCCGTTGGATCCAAGCAGGCCGTATCGACTATCCATTCGAGGATGATCCCAACACCTGGATTATAAATAACGGTTCTAGCGCCAATTTAAGAAACAGCGGAAAAATGTACGATACAAACACCATGTTTGGTATGTTCGGACGTATAGATTACTCTTATCAAGGTAAATATCTGGCAACGATAACAGTACGCCGAGACGCATCTTCCAAGTTCTCCGAAAAGAATCGTTGGGGTACTTTCCCTTCCATCTCTTTAGGATGGCGTATGTCTGATGAGAAATTCATGGAAAAGACTCGTACTTGGTTAGACGACTTCAAGCTTCGTGTAGGCTATGGAACAACAGGAAACTCCAATATCGACGCATATAACTATGCGTTCCAATACGGTACAGGCAACACTTACCTATACAGTATTACCGGATCTGATACAGATGTATACACCGGTTTTGGAGTAACCAACCTAGGTGACGTGGAAGCGAAATGGGAGACTTCGAAAATGTTTAACATAGGTTTCGACGCTACAGTTTTTGACCAACGTTTAAATATAAACTTTGATTATTATATAAAGAAGACCTCCGATATGTTGATCGACGCAAACTGGTCCGCATTGGCCGGAAACATGACGAAACCGAAAGTAAACATCGGTGACATGGAAAACAGAGGTGTCGATGTAAATTTATCTTGGAGAGATAAGGTAGGCGAATTTGACTATTCCGTCGGATTGAATCTATCACATTACAAGAATAAGCTGACCGAGATCGGTACCGAAGCCGGTATCTTTGAAGGAACCCGTATCTCAAACATGAATGTCTTGATGAAAGGTTATGCAGTAGGTATGTTCCACGGCTATCAACTATACGGTATCTACAAGAGCGAAGATGAGGTAAGGAATTATAAGAACGACGCAGGCGGTACGGTATTGCCTTATGGCGCTTCGGACGCATCCTCATTGAACGCCTCTGAATTCGTAGGTCAATTCAAGGTGAAAGACGTAAACAACGATGGTAAGATCGACGCTGACGACCGTACGTTCATCGGTAATCCGCATCCGGACCTGACAGGAGGTTTGAATCTAAGCCTAGGTTGGAGAGGCTTCGACTTGAGCACTTATTTATATTTCACGATTGGCAACGATATTTTCGCTCTGTATAAATATTACACACATTACGGATCTCTGCAATCCGCTTATTCAAAAGATCGTAGAGATAATTCCTGGAATCCTGTGACCAACCCAGACGGTATCTATCCGATGTGGGCAACCAGCACGGGCGAGAGCACGATCGCGGCCAACGAGTCTAACTCCGGTTACATAGAAGACGGTTCCTTCTTGCGTATGCAGACTTTAACATTAGGTTATACACTTCCGAAAAAAATCTTAGAAAAGATCAAATTTGAGAAGATACGTGTATATGGTCAAATATCTAATGTATTTACACTCACCGGTTATTCGGGGCTGGATCCACAGGTTCGCACAGACGATGGTAATGGAGCAGGAGCCTCTAAAGACCGTAACATGGGTACCGACTACGGATCTTACGGAATGCCTCGCCAGTTTATTCTAGGTGTAAACGTAACCTTCTAATCTATAATGAACAAGTTATTAATATTTTAACACATAAGACAGATGAAAAAGCTATTTATATATTCTGCGATAACCGCACTATTCGCGATGGGATCTTGCTCCGACTTCCTTCAGGTAGACCCAGTCGGGAACAAGAGCGAAAAAGACTTTGTCTCCCAAGAGGGCGTGACCCAATTGTTGACGGGTATGTATGCCAAATTACATAATACCAGTTATTTCGAAGGTACTTTATCTAATTATGTATATGGTGATGTTATGGGAGGTGATGCCAACAAAGGATCTACGTACCAAGACCAGCCGGACTTCACTAGCTTGGAAACCTATACATTTACGACCGACAACGGCTACTTGAATACCAAGTGGAAAGGATGTTACAATGGAGTATTCTTTGCCAACAACGTGATCAAAGTAGCAGATCAATGCAAGGACGAACTTTCTGCCACTGCCGGACAAAGTAAAGACTTCTACACGGAAGCGATCGCCCAAGCCCGTTTTATGCGTGCATTCTGGCATTTCGAGGTTGTTAAATTATTTGGAGCCGCCGTACCTTTTGTAGATGACGCAGCGATGAAAGAGAACGTAAATCCCCAGATATCCAACGTAGACGAAAGTGGAAACTACATCTACATATGGGATAACATCATCGAGGACTTCCAATACGCATACGACAATTTGCCCGATAAATGGGAAGCGGAGAAAGGTCGTGTTAACAAATGGGCGGCAGCCGCTTTCTTAGCCAAAGTAAAGATGTTTCAGTCTTCCCCGTATAACGGTAAAAATGGCTCGCAGAACCATTGGACCGAAGTGAAGTCGCTACTGGAAGAAATCATGGCAAACGGTAAAGACAACAATGGTACAAAATTCCGCTTGGCAGATACATACGAGGAACTTTACACCGCCGGCGAAAGCGATTGGACCGGAGAATCCGTATTCGACATCCAGATGGCTATTACCGGAACCGTAGAAGAGACCTCCAACATTAACGGCGCATGGCACATTGGCATGTCCGGTGCCCTAGGTACCGGCGGTTGGGGATTCTACCAACCTTCTTATGACATCGTAAACGCTCATATCGTGAATGAGAACGGTTTGCCAAAGATGGATAATTCTTATCGAAACGATCCTGTATTATCTACCTTGGACGAAAACAACATACCTCATACCGACCTGACGGTTTATACCGACCCCCGACTGGATGTTTCTACCGGACGCTTCCAGACCCCGTTCTTGGATTGGACAGTCCCGGCTGTATTGGATGGTTGGGTACGCGATGTCACCAATGGAGGTTTGTACTTGAACAAGAAAAATATCCCGAAGAAAGCAGACAAAGGTAGCTTGTCCATCACCACACAGACCAATTCTACAGCCAAGAATTTCCACTTAGTCCGTTACGCAGACGTATTACTATGGTATGCAGAGACATTAATCGAACTGGAACAACCTCAAGAGGCCGGTAAATACATCAATCAAGTACGTGCCCGCGCCGCTAATAGCTATGTAAAAGCAGTTGACCCGGAGACGATGATTGAATCCTCCTCGTCTTATGTATTGGATGACAAGATCAACAACAGGAAAGAGGCAAACGCAGCCGCTAATTACCGTATTGGATTATATCCAGATTCTCAATTCTCTACAAAAGAAAAGGCGACCGAAGCACTACGCTGGGAGCGTAGAATCGAGTTGGCCATGGAGGGCCACCGTTGGTACGACCTTGTTCGTTGGGGCGCAGCGACAGACGTATTAAATGGCTACGTAAAATATGAGTCTAAGTATTTGGGCAAATATTCAAGTAGCGTCTACAGCGCAAAATGGGTTACATTACCTATACCCCACAATGAAATCCAGAAGATGGACGGTCTTTTGGTCCAAAATGAAAACTGGAAATAAATAAGTAGGTTAACAATTTAAAAGGGCAGCCGGGCATGTGATATGTCCGGCATGTTTTTGTAACCGGCCAAGCGAGTTGACCGCAAAGCCTCACAAGAGCACCCAACAGCCCCCACAAAGTCTACTTCATGCATAAATCAAGCCTACTTCGTTCTTACGGGTTGGTTATTCCGATAAAAATCGTATCTTTGTTAGACTTTAAATCATAATGAAACGAGCACTCTAGCCATGAGATATAAACAAATACTCCCCGGTTTGATTCTGTTTGCCTTATTAGGGGTTTTCTTGCAAATAACCAGCAAGTTTCATTTCTTCTATATCGAGCAGCTTCAGCTATTCCAGTTTTCCGGAGATTATCTAGCGGATAAGATATGCGATCCGGGAGGTTTATCTTTGATCGTCGGAGAATTCTTGACACAATTTTTTATCACGCCTTATGCAGGACCTTTTATCGTAGGAGCCGTACTTACCTGTATCGGCTTAACAACAAGAGCGATCATCCGTCAAATCATTCCGGATAAAGAGCTCTTCCTGCTTTACTTACTCCCGGTTTTATCTTTATTGCTGATTCAATACGACTTCAATTATTTACTGCAAGGCACCATCGCTTTCTTGTTTTGCCTGCTCAGCCTGAACATATGGATACGAATAAAGGATTTCCGCTACCGGCTACCCGCCGCATTGGTAATCACCCCATCGCTCTTTTGGATAGGAGGGCCGGTCGCCGGGTTATTCTCATTAAGCGTGGTTATCTGGGAATTGTCGAGCCGTTCCAAGCATGGAATCTATTCCTTAACGGTATTGATCGAATATATACTCATCGGGATCGGGAGCGTCTGGACAACCACCATTACCAGTTACCGTTTCGCATTCTTGCCCGACGTTTTTTATCATCCTATCCTAGCGGCCCCCAATGTTATCTATTTCGCATGGATCAGTTTACCGTTTTGCCTGATCGCAGCCTTCTTATACCCTAAAAACAAAAACATATCAAAGAAAAAAACAGGGATAGAATTGACCGCTCAGGCGATCATAATCCTATCTCTCTGCTGGATGGGGATACCGCGATATAATGACCAGAAATCCTATCCTCTAAAGGTCTTGGATTATTACGCCCGTACCGGACAATGGGATGAGATCATCCAATATTGCCAAGGGCCGATCAAAAACTACTTATATTTGACCTACCTAAACAGGGCACTCGCAGAGAAAGGGGAACTAGCGGACCGGATGTTCGCGTTCGACCAACACGGCCCCCAAGGGTTACTCGCCTCCTGGAACAAGACGTTCACGGTCTCCAACTTATTAAGCGATGCCTATTTCACCTTAGGGGAAATCGCATTATCACAAGAGATGGCTTTCGAAGGATATGTTACCGTGATTGGTGCCGGCAATCCCCGGAACCTGCAACGGCTTATCCAGACAAACTTGATTTACGGTACTTATCCCATCGCCGAGAAATATATCAGTATCCTGGAAAAGACATACGCTTACCGAGATTGGGCCAAACAACATAGAGACTTCTTATATAATGACAAGGCAATCGAGGCAGACCCGGTATTAGGGCCTAAACGAAAAGGCCTTCCTAAAGATAGCAACTTATCCGGTATCAACGGACTGGAATATGATTTGTTGATCCGTGCGGAACAAGATCCTGACAATCAACTCCCAATCCAATTTACCGGGGCAATCTATCTATTGTCTAAAGACATGAAATCTTTCCAAGCACTGATAGAGAAGTACTATGGAACACCGATACTCCCGTCTCTCCCTATCAGTTTCCAAGAGGCAGTTATTCTATTGGCCGAGAAAGACGTAGATTACTGGAAACGTTTCAACATATCAAAAAATGTGATCCGCAAATTCGCCGGCTACCGGAACTTAGTCGTGCAAAACCGAAACAACCCACAGCTACCACAACTGATAAAGAACTCTTTCGGAGATACTTACTGGTCTTATTATATTCTAAAATGATCAACAGCCATGAATAGAAACACCTCATATATCATCGGTTTATGCCTTATCTTACTGGGGGTATCCTGCTCAGACACGATTCCCGCAAGTAAAGAAACCACGGAGAAACCCGTATTATTTCCGGACTACGCAGATGTAACGATCCCTTATAATATCGCTCCCTTAAACTTCAAGATACAAAATCCACATACGGAGGCTTACGCCGTATTTAGGTTCGGAGAAGAAAAGATGCAGGTCAAGGAAAAGGATGGACAATTCTACCTCCCCACATCCGACTGGAAGCAGTTACTGAAAAATGCGGCAGGAGAAACGATTCTCGTAAAACTTTACGCAAAAGATAAAGAATGGCTCGCCTATCCGGAATTCCCGCTATTCATCGCCCCGGAACCCATAGACCCATATCTGGCTTACCGATTGATCGAGCCTGGATATGAGCTTTGGAATCAAATGGGTATTTACCAGCGTAACTTGGAAGATTATGAGCAAAGCCCTATCATGGAGAACAAATACAGCGGCCAGAACTGTATGAATTGCCATTCTTTTTGTATGCAAAACCCGGATAAAATGCTGTTTCACATGAGAGACAAGTACTCGGGGACTTATCTAATCGACGGGGATAAGATCGAGAAATTAAACACGAAGACAGACCAGACACTCTCGCCCCTCGTCTATCCCTCTTGGCATCCGTCTGGGAGATATGTAGCGTTCTCTGTCAACCAGACAAACCAAGGTTTCCATGCCAACGACAAAAACCGGGTAGAGGTATTCGATAGCCGATCCGATGTAGTTGTATACGACACGGAAAAGCACGAGATTATCACTACGCCCCTCATCCGGACAGAAAAAGCATTCGAGACCTTCCCCACATTCTCCCCCGACGGACGGACTCTTTACTTCTGCTCGGCAGAGGCACGCACAATGCCCCAAGAATATTCAAAAGTAAAATACAGCCTCTGCTCCATAGCGTTCGATCCCGCAACCCGAAGTTTCGGTTCTAGCGTAGACACCTTATATAACGCTCGCGAGGAAGGGAAGAGCGCCTCTTTCCCTCGTGTCTCCCCGGACGGGAGATTCCTATTATATACACTATCCGGCTACGGCAATTTCTCGATCTGGCATAAAGACGCTGACCTGCACCTGCTGGATCTAGCGAGTGGAACCTCGCATTCCTTGCAAAATGCCAATAGTACGGATACGGAAAGTTATCACTCATGGAGTAGCAACAGCCGTTGGATCGTTTTCAGCAGCCGAAGGATCGACGGGTTGTACACACGCCCTTACTTTGCTTATATAGATGAGGAAGGAAATGCATCTAAGCCCTTCCTTTTACCCCAGAAAGACACGGATTACTACCACCGTTTCATGAAATCTTATAATATACCCGAGTTTATCACCGGAAAAGTATCCTCTAAGATTCGAGCGCTCAGCACGCTGGCCAAAGAAGATAAAGGAATTGACGTAACTTATCGTAAATAGAATAAATCACATGAATACTTTACGAAAGAATATCTTACTACCCTTTCTATTCATTATATTCACTGGTGTCTTATGGCTACATTTGCAAGCCATTCAAGAACCTATCTTTTTTTATCGGGAGCAACAGCAGGTCTTCCTATTCGATTCTGCCTACATATCCGGAATAATCAGTCCGATAGGTGGGGTCGCTACCCTTATCTCCCAATTCTTGATACAGTTTTTCAGGGTTCCGTTTATCGGATCGCTTACGACAGCATTGATCGGAGGAGTCTCCAGTTGGTTATTTTGGCTGACTTTGCGAAAAATACATCCGGCATCGTACCTACTGCCCCTGGCATTCCTCCCCATTCTATTTCAGTATCTTTACCTGATCAAATATAGTTACCATTATGAAGGGCTGATAGCCTTGTTATTTTGGTCTTTGGCTCTCTACATCTACAGCCATGCCGCACGGAGGCTAAATTGGGCATACCGTACCTCAATCGGTTGCTTGTTGGCAATCGGCTTGTTTTACACGATGGGTTCCATAGCTATGTTATTTGTTCTTAGCGGCCTAATTTTCGACGTGTTGCAAAAGAACGAACGCTGGTACGCAAGCTTCATCCCGTTGCTCTTGTTGCTCGCGGTAGGTTCTTTATGTGTATTAGGAGGCTGCAAACCCGATTACGACTATGTGTTCTGGATGAAAGACTACGTAGAGTATTTCATCAAGCTGGAACCATTCCACGGATTCTCCTGGCAAGTCGCGCTACTCGTCATGCTCCTATTCTATTTATCGCATTATTCAGATAACGCCAAAACTTATTTAAAAGCCTTGACTACCGTAGCGTTACTGGCCTTATCCGGTATCTATTATACGCAAACAGCCCTCCATCACAGGGATAAAGACTTCTATACGTTGATGCAAATGTTTCATTATATAGATACCGGACAATGGGATGCTATCATCTCGTCCGACGATCTAAACTACAACAATTATTTACACCTGAATTGCCTGAACCTCGCTTTATCCCAAAAGGGAATCATGCAGGCCGACCTATTCGAATATCCGCAAAGCGGAATATTATCTTTGATATCAACATATCAGGCACATATAGAGGAAAGCTTCCTATTCAGCCAGATATACTACCACATTGGAGTCACATCCTTGGCATACAATTTTGCTTTCGGCACCTCGGTCGGGATCACGCACGGCAGCCCCGTAATGACTAAGTTGCTAATAAACTCCCATCTGATATACGGATATTATCCTGCGGCAGAAAAGTTCATATCATTACTGGAAAAGACATGGGCGTATCGCGAGTGGGCCTCCTCCCGACGAAAATTCTTATACAACGACCAAGCGGTGGAGAACGATCCTGAATTAGGGACGAAAAGAAAAAGCCTGTCTAGCGACAAAGACCTTTTCGCCAATATAATAGGATTGTTCGATAACCTGACGATCATATTGGAAGAGAATCCCCAAAACAAAGCCGCCCTAGATTACCTGATCGGCGCGCTATTATTATCGAAAGACCTGCCTGCCATAAAAACGTTTGTCGAGAGATTCAGTGGTACGGAAACACTCCCCGCATTGCCGGAGCCTTTGCAGCAAGCCGTGATCTCTTACGCGGAGCACGACCCGGATTATTGCCGCAGGTACGGGGTGAGCGATAAAACCTTGTCTGAGTTCTCGATATTCAAGCAACGCGTACTGGGGTTAAGACATGCCCGGCAAAACGTAGCGGCTGGAATAGCCGACTATCGGAATACTTTTTGGTATTATTTGATGCTCTCTAAATAAAAACATTTATGAAAAGACAAACTCATACGGATACAAGCCGATATATTTTCCTTTTTCTCATCGCCTTCATGGTCTCATGCTCCAAAGGCGACATACGGATTGTCAAGAGTCTGGACGAGGAAATAACCATCTGTCCGGATTACAAGGATGTGACCATTCCAGTGAACATCGCCCCTCTCAATTTCTCCATCGCCGACAGTGGTGAGCATTGCCTGATCGTAAAAGGGAAAGAGAGCCGATTTCAGGTCTACAGCGATGAGGGACTCTTTAAGATACCCCAGAAGAAATGGAAAGCCTTACTAAAAGAAAACGCCGGGAGCCAAATAGAGCTGACCGTAGCTAAACACATAAACGGTGAATGGAACGCTTATACGCCTTTCCATATGGAAATTGCCAATGACTCCATAGACAAATATATAGCCTATAGATTATTAGCCTTGAGCAATGATATGTGGAACCGGATGGGGATTTACCAACGGGATTTGGAGAGTTACGACCAAAGCGTGATCTACGAGAATAGCCTGACCGACTATAATTGCGTAAATTGCCACACGTTTGCCTCCGGAAACCCGCATAAAATGATTTTCCATATGCGCGGCAAACATGCCGGTTCCGTACTGATCGATGGAAAGAAAATAACCAAGCTAAATACTAAGACACCCAATACCGTCTCGAACTTCGTCTACATGTATTGGCATCCGGACGGTAACTATCTGGCTGCCACCGTATGCGATACCTATCAGAACTTCTTCATCAATAACCCCAACACGCTGGAAGTACTGGATCACAACTCCGACATCGTGATTTACGACGTAAAGAAGAACGAGATATTCTCTTGCGAGGCGTTAAACTCCAAAGACGCATGGCAAATATTCCCTACGTTCTCTCCCGATGGGAAGAGCCTCTATTTCAGCTCTACAGCGGCGGTAGACTCCGTTTCCCAGAATTTCAGACAAATGACATACAGCCTATGCCGTATCAGCTTCGACCCGGAAACCCGTACCTTCGGACAGCAAGTAGATACCTTATACAATGGCCGGGCCCACCATAAAAGTGTCTCTTTCCCCAGAATCTCACCAGACGGCAAATTCCTGGCCTTCACCTTGCAGGAATATGGCGGCTTCGGGGTTTGGCATAAAGATGCCGAGCTATACATGATAAAGTTACCCGACGGAAAACCTTACCCGCTGACCGAGGCAAACAGCGCCGAAGGTGAAAGTTATCATTCGTGGAGCAGCAACAATCGCTGGATGGTATTTAGCAGCCGCAGGTTGGACGGATTATACACACGCCCGTTCTTTACCTATATCGACGAGCATGGCACGGCCCACAAGCCTTTCCTCCTGCCGCAAAAAGATCCCGTGAAATATTACAAAAATTTACTATGGACTTATAACCTACCGGAGTTTATACAGGAAAAAGCTCAAATAGATACCCATGCCGTGATGGAAACAATGAGAAACACAAAAGGGGTAAACGTGAAATAAGAACAATAGCCAGGGTGGGTGAAAGGAGATAAGGATGTCTGTTTTGGCTAAATCAACCCCACCCTTAGCTATTGATCTGTTTGCCCACTCTATCGTCACCGATTATGAAAACAGAGCGTTTCAAGCCAACGCCCATATTCCCATTTGTTGTATTCATAAAATAACTACAAACTATCGGCAATCTGATTTCACTCTCAAGTGAGACAAACATATTGTAATCTGCGTTTATAGACTCTCAAATATCTATTAAGAAACTGAGACAAAAATAAGCCATTCCGACCAAAATACAGGCCTGTGAATATTCACATTTTGTTCACAAAACCTTCTCTAACGCTTATTTCTCCTAGGATACGTCACAATTTAACACTTAAACGCCCCATCATCACCCCGGTCTTCTCCCTTGCCTCCGTCACATCCAAACCGCGGGCCAGCAAGACGGCCATACGGCGATGCCCGTGAACCTCCGGTTTCCCGAAGAAACGCATCTGCGTATCAGGTTGTTCCAAGACCTTATCCAGATTGCCCAAAGAGAGCCGGTCGCTATCACCTTCCACCACGACCGCACGGGAAGCGCCGGCCCCGTGGAACGCAATATTAGGGATCGGCAAGCCGAGCACCGCACGGGCATGCAACGCAAACTGGGATAAATCCTGCGTGATCATCGTCACCATCCCGGTATCGTGCGGACGAGGAGAAACCTCGCTAAAGATCACGTCGTCTCCCTTAACAAATAATTCCACGCCGAAGATCCCGCGACCTCCCAAGGCCTCGGTGATCTTACCAGCTATCTCACGGGCTTTCGCCTTAGCGGCAAGGCTCATGGCCTGCGGTTGCCACGACTCCCGGTAATCACCATCTACCTGGACGTGCCCCACGGGTTCCAAGAAAGAGGTTCCCCCGATATGGCGAACCGTTAACTGAGTAATCTCATAGTCGAAATCCACGAATCCCTCTACAATGACCTTACCCGCACCCGCACGTCCACCTTCTTGAGCGTAATGCCAAGCGGGATCTATATCCTTTTCCTCTCGAACGACGCTCTGCCCATGTCCGCTCGAGCTCATGATCGGCTTCACCACGCAAGGCATGCCTATCTCCTTCACCGCCTCCTTGAATTCCTCCTCGGTCTCGGCGAACCGATACGGGGAAGTGGGCAACCCTAACTCCTCGGCCGCCAAGCGGCGAATCCCCTCACGGTTCATCGTCAGCCAAGTAGCACAGGCGGTAGGGATCACATGGTATCCCTCCTCTTCCAGCTCCATCAAGGTGCGGGTAGCGATCGCCTCCACCTCCGGCACGATATAATCCGGTTTCTCTTTCTCTATGATCTCACGTAGAGCGTCGCCGTCCAGCATAGAGACCACATAAGAACGATGTGCCACTTGCATGGCCGGAGCATCCGGATACTTATCCAACGCAATCACCTCTACACCGTAACGCTGCAATTCTATCACAAACTCTTTCCCCAACTCGCCCGAGCCACAAAGCACGACTTTAGTCGCAGTAGCCGATTTGGGCGTACCAATTGTTACCATAAATCTTTCTGCTATTTGAATTTCACCGCAAAGGTAAAAGTTTATATAAAGATAGCCTAAAGCTTTTTTCTTTATCTGGCAGGGTGAAGAAGCCGAGGCATACGGTATCTGCTATCTGTCGGAGGATCATGCGGCGATTGGTAGAGATTGTACAACGGCTGGTGGACGATCATCTAATAGATAAAAGAAATCGAACAGAATCCTTTTGTTAATATTACATAATTATAAGTACCTTGCGTTACAAGGTATCTTGGTAAATCATATATTTGCGAGCAGATGATAAAAATGTTCATCAACAGTGTAACTTATTTAGCAAAGTGTATACCTAAATATATAATGATATTACAAAATATGATGATTCAACTGAGAGGAATAAACAAAACGTACTTTAACGGAGCCCCACTGCACGTTTTGAAAGGTATCGACCTAGATATTGAGAAAGGAGAGATGGTATCGATCATGGGAGCGTCCGGTTCCGGGAAGTCTACCTTATTGAATATCCTAGGGATATTGGATACGTACGACACGGGCACTTATTTATTGAACGGACAGTTGATTCAGAACCTAAGCGAGAGCCGCGCCGCCGAGCTAAGGAACCGGATGATCGGCTTCATCTTCCAATCGTTCAACCTGATATCATTCAAGAACGCCATGGAGAACGTCGCCCTCCCGCTCTATTACCAAGGGGTAAGCCGGAAAAAGAGGAATGCCATGGCACTGGAATACCTAGACATGGTCGGGCTGAAGGATTGGGCAGAACATATGCCGAACGAGATGTCTGGTGGACAGAAACAACGCGTGGCGATCGCCCGGGCCTTGATAGCAAAACCACAAGTCATACTGGCCGACGAGCCTACCGGGGCGTTAGACAGCAAGACGACCGTAGAGGTGATGGAACTGCTGCGCAAGGTGAATCTGGAAGGTATGACTATGGTGATCGTCACTCACGAGCCATCCGTGGCCGAGGCTACAGACCGGATTATCCGGGTGAAAGACGGGTTGATCGAACACATCGAAAAAGGAGAGAACCATGTTTGATTTCGATAATTTCAGGGAAATATGGAGCACTATCCGGAAAAACAAGCTCCGTACCTTCTTGACCGGTTTCTCGGTATCATGGGGTATTTTCATGCTGATCGTGTTGCTGGGGGCCGGCAACGGGTTACGCAACGGCA
Source organism: uncultured Parabacteroides sp. (assembly GCF_947855115.1). GTDB lineage: Bacteria > Bacteroidota > Bacteroidia > Bacteroidales > Tannerellaceae > Parabacteroides. Next base: position 14,957 of record NZ_CANTZW010000046.1, read on the forward strand.
TCATGCACAACTTCAAGAACATGTCTACCAACCGGGTCGAGGTATGGACACGCTATACCACCAAACCTTGGAAAGGGATGCAGTCTAACCGGAGCATCAGCTTCAAAGAAGAAGACTTGAGCGCCCTGAAGAGGGATTTCAAGGAGGTAGACCTTTGCTCGGCCACCATCTCCCACAACGACACGATCACTTACAACAAGGAGTACGTAACGGGGCAGACTCATGGCGTATACCCGGATCACGCCCCGATCAATTACGTAAACGTGGAGACGAGTAACGGTCGATTCATCAACGAGCAAGACATGAGAGACCGGAGGAAAGTGATCGTGATCAGCCCCCGCATGGCCGAGGTATTGTTCAGGGATGACAAGCCGCTGGGTAAATACGTGAAATGCGGGAACATGATGTATCAAGTGGTAGGCGTGTACAACGACGACGACAAAAGCAACAACGCCCCCGCCTACATTCCATTCTCCGTAGCTCAATTATTATACAATAATGGATATGGCTTCGGGTCGCTAACATTCACCCTGAAAGGGGTCACTACCGAGCAAGAGAATGAGGCCTTCGAGCAGAGTTTCCGGGAATGGATGGCACGCCGCCACCAATTTGATCCGGAAGACAAGAATGCGATCGGTATGTGGAACATGGCGAACGAGTTTCTGATGTGGAACAACATCATGGGGGGTATCACCCTGTTTATCTGGATTATCGGTATCGGGACCCTAATGGCGGGAATCGTGGGAGTAAGCAACATCATGCTGATCACCGTGCGGGAACGGACCAAGGAGTTCGGCATACGCAAAGCGCTGGGAGCTAAACCCGGTTCGATCTTGACGTTGGTAATCGCCGAATCCATCCTTGTGACCGCCGTATTCGGCTATATCGGGATGATCATGGGAATCGGGCTTACGGAACTAATCAACCACGGGATGGAAATGGCGCAAGCCGAAGCCCAGTCCGGGGGCAATATCGGTGAGGATACGACGGTCTTCCGCAACCCGACCGTCAATCTGGCGATAGCCAGCTCTGCCACGGTATTGATCATCGTGGCCGGCGTATTGGCAGGATATTTCCCGGCACGCAAGGCGGTAAAAGTCACGGCTATCGAAGCCATGAGAACGGAATAATAACAAAAAGGGAATAATCATGTTTGACATAGACAGATGGGTAGAGATATGGGTGACAATCACCCGGAACAAGACACGCAGCTTGTTGACCTGCTTCGGTGTATTCTGGGGAATCCTGATGCTGGTGATCCTTTTGGGAGCCGGAAACGGGATGAAGAACGCCATGTTCTCCAGCATCAACGGGTTCGCCACGAACTCCGCCTTCTTTTTCTCCGACCGTACTAGCGAGTCGTACAAAGGCTTCAACAAGGGGCGACAATGGAATATGCGAAATCGTGACGTAGAGAGTATCCGGAAACAAGTGAAAGATATCGAGGCCGTCTCTCCTATCATCTGGGGTAGTAGCTCAGACAAGAATATCGTGTATGGCCAGTTAAGCGGTACTTATAATGTAAAGGGCGTACAGCCCGATTACTTCAAGATCGAGACCCAGCAACTTTATTATGGCCGGCTGCTGAATGATATCGATGAGATCGGGAAACGCAAGGTCTGCTTGATCGGAGCCAAGGTGAACGAGGTATTGTTCAAAGGCAGCGATCCTTGCGGGAAATATATACGGGTAAACGGGATTTACTATCAAGTGGTAGGAGTCACGAAGCAACGGGCCTCCAGCGTTAATATCGGTGGACGGGCCGAGGAAAGTGTATTCCTCCCTTTCAGCACCATGCAACAGACGCTGAACCAAGGGGATATCATTCACTTCCTATGCGTGAGCGCCAAGCCCGGATACAAGATAGACCCGGTGATCGAACAGATCAAGGATATCGTAAAGAGCCAGAATCAAATCTCCCCCACTGATCCGCAAGCCGTGACGGTGATTAACCTGGCGGCCCAGTTCGAGACATTCAATATGTTATTCATCGGTATCGATATTTTGATCTGGCTCGTGGGTATAGGTACGTTGCTGGCAGGTATCATCGGCGTGAGCAATATCATGATGGTCACGGTCAAAGAACGTACCCGGGAGATTGGTGTACGAAGGGCTATCGGAGCGAAACCCTGGAATATTATCTCGCAGATCATGAGCGAAAGCCTGCTGCTAACCGCACTGGCGGGCCTGATGGGATTAAGCGCCGGAGTGTTCCTGCTCGATTTGGTCGACAGGATATTGAGCGCTCAGCCAACTAGTAACGGAACCATGATGGAGCATCCGGAGGTGAGTATCCAGATTGCGGTAGCGGCTACGGTAATCTTGCTGTTCAGCGGTCTGCTGGCCGGGCTGATCCCCGCATGGCGAGCCATGCAGATCAAGGCGATAGATGCCATACGAGAAGAATAATAACATTTGTAGATTAATAAAACTATATAATCATGAAGAATCGCATTGTGAAAAAGATCCTGCGTATCATCTTATTGGTACTGGTGGGAGCGGCGGTAATCGGTACGTTCTATTTCTTATGGAAAAAAGCGCAACCGGTGATCACCGTCTACGAGATCGTAACCCCTGAAATAGGAGATGTGGAAACCAAGACGGTGGCTACCGGAAACGTAGAGCCTCGTTTCGAAGTGGAGATCAAGCCGCAGATATCCGGTATTATCTCCGAATTGAAGAAAGACGCGGGGCAGATGGTACAAGCGGGTGAGATCATCGCTACGATCAAGGTTATCCCCGAGATGGTACAGCTTAATAGCGCCGAGTCGCGTGTGAACCTCGCCAATATCTCCCTAGAGCAGGTGGAGGAGACTTATAAACGGGATACGCAGCTATTCAAGCAGGGGGTTATCGCCCGGGAAGACTTCGACCTTTCCAAGGCGAATTACCTGAAAGCTGTGGAGGAAAAAGATAACGCACAAAGTGCCTTGGAGATTATCCGGGATGGTATAGCCAAGAACTCCAGTGTAGCCAGTACGACCCAAATCCGTAGTACCATCACTGGTATGATCCTAGATATCCCGGTCAAAGTGGGTAACTCGGTCATCCAGGCGAATAATTTCAATGATGGCACGACGATCGCTACCGTAGCCAACATGAACGACATGATCTTCAAAGGCAATGTAGACGAGACCGAGATCGGGCGTATCCATGAGGGAATGCCGATCAAATTGACCGTCGGAGCCATGGAGAGCCGCTCTTTCGATGCTTTGCTGGAATACGTATCGCCCAAAGGGGTAGACAAGAACGGGGCCATTCAATTCGAGATCAAGGCGGCTGTTACGATCCCCGAAGACGCTTTCATCCGTGCGGGGTATAGTGCCAACGCCGAGATCGTACTAAAACGTGCGGAGAACGTACTTACGATTCCGGAAAGTACGGTTGAGTTCCAAGGGGATTCCGCATTCGTACAATTGGTTAAACAAGAGCAACCGGAACAAGTCTTCGAGAAACATCCCGTGAAAGTAGGCTTGTCCGATGGTATCAAGATCGAGATCCAGGAAGGCCTAGCCGCTACCGATAAAGTCCGGGGCGCTGCCATCGAACCGAATAAGAAATAAAAGAAAGATCGTATGATGAGAAGAAACTTATATATAATGGCTATCGCCTTTCTCTTGTCCGGCAACTATGTCTTCGCCCAAGACGCAGCGAAACGCTGGAGCCTGGAGGAGTGTATCCAATATGCCATCGAGCATAATATAGACTTGAAACAGAAGGAGCAGGAACAAGAAAGCCGGAAGGTAGACTTACATACCAGCAAATATAGCTGGCTACCCGCATTGAATGGTAGCATGGGGCAGAGTTTCCAGTTCGGACGCTCCACGTCTAAATCCGGAGTGATCGTAGACCAGAATGCCGCCAACTCTACGCTGGGGATCAACTTGGACATGCCTTTATTCGACGGGTTAAAAATACCGAATGATATCGCCGCTCGTAAGCTTGATCTTAAAGCGTCTGTCGAGAACCTGAATAAAGCGAAAGAAGATTTATCTATCAATATCGCTTCCTATTATCTGCAAGTGCTTTACAATAAAGAGTTACTGAAAATAGCGAAACTGCAAGTGGAACTGGATAAGGAGCAAGTGAACAAAACGGAGGCCCTCGTGAACGCCGGGAAAGTTCCCCTATCTCAGTTATACGATATCAAGGCCCAGCTAGCGAAAGACGAGGTCACGCTGACCGAGTCGCAGAACAACGTGAGCCTTGCGCTACTGGATCTGGCGCAAAGCTTGGAACTAGAGCGAAGCGACCGGGATTTCGATATACAGACTCCCGTAATAGACGATGCGGTAGCTGATAATATGAGCAGTATCCTACCTCCGGAAAACATCTACGATCATGCGGTTACGTTCAAGCCACAGATCAAGGAACAGCAGTATTTGTTGGAGAGCCAGAAGAAAATGCTACGTGTCGCACAAGCGGGCTATTACCCCAAGTTAAATCTCGGAGCTAGTTATAGTAATGGTTATTACCATTCTACTTCCGGAGGAGAATTTGCCGATACCCGCTCTTTCAGTGAGCAGTTTAAGCAAAACGGACAAAAAATCATCGGATTCTCCTTGAGTATCCCGCTTTTCAACCGTTTCCAAGTACGTAATAGTGTTCGTACCGCAAGGATCAATATCATCAACCGGGAATTGCTGATGGAAAACACAAAGAAAACGTTATACAAGGAAATCCAGCAGGCGTATTATAACGCAACGGCTTCCCAAGAGAAATACGTGGCATCCGGCAAATCCGTCACGGCAAGCGAGGAAGCGTTCAATTATGCCCAAGAGCGTTATAACGCAGGTAAAAGCACGGTTTTTGAATTTAATGAGGCAAAGACAAAATATGCGCAAAGCTTAGCGGAACAGGCGCAAGCTAAATTCGACTTTATCTTCCGTGCGAAGATCTTGGATTTCTATAATGGCAATCCGCTCCGTTTATAAGCGTTAATTCATAGATATTTTTATTAACTACACACATCATTTTTAAGGGAAGATGACCTTCTATGGTAATCTTCCCTTTCAGTGTTTATTAATATGTTTAGTCTGCACAGAACTAT
>NZ_CANTZW010000047.1 GCF_947855115.1 uncultured Parabacteroides sp.
TCATGAATATTCACAATCACCTTTACTGATTAAAAGAGTTTCGTCAAGACTATGGCTGAAAAGAAGAAGAACGAAGACATAAAGAGAACAAAATCAGTTCGTAACCGGAGTTTAAAACGATGCTTAGTTGAGGAATCTAAAATTTCAGAAGAAGGAGAATCAGATCATAAGTATATGTGATATAAGGATTTATAGTCCATCAACAAGACCATAGTCTTGACGAGACTCAGTCATAATAACCCTCAGAAGATCTTTTATAAGGGATTAATCACATCTTTTTCTCAAGCCTCCAGCAACGCAAAAGTAGAAAAATTATTATTTGATTTGTTATTTTAATATTTATTTTCTTGAAAAATAAATACATCTGTAGATTATGAAATATACCAAGTTGTCTTAATTGCCGACTACAGAACCAACAAATTAGATTCCATACACTCTTTTCTTTCAACTCTATCTATGATGGGAGAGTGAATAAATGCTCAGAAAGGATGAGAAAGTAGAACCTCTATTCTATTTCTATAAAATAAGGGCGACCTTTAATGATCGCCCCCCATTTTTCTTAAAGTTATGATTATTTTACTTCTACCACAATCATTACAGGAAAATGATCAGATGGTGTACGGGCAACATATTTTTGCATGGAAACTTCTTTTGGAAAGTTAGCGTTCTGTTCTTTTTCCGTATTCTCTTTCGCTTCCGAGCGGTATGTATCCGTCAAGATACCATACTTTTTCACACTAAACTCTTTCGTAAGAAATAAATGATCAATACGACTGTCCGTTTTACGGTCTGCATGGAAAGCATTAAATGTGCCGTTGGGTGCATACCGGAAATCCGCAATCTGATAAGAATCCCTCATAATGCCGGAATTATCTAGTAATAAATAGGATTCATTATGTTGATCCACATTAAAATCTCCTGTTAAAATCGCTGGTAACTCCTCCGGAAATTCCTTCAACTTCTTAAGGATAAGCTTAGCACTTTCCGCACGGGCCTGTACGCCAATATGATCCATATGCAAGTTAAAGAACAAAAAGGTGAAACCGGTTTGTTTATCCCGGAATTTACCCCATGTACAAATACGAGGAAGAACAGCATCCCATCCCTTATTAGGACGGTCGGTTATCGTAGACAACCAAAAGTCTCCATGATCCAGTACCTCAAACTTCTCCTTACGGTAAAATATGGCAGAGTATTCCCCGGCTTGCTTACCATCATCACGGCCTACCCCGATATAATCATAACCGGGCATCGCATTCTTAAGGTCCTGCAATTGATGATGCTTACCTTCTTGAGTTCCGAAAATATCAAAACCGTGGAACTGTATCAACTGGGCGATATACGGATAACGTTGCCCCCAGCCATTACCATTCGTAGAGTCACCCGCATTCGCGTTACGCAAATTATAAGTGGCAACCACCATAGACTCCGCTTGCAATGCAAACACAGAGCAAAGAACAAATAAGAAAGAATAAATTAGCTTCTTCATATCTTTATAATTATATAAAACATTCTAACCCATAAACTCAAAATTCAGCCTCAATCATAATCGGGAAATGGTCTGAAGGAAAATGACCGTATTGGCACTCATTCAACGTACCATATTTATTCACGTGAATATTCTTGGTAACGAAAATGTAGTCAATTCGATTCTTCATCGGAGCATTCAAATTAAATTGATTTGTCGTTCCTACCGTTCCATAGGGAGGCGTTTTTGAGATTTCCCGTGAGTCTAACAGTAAACCATCGGATTTCAGTATTTGTATAGGCTCTGAATCCGGCGTACCATTAAAATCACCTACACAGATAGCAGGGGAATCCCCCACTATCTTTTTAATATTAGCCAACATGATCAAGGCAGATTCATGACGGGCCACTTTACCGACATGATCGAAGTGCACACTAAAGAAATAAAATTCCTTTCCCGAAACCTTATCTTTCAACTTCGCCCATGAACAAACTCTCCGGCATTGCGCATCCCAACCAAAAGAGGGCTTATCCTGTGTCTCCGACAACCAGTAATTTCCCGAGTCCAATAATTCAAACCGATCTTTCTTAAATAAGACCGCGGCATGTTCTCCAGCCTCTTTTCCATCATCCCGGCCTACACCGACAAACGCATACGTACCATCTTTCACCAAATCCTTTACTTGATGAATCAATCCTTCTTGAATTCCAAAGACATCAAAGTCATGAAAATGTACCAACGACACGGCCATATCTTTCCGATGCGTCCAAGAATCATCTTTATCTCCGTCATTATCATACCGCAGGTTAAAACTGCCTACGTTCAATTGACATTTCTGTTGCCCGAATATCCCGCAGCAGAAGCTGAACAAGGAAATAAATACTATAACCAGGTTTCTCATACGATTCTTACTTTAATTACCAACCCGGGTTCTGTTTCAAATTAGGATTCTTCTGAATCGCTGCCGCCGGGATCGGATAATAATATTGACGATCATCATCATACCAGATCCTAGGATCGTTGTCGGACCAAGTGAGGTTTCCGTATGTACCCTGTGTCAACCCTTGTTGGGTATCATCACCCACTGATATCGGCGTACAACTAGCCGGTAAATTCTCCGGTTTACTACCGATATAGAACACGACATCCATTGTACCGTCATGGTCAAGATCCATTGGCTCATTCAATTTCGGGACATAAATGCCCGTCCAGCGCATAGTCATCAATTTTCCCAACTTCCAGCGTTTGATATCCGAGAAGCGGAATCCCTCCAAGGCAAGTTCAATGGAACGTTCCCTGCGGATTTCCAATAAGACGGGATCTGAGATATTAGGGAAATAAGTATCCTGAAGATACGTATCCACTTTCACCGGCTTAGCATTTAATCCTCCCGTAATACCGGCACGGGCACGTAAGGCTCCAACCGTCTTACTCCAATCCTGATCACTCAATGTACCCAATTCCGCTTTGGCTTCCGCATAATTCAACAGCACCTCCGCATAACGGAAAAGAGGTATGGCGTTTGTATTCAAAGCTCCAGCGTCGTAATGAGTAGCGTCCAACGTATACTTAATCGGCTGATAACCGGTAAATGTATAACCATTGAAATTCGGAGCGGCAGGCTCCCCGTCTCTCTGATAACCCGGAGTACGAATTGTTTGCGCTAAACGCATATCACGATCTTGGCATTCATCATAGAACAACATCGTCTCATATCCCGGACGATCCGTAAACGGCGTTCCATCAATATTCAAAAACGTGTTGACAAACGCACGGGTCATGCTAAAACGAGAACCGTAGGTACCCGATGTCCACCACCAATTCGCGTCACCAAGCTTACCTAAAGTTACGTCACAGCAACTAGCCAACATTACTTCGCTTGTGATCGGCGTATCACTAATGAATATAGCACGCATCGAGCCTTCTGTTCCCGCCCCTGTATACAAGGAATGGCCGGATTCCGTCATCACGACCTCAGCGGCGTCAGCAGCCTCCTGAAACCATTTATCAGCCGTATCGACCAATCCTAACTCCGTATGGTATTTACGGAAAGAGCCTTCAAACAGGCAAATACGGGATTTCAAGGCATAAGCCACCCACTTGGTCACCAAAGATCCTGTCCCATCACTCGTCCGGCTGATATGCTCACATGCGAAATCCAAATCTTCCAAAACCTTATCCATCACCAATGTCCTGGGATCACGTTCATCATACAACTCCTCATCATCAATGTTCAATGGTTTATCCACCCATGGTACATCTCCAAAGCGGAGTACTTTCTCGTAATAGAAATAAGCACGGAAAAAGCGAGCCAATCCGATATAATCATTACGGACAGACTCATCTAACTGATCGCTCACGCAATTCTCTATAAAATAATTTAAATTGCGTAGATCCTTCCAATCATCGGAAGACCAGCCCGTAGCGACCTCCGCGGAATAAGCTCCTTCTCTCAAAAAAGAGTCGAAACTCGTTACCGCACCATAATCACACATCGCGTCTTTCTTATATCCATTACTGATAGAAGGTAAAATATCATAAAAGGAATAAGAATATGTCTGGAGTCCTTTCTCATTATTAAATATGGATTCCTTGTCTATTTCCGATTTTGGAGACTCATCCATCGAACAAGCGCCCAATAACAGACAAGTCGATACAAAAGAATATATTAGTTTTTTCATGTCTCAAGATTTAAAAAGTTACTGATACGCCTAAACTTACGCTTCTCATCTGCGGATAGCTATTGCCATCGCCACTACCCCGGTCTCCGTTCAAGCCGGATTTCATATCCGCATCCGTCAAATCCGGGTCAGAGCCATAAATATTTGTCACATCCAAATCACGGGTATGTTTATACAAGGGAGACCAGCACCACAAATTCTCTGCCGAGATATAAACCCTCGCATTTTGAAGCATGATCTTCGATATCCACTGTTTAGGCAACGTATAGCCAAATTGCAGGTTCTTCAAACGGATATAAGCTACATTCTGTAGATAACGAGTCTGTTTCGTATCTCTAATAGATGTATTATAACCCGCATAACGAGGCAAATAAGCGTCTTGATTATCCTCTGTCCAATAATTATCGACATGCCATGTCGGTAAATTGTTATACGGACGGTTATATTGTCCCCAGAAAATACACTCCGAACTAGGATACCAATCCTGCTTTCCTACACCTTGGAAGAATGCCGATATAAAGAAGTTATTCCAATCAGCGCTTAGGTTAATACTATAAGCGAAACGAGGCAAGCTATTGCCAATTACCTTCAAATCTCCATGATCATCGACCCGGTTCGTTCCATAATCAATCGCGCCATTCCCGTCTTGGTCTTTTAACTTCACATCTCCCGGATACCAAATATTCTTGGAAGATGACTTGATTAAATTCTGGGTCGCATGACTATCAATATCTGCCTGATCTTTAAACAAGCCTTCGGTCTCGTATCCCCAAATCTCACCGACCCGCATGCCCTCATAATAATCATCCAGGTACTTATTCTCATTATTATAACGATCTATGGTTGAAATATAATCAGACAGAGTTCCCTTGATCTCATAATTAAACGGTTTGCTAGCCAGATCAAAATGATCGCGCCAGGTCAATGTGATTTCCCAACCTTTTGTTGTCATGTCTGCATAGTTTCCCTTGGGGGAGGTGGCACCGAAAATTTCCGGAAGTGTCTTACCCACCGTATACATATCTGTAGTTTTACGGATGTAGTAGTCGCCGGAGAAACGGAAACGCCCGTTTAACATACCGAAATCAAGACCGACATCGGTAGTAGTCGCGGTTTCCCAAGTGAGGCCACTTGGCATAACGGCAGGCGCGCTAGTATATTTATTTAAAGCTCCATTCAATACCCGGTCGGAAGTTTTTATACTTAAAAGCTCCAAGAAGCTATAAGGATCTACGTTACCATTTCCCAATGAGCCATAAGAAGCACGGATCTTCATATCCGAGAAAATTGTCTCATTCACTTTCCAGAACGGTTCCTCCGAGATTCTCCAACCTGCCGATACGGATGGGAAGAATGCCCATTGCTGATTTGTAGGAAACTTTGAAGAACCATCGTAACGACCGTTCACCTCCAACAGATAACGATCCTTAAACGCATAATTCAACCGGAAGAATCCACCGGCTACCCGCCAACGGGTATATTTGCCGGAAGTAGTAATCGCATCTCCCAAGGCCAGGTTAATATTATCCGTATCATCAAATAACAAGCCATTCCGCTGAACCTCTAGATTCTTATACTGAGATTGCTCATAATTATAACCGACCATACCTTTAAAATAATGCGCGTCCGCAAACGTATCCTCATAATCGGCATAAATATTAGTGGCTATATAATCAGTCTTACTGGTCGTTTCCTTTAAGTCATTGTATTTCTCGCTCAACAGCAAACTCTCTCCTTCCACCTTGCTATAAGGAACCGGGACACGGCGTTGTGTCTTATTGTTATCCGTATTCCTAAATGTAAAATCACCTCTTACATGCAATTTATTGTTTAAGAATGATGCCGTGAAGCTAGTCGTATTCCGTAATACCTTATTATTTGTATCGATACCGTTCTTTCCATAGATGAAATCACCTACCGTATAAGCGGCAGAAAAAGACAAGCTACCATCCGGATTAAAGATCGGCTCACAAGGATGTCCTTCATCAGATATGTTACGCCAAATAGAACCACCTTCACCCACATTCATCGGATTATGATAGTCCATATTCGAAAATTCCATATTATTCTCAACCTTCAACCAATCAAACAACTGGATAGAACCTTTCGCACGTAAATTCATCGTTTTATAGTCATCCGTATTATACCGGAACAAGCCATCATATCCATAGAAACGACCGGATATATAATAATTCAATTTACCGTTACTCCCGGTCAACGACAAATTATGATCTTGAGCAAAAGTATTTTTCTTATACAAGGCATCATAATAATCCGCATTTCCGTAATAAACATACTTGCCGCTTGCATCTGTCTCGACTTCCGAGGTAATACCTTGTTCTTTTCGCAACCTGAAATCTTCCAACCAACCAAGAGAAAAATCTTGGGTCTTATTAATATTCTTCGGATCTGCCGAATAATTGTTCCATGCATGATAAGCCTCATAGAAGCGCTCAGCATACATATACCCATCCGTCACTACATCGGGAACCGTAGCCGGACGTTGTAGCGAGAAGTTACCCGTATACGTAATAGAAGTCTTATCTTTCGCCGGTTCTTTCGTCGTAATCAATACCACGCCAAACGTACCCCGGGCACCATAAATAGCGGCAGAGGCCGCATCCTTCAATACAGAGACGCTTGCGATGTCATTTGGATTCAACATAGACGGATCTCCCTCAACACCATCAATCAAGACTAAGGCATCCCCGCCTTGACCGATAGAGGTCGTACCACGCACATTATAACTAGCTGTACGGGTTGGCTTACCATCTGTCAACTGAATATTCAAGTTCGGGATAGAGCCTTGCAACATCTGGGTAGCGTTCGATACGGAACGGTTTTCAAAGACCTCGCTTGTTACTTGCTCCACGGCACCTGTTAAGTTTACTTTCTTTTGAGTGCCATAACCTACGACTACGACCTCATCTAATTTCTGGGTATCCTCATGGATAGAAATAACCAGATTATTCTTATCTCCTACCGGTATCTCTTGAGCTACATAGCCGATATAAGAAATTTGAAGTATCGAATTCGGAGTTACCTCGATGGAGAAGTTACCATTAATATCCGTAATCGTTCCGTTTGTAGAACCTTTCACTACCACATTAGCACCGATAATAGGTTCACCTTTCAAATCTGTAACGATACCGGTCACTTTTCTTTGTTGTTGTGATTCCGGTAAAGTCGCCATATCATGACTATTCGCACACAAGGCCATCGGGGTATTTACGCCAGGGAATAATGATGCGCAAAACAAAGCCTTGAAGAAAAAATGCTTGACATTACTCATTTGTAAAAGTTTTTTATAATACATAGATTTTTATTAGATAACAAATAAAGACAGGCAGGTCTACCTCCTTCTTTTTTCTTACATTCATTCCGTATATTTACATAGGCTTCTCTTTTTTAAGGTTAACTACACTACTTACATTCTCTCATACCAGAAAAAAACAAGACAAACGAGTTCCGGGAAGACTATGATTTTCAATAAAAAGATTTTTAGTCGTAAACGATTATAGATCAAACGATAACCGAAATATGGATAGCGTATGATTGATCTAATAAAAAGATTGAAAGAAAAAATAGGATTATAATAGTGTACGGGAAAATGACTTATGTATTATCAAGAACCATAGTCTTCCCGGAACTAAGTCTGAAACAGCCTTTAAAAAGCGAACTATACGGATAGACTATGTCTTTTCTCAAGACTTAATGACACAAAATTAGTAAAATTATTGTTTATTTAGTAATGCAAGATACTTTTTTCTCATAAAAAAACACGTATGCTCCTTTTGAGAACATACGTGCTTTCAAAACTTTAAAAGTTTTATCTGGGGAATCGTCTATTATTCGATTGGATCTCCTGAGACTTGATGGGCTAAGTCATTACTTCTAGAGACCGCAACACACAACATACGATCGCCACCATTATGATAGAGATAATATTTCCCTTTAAAATAAACAAGTCCTGTCATAAACACCACGTTATTTACGGCACCTTGTACCTCATATTCCCGATCAGGTTTCAAGAATGCTTTTTCTGAACGATCCAATAATACTGTTGGATCATTAGGATCGACTAGAGCTTGTCCTAATCCCGAAGCAAGAACAGGCTCTCCGGTCTCCCCCTCTTGTCGGAAACGGAACGTATTGTAAAAAACAACAATTCCCTTTTCCGTTTTGAGCGCATACCCACCTTCTATCACACGATCATCAAATTTTCCCGCACGTTTAGGCAATAAGACCTTGGGAGACCCATCCGGATTTTCCAGCATCTTCCAATCCCGTAAATTATCCGAGGTCGCAATATACAAACCCTCTTCCCCCCAATACATCCAATATTTACCATTTATCTTTGCGGCAACCAGTCTTCCATCCTTTAATTCTGTAATGATAGCAGCAGATTTAGACCATAAGCCCGCATATTTATCCCCATGGTATTTAGAGAAAGGAGAACCTTCTTTCTTCCAGTTCACCAAATCCTTAGAGGTCGCGACCATTAGTCTGGCAACCGACTGGTTCCAACCATCATACAACAAAACATAGTCCCCATCAGGAGATTCCACCAAACGGGGGATCTCGCAACCTCCTCCTCGTTCTTTATCCAGAAATAAATCATTTTGAGGATATAATACAGGACCTCGTCGTGTAAAATTTATTCCGTCAGAACTAACGGCCAACCCTAATCTCATAATACCCGGACTTCCATGAGTATGAAGATTGTAGCCCCTGCTGTCATCCTCACCTTGATAAACCATAAAGATCTGATTATCCTTTACTACCGCAGCTCCACCAATGATAGCCCTTGATTCCCATCTAACCTCTTTCTTTTCAAGGGGGCAATAGAATTTACTATCAAAATTCGGACCAAGTATCGGATTGATCCCTTCCGGCTCCTTCTCGAAAGGGCCAATCATCCAATCTTTATAGGCTGAAGTGTCGACTTGAGCATTTGCCAGACCACAAAAAGACAGAATAAATATGCATACAAATAATCTATTATAGAACCACATATATTCAGACTTTAGGAATTCAAGGTTGGGGTATAAACAGCTACCCCAACTTTAGAATCCGCACAACCATAATACAAATACCATTTGCCTTTAAAGAACACCAACCCTTCAATAAATACAGTACCATCTACATACTGACCGCTCTTCTCGAAATCAGCCATTGGTTGGAAAAATGGAACATCTAAACGAGCGATCGCTTTATAAGGATCATTCAAATCAAACAATACCTGTCCAGCACTGTAAGTACCTGCATTAAAACGAGGATCTCTCCTATCATCCTTTTGATTTTTACCATTATAAAGTAATAAGATTCCTTTATCCGTCATGATAGCAGGAGGCCCGCACTCGGTCAAGGCACTATCAAAATAATTCTCACGAGGATAAATTAAGCCCAATAACTCATTCTGGTCATTCAACACCGGAGTCCAAGTTATCAAATCATCAGAAGTAGCTGCCGCAACCATTTGCTCCCCCCAATACATCAAGTACTTACCATTTACTTTCGTTATAACTTGTTTACCGTCCACTAATTTCGTGACAATAGAACCAGACTTACACGCCATATCCTTAAAACGTCCATCATAAGCTTTCGCAAAAGCCGGGCCATGCTTCTCCCACGTCAATAAATCACGTGAAGTAGCGACAGACAAACGAGGCACATCCCGATTCCATGCGGTGTACATCATAACATAAAGCCCGTCTTCCGTAACCGCTACACGAGGATCCTCGCAACCACCTTGCCATTCAAACTCTTTCATATTATCCTCGGCAGGGAACATGACAGGAGCGGCACGCCGTTCCATCGTAACTCCATCTATACTTTCTGCCAATCCAATCCGAGAAGTACGTTTTCCGATACCCGTGGCAGAATTATCTTCCGCACGATACAAAACACAAATCTTCCCATCTTTCACCACTGCCGCAGGATTGAACGTATCACTCTCTTCCCATCCTACCGGAGCTTTACGCATCGGGCAATCAAATTTACTATCCGGATTCGGAGTAATCACAGGATTCCCCCCTTCCGGACGCACAAAATCGCCCAAAGCCCATGCAGGCAGATCATTTGTGTTGTCAACTATCACCTCTGTCGGAGACTGTTTCGTCTTATTACCACATGCCAAAAGACAAACGCATAAGAACGATACTGGTATTAGCTTTAAATAATTCATATATTACTATCTTAATTTACAAAATAACTACAAATTAACTTCCATTACTTGAGAGTAATTAATCACTCCTTCCGTTTTCGCTCCTACACGTACATAGACTTTATTACCATTTGCTTTAATCTTATACTCATTATCCAAAAATGTTTGATCAGAAGCTAAGTCAAAAGTAATTGTTCCAGACAATTCATTCACTGTAACCTTCCCCGCTTGATTCGCTCCACCATCATCTACACCCGGCGCAAAGTTCCAATAACCATACACCTCATCCGTTGTATAAGAAGACTGAGTCTTGCTCACTTGATAGTTAATGGATACTTTTTTCCCGGATACAGAAGCAGAAGCTTCAATTCTGGCATACGGAATTACAGGAATATTTACTTCTGTTTGTCCATTCACAGTCGCCCGAACCTCTTCCGAAGTCACAAAAGGCCCTTCTATCGTGATCAAATAATCACAGTTAAATATACGAGTATTATTAAAAGTACCATCTTGCTTCGCATAGAAATCCACCGTTTTGGTAGCATCCGTCCCTTGCTCCATCAACTTTATAATCACTCCCGTAGAACCCTGTACCGGCAGAGGCACAGGCTGATTTGTCTCAGCATCTAGTACCGTACCATAAATTCCACCATCCGGAGCTTCATAATTATCCAACTCATTCACACAAGAGGTCATCAGGAATAAAGACACCAATGACAAAAAGCATATATTTAT
This sequence comes from uncultured Parabacteroides sp., assembly GCF_947855115.1. GTDB lineage: Bacteria > Bacteroidota > Bacteroidia > Bacteroidales > Tannerellaceae > Parabacteroides. The sequence goes on from NZ_CANTZW010000047.1 coordinate 11,051, forward strand.
AAGTCTCATAACTCTACTACATTTAAAATTAATTTGTATAACCGGGATTCTGTACCAATTTCGGATTCGAGTTCATGTCGTCCGATCCGATCTTCACATAATAATTCTTTTCCAAGAATAAACGTACCTGTTTCGGAGGCTTATTCCCACGCTCAAATACATATTTCTGAGTGCGAGTATCCAACCAAGGATAAAGGGCAGAACCTCGGAAACCATTCAAACCTCCCTGCTCTACATCCAAATGAGCGATTCGCCAACGGCGCATATCCCAATAACGGTGTCCCTCAAACGCCAGCTCAACCTTACGCTCATGACGTACTTTCTGAATATCGATAGAAGTCTGTTTAGCGATCCCCGCACGCTCACGAATAGCATTGATGGCATCCAAAGCTTCCTGTTCTTTTCCTCCCATCTCCACGGCAGCCTCCGCTAAATTCAAATACATCTCAGCCAAACGGAAGACCGGTCTAGGAGTCTCCGACTTACCCATATTCAAGTCTGCTAACGTCTCATCCCAGAATTTTTTCTGATAGAAGCCCGTTTTAGATGGGTCACCCGCATCTGCTCCTCCATCTTTACCCGATACATTATATGTGATCCCGGTAGATGGATCCACATAGTTCTCTACCGCATCCGGCTGTTTTGTTGCTTGAATCTTCTCACCGTTCGAGTTAATAATACCTCTTCTCCACTCTACGATATCACCTTTACAAGCAGACCCCGGCAAATAAATAGAGGCAAACAATCTCGGGTCTTTATTAGCAAACAACTCTAACGGATCATCAAAAGCACGTGCAGACCCATCTTCATTGGTTAAGACCAAAGTACCCTCTGAACCATCTACATACTCATATTCCTCAACCATCTCAAGCGTGGGAGCCGCACCACAGCCCCAGCCTCCGGCACGAAACGAAAAAGGAGCGTTACGTTTATCAAAGTCATGTCCTTTTCCTCCAGCTACATTATATTGCTTTTGGAAAATATATTCTCCATTATCTCCATTACCCTTCAAAAACATATCACAATAGTTCTGAGCTCGATCATCCGGTTTTTTCAGATATAAAGCATAAACTCCCAAATCTATAACTTTTTTAGAAGCATCATACGCAGTTTGGAAAAAACTATTCGCCTTTTCAGAAGGAATACCCACAATACCATCTAGTTGAACTGTTCCATATTTAGCGATAGATCCTGCATATAAAGCAGCACGAGAACAAAGAGCCAACGCCGTTCCTCTATCAGCCCGGTATTTTCCGGCAGCGTCTCGTTGCAACGGTAAATTCTCCGCGATCTCATTACATTCATTAACAATAAAACTATATACTTCTTCTTCTTTAGAACGAGGAAGCTGCAAAGATTCCAACTGATCTACCCCATTGTATTCTTGAGATTCTGTAATTAAAGGAACCCCACCATAACGTTTTACCAATGTAAAATAATGCCAAGCACGAATAAAACGTACCTCTGCCTCCAAAGATATTTTTTCTGACTCATCCAATGATGCCTCTTTTAGCTGAGCGAGAAAATCATTACAGTTACGAATACCTTTATACGGATCTGCAAAAGTACCGAACAACTCATCCGCATACGTATAAGTAGCGTTTCCATTATCAAATACCGGATCTTTTTGGAAGGAGCCTTGTGCTTCATCAGACATTGTTGTCAAGTTCATCAAACGGTAGTCACTATCATACCAGTAGTTGAAATCCTCCAATTGCATCTTATCATACAAGTTTACCAATACCCCATTTATCAGTTTAGGATCTTCCCAAACTTGGTCTGGAGTAATCAAATCAAACGGTTCTTTATCCAAATAATTACAATTCGTAAAGGAAAGAAACGTGATGCCACAAATCAAACTACTAAAATATTTTATCGTATTCATAAAAGTTCCAATATTAGAATGTTAAATTAATACCAAAATTATAAGACTTCATTTGCGGGTAATATTGTAAGTTTTCCTGTGAGTTCTCCGGGTCCATATATTTCATCATTCCACCCTTAGTTATTGTCAATGGATTATAACTGTTCACATAAATCCGGACATTCTCCAATCCCGCTTTCGCCAACCAAGCCTTCGGTAAAGTATAACCTAACTCTATTGTTTTTAGTCGTAGATAATTCGCTTTCAGCAAACTCCATGTACTTGCCTCATTATTCAAGCTGAATCCTGTAGGGCGTACAGCTGGCATATCACCTGGAATCCATGCGCTATTTACATCTGACGGATCTTCCCGATGCCAACGATTTTCCCAGAAAACCACGCCATTACCCAATCCTTGTTGAATAAATGGATCCAAGAATGTCTCGAAAACTTTCACCTCATGCCCTGCGGCTCCTTGAAAAAACGCGGTAAAATCAAAACCATTCCAGTTTACCGATAGATTTAATCCATAGTACATACTCGGAGTATCACTATGTCCAATAGGCTTTTTGTCTTTATCATCAATAATACCATCCTCGTTAATATCAGCGTACCGGATATCTCCAGGTAACAAAGACTTGTTTCCATTACCGTCTTGGATTGGGGCATTCAGTATCTCCTCAAAACTCTGGAACTGCCCTAATGCCTCATACCCCCAAACTATGCTTTTATACCGATCATTCGTATTGTTTCTCCAATTCTCATACATATTACCAGAAACAGCACGTTCCACATAACGATTCAGTTCGCGGGTAGTCGTAAAGTTCGCGCTTATACTATAAGAAACTTTACCTATCTTATGACGATGTGTCAGCACAAGCTCAAAACCTCTTGTTTTATCCGAATTTAGGTTTTCCTGTGGCAAACTCTTTCCAAATGAAGTAGGCAAGGTCAATAAACGATCCGCTAATAATCCTTTACGGCGGCGTTCAAAATAATCGAACTCTGCCGAGATCAGGCCATTTAATGCAGATGCCTCAAAACCGATATTGGCTGTTGTAGACTCATACCACGTTAAATTAAGATTAGGCAACCCTTTATCTTCCGCACCATTCGAAAGCCCGTCAGAGCCTAACACATAATTACCCGAAGGATATTTATAACCACTTAAATATTGGAAAGCGTCAAAATCTCCCTCATCACCAACTTTTCCATAAGATCCACGGATCTTTAAATTATCTATGAACGATACATTTTCCTTGAAGAAAGCCTCCTGCGATATTCTCCATCCCAGAGAAACAGCTGGGAAAAATCCCCAGCGACTATTACTCGCAAATTTATAAGAACCATCATAACGGAAACTTACCTCGGCCAGATATTTACTATCATACGCATAATTCACACGTCCAACCAAACCTTCATGAGCAGAAACTTCCGCATTTCCATCATTACTCTTATTCGTATTATCACCCGCATTCATTTGATCAAGAGCACTTACGTAAAATTGGCGATAAGCAGAAAACCAGTCTTTACGATAATTCCTCATTTCCCACAATAATAAAGCGCCGACATCATGTTTACCGAACGTATTATGATAGTTAATGGAATACTGCTGATTAGGCATAAATGAATTCTCATTTTTCTCATCCAATGTAGAAAGAGCGTGCCTAGTTATCTTATTGTAAGTTTGATTTACCGCATCATATTGATATTCATAATATTCCTTGAACCATTTCTTTTCGAATAGATTATTATAATCATATGATAATAACGCCTTTACTGATAGACCTTTTACCCAAGGTAAATCCCAATTTATAGTTAACGCTCCATTAAACTCCCGACGATCTCTCCTATCATATCCAACTTCGCTTGAGTTGATTACCTGCATCGGGTTAGGTTCATTACCCGCGGTATTGTAATAAGGAGGCGTATTATTGGCATACACCGTTTTCAACGGACTCGACAAATATACATCTTTAAAGACGCTTTGGTCATAAGGTTTATTTCGAGTATCTAAACGGCCACTAAGTTGTAAACCAACCGTTAAACCTTTCGTGATCTCCGCGCTAACATTAGAACGTACGTTGTATTTACGATAGTTTTGGTCTCCCGAGACCCAAATACCATCTTGGCTTGTATACCCCAAGGAAAAATAGTATTTCACTTTTTCCGTTCCTCCAGATACATTCAAGTTATGGTACATTTGAGGAGCCGCTTTTCGCGTTATCTCTTTCCACCAGTTTGTACTTGAATAAGCGGGATCTGTGCCTGTCCTATATTTTTCAATTTCTTCTTGAGAATATGGCGCTTGTACTCCAATATTCATTTGCGCCTCATTCCATAAGGTCGCATATTGATACGCATTATATAACTCAGGGAACCGGGTCACCTGTTGGAAACCATAATAGCCATTATACGAGATTTTAGGCTTGCTGATCTCTCCTTTTTTAGTTGTTACCAAAATAACTCCATTAGCTCCCTTAAAACCATAGACGGCGGCAGAAGCATCTTTCAATATACTGATAGACTCTATATCATTTGCATCGATCTGAGTAAAATCGCGCTCTACCCCATCTACAATAACCAATGCACTTCCAAAACCACGAATATCGATACTCGCGGCATCATCTCCGGGAGCGCCACTTCTTTGTACTGCCCGTAATCCGGGTAACTTACCAGCCAAGGCATTTGTCACATTCGGTGTCTTGACCGAAACGATATCCTTTGTCTGTAAAGAAGACACGGAACCGGTTACAGACGCACGCTTTTGTACGCCATATCCTACGACTACCACCTCATCCAGTCTTTGAGTATCTTCCCGTAAAGAGGCATTTAACACAGTTTGTCCGGCAATCGCCACGTCTAATGTATTATAACCGATATAAGATATTTGTAAAGTCGCTTGCGGAGAAGAAACCTCCAAGGAATAATGACCATCCAGATCTGTTATCGTTCCATTCGTCGTTCCTTTTTCAACTACGTTAGCCCCAATCACCGGTTCTCCATTCTGATCCATGATGGTACCGGTAATCACTCGTTTCTGTTGTTGAGTAACAGATGTGTTTTTAGATGACAATACAATCTGACTATTATCTTTTAAAACATAAGTAATGGATGTTTGCTTAGAGATTTGTTCCAATACATTTTGTATACTGGCATTCTTGACATCTACCGAGATCCGGGTACTTAACCCGGGTAGATCATCATTATAAAAAAAACGATAGTCGCTTACTTTCTCTATTTCCTTAATCACCTCACGCATCGTTTGGTTTTTAAGAGTAAGTGTTATTTGAGCCATTACAGATAAACCAGAAGAGGCTAACGTAAACGAACATAGAATCGCCCGTAAAAAAATTCGCTTGATGTTACTCATTTTTAAGTGTTTTTTTATATAGTATATAAATAATAAAAGGTAACTTTACAAGATAAAATTCATGGCAATAAATCTATAGATAGAGACAACCCGCCAGTTGCCTTATCCTCTTGAACTTTATATGTCATGATTTTATGCTTATAAAAACAATATATTCGGGACAGGTCTTTACCCCTAAAGGAGCTGTCCCTTTATTTTTTCTTCTTTCTTTTATATCATAGGCATTATCATTTTAAGGTTAACAAAAATACTTATCTCATTTCTCTCTCAGTGTTATCGTATCACCTTCTGCTCCGTATAAAATTGGAGCGGTAAGGCTTATTATCTCAAAGATATTATCCAAACTATTATTCTTTATAACTCCCGAAAAACGATAACGTTTTATCTTCTCCGAAGCAAATTTGACTTGTACGTTATACATCCGGTTCAACAATACGGCTATATTCTCCAAAGTCTCGCTCTCAAATGCCAACTCATCATTCCTCCACATCCGGGCATACGAGGAATTGGTAGGCCTTTCTACCAATAACCTCCTGCTAACCTTATTGAATCGAACATGCTGATCCGGAGATAAAATTGCCATTTCATTTCCCACGACAGCCCGGATACTTCCCTCAAATAGGGTCGCCGTCAATTCTTTATCCTCATCATATGCCTTGACATTAAACGCCGTACCTAAAGCTTCCACCTCCAAGTCTCCAGCCTTCACGACAAAACGATGTTTCTTATCTTTAGCGACCTCAAAATAGGCTTCGCCGGATAGGTAAACCGCTCTCTCATCCTTTCCATAATTCCCATTGTACGTGATATGGGTATGAGAATTCAGCCAAACTCTCGTTCCGTCCGGTAAGGTCAAGCTAGCACGTTGCCCTTTTTCTGCCGATACGATATATTCCTGCTGGCTCCCACCTATATCACGTGTATATAAATGAGATCCTATACCCAGACTCACACATAAAAGAATAACAGCTACATACGACCACCACTTCCCTAAATATTTTTTATAAGGCAACTCTTTTACCTCAGCTTCTTTTCCTGCCGCTGTAGTTGTTTCCATCCGGCGCTTGATTTTGTGGAACATCTGCCCTTGTATATCTGCCGATAATTCTTTCCCGGACACTTCTTCCCATTTCCGTTTGTAGAATGAGAATATCTCATCTTTCGAACGAACGTTCCTAAACCACTCCAGAAGTTCTTTTTCTTCTTCCGGTGAAGTGCTACCACTCATAAAGCGGTCTAACAAATCAATATATGTGTTATTTTCTGCCATCGTATATATAGTATATCTCCAAGAGAGGGCATTCCCCTACAAGGTATTTCAAAAAACCAAGATTTAACATTTATTAATCAGCAGTAGTAGTAATGCCGCCAATAGGTTGTTGGAAGACAACCGATCTCTCAAGAAACGTAAAGCCCTGTTCACCTGTGTCTCTACGGTTTTCTCTGAAATAGAAAGGCGTTCCGCTATTTCTTTATAGGATAAGTGCTCATGACGGCTCAAACGGAATATCTCCCGGCGGGATGGTGGTAATTCTTCTATTAAGCTATTGATATATTCACGTAAAGACTCTGCGTCGATTTGTTCTTCCATAAGCGAATCAACGTCTGATAGCTGTCGTTGCAGACTTTCCGTCAACTTCTCGGAAAGTAATCGATTCTCCGTCTCTTTGTAAACCAAATTACGGGCTATGGTGAATAGATAGGCATCAAAATTTTGTTCCGCATCTATCATCTCATGTTTCTCCCAGATTTTAAGAAAAACATTTTGAGTCAGATCTTCTGCCATAGATTTATCATATAGTAATGAGTAGATAAAATGATATACATGCTCATTATATTTCCAGAACAGAGTCTCAAAAGCCTTTTCATCTCCATTCTTTAGATCTATAAGCAAACTCCCTACCACTTTCATATTACATATCCCCACCATACAAATCTTATCTCCTTTCTGTATATTTATCGTATATATACATGAGTTCTGATAAGACTATGTCTTATTTTTAGTCCAATTATCTATATAGCAATAATCTAGCTTACGTTTTATTTAGCTGTTTTCTACCATCGGTAATTCCATTATTTAGCTACTTACTGTTTTTCTTCATCTTATCTTATTCTCATTTATATAAACCGACATAGTCTTATCAGAACCAAGTACAAGATTACAAATAAGTATCCAAATATAAA
>NZ_CANTZW010000048.1 GCF_947855115.1 uncultured Parabacteroides sp.
TACAAAGTCTTTTAGCGTCATTTCTCCCATCTCTCTCGGTTGTTCCAGCATTTTTCTCTAACTTTGCCACTTAAATAAAATTACCGATGAGCGTAGAGATAAGAGAAGTTTCCAGTAAGAAGGAGCTTAAGAAATTTGTCAAGTTCAATATCGAGTTATACAAGGGTAATCCTTATCACGTACCGGGTTTAATAGAGGAAGAGATGATGACGCTGGATAAGAAAAAGAACCCGGCGTTCGAGGTGTGTGACGCGATTTATTTCCTGGCCTATAAAGACGGGAAGGTGGTAGGCCGTATCGCCGGTATGGTGAATCGCCCGAGTAATGAGACTTGGGGACAGAAACGTGCCCGCTTTGGTTTCGTTGATTTTATTGATGATGATGAGGTGGTCGATGCCCTTTTCGGCGCTGTCGAGAAATGGGCCCGTGAACAAGGTATGGAAGAGATCCATGGACCGATGGGCTTTACCGATATGGACCACGAGGGGATGTTGATTGAGGGATTCGATCAGGTCGGTACGATGGCCACGATTTATAATTATCCTTATTATCCGAAGCAAGTGGAGCGTATCGGATACGTAAAGGATCAGGATTGGCATGAGTTTAAGATCTATATACCGGATGGCGTGCCCGATAAACATTTGCGTATCGGCGAGATCGTGAAGAAGAAATATGGCCTGAAGGTGATGAAGTTTAAGAACGCTAAGGAGATTATGCCTTACGCCCGTCCGGTATTTCATACATTGAACGAGGCTTTCGCTCCCTTATATGGTTTCGCTCGATTGACCGAGAAACAGATTGATTACTATATCAATATGTATATCCCTATGCTACGCTATGATTTGGTGACGTTGATCGTGAGGGAAGAAGATAATGCGGTGGTTGGCTTTGGTATTTCTTTGCCTAACTTGTCAAGGGCATTGCAAAAAGCTCGCGGGCGTATGTTGCCTTTCGGATGGATCTATTTGCTGAAAGCGTTGAAGAGCAAGCCGAAAGTGATCGACTTATATTTGACGGGGGTTCTGCCGGAATATCAAAGTAAAGGTGTGAACGCTTTGTTGTTTAATGACTTGATCCCGGTCTACAAGAGTGTCGGAGCGGTTTATGCCGAGAGTAATCCGGAACTGGAGACGAATAGCGCCGTGCAAGCGCAATGGGATTACTTCAAACGGGAACATCATAAATCGAGAAGGGCGTATCTTAAGAAGTTGACCGAGGGGAAATAATAGCTGACGGTTATTTGAGTAGGCATGTTTAAATATTTTGTAAGATTATGGATAATGATAAGATAGATATGAAGCGAGAACTTTTGGGTATGGATACCGAAGATTCTCCGACTGTCAACTCTCAACTCTCGACTGTCAACTATAATGACGATGATATCAAGACATTGGATTGGATGGAGCATATTCGCCGGCGTCCCGGTATGTATATCGGAAAACTGGGAGACGGTAGTTATGCGGATGATGGAATCTATGTGCTGCTGAAAGAAGTGCTGGATAACTCCATCGACGAGTACATGATGGGATATGGCAAAAGTATCGAGGTGACTATCGAGGAAGGTACGGTTGCCGTGCGGGATTATGGCCGCGGTGTTCCTCTGGGTAAGGTCGTGGATGTGTCTAGCAAGATGAATACCGGCGCTAAATACGACAGTAAGGCTTTCAAGAAATCCGTAGGTTTGAATGGGGTGGGTATCAAAGCGGTTAATGCGTTGAGCAGTTATTTCCTGATAACCAGTTTCCGCGACGGAGAGTGTAAGCGGGTAGAGTACAATAAGGCGATCGTTACCGAGGAATCGGATATCCAACCTACCGGGGAGGCGAATGGCACGCAGGTGTTTTTTATCCCGGATCGTGAGATTTTTAAGGATTATCATTATAAGGATGAGTTTATCGAGGCGTTACTGAAGAATTATGTCTTCTTGAACTCGGGACTTTCCATTATTTACAATGGCAAACGCTTCTATTCCCGGAATGGCTTGGTTGATTTGTTGAACGAGAATATGACAACCGACCCCCTTTATCCGATCATTCATCTGAAAGGAGAAGATATAGAGGTGGTTATCACGCATAGTAACCAGTATGGAGAGGAGTACTATTCATTCGTGAACGGTCAGCATACCACCCAGGGAGGTACGCATCTTTCGGCTTTCAAGGAATCTGTAGGCCGTGTCATTAAGGAATATTACAATAAGAATTTCGAGTATTCGGATATTCGGGCAGGTATCGTTGCCGCTATCAGCATTAAAGTGGAGGAGCCTGTGTTCGAGAGCCAGACGAAGACCAAGCTCGGTTCGAAAGATATAGGACCGGATGGCCCTACGGTAGCGAAGTTTATCGGCGATTTCATCAAGAAGGAGCTGGATAATTATTTGCATAAGAATATGGAGACCTCGGAACTTTTGCTGAAGAAGATATTGGAGTCCGAGAAAGAGCGTAAGGCGATTGCCGGGGTTACGAAGCTGGCGCGCGAACGTGCGAAAAAAGCGAATCTGCATAATAAGAAACTAAGGGATTGCCGGATTCATCTGACAGATTCGAAAGGAGATTTGCTTGAGGAAAGTAGTATCTTTATCACGGAGGGAGACTCGGCTAGCGGCTCTATCACGAAAAGTCGTAACCCGAATTATCAAGCTGTATTTAGTTTAAGAGGTAAGCCCTTGAATAGTTATGGCTTAACAAAGAAAATCGTTTACGAGAACGAGGAGTTTAACTTGCTTCAAGCGGCCTTGAATATTGAGGATGGTTTGGAAGGGTTGCGGTATAATAAGGTGATTATCGCTACCGATGCCGATGTAGACGGGATGCATATTCGCTTATTGTTGATTACCTTCTTCTTGCAATTTTTCCCCGACTTGATCAAGCGTAACCATGTTTATATCTTGCAAACCCCGTTGTTCCGGGTACGTAACCGACAGAAAACTTGGTATTGCTATTCGGAGGAAGAACGGCTGGCTGCCATAGCCGCTGCCGGGAAAAATCCGGAGATTACTCGGTTTAAAGGGTTGGGAGAGATCTCACCCGATGAGTTCAAGCATTTTATCGGTAAGGATATACGCCTTGATCCGGTGACGATGAAGAAAGAGGATCTCGTGAAAGATATGTTAGAATTCTATATGGGTAAGAATACCATGGAACGACAGAATTTTATTATCGATAACTTGGTGGTCGAGGAAGACGTGATTAGCTGACACTTACTGGTGGAATGGGTATATATAATATAATGCAGGAAATGAATAAGAAAGAAACAGACAGTCTTGATCCGACACTGGCGGCTAGTTGTCAATCGTCTGTTGTAAGCTGTCGACTAAATAAGCGTATCGCGCTTTTTCCCGGTACTTTCGATCCTTTCACTATCGGGCATCAATCTTTGGTAAGGCGCGGGTTGGAGCTGGTGGATGAGATCGTGATCTCGATCGGAATCAATGATAAGAAACTTACTTATTTCTCGTTAGAGAAACGAATGGATGCGATTCAGAATTTGTACAAGGATAATCCAAGGGTGAGAGTAATGTCGTATAATCAGTTGACGGTAGATTTCGCCAAGGAAGTAGGAGCCGGCTTTATCCTGAGAGGTATCCGTACGGTCAATGATTTTGAGTATGAGAAAACGATTGCGGACGTGAATCGTAAGTTAACAGGTATCGAGACTTTTATATTGTTCACAGAGCCGGAACATACGCATATTAGCTCAAGTATTGTACGCGAGTTGTTACGTTACGGCAAAGACATTTCCCAGTTCGTCCCGGAAGAGACGAGGTTGTATTAAAAATTATGAAACGAATGTATTTGATGAAAAGAATCGTCTTATCTCTGTTGGTCGCTATAGGGATGTTTACCGGAGCGACAGCGCAAAAAGCGAATATAGACGCACGGAAGCTCCAATTGGCTTTGTTTGCTATCTCTAATTTGTATGTCGACTCTACTAGCGAGACTAAGTTGGTGGAAGACGCTATCGTTGGTATGTTGGATAAATTAGATCCTCATTCCACTTATATGGACCCGGAAGAGACGAAAGAGATGACCGAGCCTTTGCAAGGCAATTTTGATGGTATCGGTATACAGTTTAATATGTTGACGGATACGCTTTACGTGATCCAGGTAATCCCCGGAGGACCTTCTGAGAAGGTTGGGTTGATGGCTGGCGACCGTATTATCCAGGTGGACGATACCCTGATAGCTGGTGTAAAGATGAAGACCACCGATATCATGAAGAAGCTACGGGGGGCGAAAGGTACCGAGGTACGTGTGAAGGTGAAACGGGGTAAGTCTCCGGAACTGATGGATTTCAAGATCGTGCGTGGTAAGATTCCTGTGTATAGTCTGGATGCCGCTTATATGGCAGATAAGAATACCGGTTATATCAAGTTGAATCGTTTTGCGGCTTCTTCCGCCGAAGAATTCAGGGAGGCGTTGGAGAAACTTCGGAGACAAGGAATGAAGAATTTGATTCTGGATTTACAGGGGAATGGTGGAGGATATCTGAATATCGCCATAGAACTGGCAGATGAGTTTTTGGATAAAAACCGGTTGATCGTTTATACGAAAGGGAATAAGCAGGCACGCGAGGAGGCAAATTCTACTGCCCGCGGACAATTCCAAGAGGGACGTTTGGTTGTATTGGTGGACGAGTCTTCGGCCTCGGCCAGTGAGATTGTTTCCGGCGCTATCCAGGATTGGGATCGCGGCGTGATCGTAGGTCGCCGAACCTTTGGTAAGGGTTTGGTACAGAAACCTATTCCTCTGCCGGATGGTTCAATGATTCGTTTGACGGTGTCCCGTTATTATACACCTACCGGGCGTTGTATACAAAAACCTTATGAGAGCGGAAAGATTGAGGAGTATCATCATGATTTGATCGATCGTTATAATCGGGGCGAGTTGATGAGCGCCGATAGCATCCATTTCCCGGATTCCATGAAGTATAATACGTTGGTTACCGAACGTACCGTATACGGAGGGGGAGGTATTATGCCGGATGTATTTATTCCGGTAGATACGGCTCGCTATACGGATTATCACCGGAAACTAGTGGCCTCTGGTTTGGTAAATCGGGTATCGATGAATTATCTGGACCGTAATCGGAACCAAATGACGGCTAAATATCCTAAATTCCAGCAGTATAAGCAAGATTTCGCGGTTGGAGAGGAGATCATGGAAGAACTTCTTAAGATGGCGGGAGAAGAGAAAATAGAGTTTGAGGAAGAACAATATAATCGTTCGAAACCGTTGATCATGCTCCAGATCAAGGCGCTTATCGCCCGGGATCTTTATGACATGGCGCAGTATTTCCAGATCATCAATGATGATAACTCAAGTTACCAAAGGGCACTTCAGATTATTAATAATAAAGAAACTTACAATAGGCTTTTAGGACGTTAGCCTGCATAAACAGATAAAGGGTATGTATTGGACGCTTTTTCTGACATTCGTGAAAATCGGTATGTTTACCATTGGAGGTGGTTACGCTATGTTGCCGCTGATCCAGCGGGATGTGGTAGACCGGGGCTGGATGACGAAAGAGGATTTTATCGATGTCTTCTCTGTGGCCCAATCATTGCCGGGTATTTTCGCCGTGAACATAGCGATATTTGTCGGTTATAGGTTGAAGAAGACATGGGGTGGTTTTGTTTGTGCCTTGGGAACGATTCTCCCTTCTTTTGTGATTATGCTCCTGATCGCGTTATTCTTTACGCAGGTAAAGGATAATGTATGGGTGGAGAAGGCATTTAAAGGGTTGCGTCCGGCGGTGGTCGCCTTGATTGCTGTGCCTTGTCTGACAACCGCCCGTTCTATCAAATTGAGTTACAAGCAAATGATCATACCTGTCGGAGCAGCGTTGCTGATCTGGATGGGAGGGATATCTCCCGCTTGGATTATTTTAACGGCTATAGCCGGAGGTTTGGTATATGGTTTAAATAGGAGGAGCTGATATATGATCTGGTTGCAATTATTATATGTATATCTGAAGATCGGCGTATTAGGTTTTGGTGGCGGGTATGCGATGTTGTCTTTGATACAGGCCGATGTGGTGGACCGCTATGGTTGGATCTCTTTGCAGGAATTCACCGATATTGTCGCTATCTCTCAAATGACACCTGGGCCGATTGGTATTAATAGCGCTACCTATATAGGATATACGGCGATTCATAATGCCGGGTATTCGGAGACGATGAGTATCCTAGGATCTTGCCTGACGACATTCGCGGTCTGTTTACCTTCTTTCTTATTGGTTCTCTTGATCTCTTATTTTTTCGCTAAGTTCCGGAATAATAAATATGTAGAGGCGGCTTTCCTGGGATTGCGACCGGCTACGGTCGGTTTGATCGCCGCCGCTGCTTTGCTGTTAATGAATAAGGAGAACTTCATTGATTATAAAAGTTTTCTGATCTTTGGCGGGGCCTTTATCCTTACATGGAAATTCAAGGTACATCCTATCTTAATGATTATCTTGGCAGGTATCGCCGGAGTAATCTTATATTGGTAGTTTGTATTTATAATGTCGATAGAATTGACCGTTTAATCGGTGAAAACAAGTCATCTCTCTAATCTATTTGCCAGAACATCCGGGGTGATATAGTTTTGCTTTCGTAAAAAGATAGAAAACGAAGGCAATATGAAACAATACTCTTTATTATTCGCATGTCTGTTTTTCCTCTGTGTAGGGGCCGGGGCTCAGGAACAACCTACCCGGTGGACTTTGCGTGCTTGCTTGGATTACGCTTTAGAGCATAATATCCAAGTAAAGAAAAGCAAGGTATCGCATCTTTCCGGTATGGAGGATACGAAGCAGGCGAAGGCGCAGCTTTTTCCTTCTCTCTCGGCTTCGGTTACTCAGGGATTTGTGAATTATCCATCGAGCGATGCTACAACGAATAATAGTTATAGCGGTAATTATGCCTTGAACGCTAAATGGACGCTTTTCGATGGTGGGCAACGTGTGCAAGCGATTAAGCAACAGGAAATACAGAATACCGTAGATGAGCTAGGTATCGAGCAAAGTGAGGATGATATCCAAATTTCCTTGATACAGACTTATATGCAGGTACTTTATGCGATGGAGTCTGTTCGTATTAATCAAAATACGGTCGAGGTATCCACGGCTCAACGGGATCGTGCGGTAGAGTTGCTACGTGTAGGTTCTATCTCTAAAGTAGATTTGGCCCAGTTGGAGAGCCAGTTAAGTACAGACAAATATCAATTGGTCGTAGCTCAGACGAATTTGGATAATTATAAACTGCAATTGAAGCAATTGCTGGAGTTGGATATAACGGAAGATATAGAGTTGGTGATGCCGGAGCTTACGGAAAAAGATATCTTGACTCCGCTTCCTAGCAAGCAGACGATTTACAATACTTCTCTGGCTGTGATGCCGCAGATAAAAAGTAGTGAACTTGCTGTGGATATCGCTGAGTTAGAGAAGAAAAAGGCGAAAGGCGCTTTTCTTCCTTCGCTTTCTATGAATGCGGGTATCGGTACGGGGCATCTTTCCGGAACGGATTATGCTTTCGGTAGCCAGATTTGGAATAGCTTCAACGAAAGTGTCGGGTTAACTGTCAGTATCCCTATTTTCAGTAACCGCCAGTATAAGACGGCCTATAACAAAGCGAAATATGCGATTACTACCAGCCAATTGGAGCTATTGAATGCCCAAAAGCAATTGTTGCAAACCGTGGAAGGCATTTATCTGGATGCGACTTCATCGCAGACTCAATATACATCGGCTTCCGAGCGTCTGAGTTATGTGAAAGAAAGTTATAATTTGGTTGATGAGCAATTTAGTCTCGGTATGAAAAATACGCTTGAGCTATTGACGGAGAAGAACAATTATCTGACCGCTCAACAGGAACAATTGCAAGCGAAATACATGGCCTTGATGAGTATTCAATTACTGAATGTTTATCAGAAGAAGTCGGTTGCGGAGAATTATTAACCCACTAATGGATTACATATATTTACTCCACTCTCTTTTTTCAAGGTTACCCTGCGACGGAGGTCGCGGGGGCCTTTTGAACAAGGAAACAACGTAAAAACAGAAATAAAACGAATCAGGATATGAACAAGAAAAAACTAATCATTGGCGGTGTGGCCGTTGTCCTTATAGCGGGGGGCCTGTTCTTTTTCACAGGTAAATCCTCGAAAGGCGGGATCAAGCTGGAGACCGCTAAAATAGGGCGTAGCACGATCACGAACACGGTTACGGCCACCGGTACGGTGGAGCCTGTTACCGAGGTTGAGGTAGGTACGCAGGTTTCCGGTATCATCGATAAGTTGTACGCTGATTATAACGATGTGGTAAAATCCGGCCAACTGATCGCCGAGATGGATAAGATCAATCTCCAGGCCGAGCTTCGTTCCGCTCAGGCCCAGTTGGAGAGTAGCAAGACGGAGTTTGAGTATCAGCAGAAAAACTATGCCCGTAGCAAGGTGCTTCATGAGAAGCAATTGATTAGTGATACGGATTATGAGACGGCTACTTATAACTATGAGAAGGCGAAAGCCGCTTACGATCAAAGCCAGGCCTCTATGGTAAAGGTAAACCGTAATTTGGAATATGCCACTATTACAAGCCCTATAGACGGTGTGGTTATCAATCGTGCCGTTGAGGAGGGACAGACGGTTGCCGCAGGCTTCGAGACCCCGACGCTGTTTACCATTGCTGCCGACCTGACGAAGATGCAAGTGATAGCAGACGTGGATGAGGCGGATATAGGAAATGTAGAGGAAGGCCAGCGAGTTAGTTTTACGGTAGATGCGTACCCGAACGATCAATTTGAAGGAGTAGTCCGTCAGGTTCGTTTAGGGGATAGCGAAAGTTCTTCCAGCTCGTCTACCAGTACATCTTCTTCAACTGTCGTTACTTATGAAGTTGTGATTACGGCAGATAATCCGGACTTGAAATTGAAACCCCGGTTGACGGCCAATGTTACGATTTATACGTTGGAACGTGCGAATATCTTGACCGTGCCGAACAAGGCGCTTCGTTTTATTCCCGAACCTGAGATTATGAAATCGTTGGGTATGACGGTGACAGATCCGGACGCGGAGGTACAACCCGGAAAACGTTTAGTCTGGTCTCGCCAAGGGAATACGTTGAGCCCTAAACAAATTACGGTCGGGACTAGCAATAACAGCGTGACAGAAGTAACCGAAGGTTTGAGTGAAGGTGATGAGGTAGCCGTGGATCTGGCGAGTTCTGTTGATATGCCGGAAGTAAATGCCGGAGCGGAACGGAGCCCATTCATGCCGGGCCCTCCGGGTAGCAACAAAAATAAGAAAAACAAATAATTCCAATACGTAGAGACGGGGCATACCCCGTCTCATCCCCAGCAAGTCCAAATAGTTTGCATCATGAAAGAAATTATCAGATTAGACAATATAAAACGAGACTTCCACGTGGGCGACGAGACGGTCCATGCCTTGCGAGGCGTATCGTTTACGATCTGCGAGGGAGAGTTCGTGACGATCATGGGAACCTCCGGCTCCGGAAAAAGTACCTTGCTGAATACACTGGGTTGCCTTGATACGCCCACGAGCGGGGAGTATTACTTAGACGGGGTATCTGTACGTACCATGAACAAGCGTCAGCGGGCGACTCTCCGGAATCGCAAGATTGGATTCGTTTTCCAGAACTACAATTTGTTGCCGAAGACAACGGCGGTAGAGAATGTGGAGCTTCCTCTTATGTATAATCCCGCTTATAAAGCGGCTCAGCGCAGGGAAAAGGCTGTCAATGCTTTGATTGCCGTAGGCTTGGGAGACCGCCTGATGCATAAAAGTAACCAGATGTCCGGTGGACAGATGCAACGTGTGGCGATCGCACGTGCCTTGGTAAACGATCCGGCGGTGATTCTTGCGGATGAGGCTACCGGAAACTTGGATACTCGTACCTCTTTTGAGATCTTGGTACTTTTCCAGCGTTTGCATGCTGAGGGGCGTACGATTATTTTTGTTACCCATAATCCGGAGATCGCCCAATATAGCAGCCGGAATATCATGTTGCGCGACGGTCATGTAACCGCCGATACGGTGAATACGAATATTCTGAGCGCTGCTGAAGCTTTGGCTCATTTGCCCAAGAATGATGATTAAGCGATAAAAGACGAAACAATGAATACGACGAATTTACTAAAGATAGCTCTCAGGGCCTTGGCTAATAATAAGCTGCGGGGATTCCTCACGATGCTGGGTATCATCATCGGTGTGGCTTCCGTGATCACGATGCTGGCCATCGGTCAAGGTTCGAAACGGAGTATACAGGCGCAGATCAGTGAGATGGGATCGAATATGATCATGATCCAGCCCGGAGCTGATATGCGCGGCGGTGTCCGTCAAGAGGCTTCTGCCATGGAGACACTGAAGCTACAGGACTATGAGGATATCGTGAACGAGACCCGTTATGTCTCTGCCACCTCACCTTCCGTCAACAGTAGCGGGCAGGCTATTTATGGAGCCAATAATGCCCCGACTACGGTCTATGGCATCAGCCCGGATTATATGGAGATACGGCGTTACGAGGTGGAAGACGGTGATATGTTTAGCGATCAAGATGTTCAGACTGCCGCCAAAGTATGCGTGATCGGGAAAACTGTGGTGGATAATCTTTTCCCCGGAGGAGAGAATCCTGTTGGTAAGGTAATTCGTTTCCAGAAATTGCCCTTCCGGGTTGTGGGTGTACTGGAAAGTAAAGGATACAACAGCATGGGAATGGACCAAGATGACCTAATCTTAGCTCCATACACAACTATTCAAAAAAAGATCTTGGCCATTACCCATTTGCAAGGCATAACTTGTTCGGCACTCAAGGAAGAGTATACCGATCAGGCCATAGACGAGATATCGGAGATACTGAGGCGTAACCATAGGCTACGGGATACCGATGAAGATGATTTTACGATCCGGAGTATGCAGGAGTTGAGTACGATGTTGACAAGTACGACGGATATAATGACGACGTTGCTGGCTGCGGTGGCCGGTATCTCTCTTCTCGTTGGTGGTATTGGTATCATGAATATCATGTATGTGAGCGTGACGGAACGTACGCGTGAGATCGGTCTTCGTATGAGTATCGGCGCGAAAGGCATGGATATCTTGGCCCAATTCTTGATCGAGTCTATCCTTATCAGCGTGACCGGAGGTTTGATCGGTGTGATCTTTGGCGTAGGAGCTGCCTTGATCGTGAATGTCGTGGCGCATTTCCCGATCTATATCCAGCCGTGGAGCGTATTACTTTCTTTCGTGGTGTGTACCGTTACCGGCGTATTCTTCGGTTGGTATCCCGCTAAAAAAGCGGCTCAGCTTGATCCGATCGAGGCTATACGGTATGAGTAGGCGATCTACCGGGGGAAATGACTATATTTGCGTAGTGGCACTAATTAAGAGGACAATAAAATGAATGACACACCACAGTCCCCCCCTATCAAAGGGTTGGGGAAGCTGATACATATCGCAGGATGGGCGATCTTGTTTTGCTCCCCATTCTTTTTTACGGGTAGGGAATCGCAAGTCACGTTTGAGGGATATTTCCGGAGTATCATCGTGCCGCTTTCTTTCATGCTTGTCTTTTACCTGAATTACGGATGGTTGGTGAGACGGTATTTATTTAATCGCCGGACAGGGCGTTTCTTGCTGATAAATCTTTTGCTTATCGGAGGTACGATGTTATTCGTACATCTCTGTATGCGTTATTTCTATCCACCGGAAACTCATTACCCGCCCCGTCCTCCTCGTCCGTTGAATGAGACGATTGGTTTTTTTGTCGTTAACGCCGTTATCTACTCCTTGGTGGCAGGCCTTAGCGTGGCGATCAAGATGACAGATGGGTGGTATCGTGTAGAAGCGATCCAGCGGGAATTGGAGAAAGAACGTGCCGAGGCGGAGTTACAGAACTTGAAAAGCCAGCTTAATCCGCATTTCCTGTTTAATACGTTGAACAATATCTATAGCTTGATAGCGTTCAGCCCCGAGAAAGCGCAAGAGGCGGTACATGATTTGAGTCGTTTGCTCCGCTATGTCCTGTATGAGAGCAGTCAGCCTTTTGTTCCTTTGGAAAAAGATTTTGATTTTCTTCGTAATTATGTGGAGTTGATGCGTATACGTTTACCCAAGCACGTGGAATTGAAGACGAATATCGTCGCTTCCTCACCAGGAACCTTAATCGCTCCTTTATTGTTTATCTCTTTGATCGAAAATGCTTTTAAACATGGGGTAAGTAATAATAAACCGTCTTTCATTCATTTGGATATCCATCAGGAGGGAAAGGAGGTGATTTGCTCTATCTTGAATAGCTATTTCCCGAAGAACTCGGATCAGGATAAAAGTGGTTCTGGTATCGGATTGATGAATCTGGAGAAACGTTTGGGGTTGCTTTATCCGGGATGTTTCTCGTTCCGATGCGGACGGGAGGGGGATAATTATCATTCTTATCTGTCGATTACTATAAATGAGGCTGATATATGAGATTGACTTGTGCTATTATTGACGATGAGCCTTTGGCGGTTAGTTTATTGGAAAGTTATGTCTTGAAAACTCCTTTTCTGGATTTACAGGGAACTTATAATAGTGCCTTGGACGCTCTTTCCGATTTACGGGATAGACCTGTGGACTTGCTTTTCCTGGATATCCAGATGCCGGAGTTGAGCGGGTTGGAGTTTTCTCGTATCTTAAACGCGGATACCCGCATTATTTTTACGACAGCATTCGATCAATATGCCGTGGATAGTTACCGGGTAAACGCGCTGGATTATTTACTTAAGCCTATTAGCTATTTAGACTTCCTTACCTCGGCGAATAAAGCGCTTCAGTGGTATGAGTTACTTCGTAAGCCGATCTCTTCAGAAGAGGTAAAGGGAGGGGCTGCGCAACCTGTTGAGAAGGGGGAGATGGAAAGCATTTTTGTCAAGAGTGAATATAAACTATTACAAATAGAATTACGTAAGATATTATATATTGAGGGGTTAAAGGATTATGTGAAGATATTCGTGGAGGATGAACCCCGGCCGATCCTTTCGTTGATGAGTATGAAAAGCCTAGAGGATATGTTACCTTCGGATCGTTTCGTGCGTGTTCACCGTTCTTTTATTGTGCAGCCGGAGAAGATTAAGATAATTGAACGGAACCGGATTGTCTTTGGGAAGGAATATATTCCGATCTCAGACAATTATAAACAGCATTTCCAGGAAATGTTAGAGCGTAGATCGATCCTCCCGAAGTAATTGTTGACTAATTGAATAATTGGAGCAATAGTTTCTCTATCGCTACAGTCATAGGACGACCGTCGCAAGAATAATTGTTTACGAATAGGGCGATAGCGTATTGCTTGCCGTCTTTGTTTATATATCCTGCGTATCCCTTTACCCTGCTCATGCTTCCGCTTTTAAGATGAGCTTTTCCTTGGAGAGACGAACCTTTTAAGAAGTTCCTCACGGAACCTTCTATCCCTGCTTGAGGCAATGATTCGCAGAAGGCTGTATTCTGCTGTGAACAAGTTTTCATATAAATCAGTAAATCAGCCATAAAAGCTGTTGATAACTTGTTGGTAACCGCAAGTCCGCTACCATCGTACATCCAGACACACGAGAGATCGAAGCCTTTCTCTTGCCAGTATTTTCGAAGTACCCGGATACCCCGGTTAAAAGAGGATATGACTTCTCCTTTACGAGGCGTATAACGTAGACCTATAGTCTTGATTAGGGCATCGGCAAATAAATTATGGCTGACGTGATTGGTTACTTCCACTATTTTCCGGAGAGGAGGGGAATAAGTGGTAATAATCTCTGTCCGTTCTTTAGGATGCCATTGACCCGCTTCATTTAAAATCCTGAAACAGGAAGGTGATTCACTAATCGTAATCCCTTCATGTTCCAGTAACCTAGTGAGATAATCCGCTAAGAAAAGAGCCGGGTCCGGGATATCCCCTTTGAGAGGGTACCATTCCCGGTTGGCAGGGACAATTCCATATAGATAACGGTCTATGGCGAATGGTGCTCCTACAATAAAAGAACTATCGGAGGATACTTGCCCGGTCCTTAAATAATTATGGAAATGGATACCGGATAGTTCCGGTTCCGTTCCTTTCAACTTAGGGCGGCTTCCTGGGGCTCCGGTTTGTAAAGCCAGTTTATAGAGGTTATCGAATATGCAAAGCCCATAACTTCCGGCGCCATAATAACTACCCATATCTTCGCCAACCCATTTTAAAGAAATACCTTCTGTGTCAAATATACTTTCATCAGCAATTACGGCACCTTGTATTTTATGGATACCTGCCTTTTTCAAAGCGGAGATCCATTCTTGTAGAAACTTCTTATGCCCCGGGGTGAAGTGAACCGAACCGAGGCTGGGATCGCCGCTTCCCTTGATATATAGGTTCCCTTTTAACAAGCCGTTCTCAATGGAGCCATCATATTCTAATGTCGTGGGAAAGCGATAATCCTCACCTAATATCTCCAAAGCGGTAGCGGTTGTGACAGTTTTCATGACAGAGGCAGGGGTTAACTGCCGGATTGTATCGTAAGCGAATATTGTCTTTCCACTATTAATATCTTTCACGATCAACGAGAATGAGGCTCCTTCCATATAAGGCTTGCTCAGGAATTGCTTAATGGGCTGTGGAATTTGTGCTTCCACGGAAAGGCATAAGCAGGAAATGAGAAAGAAAAAGGATATTTTACGTATCATGATGTTTATATATTCTACTTTATTCTATCTTTGTCGTAAGCAAAGATATAAAAATAATATGGATCCACTGTTTGACAAACCTTTTACGTTTGACCGTGTAATACGTATCTTATTTGGTATACTGGTCATCTCAGGGATTATCTATTTGATCGCTTTATTACGAAATGCGTTGTTGCCATTCTTGATTGCTTGGTTGTTGGCTTATATGATGCAACCGTTCGTAAAGTTCTTCCAATATAAATTACGGTTTAGAAGTCGTATCTTATCGATTATGGCGGTATTGATGACATTAGGGATGTTAATAACATTGCTAGTTGTCATGGTAGTTCCTTCTATTGCGGCAGAGGCCGATAAAACGCTAGAATTAATCCGTACGCATGATCCTGGTGAAGGCCATGTTCCTTTGATCCCTCATTCTTGGATGGAATATCTGGAGAGTAATGTGAATTTCGCCCAGATCATGGAGTTATTGAGTAAGGAGAATTTATTGAAGGCGGTTAAGCAGATCGCACCTCAACTATGGTCAATTTTATCGAATACCTTTTCGATCCTTTTCAGTATTACGATTGTATTCGTGATTTTACTTTATTTCATCTTCATCCTTTTAGACTATGAGAAAATTGCGAATGGTTGGATTGATTTGATACCGGAACGTTACCGTCCGTTTTTGCAAGGTTTAGCAGGGGATGTGGAGTATAGTATGAACCGTTACTTTCGTGGGCAGTCATTGATTGCTCTCTCCGTAGGGGTATTGCTTGCGATAGGTTTTAAGATTATTAATTTCCCGTTGGCAGTCACGTTAGGCTTGTTTATCGGAGTGTTGAACTTAATTCCCTATATGCAAGCGATCGGTATTATCCCGATGATTTTATTGAGTTTATTACGTTCTGCTGAGACAGGCGAGAATTTTTGGCTGATTTTTGGTATGGCCATTTTAGTTTTAGGTATCGTACAATGTATACAGGATTTGTATCTCACCCCCCGCATTATGGGTAAAGCTATGGGATTGAACCCTGCTATCATTTTACTCTCATTGTCCATCTGGGGAACGATCTTAGGTTTTATAGGCTTAATAATAGCCCTCCCTCTGACAACATTGTGCTTATCTTACTATAAACGTTTTATCTTGCACGAGGATAATGAGTTAGAACCCGAAAATCTTGTTCATCAATATAAACAAGAAAAAATAAATTCAGATTTAAGCGCAAAAAAATAGTCTCACCTATTGCGTATTAAAAAAATATCCCTACCTTTGCACCCGCATTACAGAAGTGACGCACAGGATGATTCGCTAGCTCAGCAGGTAGAGCACAACACTTTTAATGTTGGGGTCCTGGGTTCGAGCCCCAGGCGGATCACCAAGAAGTTGGACAAAACCAGACAAAGAAAAGACAACTCCTACAATATCAAGGTATTGTGGGAGTTTTTTCTTTGTATAAAGTCCGTGACCTAAGACACAAAAAGGTCACAAAAAGACATACTTTCGTGACCAATTCGTGACTTGTCCGACCTTTCGGATTTTAGGTCACGGAATGTCTGAAATTGGCGGTTTGTTGTCTTGATTTGTCCGTACTGCAAATGTCTCATTTTCAGTTTATCAATTTAATTTTATAACTAAAAAAAGAGATTATGAGAAGCACTTTCAAGCTACTCTATTTCGTCAAGCGAAATGCAGTAAAGAAGAACGGCAATGCACCGATTATCGCACGTATCACTATCGACCAAGTTGTAGCCCAGTTCAATACCAAGCTGGAAATAAATCCGGCTCATTGGAGCGTGAAATTAGGCAAGGCTTCCGGCAGAACCGCAGAAGCCGTACACATCAATTCCATGTTGGAAAGTACTCGTAGCGCAGTTCATCAACATTACCATGCGTTAATGGCACAAGACGGATATGTAACCGCAGAACTGGTAAAGAACGCTTTTTTAGGCAAGATAGCAAGGGAACGGACTTTGATAGAGTTCTTCAAACAGCACAACGAGCAGTATTTGCAAAAGGTCAAAATGAATACCACAGACAGGACCTATTCACGTTATGAACTGACAAAGAAACGGCTTGTCGAATTTATGAAGTTCAAGTATTCGGTTTCTGATATGCTAATTAAAGATATAAATGTGGTATTCATTGAAGGTTTCCTGTTGTATATCAAGAATAATTATGGGTGCAGCCATAATACGGCTATGAAGTTCGTACAACGTTTTCGCACGGTAGTAAACTTTGCCAAGAATACGGGTTTAGTGACTGCCGACCCTTTCGGGAGTTATCGGGTAAGGTTTGAACGTACCGATAGGGATTATCTGACTATGGAAGAAATTACTACCATTTACAACCACGAGTTTAGTTCTAAACGGTTGGAGCAGGTACGTGATTTGTTCATTTTCAGTTGTTACACGGCACTTTCGCGAGTTAAGGCAGGAGGACATTCGTACCGGATTTGACGGTAATTTGTGGATTATACGGAAAAGACACAAAACAAATGTTACATCTACCGTCCGATTGCTGGATATACCCAAAGCCATATTAGAAAAGTACAAAGATAAATTGCCAAACGGTAAGATTTTACCCGTTATCAGCAATCAGAGAATGAATGATTACTTGAAAGAAATCGCAGCCATTTGCGGAATTGAAAAGAACTTGACCTACCATGTAGCGCGCCATTCGTGTGCAACTTCGGTGCTGCTCGCCAATGGTGTACCTATTGAGACAGTATCCAAAATTTTAGGTCATACCAATATCCGAACTACTCAAATCTATGCGAGGATTACCGATTTGAAAGTAAGTAGCGATATGGAAATGTTGGCTCAAAAACTGGATGTTCCAAATCGTACTGCCAGCCAATGAAATTATGTTATCGTCAGATAACAGCAAGGTGTGATTTGTGGCACACAAATCTGTTTTCCGTGCCGCAAAACACCTTGGGCAAATTCACTCCGAAGTCGTATTGCCAATGAAAGAAAGACATTCCCTAACTAAAGATTTTTTCGCTCGTCGGAACGGGTGGTCCCGCCCCTTGCTGCAGGGCGTTCCCCGACCAATGAGTTTATTTTTGTAATTCTGCAATCTTGTTTTATTGAAATATTGATAGCTTGATTGATTGAAAGCAAGATTTCAA
>NZ_CANTZW010000049.1 GCF_947855115.1 uncultured Parabacteroides sp.
TAGAGCACAACACTTTTAATGTTGGGGTCCTGGGTTCGAGCCCCAGGCGGATCACATAGGAACAAAGCCAAAAGGCGACAAAAAACAGACAAGTCCCACAATATCAAGATATTGCGGGACTTTTTTTATTGTTTTAGTCTTGCTTGAAAGACAAAAAAAGGGCACGAAAAGACACGGTTGAGTATCCAAATCGTACCCCCTACCCCAAAAAACGATTAGGGGGTACGATTGTCGGAAAATGTCTTACTTTTGACGGGATTTGTCTATACTCTATTTATCTCATTTACAGTGATTAAAATTAGTTTTGCAATCTAAAAAAAGTGAGATTATGAAAAATGAAAAGAGTACATTCAGCGTATTGTTTTACCTGAAAAAAGACAAGATGAAAAAGAGTGGTTTAGTACCCATTCATGCCCGTATCACAATCAACGGCAAACAAACCCAATTCAATACCAAGTTAGAAGTCTTTGAAGCCAACTGGAAATCCGGCAGAGCCATAGGCAAATCAATGGAGATACAAAGGCTTAACTCCATGCTGGACGACATCAAAGCAAACATCCGTTCCCACTTCCACAACCAGCTAATGCGGGACAGCTATGTTACCCCCGAAAGCGTTAAAAATGCACTATTGGGAAAAGAGGAAGAAGCACTAACCATTCTGTCGTTCTTTGAACAGCACAACGACCAATACAAGAAAAAGGTCGGAGCAGGAGAAGCCACGCCCAAAACGTACAGCAGATACGAACTTACCAAGTTACGCCTGACTGAATACATGAAAGATGAATATCGTGTATCAGATTTGCCTATACGTCAAATCAACAAGGTATTTATTGAGAACTTCTACCTATATATAATAAAGAACCACGATTGTTCACCCAATACAGCGATGAAGTTCATCCAGCGTTTCCGCACGGTTATAAACTTTGCACAAGGTACAGGATTGATTACTGCCGACCCGTTCGCCAATTATAAACTGAAATTCGAGTATATAGAAAGAGGCTATCTTGACAAAGACGAGATAAGCAGGATATGTAATAAGGATTTCGCTTCTAAACGACTGGAGCAAGTGCGGGATATATTCATTTTTAGCTGTATGACCGGTCTTGCCTACGCGGATACGAGGGCTCTCCATCCCCGTCATATCGGAAGGACCTCGGAAGGAAGAAGGTATATCCGCATCCGCCGTGCCAAGACGGACGTGGAGGCGTTCATCCCGCTGCATCCCATAGCCGGACAGATACTGGAGCTTTACAACACCACGGATGACGACAGGCCGGTATTCCCGCTGCCTGTCCGCGATGTCCTCTGGTACGAGGTACATGGAATGGGCGTGGCATTAGGCATGAAAGAGAACCTGTCCTACCACATGGCCCGGCATTCGTTCGGGACCCTGACGCTGACCGCGGGCATTCCGATAGAGAGCATCGCCAGGATGATGGGCCATACGAACATCGACAGCACGCAGGTCTACGCCCAGGTCACCGACCGGAAAATATCCTCGGACATGGACCGGCTGATGGAAAGAAGAAAGCCTGCCGCCGGCAAGGAAGCCGCCGACTAAATAAGAATTGCCGCCGGAATCGTAAATGCAATTCCGGCGGCAATCCTTAAACTTGAATACGATATTATACCGATGCAGGGTGATAATTCTCCTCCAACAACTTCTCGATGTCCGACTGCCTGTACAGGATCTTCCCACCGAGCTGGATATAGGGAATCCGTCCTTGGTCCCTGTAATCCTGCAGGCTCCTGCGGCTGATCTTCAACATCCCGGAAAGCTCCCTGTCGGTCAGAAACCGTTCCCCGTTGAAAGGAGGACGGTTGTTACAGGCAAGACGTTCCACTTTTTTCTCCATATTGTCCAGTAGGGCAAAGAACCTGCGGACACGTTCGTTCTCCTTGTCGATAATACCTTCCATTTTCTTCCGTTCTTTAAAGGTTTCCATTCTTTATTCTTTCCCTCACCGCCTTCTCCTTGCGTCTGATGCCGACGTAGGTCATCAGTTTCTCCACGTCCCCGGGTTTGTAATAGAACTTCCGCTGGAGGCGGGTGAACGCCAGCCGTCCGGTATCGCGGAGGGTCTGCAGGGTACGCGGCGAGATGTCAAGGCGCAGGCAGACATCCTGGCCGTCCAGTCACTCTCCGGGTTCTTTGCTGCGGTTCCTCTCATACAGTCTGTCCACATCTCCGGACAGTTTCTCGGCGCGTGCCAGCATCCTCTCAAGGACACCGGCCTCGATGTAACATATTTCCATTTGTTTACAATTTTAAATGTTCGTCAATGCGAATATAAGGGAAGAAAACATGCGGGACAAGCATATTCCCCCGGCTGGCACGAATAGTCACGAATAATCAGTTTTTGTCATATGTGCGGGAAAAAGACTCCGTAGCCAGTCGGTTTTCACGCCCCCCTTCGGAAAACCCGCGGCAGGGCGGCCTTCCCGATTTCTTTGCCCAGGCTGGGAGGAGTTTCCAACTAATCCCCTGTTTGTGACCGAGATGATGGGGGGCCGTCAATTGGACGGTATTACCTTTTCTTCCTGGCGGCAGCAGTCCATCAAGGGATACGGGAACGCCGTCGTCCCCCAGGTAATCCATGAGATATTCAAAGCGATAGGATCAACCTATAAACAGTAAACGACACGCACATGTCAGTCATAACAGAACATCCCGAGTTCGGCAAGGTCCGGACCGTGGAAGCCGGAGGCAGGGTCTGGTTTTGCGCCAGGGATGTGGCCTCGGCATTGCCCAAGGATGCCGTCAACCGGCATTGCGAGCCGAAGGGGGGGGACGCATCCACGACCTCCTGACGGCCGCCTGCCGTCAGAAAGTGAAGTTCATCGACGAGGGGAACCTGTACCGCCTGATGGCCGGCAGCCGCCTGCCCTCGGCCGAAAGGTTCGAAAGCTGGATCCTCGACGAGCTGGTCTCGCGCACGCTCAAGGAGGGCGGCTACCTGCTGGAAAAGGAAAACGCGTTGAACACCCTTAAATTGAACCTGCGGGCCCCGAAAGTACATTATTTTGACCGGGTGCTCCGCTCTTCAAGCACCTAACAGCCACGCATACGGTGTGGACCGAGAAGGGCCGTCTGTTCATCCACTGTCTCTTCAGCGGCCTGTCTCTCTTTTAACCCTTCGCCGCTGGCGGCAACAAAAAAGGTCTGTTCCCCCGTTATTTGGGAGAACAGACCTTGAAGTCTCCGTCCCGGACCTGTTTTATTTATCAAGGCATGTCTACCGAATGGCCCGCTCCCCTGATGGAGCTGTAGTCCCCCCGGATCACTTTCCGCATCGACCTCAGGATATACTTGCACGTGCCACGTATATCGGAAAAGCCGAAGCCCAGCCAGCCGTCACTGAAATACGCCTTTATGCACCGGGTATTCCTGATATATCCCATATAATACATTTTGTCAGCGCCGACCTCCCTTGCCTCCATCCGCACCTCGTAATATTCGCCCTCATGCTCCACGCCGACTTCCCACAGGCAGGTTTCCGTGTCCGCTCCCGGGTAGGACTCCCAGCGTCTTACGCTATGTTCCACAATCTTCATATACAGTTTTTTTAAAAGAACAAAATAAGGCGTAATTTCCTCGTCTTCATAATGATATAACTCATATTATCAATAATTTAATTTTATTCTTGTCTTCATGATCATCCGGAAGCGGAAGGCGCCTGTAGCTTTGGTCCTCTCCGGCTTTCCTTTTCCCGCAGTGTCCGGGTATCCCGCGGCTCTCGTTCACCTTCGCATCACACGGGTCAAGCGCCCGACAGACCTTCTCCAGTTCCCGCAACCCCGCTTCGCCGACCAGAATCGGGCCGACCGGCTCGAAGGTGTCGCTACCGCCCAGACCGCCGCCCGTCACGAGCTTCCAATGCGGACGGATGGTATGGTTATGATCTTCTACCATAACCTCGATCCCGGCCTCCCTGGGCTCGGGTGCGAGCCGTTCACGGGAACAGTCATAGGCCTCGATCTCGATACCGAACTTGCGGTTGAAAGTGTAATCCAACGCGGCTGTCGCCGGATGGATATTCAAACCGCCCTCACGTTCCCCCCATCCGGCGCAGGGCGTTCACCACGAAACCGTAATTGTCGTTAGTCACCATCCTCGCGATTTCCGCACGGGGAACCCCTAAAAGGTACAGCTGGCGGATCTTGCCTGTCTTCGTTGCCTCTTGCGCTAAAATGACTCTGATCTGCTCGTAACTTATTACATCCTTTATTTACACTACTAAAACAATGCGTTTATAGGAGAAGTCGTAATTATAAGGAGCCTATTATCGTGCCGTTTAGCTTAGTTTACCTCAGGCTAAGAATCCTTATTTAAGGTGTCTGTATCCTATCATCCGTTACCGCCCTGTCATCTACCCGGCCGGCAGCGGGTTCCTCCAGACCGATGGCGCGGCATATCTCCTCCACCAGTTCCGGAAGGCCGGAATCCTTCTCCTGGCGGGAATCGGGCGGGAACAGCGTGGAGCGGAAGACCCCCTTGCGGACAGGGTCAGCCTCCCGGGTGTAGCGGAGGGTGTTCGGAACGTG
Source organism: uncultured Parabacteroides sp. (assembly GCF_947855115.1). GTDB lineage: Bacteria > Bacteroidota > Bacteroidia > Bacteroidales > Tannerellaceae > Parabacteroides. The sequence goes on from NZ_CANTZW010000049.1 coordinate 4,546, forward strand.
CGAGGACAGCAGCCGCAGCCCCATCCTGTGGATGACCCGGTTCCAGCCTCGTACAAGTCCTTCCGTCCCCTCCTGTCCACCATGTTCCAGAACAGCCGGATCCCTTTCAGGTTGCAGTTCCCCTTGGCGATCAGCTCCTCTTCCAGCGCCTTGGCAAACTGCAGGGAGCTCTGCATGACGATGTTGTCCGCCTTGAGCGGGACAAAGATGTAGTCCATCGCGGCGACGGTATAGACCACACCCTCGCAGCGGAGCGTTCCGGGGAGGTCAAAAAGCACGACATCGAAAACCTCGCCTTTCTCCCCGGTATAACGCCGCAGGTCCTCCACGGCTTTTTCCGGATCACTCTTGATGACCGGGTAGGCAGGCTTTTGGATTCTCTCGTGCTGCCGGTAAAGGCTCACCTTCAGGTCATCGTTTTTCATGACGTTCTCTATGTCCCTCTCACGCATCAGCGCGATACTGTGCTGCGGGGAGTCACAGTCCACGACAGCCACACGCAGCCCTTTGCGGTAATGCAGCACACTGGCCAGCAGTACCGTAAAGACCGATTTGCCCACGCCGCCCTTCTGGCTGGCGACGGCAACCAACAACTCTTTTTCTTTTTTCATGCTCATACCTTTAAAATGTTAAACACTATTGTTCCTGAAACAAAAAACAATGCCCCGATCGGGTGAGATGCCCTGTCATGGGGGACGGCCCCTTATGTCCGGCCGGGCAGGAACTCCTCCAGAATCATCTTCGCCGTTTCCCTGTATTCTTCCAGATGCTGCGAGACAAGGTGGTTGATGAACCCCTCCAGCGTGACCTTCCCGTTTTCCGAGGCTCCCGCCAGGATGGAGAGTTTCCGGTGTAGGGTGGCGGGAATGTGCAGCGACCGGCGCTGCACGCTCGCAATTCCATTCAGGTATTCATCGCCGTAGAGGGACGGCTGTACGGACCCGTTCCCCCGGGGCCGGGCAGGGGCTTTCCCCATTATCCCACGGATGTGCTCCGCATCCATTCCGCCGGGCCCCGTCCGGCCTTTCACGTTCTTTCCTTTCATTGACATGTCTTTTTGAATATTTACAGATGTTTACCGGCGGGCCGTCCCATCCTCGTCATTCCAGGGTCGGTAGACCTCACCGAGCAGCCCGGCGATATCCTCCCTGTGCTCCTCCATATGAAGTTCCAGCAGCCGGATGATGAAACCCGAGATGCTGCCGCGACCGGAGGCCCTGACTAGCATGGCGATACGGCGGTGCAGCCTCCCGTCAATGTACACGGTCTTCCACTCCGCGGACTTGGGAGCGGGAACCAGAAACCTCCTCTTGTATTCTTCCGGGGATGTCACTTCTGCCGCCCGGGACCGCCTTTCACGGCCCGGCGTATCCACTGGAGGTTCCGGAGATGTGGAGACGGGATCTGACAGGAAGTTCCCCATAAGCCCGACCCTCCCGAGAATTATATCGGAAAGCCGGTCCTTTTCCTTTTCTGAATCCATTTTCTTAAAATCTTAAATTATTAAATTACACGACCGGTATTGTTTCGGAATACAAAATAAAGGAAGAAGAGGACAGGATGGAACCGCCTGTCACTTATAGTCATGGAAAGTCAGTTTTTGTCATGGGATGTGTAAAATGGGAAGGTGGGGAGGCTCTCCATTTGCAGAAGTGTAGAAGTAACAATCCGTCAATGGAGACAATGAAGGAAGAACACGAGGTCTATACGGCTCACCGCCTGTTCTCCATTTGCAGAAGTGTAGAAGTAACAATTCGTCAATGGAGACAACGAGGGAAGAACACGAGGCGTACACGTCTCACCGCCCGTTCTCCATTTGCGGAAGTGTAAAAATGACAATCCATTAATGGAGAATAGGGTATGGAAAGGGCAGATTTCCCGTATATGCGCCTCCTTATTCCCGAATTATGGGCGTAAGTCACATGACTATGGAGAGATATCCATCCTTTTATGGAGAGAGAAGCCGGCAAATATCCGATGGAAATGCCCCGTAAATCACAAGAGAACATCCATATAATGGACTGATACACAATAATTATTGTAGAAACGTGGTCCGCCCCTGCGGACAGCAAGTTGTCTTTTCGTTAAACGAAAACCAAGCGGTTTAACGGCAATCATGCCGCCAAACCGCCCCGCAAAGCTCCGGAGATCGCTTTGTCAACCAAGACAGGAGAAAATCAGGGATACCCATTCTTTTTCCCAACGCCTCTTTCAGGTTCTCCTGCGGGGTAAGCCCCGGCTTCTTGCGAGAATCCGTTACTAAATGATATATAGCCGTTTAAATATAACCTAATTTTCCATATTTCATTTTGGTATTCGGATAAAGATTACAATCTTTGTATTGTGGTGCTTGGTAAATAAAGTCTCTGGAATAAAATGAAATGAGCGGCCAAGTTAAAAAGATATTTACTTATCAAAATATTTTTCATAGAGAAATAGCATGCAGAATATTTTAATAATCGAAGATGAAAAAAGAGTAGCCGACCTGCTAAAAACAGGGCTGGAAGAAAACGGATACCGAACAATGGTTGCTTATGACGGAGTAATGGGATTACGGCTTTTCCGGTCCTATCCCTTTCAACTGGTTATCTCCGACATCGTCCTGCCCAAATTGGACGGCTTTGAGCTCTGCAAAGAGATCCGTAAATCGAATGTACGAATCCCCGTGTTGATGCTGACCGCCTTAGGTTCGACGGATGACAAGCTGGACGGGTTCGATGCCGGAGCAGACGACTACATGACGAAGCCTTTTGATTTCAGGGAATTAATCGCAAGGGTAAAAGTCCTGTTGAAAAGGGATACCGGGACAGTAAATCGTCCTCCGGAACACGTTAGCTACGCGGACTTATCAATCAATTTCAGCCTTTAGGAGGTCAGGCGACAAAATATTCCCATCAAACTGTCCCCCAAAGAATACAACTTGTTGGTATACATGGTAGAAAATGCGGAAAGGGTCATCAGCCGTGTAGAAATAGCGGAAAAAGTCTGGAATACCCACTTCGATACCGGAACAAACTTTATAGATGTATACATAAACTACTTGTGAAAGAAGATAGACAAGGAATTCGAGGTAAAACTTATCCACACCAAGCCCGGAGTAGGATTCATATTGACCGACAAGCTATGAAAATAAGAACCAGACTCACTTTGCAGAACACGTCTATAATCGCAACCGTTTTTTTTGCTGTGCATGGTGATGATATACCTGATAAGTGAACAGAACCGCAACAAGACATTTTTTCATGACCTGAAAAGCGAAACGATCACAAAGGGCCACCTGTTCCTGCAGAATCAGGTGGACGCACGGACCATGCAGTCCATCTACCTGAATAACCGTATATTGCTGCGTGGACAGATGTTCCATCTGACAGAAAAGCTAAATATGAGACCGGCTTTTGCAGCTTTACTGTTACTGGGGGAAACAATCTTATGTTTCTTAATCCCAATCATATTGGCGATCTGGTTGGTAATCAACAAAACTCAAAATATTAATTTAGACCCGACTGTACTGTTAAATACAGGCCAACATATAGCGGATCTAGTTCAGGAAAAGACCGGGTTTGATGTACTGGATAGAGGAAACTTATTAAAAGCGGCCTCTATACTCCCACAAATCGGACAGTTTTTAATGGGTAGCATAAGCAGTTTCGCCGTAAATGTCGTCGTCTTGATTTTCATTCTGTACTTCATGCTGATAGGTGGAAGAAAAATGGAAAACTATCTATACACCTTATTCCCCTTCAGTGATCAAAACAAGGATGAGGCACTCAACGAGATCAATATGATCGTAAATCAAACGCCATAGGTATCCCTCTTTTGGTGGCTATACAAGGTATCGTAGCGGTGATCGGTTACTTTATCTTTCAGACTCCCGATCCGCTGTTATTTGGGTTTCTCACTTGTATCGCTACGATCATTCCCATTGTAGGGACCGCATTGGTCTGGGTTCCGTTGGCGGCTTATATGGCTTTAAACGGAGATTGGGTACATGCCTTGGGATTGGCTATTTATGCCTTGCTTGTCATTACGAACGTCGATAATCTGATTCGTTTTTTCCCACAAAAGAAGTTGGCGGATATACATCCGTTAATCACCGTCTTCGGAGTCGTAATCGGGTTGTCCTTATTCGGATTTATGGGGATCGTCTTCGGGCCGTTGTTATTATCCTTATTCCTTCTTTGTATAGATATCTTCAAGAAGAGCTATTTGGATAAATAAAACATGCCTTCTTGATAACAGAGGCAGGATTTGAGATTCTGTCCCATTGACATCTAGTCGTAGAGACGCAGCACGCTACGTCTCTACTTAATATAAATCATCTCTAAAAATGAATTTCATCCTTTAAAACTGGATACTGAACAATAATGCCGGAGTAAAAATATTCTTGGAATCCTTTACTTCTCTTTTCCCATATATAGGTACATTGTAATACTTCTTATCTATGCGATTATATCTTTTCTCGTAGCCTGTAATAACGGTCTCCTCCGAGATTGTTGTCGATTTTGATATATTGCAATATATCCTGGCCAAGAAACGCTCAGAGAAACGTAATCCAAAGCCTACTCCATAAAACATATCGCCATCTTTTAAGTTAAAGTCATAACTATAACCAATCCTTCCATCAATTACAGGGAGGATATTATAATCAAGAGGAACCGTAAAACGTACTTTCCCATAACCACCTCCTCCGAAAGAGGAACCACCATTCCCGAAAGAACCAGAGACCATAGGACCAGCTCCTATATACAAGCTAGGAATAACTCTATAACCAAAATCATACCCTAATAGAGTTGAAACTACTTTATCCTTATAACCAACCAATACATCGCCAGAAGTTCCAAAACCAGTCTGATCTTGAGCAAATGACATCATAGATGTACTCAAACAAATAACACGAATAACTTTTTCATTTTTATAGTATTTTATTAATAGATAGAATTAGAAAAGGAAACCTATACGGAATGCGTTATATTTCATTTTGAACTCATTCGATTTCTGTTGGTCATAGGCATAACCTACAGAAATATGTTTGGTCACATTCAGTCCGGTTCCTATCTCAAAACAAAAACCTCCAGTTTCAGCATCAATCCAACGTCCGTATCCTCCCCTTCCCAAAAGATAGGCAGATATACCAAGAAATTGAGGAGAATTAAGACGTATACCTGTCATGAGCTGAGGTGTAATTGTTTCCGTAAAATGTTCCGGAGCCACCAATGCCTTTAATGTTAATACATCCCAAGAGACAAACTCGTGTAAGTTCATTTGCCAGCGAAAACCGACATCTATAGAAAAATCCCCTGTTCCTCCTACCCCTAACTCAACGCCCAAATTATGGCGTTTTGTCTCATAGTTATCACTCCCGAAATCCCAATCCTGAGCACTCGAGATCACGCTAAAAAACAAGAGAGCCAACATAGACAAAATCATTCTTCTCATAGCGCTATACTTTCATATATTAGATTATTGCCTATTTAATCTCCCGAATCAACATACCCTCATAGAAATCGCCACCAGACACTTTCTGGAATTCCGTTCCATTGAATCGGGCTTCTGCCACTTCCTCTTCGGCCGCCATATAACGATTATCCCATATTTTGCCCTTGACAGGTTTAATCACGCCAACCTTTTTATATCTCATTTTACCCTGTTCGTCGAACTGGATTTCCAATACCTCATAACGGGATTCTTCATTCATGTCCTCCTTCATTCCGATATAAGCTTTCAAGGGAGAAAGGCTTACCAAAGGAGCCTTGATACGGAAATCGGCAAAAGAATGTTGCAGATCGGCCAAATTTTTATCCAACGCACGAGCACAAACCTTTTTAATCAAATCCTCATTTGTTTTCACGCCGAAGAGAGAAGTCTTGCTACTCACATTTTCAACTTTTCCCACATATTCCAAAGTAAACAAATCTTTGGATTCATTGAACTTCATCACCTTATCAACATCTATATCCGGAGCTTCCGTATATAATTGAGAATAGAATTGTTGCGCTATCTCATCATTCCATTTCAACCGGAATAAATAAGAAGTCACTTTGACCCTGAAACCTTTGATATTATCCATCAAGCCTCCGTAAAGCCAGTTGTAAGAACTTTCTAAAGGGTTCTCGGAGGTTCCAGTACCAGTGTCTCCTCCGGGAAGCCACGGTTCCGCCAAACTTGTGGCAAAATTCAACCAATCTTTCGACACCTGCCACCTGTTTGATTTATCAACATAATAAATATCATTCACAACCAAATAGGTATGAGATAGCAATCTCTCTCCGGCATCCTCCAAAAGAGACAATCCGCGAATACGTTCCTTGGCAATATTCACATCTATCATTGTTGCGTTATAATTTCCTCTCTCTTTGACAAGCTCCATATCAAATCCACCAGTCTGCTTGTCACGATTAAACCATTTCGCAACCATTCTTTTCCCTAACTGAACCTGTTTGATAAAAGAATATATATTCTTCACCTGATCTTGATCCTCTGCAAATTGAACAGACTTGACACCCAAATAGTGGTCATTAAACCTATCTGGTTTCTCTATATTTCCAAAAACATATTCTATTTCCTTATTAAAGGCCAAATTAGGATGTTTTATCATCATCATGTACAAAGATCCCCGATCATATCTAAACACTGAATCATTCTGAGCCTGCAAATAAACCAAGCTGGTAAACGATATTAATATGATATAAAATACTCTCATGCTTCATGCTTTAAAAATCCCATTCTTCGTCTATTTTATAAGTCACATCTGATTCTATTTGAGTTGGATACATTCCATTCTTTTTCAAATACTTTGTCGTACTGCCATATAACTTTAATACTTTAAATGGAGATTTCGATACGGTAATATCATAATCAGAAGGAACTTGCATTTCTTCTTCTGTCACTACACGCTCTTCTATAGTCTTTAATTCTGAAGCTACAAAACTGCTCATTTGACCAAATAAAGGAACTTTTCCTTTTGTGTCATAAGTCCACTTTAAAACAATTCCTGGAACTTGTATTCCATTTACAAAATACCAATAACATTTATATATATCATATTTTGACGAGACCCACAGTTCAATGTCGCTAGTGGTTCCTCCATTATTGGCTATAACTTGCCCTTTATAAATCTTGCAAAGTTGCCCTTTGTATTCTTTCGTCTCACCTGTATCCTTAATAGTAGATGTATTAGAAAGAGTTACACCTGACACTACATGATCTTCTGGAGAAAAACTCGATAAATAATTATTCACATATTCAGTAAAAGGAAATTGTTGTCCTTTTTTTAATAAATCATTAAAAATGATAGCTTTGTCCTCACCGGGTAACAATAGGGTATGCATATGCAAAGATTCATCTATTATATGCATATTATACCCTTTAATTAACACCTTAACATTACGAGCCCCATTATAGGCCATACCCTTAGAAAATTTAAGAACTACCTTATTGTGATTTTCAAAGTTCCTGTATGTGATTTCCCCTTCAAAAGAAGCATCATCTTGTGCCATTGCAGACAAGGTTACACCAAGAAAAATAAACAAGTAAAAAAGAATTTTAGTCTTCATAATTTATCAATTTAATCATTATACAATAATCCATTATTTTGTTAAATCATAGATTTCCATCGCACCATCATACCTACCCCATAATTCGGGGTGCTGCGAATGAGGTATCTTGTTCGCAAAATCCACGACAGAGCGGTAGACATAATCGTAAATCTCCTTAATAGTTATTTTACGATCACCATTCGTATCAGATTCTCCGGAGAGACCTTTTTTCAAGTATTTAGTAAATAAGCCATTATAATCATCTCGCATTTCAAGTGAGGTTTCATCCATGTGCGAAGACATAAAATATATAACCTCGCTATTCCTCGCAGATTGAACCGAAATATTCAACTGCTCACCTTTGTTCAACCCTCCACTGAAACAAGCATCGGCAATCACGATCTTTTTCCCCGCACGGCAATTCCGGAACAAGATCTGCATTTCCTGATAACTTAATCCTCCATAAGATCGATTAGCCTTAGCCAGCTGGTCTCGGCTTGCCGCATTCCGGATCACATCGCTACCTCCTAACGAAAGGCTTCTAGCAGACATATCCCAACAGCAGAAACCGCCTTCATAACCATGCCCACTGAAAAAGAAAATCATGGTATCCTCTTTCTTCGCACGAGCAAATGAACCACGTAACGCGGCTATGGTAGCCGCATGGGTCGCTTGTTTCCCCAATAAAGTATGGATGTTTGCCCCCTGTTTGCGCATCAAATCATTGAATGTCCTGACATCGTTTTCCGTAAGCCTTAAATCATTGATCTCTTTATAATCAGCAATTCCAACGGACACAACATATATCTTCTGCGCCAATACTTGCAATGGCAAGCATAATACGATTAAAAATAACCTCAACCATCCCATACGACTTCTACCGTTTTTATCTAAAAATGAAATTGATAGTCTCTTTAGGTTGATTTTGCGCGAATGCGAGAGCGATCTCGCGAGCATATCGCATCCTTTGCAATTCAATACGCACTCCATCATCCCAACGTTTCAATTTGAAATCCCACTCTTTTCCCATATGCTTCTTGATCTCATCGACCAAAGCTTGGGCATCTCCATAGCAGGCGGCGTCCGGATAGATCTCTGAGAGAAATACACTGGCTACAGCCGCATTCTCCGACGTAAATCCCGACATCCAAGCGGCCTGTGCCTGCGCTAAATTCTCAACACACTTTTGATTCACGAATTGCCGGTAGACCAATTTTAGTTCCTCCATCGACGCGTCATATCCTACACAACATTCAGGTATGGAAACCAAATAGAAAAGCGCCTCCTCATAATTCCTTAAAGCCGCTTTTTCCTTTGCCTTCTTGATGATGTATCGGTAGTTGCGATCATAATAATCCAACATTTTTTTCTTACCTGTCTCCACAAAAGCTTGGATCTCCTTGTTTGACGGGCTTAATTGCCTAATTCCATTGACATAAGCTTTCGTTTGGCTGTTACCGACGCTACGCACTTCCACGGAGGTAGAAGAGTATATTTTTTGGTCAAGCATATCTACAATGAATAGGTTTACATTCAATACATACGTATATTTAATTGGCGTGCTTGACAGGATTTCCTTATTCAATACATCCACCGATGTCGTGATGGCAAAACGAGAAACACTTTCATTTCCTCCGATTCCATGAAAGGTAGTGATATGCCGCAACTTATTCTTGATTTGAGATTCAGATGTGGCATCCAATGTCTCCGCTTGTTCTGGAATAACCACACTCAAGGGTATATCACACTCTTGAGAGAAAGCTCTAACTCCCACCAAAGCTAGTAACATAATAAACAGACCTTTTTTCATTCTCAATCCTCCAATTTTCCTTGAATATACAATAACGCCCGTCCCAAACCTTGTTCCGCGACCATGGTCTTGATTCTATAAGGTTCCGAAGCAAGGAAATCGCTTAACTGTTCCGCGAAATGCCTAGCCACAATAGGCAATCCATCCGTGTCGTACAGCGAGATATTCACGTTATAATTGGCAGATCTACGTGAAGAACCTGTCGAAGGTCTGGCCTTGTGCTTGTAAGCATTCGTCAAAATCCATTTGTTAATGATACGGCCAACGTCGCCACCCTCGACAGAAGACATGAGATGGATATCAGAACCGGTACTCACGCGGATTCCGATCTGGATGTTCCGTCCATTTTCCAATATCCTAGCAAAGTACTCTTCCATGCGACTCTTTAATTCGGGCATTTTCCCGACCACAGCTTCTCGTAACAAGGTGGCCTCAGAAGCGGACATGGACGGTTCTCCTAATCCGGTTACGTTGCAAATTGTCCTCCCTGTATAAAAATCCTTGCCAACCAATGTATAAGAAAGTTGTTTTTTCGGTCCGACTTTCTCTATCGAATAATTGACATCAAGTATGATATCCGCAGTAGCTCTTTCCCTTCGAGATTCCAATGCGCTAATATCTGCCATATTTCCATCCTCGTCATCAATGAATTCCTCTTCTCCTACCAACTCGTCAAGCATTTCCTCTTGTCCTTGCAGGTTATTTGTCTCCAATCCTTCATCATTCAGCAATGCTTCAATGGTTGCGATGCTTTGAAGCATTTTTGAATCATTCATCGCGCTCGAACGGTCATACACTTTCTTTTGTTGCCCTTGCACGTCCTCGATCCTCATAAACCCGTTATCCGCACACCACTGATTACCGGGACGTACCATAATTGTAGGCAAAGTGGCTTGCGCCCAAATACCTACAGTGCTAAAAACACACAGAACGATCGTAATAAATCCTTTCATATTCTTTCCCTCTATCTATTTGATGATACCATCTTGCTGTAAACGTTGCTTAAGTTCTGAACGAAGAACCCGTACGGTCACCCCATACTTATAAACTTGTTTGTTTTCCATTACTTGCCTTGAATTAGGTTTCTCATCTTTTAAGTTCACGAAATATGTATAATCCCCCTTATCGGCAAAAAAACGGTTGAAATAATCTTGATACTTCTCCGCTCCATTTGCCTCCAAGACAAGAGGCCGCATGTTATAATCGTTTACCCCCCGCACGATTCCTTTAAAAATCACATCGTGAACCGCTTTCTTCATCGCTTGATTAAGAGCGTCACTCTTGCTGTTGCCTCCGCCCCAGACACGTAAAGTAAGTGAACCGTCATATTCCGTGCCGATGCACTCTGTCTCAAATGAATAAAAAGCTCCTAGATCAGAAGGTTTGTTCACTCTGCAAGAGCAAACAGAGGCAATGGCCAAACAAAAGATAAAGAATTTCAATTTCATACTCATCAATGTTTTAATTAAATCCTTCTGTAATTCTCCGTACGATACCGGCTTGTTGCAAAACTGTACGTAACTGATTCCGATTTACCTTGACAACCGTAGTCACACGATATTCCTTTTTGTTGACTTTCACCGTTTCTGTAGTAGACTCTACCATGTCCGCATAGGATAGATATTGTCCATCTGATTGGAAAAACGCATTGAAGAAATCCCCATGCTGTTGTGCTGCGGCAGCCGAGGTAACTAAGGGACGCAAATTATTGAAACCTGTTACACCTGTCTCGCTGACACCACGGAAGATGATACCATGTACAGCCGCTTTCTTCAGCAAACTCACAGTCGCCTTCTTGGGCTTATCCACATAGAGTGAGACTTTCACCAATGCATACCCATCCGCTCCGACACCGGCAGAGGCTATATCGTACTTCAAGGGATCATTCCCCTTGGCTTGCAGAAAGAACGGGCAAACAACGCTTATCATTAACATGATAAGTGGTTTCCATAAAAATCTTTTTGTCTTCATTTTCATCAAATATTGTTTTAACATTCATTAGTTCATTACTTATTCAACAAACTACTAATGTCCGTTTCTCACGAGAGAAAGGTATTTTTTATGATAGTAGTTTTTAATAAATCCTTAATTATCATTTCTCTATAACAATTGACAGGTGCATTTATAGTTTCGTTCTCATCAGAAATTAACATCTGTCCGTCCTTACATCAAGCAGACTTCCAGACGAGTTTGTGCCTGTTTTTATTGTATATCTCTCCGTAAGAGATGAATAACA
>NZ_CANTZW010000050.1 GCF_947855115.1 uncultured Parabacteroides sp.
ACAAAACGGGAGTCAAAATGAAAACGGTTTCGTAATTGTTCATAAAACGCTGTTTAATATTGATTAATAAAATTTTGCGGTGCAAAGGTAGTGATTATTTGATAACTGGCAAATAGTTGTACAACTTTTTTCAAATAGTTTTGAGTACAATTCCTGTGGGTACCTGATGGTAAATGGACGAATTCTTTTTTAAGGAATTGAGTCAACAACTCCTCTCTTAACCAAATCCAATCACCCCATCCCTGATCATTTATTACGATAACAATAGGTTGGCAAACTTCTGCCATAACAGACAATTTCTATAAAATTTTGCAACAGACACAAGAAAACCGTATCAACAAACAAAGATTTATTCCTTATTTCATCAACACGGTTTTCCAATCTTAATTTTTTACTAGCAAACAATATCACACAAGTTCTTTTTTCCATGCGATTTCAACACCTTCTTTTTGGATCCATCGCTGGAAATCCGCTAGCATTTTCTTATCACCGCGAATAGCACGAACAGATATTTGCTTTTTACTGGCATAAGTAATTAATAAACCTACAGCCTCTCCTATCCCCCACTCTACCGGATGGAGGCGGTAACACCCATTTGTTATATGAGTTGTTCCTATATTTTTACATGCCGGGAGCAAATTGTTAACCCGTTGTGGCAATAAAGCACCTAATGGTATTTGAAAACGAAGAGAGTTAAAATCTATATAATTATCACCTCCGCAAGAGGGGTGTAAATCTATATGATAATAGCCAACGCCAACACTATCATAAAACATCGCAGCGGTCGTTTCTCCTGATACCAACTTTCTATTCTCTTCTCCTACATGCTCCTCTAGAATTCGAAACTCCGCTTTAATACGGCGAGATTCCCTTATATAAGGATACTTTGCCATTCCATCTTTCGTACCGAACAAATTTTTACGAAGCCTTAACCCCTTCCAGCCAATTCCTCCGTCCGGCCGAGGAGCTTCTGTCTGCAACCAATATAGTAATGATAGATTCAGAGCCTTAGCCGCATTCACATGCCTCTGAAATTCATCATCAGACACATCTATAATATTCCCTAACATATAATCATTCTGTGGCCAATTGACAAGGGTCGTACTCCCTTGATAAGTACCAGGAAGAAAATTACTCTGATCTATAATTCTACGATACAGCCAAAAATTAAAAGCATCCGTTGGTGTTCCATCAGGAACACAAGCCGCATGATTGGGCTTTAAGGTAGATGGTGCCGGATATGTCAGATTCAATAATTTACCAGGCCATGCAGGTGTTAAATTAGGTATATAACCTGACCAAAACGCATAATTATCCGGTTTATCAATAGTCCAATCTTCTCCAGCTATATATTCCATTGCAAAGCAAACCGTGAAAGCTTGATTGTTCAAAGGATTAGATTTCTTAGCCGCATGCAATTCTTTCGTATCCTCCTGCGATTCAGAGCCTGTCACGTATTCTGTTTTCGTCAACGGCAGTAAATCGCCACACTCTGTAGCATCCACAAAATAGGGAGCTGTCAAAGTAACAATATCTCCGTTTTGTCTATCCCTCACAGTAACAGCTAACACTTCATCCCCTTGTATATCGGCATTTTGAACCTTGTGATTCAAAAGGATTTGTAAATTCCCCACACTAATATAAGGCATTAACATTTCCATCAAAACCTCCACGGTAACCATCGGTTCATGGCATATTTTAGATACACTGCCATTTCCGGGATTTAAATATGGATTATTACGGGCTATCTCAGTTAGTGGATAATGGTACCGATAAAAATCACGTATCTTGTTTCTATACACTCGATAAGACGCAGTAGCCCCACCAGACTCAATCCACTTATGTTCATCTGGAGGTACACCTTGCTGGGAAGCCTGCCCTCCAATCCAATCCGTTTCTTCTGTAAGAATTACATTCATACCGTTTCTACAAGCGGCTAGGGCAGTCGCACAACCGCCCATTCCTCCTCCAACAACCACAATATCAGCATTCATTTCCTCTATTTTTGCACCTCCCTCAATCGGCATGGAAGAGGATATTTTATTTCCTTTTTGGCAAGCCGTCGCAAGAGGAAGCAAAAATGAGCTTCCTCCCGTCAATAAACTATAAGTAAAAAAATCTCGTCGTTTCATATTTTAATACCCCTTATTTTGAACTAATTTAGGATTACGATCTAACTCTTGTTGAGGAATAGGCCACAACTCAAATTTAGGATCCCAATAGCGATTTACATCCCTCATTTTCAATTTCTCTTTATAAGACTCATAATCAGGAATGTCATTTAAATCATGACGATCCGATTTCTTGAAATTAGGGATATCAGTCTCAGATAAACCCTCATACCGAATCTCCTCGATAGGACGACCATACATCGGTTTCTCATTTTCCAAATCCCCTATTCCCCATCTCCTCATATCAATCAGATGTAATCCCTCAATAGCGAACTCGACCTTACGCTCTCTTCTTACTAATTGACGCATCTTCTCTATATTTCCAATTCTATCAGCCGACACGTCGGGCATCCCTACACGATTCCGTACTTGATTGATAGCATCGTAAACGCTCTGATCCAACTCTCCTAATTCAATCTTCGCTTCCGCATAACCAAGTAATATCTCTGCATATCGCATGATTGGCACGTTCTGACTTGTATAGCTAATATTTTGAGAAGTTTCCTTACTGTATTTAGCTATAATATAACCACATCCAGCATTGGTAAAACTAGCCCAAGCCGCAGCGCTGTTTATATCATCATTATTTCTAACCTCCCATTTACCGGTCGTATAATTATATTGCTGGGTCTCACCATCGTAAGCATTGATAATAACAGTATTCAAAGAACCGTTATTACAAGTGGCCGTATCTCCATGCATCCACAAAGTCGCCTTGAAACGCGGATCTCTGTTTTTTTGCGGATGATGCACATCATATAATGGAGATTCATCAATGCGCTTCCCGTCTATACATTCATAAGTATCTGCCAACATCATACTCGGATGCCGAGACGTTTGTCCTTGCATACGAGATACAAAGCCAAAACCAGTCCAATTTCTGTGGACATTCGTGCCATCAACATTATAGATCATCTCTAAAATCATCTCGTTCCGGACATCTGCTTTCGCCTGTCCTTCCACAACAAACAAATCTTCATAGTTTAATGCTAACGAACGTTTACCAATCACTTTTGAGGCTGCTTCAGCGGCTATCCTAAAATACTCAGCACTTTTTCCTCCAAAATCCAAGCTTCCACCTAATAAAGCCATACGATTGATAAGACCATATGCAAATGATTTATCTACACGTCCTCTATCCGTAGCTATCCAATCTAGATATTCAGCGGATTCATTACACTCGCTTATAATGAAATCTAATATTTCAACCCTTGATGTTTTTTCAACCTCATACTGATCGGGGGTGGGTGATTCCATGTAAAAAGGCACATCACCCCATAATGCGATTAACAGATAATAATAATACGCTCTTAACACGCGAACTTCCGATACATACTGTAAAGATTTCTCACTAAGATTATCCATATTTGGCTTCACTCCTGTTAAAAACGCATTTGCTCTCGCTACATTTGTATAAAGTTGAGACCAGAACTTCAGGATATCACTGTTATCCGCATTCAAACCACCTCCTGCTCCAATCGTCGTATTCTCATTTCTTTCCAGAGCCAATCCCGTATAAAAATCAAAAATTGTCGTATGAGCGAGTTCTCCTACAACCTGCATATATATATTCGAATATACACCTGTCGTCCCTTCTCTAATCGCATTCTCATTTGTGTAAAAACCCTCGTTCGTATAAGACGAATTCGTATCTTCCACATCTAAAAAATCACTGCATGATATATTAATAAAAGCAAGTAACACGCAAATCGTATAAATGAGTCTGTATCTTTTCATAACCGTTCCTTTAAAATTTTATATCAATACCAAATGTATAAACTTGAGTAACAGGATAATAAGACGCAACATCTCCTTCAGGATCATATCCTTTGTAACCCTTTGCTATCGTGAAGAGATTTTGACCACTTAGGTAAAAACGCACATTTTCAAGCCCTGATTTACTTAATATACTCTGAGGTAATGAATAACCTATACTCACGTTCTTCAAACGCATATAAGCCCCACTCTTTACCCAAAAAGAGGAAGGGATATTATTCATATTTCCTCCACCTGAGCCATCAATCAATAATAGAGGATATTCAGCGTCACGATTATCTTCTGACCAAGAGTCTAACTGATGCTCGTAAACAGTACCTCCCATCCAAAATGGCCTTGCTCCCGCCCCGCTAAAGAATATATCCCGTTTACCCACTCCCTGTAAAAAGACATTAAAATCAAAGTTATTCCATTCTGCTCCTAAATTCAGACTAAAAGAATAACGTGGTTGTGGATCACCGATAATCGTACGATCCGCATCTGTTATCTGGCCATCAGGTACCCCTTCCGGCCCACTAATATCCTTGTACTTAATATATCCAGGTTTGACATTATCCTTATTATTTCCATAAACCGGATAGTTATCAATCTCCTCTTTAGACTGAAAATATCCATCGGCAACATATCCATACCAGGAATTTATAGGAAATCCCTCTTGTGTCGTATTATTATCATTTATGTATTTATTTCCATACAGATCCGTTACCTCATTTTTCACATCGGATAACATAGCCGTAATGTTATATCTCACTTTTCCTATCTGATCACGCCACATCACGCTTAAATCCCAGCCATTATTTCTCATATTGCCCGAGTTTTCCCACGGAGAAGTCAAACCTACCGCATAAGTCACGGGAAATTGTTGTAACATATCGCTAATTTCACGGATATAATAATCAAACGTCACATCCAAACGGGTATTAAAAGCAGTTATATCTAATCCAAAATCAAACTGTCGTGATTTCTCCCATGAGATTTCCGGATTAGACAATGCATTGGAATAAATTCCTGTAGTATAATTTTTACTATCTCCAAACCAATATGAAGCATCCAAGGCCAATACAGACGCATACGGGTAATAATCCTTGAGATCTTGATTCCCCAAAGAGCCATATGAAGCACGTATCTTCAAATTATCAATCGCATCTTTTAATGGATTGAAGAAACGTTCCTCTGATATTCGCCAGCCAATAGATGCCGAAGGAAAAAATCCCCAGCGGTTCTTGGCCGTGAACCTTGACGAACCATCGTAACGTCCGGTAAGCTCAATTAAATACTTGTTTGCAAAAGTATAATTAAAACGAGCGAAATATGACATCATAGTCAATTTAGAAGTATAACCATTAACCATAGAGGAAGAGGCGTCTCCATGATTCATTTCTTCGTAACCATCATAGTAATAATTATTTCTCGAACCACTAAACGATTTATTTTTAAGCTCATCGGTTTGAAATCCGAAAAATCCTTTAAAATAGTGCTTCTTATTGAATGTATTTTCATAAGTCACCTGGGCGTTAAATTGGTTCTTAATTAGCTGATACCACTCCTCATACCTGGATTTAGTAGTAGGATAAGTCATGACAAAATTACCACCCTCATAAGTATCATAGGTATTCTGGAACTTGTCTTGTTTATTCTCGTACCGTCTACTGGCATAACTAGTCAAAATCTCCATACCTTTTATTGGTGTCAAAGAGAGAGTTCCTTTTACATCTATATCATTATTATCTACAACCTTAACCCCTCCATCGATTGCTTGCGCTAAAGGGTTGATGCCATTTTGGCCATTTCCCCAAGTTCCATCATTATTAACAGCTCCAAAAAGAGGCGTAAAACGCAATGTACTATTTATTATACTATTTGTTCCACTTGTCGGATCTTTTTGAATGCTTCTACGGATATTCAGGTTTAAGCCAGCCCTAAGCCAATCTGTTATCTTAGCGTCCGTATTTGACCGGATAGCGGTACGTTTAAACGAATTATTCGGTATCAAACCATCCTCATAATTATATGAGGCATTGACAAATGTCTTTAACACATCGCTACCACCACTAACACTAAGCGAATGATTATGTGTTAACGTGATTTCGTCAAATACTAGATCTTTCCAATTCGTGTCATACCGATGGATATTATCTGCTCCGGAAGTCTTATAGGCATTAATTACCTCTTCCGAATACTGAGGCGCTTGATTATTATTAACACAGGCTTGGTTGATAGCCTCCATATAAGTGATCGCATCTACGGGATTGGGTGTTGAAGTTGGCGTACGAAAGCCTACATAACCATTATAAGTGACCGATAATTTATTTTCTTTAGCCCTTTTGGTTGTCACTAGAATGACACCATTAGAGGCACGAGACCCATAAATCGAAGCCGACGCAGCATCTTTCAATACAGAAATAGATTCTATCGCATTCATATCAATAGAGTTCATATCACCTTCGACCCCATCTATTAAGACCAAAGGTTCGCTATTCGAGTTGATTGATCCCGTTCCTCGGATTTGGATGGAAGCCGTCGCTCCCGGAGCCCCGGAACTCTGGGTAACGACCATTCCTGGTATCAATCCTTGCAGAGCCTGAGATGAACTGGAAAGATTGCGCTTTACCAAATCCCGACTGGAAATACTTTGTACCGCTCCAGTCAGGTTCACCTTCTTCTGTGTTCCGTACCCAACGACTACCACTTCGTCCAAGGCTTGTGTGTCTTCGCCGAGCTTAATGAAGAAGTCGGTCTTCCTAGCAACAGGAAACTCTTGCGTATTATAGCCGATATACGAGACTTGAAGAGTCGCATTACCGCTTACCTCCAACGCGAATTTCCCATCAATATCGGTAATAGTTCCGTTAGAAGTCCCTTTCTCCACTACGTTCGCCCCGATCACAGGTTCACCATTCGTATCAACAATCACGCCCGATACATGCTTCTTTTTACCTTTGATCGTCTTAGTTTCCTCCGGCACGATGATCACGTAATTCCCGTTTATCTTATACGTATATCCCGTATTCTTCAACAACAGAGACAAGACCTGCAATACATCCATATCCTCCTGCTCCATCGAGACCTTTCTCGACACATCCAGTTGGCTATCATTATAGGCTATCTTGTAGACCGAACTCGACTCTAATTTCTCAAATGCCTGTTTCAAAGAAATGAAGCCTTCATGGAAAGTCACTTTCTGCGCATCGATAGGTAAACTCCCTGCCATCGTAAGACTCAAGCAAAGAATAGCGACACGTATAGATTTATTCCTGTTCATGCGATATTAGATTTTTAGTTAAACATTTATATCCCTTTGTAGTACGTACTCGTTATTAGGACAAAGAAAACAAAGGACACACTCAACGGGAAAAAGTTAACGAATTATAAAAGCCTAATATCTCCTTAAATTAATCAATATAAATCCTATTCTCCTTTATTTGATACTCCAAGCCGGGTATCATCTCCTTCACCAGCATCATAATATTTTCCAACGATTCGTTCTTGTTGAAATGGATTGTAAGCCGGTTGGAATGATAGGCAGAAGTACGCAAATGTACCTTTACATTGTAGACACGTTCCAAGGTTTTCAAGATATCCTCGAAAGAATCGTTGTTAAACAACAGCCCCCCTTCTTTCCAGTCCGAATAATCCGAAGCCACCACTTGCTGCACGTCTACTTTTCCCAGAGAAGGGATATAGACCAATTGCTCATTAGGCTTCAGCAGGTATGGCGTCACCGAAGAATCATCGGGAAGTATTTTCAAAGAACCTTCTTCCAAAGTCGTCGTTATCTTCTCTTGATCCGGATAGGCAGATATATTAAACTCGGTACCCAGCACTTGTACCCGCATCGCTTTCGTCCGTACGATAAATGGCTGCTCGGGATGCTTCCATACCTTGAAATAGCCCTCTCCGACCAGATAGATCTCCCGGGTCTGCCCCACAAACTCAGAAGGATAGAGCAGCAAAGTGCCAGAATTCAGCCAAACCTCGCTACCATCGGGTAAAGTGACCCTCTCCCGCTTACCGGAAGGCACGAACCGCTCTATGAAAGTGAGCTCCTCCACATCCCGATATAGATAATAAGAAACACCCAAGGACAGCAACGGGACCAGCCAGATAGCGGCAATACGTACCCATGCCGGGATACGCAGGCGTTGACGGGGCCTTCCCCCCAATGTATCCTCCAGACGGGCGAAAGCCATCTCACTCCGCTTATCTGCTTCCGGGAAACCGATCTCATTCCAGATCTCCCGCAAAGCCTCCTCTTTTTCTCGCTCGTCTCCCGGCTCCGCTAATCGCTGATGTACCCGATCCACCATCTCCCCGGAGAATTGGTGATGGAAAAAGTATCTTATTATCTTTTTTATAGAACTCATTCCTGCTTCTTTATTTTATCTTTGTTTATAGGACCTCCTTTTCCCGCTTTACCCCCAAATCATTAACACATCATAACAACAAGGAAAGTCAATACCGCATTCCGTAATTCCTTTAACGCTAAATTCAAGTGCTTTTCCACGGTCTTTTTCGAAAGTCGCAAACTCTCGGCGATCTCCGCATTCGATAATCCTTCATTACGACTCATCCTGTATACCATCCTCCGTTGTGGCGGCATGGTCTCCACGATCATATCCACCAGCAATCGCAAATCATTGGCTATCAATTCCTCGTAAGGGGTATCACTCCGTAACCCGTCTTCCTCCCCGACTCTCTCCAAGCCCTCAGTGTTCACCCGGCGGGATTCGATATAGTTGAATGCCGTATGCTTTGCCAGCACATACAGGTAGGAACCGAATGTCCTCACTTCCGTAAAACGGCTCCGGTGCGTCCAAAGCTTCAAGAAGATCTCTTGGGTCAGGTCTTCGGCGTCGTTCTCGGACTTTACAAGCCCCAGCACGAAATAATAGACTTTCAGATGGTAACGCATGAACAATTCCCGGAAAGCGGTATGATTTCCAGCGGCAAATTGTTCTAGAATGGATTTTTCATCTGTCATCTCAATTAACTCTTTTCACGATACGGTGGCGGCAAATAAAGCAATAATAACCGACCATAAGAACGTCTTTCTTGTTAATAAATATAAAAAAGGAGGAAGCCCCCGTATATCAAGCCCTCCGACTTTCAAAGGTTTTCCTTAGCTGTTTCTACCCTGTACCTCCATTATCTACCACCTGTTAGATGATCATATACCTACTGTTGGATGATCATCCAACGGATGGGGGGACGATCGTCTAGTAATTGGTAGATGAAGAATGCGTAGGGTAGGAATCCTTTAAATGCAGGCTTCTTTCGCTTAACGTATGACGAAGAAGTGCCTAGCGCTTCCTAATGTTCTTTTTTTTGTCTAAGTTTGTTCCTTCAATGACATTCAATATGTATTGGTTACATCATTCTATCAGTTTACTCAAGATCGTGCCTTTTCTGGGCGGTTGGTTATCAGACCGGTTGCTGGGAGACCCAGAAGGGTGGCCCCACCCGATCGTATGGTTCGGCAAAGCGATCAGTGCCGGAGAGAAGAGCTTGAATAAAGGCACCGAACGGGCTTTGAAAGGTGGTATATTGGCGGTTGTTCTCATCCTCGGCGTGTACTTTATCTGCAAATGGATACTATCGTGGGCTTGGATCATACATCCGCAGCTCAGCGGGTTGCTGACGGCTGTCGGGGTATTTTACTGCCTGTCCGGGAAGACGCTCATCAAGGAGGTGAAGGAGGTGTTCGAAGCCGTGGAACGCAGCACGGAAGAAGGACGGCGGCAAGTGGCACGGATCGTGGGAAGGGATACCTCGAACCTGTCGCCGCAAGAGATACGGGCGGCGGCGTTGGAGACCTTGTCCGAGAACTTGAGCGATGGTGTGATCGCCCCGATGTTCTGGTTTGCCCTGCTGGGGTTGCCGGGGATGATGGCTTACAAGATGGTGAATACGCTGGACTCGATGATCGGTTACAAGAATGAGCGTTACCTAGAGTTCGGACGGATAGCGGCGCAAATCGACGATATCGCCAATTATATCCCGGCCCGCCTCACGGCTTATTTGATGTTGCTGGTCTCTAATAATTGGGGGAAAAGGGATTTCGTACGGCGTTTCGGCCCTGAACACGCAAGCCCTAATTCCGGTTATCCAGAAGCGGCCTTGGCAGCGATCTTGGATTGCCAGTTCGGAGGGACACACGATTATTTCGGTAAACCGGTGGAAAAGCCTTATATCGGAACGAACGCTAGGCCTTTCACGACCGAGGATATGCGTATAGCCATTCAGATAAATAGCAATACGGAGCTGGTGATGGGTATGATTGTCACCCTTATTTTATTAATAACATAATGTATAATAATATGGAAATTAGATTAAACAAACTGATAAGCGAGGCTGGTGTTTGTTCACGCCGGGAAGCGGACAATTTCATTGAGATGGAACGGGTAACCGTCAACGGTAAGCGACCGCACGTAGGCCAGAAGGTCACGGCAGAGGATGTCGTATTGGTGGACGGCGAACGCCTGAACGTAGAGAAATATATCCGTCTTCAAGAGGAGATGAAAAAGGAGGAGCTACAGGAGAAGGAATTGCTCGGCACGCTCCATAACGCTAAACCCGAGAACAAGGGTAAGCGGGAAGGTGCTAAAACGGAGAAATACGGAAAGTTCAATAAATACGCCGCCGCTCGCAAGGCGCAGAAAGAGGGGGGCTGGAAACCCAAGACCGCTAAGCTTACCGACGAGGAGAAACTGCTGCGGGAAGCCTTGCGCCCTAAGTTCGGAAAAGCCTTGAGAAAGTCGGCGGTAGCGCAACGAATCGCCGCTAACCCGAAATCGGCTGCCCTTCGGAAGACGAGCAAGAACAACCCGATCAACAAGGCAAAACGTGCCGCCCACCGGAAAAACAGGAATCACGAAGGCAATGAGTAAGAAAGTGATCTTAGTGACCGGAGGACAGCGGTCTGGCAAGAGCGGGTACGCCCAGAGACTCGCTCTGTCGCTATCGCCCAACCCGGTTTACCTAGCGACCTCCCGTATCTGGGACGAGGAATTCCGAAAGCGGGTGGAACGCCATCAGCGAGACCGGGGGCCCGAATGGACTAATATAGAGGAGGAGAAATACTTGAGCCGCCATGATCTTACCGGTCGTGTCGTGGTGATTGATTGCGTAACCCTTTGGGGAACAAACTTCTTCTTCGACAATCAAAGTGATGTGGAATTATCCCTCTCCCTCCTGAAAGCGGAGTTCGATAAACTCTCCCGGCAAGACGCTTGCCTGATTTTCGTGACGAACGAGTTGGGTATGGGGGGGGTGCCGATAGACGAGGTACAACGTAAGTTTACCGATATGCAAGGCTGGCTCAACCAATATATCGCCTCGAAGGCAGACGAGGTAGTCTTGATGGTCAGCGGAATACCCGTCAAGATCAAGGAATAGGAACAACGACTCATATAAAATAAATACTACTATCATGATACAATTTCACATCGAGGCCCCGGACAAAGGGCTGGAAGCAGCCTTACAAGACAAGATCGATAACCTAACAAAGCCGAAAGGCTCATTGGGTACGCTTGAGACGCTCGCCCTGCAGGTCGGATTGATCCAGCAGACCTTGTCGCCTGTCCTGCGTCATCCCGTGAACGTAATCTATGCCTCGGATCATGGCATCGCCGATGAAGGGGTAAGTAAATCCCCTAAGGAAGTAACCCGCCAAGTGATTCATAATTTTTTGAATGGAGGAGCGGGAGTTTGCTATCTTGCCCGCCAACATGGTTTCGAGTTGAAGATCGTGGATGGAGGCGTAGATTTTGATTTTCCCGTTATCCCCCTACTGATCGACCGCAAGGTGCGCAAAGGAGGAACCCGTAACTTCCTTCACGAGGCAGCTATGACCATGGAGGAGATGGAGAAGGCCCTTCAATATGGGGCTGATATCGTGACAGACTGTTATAACGAAGGCTGCAACGTGATCAGTTTTGGAGAGATGGGTATCGGGAATACGGCGGCTTCCAGCATGTGGATGACTTGCCTCGCACAAATCCCATTGATCGACTGCGTTGGTGCCGGTAGCGGACTGGACAGTGAGGGCGTAAGACATAAATACAACGTACTAAAACGTTCGTTGGAGAATTATAAAGGGGATGGAAGCGCCCTGGATGTAATGCGCTATTTCGGAGGGTACGAGATGGTAATGGCGGTAGGAGGCATGTTGCGTGCCGCCGAGTTGAAGATGATTATCCTCGTGGATGGTTTTATCATGACGAATTGTGTACTGGTGGCTTCCCGCTTGTATCCGGAGATGCAATCGTATTGTGTATTCGGGCATTGCGGCGACGAGGCCGGACATAGACGGATATTGGATTTCTTGGGCGCTAAACCTTTACTCGACCTAGGTCTACGGCTGGGAGAAGGCTCCGGATCAGTATGTGCTTATCCGATACTCGACTCCGCTGTTCGTATGATCAACGAGATGCATAGTTTCAAGCAGGCGGCAATTACTAAATATTTCTGATATGTTGCGGATACTCGCTGCGTTTATATTCTTTACACGGTTACCGTTCTGGCGGTTGGCAGAGGTTCCGGCGGCGTATTTCAAGAATATCGTGAGCCATTGGGCGTTGGTCGGCTGGCTGACGGCTGGTTTGTCGGTATTGGTCTTATACGCCACCTCCTTGATTCTTCCTCCATCCGTGGCAGTCTTGTGTGCCATACTTACCCGATTACTGATAACCGGCTGTCTGCATGAGGACGGACTGGCCGATTTCTTCGATGGCTTCGGTGGAGGCACAAGCCGAGAGCGCATATTGGCGATCATGAAAGACTCGCATATAGGTAGCTATGGGGTGATCGGGTTGATCTTCTACTTCGGGCTATTTTACCTACTAATAAGCAGTCTCCCGATCGAGCTGGCAGGATGTGCCATATTGGCTGGAGATCCTTTTAGCAAAGGGGTCTCTAGCATGATCATCAATCGTCTGCCTTACGCAAGGAAAGAGGAGGAAGCCAAGAACAAGACCGTATATAGCCGGATGACCTCCCAAGAATATGTATTTAGCGTCATCTGTACTTTGTTACCATTATTATGGCTGCCCCAACCTGTTTATCTACTAGCGGGTGTATTCCCGGTTATCACTTGGTATTTCCTCACCTCTTTCATGAAGAGAAAGATACAAGGATATACGGGAGATTGTTGTGGAGCGATTTTTCTTCTTTGTGAACTAAGTTTCTACATGGGTTTCGTGATTATCTATCAAACAATATAATTATGGAGATTTATTTAGTAAGACATACTTCTGTGGATGTTCCCGCCGGCTACGCTTACGGACAGACAGATGTTCCATTGAAACCGACCTTCGAGGAAGAGGCGGAAGAAGTAAAAAAAGGCTTGAGCGATCATATGTTCGATAAGGTTTGGACAAGCCCTCTTACCCGATGTGTGCGCCTAGCTAGTTATTGCGGCTTTCTGGAGGCGGAGAAAGAAGACCGTATCAAGGAGGTGAATTTCGGGGAGTGGGAAATGAAATCATGGAATGAATTATCTTCCGATCCTCGCTCCGAGGCGTGGTTCAAGGATTGGATAAATAACCCGACCCCAAACGGGGAATCACTCCAAGATCAATACAACCGAGTCAGCGACTTCCTCGATGAGCTTCGCAAAACCGGACTACAAAAAGTATGTCTATTCGCCCATGGCGGTGTATTGACATGCGCCCGGGTTTATGCAGGCGAATACCCATTGGAAGATGCCTTTAAGAACGTACCCTCTTACGGAGCCATCATAAAATTAGTACTGGATTAATTCAAAAAAGGCACAACGCCAACACCCGGAATAGGCGTAACCCATACACGTTCCCTCCTTTGTAGAGACGGGGCGTGCCCCGTCTCATCACGGACTGATAGTATTCTAAATATACAAATAAGACTACTGTCAAACATCGCGAGGGGAGGAGACGGGGCACGCCCCGTCTCTACAACTGAGAACATACAATAAATACAGGATGACAACAGCGGGGTAATGATAAAAAAGACACGGTAACAACACCCGGGTAGGCGCACCCCATCCACGTTACCTTTCTTTGTAGAGACGGGGCGTGCCCCGTCTCTACAACTGGGGACATACAATAAATACGGGGCGC
>NZ_CANTZW010000051.1 GCF_947855115.1 uncultured Parabacteroides sp.
CGATCGTTTTCATTCGCCACTTTTTATGCACTTAATATACTAATGTACGGGCGTACATTAAAAGATATAGTTAACGAAAACTACCCTATAATCATAAATCATACCACTTCCGGCAACAGAACGATTCCTTCAAACACTCAAGGAATAACAAAAAGACAATCCTGACAATTTGTAACCCGGACTACCGGAGAGGCGAGTATATCAAGCTAAGGTACGACAAGCTTTCAAAATCGAAAGAAAAAAACAGCAATATCCTGTCTCATTGACAGATAATCAAAAACAGGCTTTTATTCTAGCGAAATAATTCATCAGAATTCATCGTATTTAAGGCAAAACGGATAATCCTTATGCTTCCAACACCTTTTTCATGGGGTCGTAACAGCCTTTTCATCCGGATGTAACGGCTCTTTCAACCGTATGTATCGTCCGACACGTCCTATCGTGTTGGCAAACGCGACCTATCGTATGTGGAAATGGATACTTTTCCGCATGTTTCCACCCGTTTTAGCCTCCGTATCCTCACTGTTTCACGGTTCTAGAAAAAACGGCCTGTCCGCAGAGCAGGCTTATTACGATCATATTGCCACTGATAAGCCCGATCCGCTTACAATCGCATTCCACGACGATCACATCAGCTCTACCTTTTTCTGCATGACCTTAAAGAAATGGCGGGAGACTACGATATCCCTTCTCTGATCAAAAGGAGGCTCCAAAACACAAAACCGACCATCGATCATCGTCAAGTAATTAAGGTTGATGATGATTTGCTGGTTTACTTGGACAAACACGGGGGAATAACCTAGGATATCCTCTGCCGTCGTATTCCTCCTTAACTGGAGGCGGCTTTGATCATGCAAGACCACGTACCATTGTTTATCCCCCTTCACATGCTCGAAATAGCCGATCTGCTCCAGACGAAGTATCTGGTAGCCTGTGATCGTCGCTACCATAAATGTCGTTTGGTTCCGGGGCAGCAGGCTAGATAAGGAATCGCTAAAAGCCCGTTCCGGACGCTTGCTCTCGCTATTCGTCAAGAAACGGTTCATCACGGTCTCGAAATCCTCCTTGCCATAAGGCTTCAGCAAGAAATCGAAGGCAGATTCCCGCAGGGCATTCAGCAAATACCGCATATAGGAAGTATAGAATATCACCTTCATGCCCCAAGTCACCTTATCCCGGATATCGCTTAGCAACTCCAGACCGCTCTTGAAAGGCAACTCGATATCCAGGAATATCAGGTCCGGACGTTTTCTCAGGATCAAGCTCTCTGCGGAATTAGCGTCGGAGGCCACCCCAACGACGATCATCGCAGGGTAGTTCCTCAATGAGGAACGAAGCTTCTCTATATCAGATATCTCATCATCTATCAGTATGACAGAATAGGTCTTCTCCATATCATCACAACGTATAATTATAGTTCGAAGGGATAAAGAAAGTCACGATCGTGCCAGTCCCCTCCACCCCATTCTTTTCTCGCACCGAATAGGTTATTTTCTCTTTATTCCTCATATTCAGCAATTGGATCGTGCGATACAAAACCTTCACCCCCGTGCCCGTTCCATTCGCGTGCCCCAGGTCAGAAAGCGGCAGATATCCCGGACCGTTATCTTCTATGCGGATCAAGATCCCCTTATCCTTACGACCGGCAAAGACAGATAAATGTTTCTCGCCCTCTATAGTCCGCAAGCCATGTTTAACGGCATTCTCGACAGGAATCTGGATCAACATGGCCGGTATATAAATCTCGTCTCTCGCCAAGGAAGGATCGATATCCCACTCCAAATGGAAATCCGGCTCCAATCCTTGCGTCTGCAAATTCAAGTAAGTACGGACAAAGCGCAACTCCTCTGCCAGCGTAACGCTAAGCTTCTCCGTGATCTCCAAGCTACTACGCAGCAACTCCACCAACCCCGAAAGCTGCGTACGGCGGGAGCTACCCTCTTCCTCCGAGCAGATCTCCCGGTTCAATACGTTGAAGATGAAATGAGGAGACACACGGTTGCGGATGCTCTCCATCTTCAGTTTCGTCACCTGATCGATATGGCTTAGCCACTGGGCACGTCGCTTGCGCTTCATATAATAATAAACCATGCCGCTGACGATTAATAAGATCACAAAAAGCAAGATCCAAATCCAACGGGTCATCTCCAGGTATTCCATCCGGCCGGCTTGCTGCCTGATGATAACCTCCCGTTTGAGCAAAGTCGTATCTTGCCTATAACGCATATCGATCTCGGCGACACGCATCCGGGTTCGCTCGCTGCGGATATTGTTCTCAATGACGCTATTCTCGGTCTGGTACTCATAGGCACGCTTGAAATCGCCCGTGGCCGCGAAATAATCCTGCAAGTTCTTGTTACGGATCGCTATCATCTTGGGATCTATCCCAACCGTATCCGTATAACTTCGCGACAATTGATACGCCAGCCCGGGGTTCCCCTCTTTCAAGGCCAAGGAAGCTTTCAGGGTCGTCAAGTGATACAAGGCTGTCTTATTATTATAGGTATGAAAATACTTGAACCCTTTTTCCAGATAAAGACGAGCGGAATCCAACTGTCCCAAGCACAGATAAATCTCCCCTAAGTTGATCTCGCACACGTTGGTATAGAAATCCATGCGAGTAGGCCGTGCCACCTCGCGGGCTCTCAAGAACCAAGGAAGCGCCTTCGCGTACTCCTTCTTGTAATAATAGTAATTTCCCCGGCTATTGCAAAAGGCAAACTTCTCGCTCAAGTTACGGGAATCCAGCTCCTTCTCCGCCAAACGGTAAAAATGGTCGGATAAGTCGAAATCCCTTAATTCCATATATGTCTCGCCCAAGCCCAGGTAAATAGGGAAAGACATCCGATCCATGATCCCCAACGAGTCGCTCACGAAAAGGGCTTGGCGAAAATAACGGGCTCGCTGATCGTAAGCTCCCTTCCGGGCATATATATCCGCTATATTGATACAAATATCCGGGATTTTATGCTCCATCTCACTCTGCCGTATCTCTTGGTATGCTCTGGAATAACAGAGAAGGGCCGAGTCCGTTTTATCCAAGAACGAATAATAATTCCCAACCGTATTCTCCAAGATTCCCAAGAGGCCATGGATACCCGGAGACATCGGCACCCGGTCGCAATACTCCAAGACCGCCCGGCGCAAGACAAAACCCGAGTCGTATACGCTATTGGCAAAATAAACCTGGCTCTTAACCGTGAGCGATTTATAATATTGAAAACTGTCTTCGGCCAAACCCAGCGCCTCATCCAGCATGGAATGAGCATACCGAGGATTCCGGTAGATAGAATCCATGGCTATACGCTCCAGCGAGTCTATCCGCAGGCCATCAGAAGCACCGGAAGCCTTTTCCGGGAGCTTTCCACAAGAGAACAAGAATACAAAATGGGAAAACAATAGAAAAAAAGAGATGAAACGAATATAAACCCTATTTTTTACCATCCTGTTGGCGGTTTTAAAGTTCATATGCAAAAATATTTAAAAAATTAATCCACGCAATTATTTCATCCGATAAATATCCAAAATCAATTACATTTGTAAATCTAAAATAGAATACATATGAAAAACTTGATGATTCCTGCGCTGGCGTTATTCTTATCGGCCGCGGCGCAAGCAAGCGACAGTCCGTTATGGATGCGTTACTGCGCGATCTCCCCGGACGGGCAGACAATCGCGTTCTCTTACCAAGGGGATATCTACACAGTTCCCTCCTCCGGCGGAAAAGCCCGGCAGTTGACCACACATCCGGCACATGATACCCGCCCGATCTGGTCGCCCGACGGACAGAAAATAGCTTTCGCCTCCAACCGTAGCGGCAACTTCGATGTATTCCTCATGAACAAAGAGGGAGGCGAGCCTCAACGACTCACCACCCATTCCGCAAACGAATACCCCGCTACCTTCAAGGATAACAAGCATGTCTTGTACCTGGCCAACATCTTGCAAGACGCCAAGGACATCCAATTCCCCGGTTCCCGCTTCATGCAAGTATACGAGGTAGGCACGGACGGCGGTAGACCGGACTTGTATTCTTCGTTATACATGGAGAACATAGCCTTCAGCAAGGACGGTAGCAAACTGCTATACAACGATTACAAAGGTTACGAGGACCCCTGGCGCAAGCATCACCAATCTTCCATCACCCGCGACATATGGTTATGTACGCTGGGAAAAGACCGCTCTTTCCAGAAAGTCACCTCTTTCAGTGGCGAGGATCGTAACCCGGTATGGGCTCCAGACGGCTCGTCTTTCTATTACCTGAGCGAGGAAAAAGGAAGTTTCAATATATTCAAGAAAGATCTGGCAAGCGACAGCGGGAAACAAATCACGACACATACGACGCACCCTGTCCGTTTCCTGACCTCCGATAATTCCGGCACTTTGTGCTATAGTTACGATGGAGAGATCTATACCGTCAAGGAGGGACAGAAACCGGCCAAGGTGAATATCCAGATCGTAGCGGATAAGATCGAGAACGACGTGATCCACCGTCTCCTGACCGACGGAGCCACGGATATCGCCGTCTCCCCGAACGGGAAAGAAGTGGCGTTTATCACCCGCGGCGACGTATACGTAACGTCCATCGAGTACGAGACAACCCGCCAAATCACTAACACGCCGCAGCAAGAGCGCGATATAGACTTCAGCCCCGACGGGCGTTCATTGGTATACTCTGCCGAGCGGGAAGGAACATGGGGCATCTACGAAAGCAAGCTAACGCGCGACGAGGATAAACAGTTCACCTACGCCCCGGAGTTAAAAGAGGAACCTCTTGTCGTATCCGGGCAAACCTCGTTTCAACCCTTGTATTCGCCGGACGGCAACGAAGTGGCTTTCCTCGAGAACCGTACCACGCTACGTGTCATCAACCGGAAGACCAAGCAAGTCCGCACCGTATTAGACGGGAAATATCTCTACTCCTATAGCGACGGAGACCAGCATTTCCAATGGTCGCCAGACAGCAAATGGTTCTTGGTGGATTACATCTCCATCGGGGGCTGGAACAATACGGATATCGCTCTCGTGAAAGCGGACGGCAGCGGTGAGGTAACGAACCTGACGGAAAGCGGTTATTCGGATGGCGACGCGAAATGGGTATTAGGCGGCAAGGCCATGATCTGGTCTTCAGACCGCGCAGGTTTCCGCAGCCACGGTAGCTGGGGGGCCGAACGAGATGTATACATCATGTTCTTCGATGGCGAGGCCTACGATAAGTTCCGCCTCAGTAAAGAGGAACTGGCCTTGATAGAAGAGGACGAGAACAAGGATAAGGACGAGGATGAGACCTCCGGCAAAGATTCCGGCAAGAAAAAAGGGAATAAGGAAGAGAAAGACAAACCCGTAGAGCCTTTGAAGTTCGACCTCGCGAATCGTAAGGACCGGATAATACGCCTGACTGTCAACTCATCCTCTTTAGGAGATGCCGTACTCTCTCCTAAAGGAGATAAACTGTATTATTGCGCCGCTTTCGAGAAAGGCTTTGACTTATGGGAACATGACCTGAAGGAGAAATCCACCAAGTTATTGATCAAGAACGTAGGCCGGGGCACTTTATTCGCTGACAAGAAAGTAGAGAATCTTTACCTTACCGCCGGCGGCAAACTAAAAAAGATCGAGCTAAAGGATAACAAGGAAAAACCGATCGCTTTCAAGGCCGAGTTCGCTTATCGCCCGGCCGAGGAACGTGCCTATATCTTCCACCACGCCTGGCGCCAAGTATTGGATAAATTCTATGACCCGACTCTCCGGGGTATGGATTGGAAAGGGTACGAGACCGCTTACGCCCGTTTCCTCCCGCATATCAACAATAATTTTGATTTCCAAGAGATGCTTTCCGAATTATTGGGTGAGCTGAACGGTTCCCATACGGGCGCTCGTTACAACCCGGGGCTAACCGGACCGGAGACCGCCAGCTTAGGCGCTTTCTTCGACAACTCTTACGCGGGCGACGGATTGAAGATCGAGGAAATCATCGCCAAGGGACCGCTGACGTTGGCCGATAGCAAAATAAAGAAAGGCTGTATCATCGAGAAAATAGATGGCAATTCGATCAAGAAAGATGCGGATTATTATCCGTTATTAAGCGGTAAGGTCGGTAAAAAGATAATGCTCTCTGTTTACGATCCTACCAGCAAACAGCGTTTCGAGGAACAGGTGAAACCGATCGGTAACGGAGATTTATCGAATCTCCTTTACAAAAGATGGATCGAGAATTGCCAAGAAACCGTAGACAAGCTATCGAACGGGCAAATCGGATACGTACACGTGAGGGGCATGAATAGCGAGAGCTTCCGAGAAGTCTATTCCGCTTTACTAGGCCGCTGCCGGAATAAGAAAGCCGTAATCGTGGATACCCGCCACAACGGAGGAGGCTGGCTGCATGACGATCTAGCTACCTTGTTAAGCGGCAAGGAGTACCAACGCTTCGAGCCTCGCGGACAATACATCGGTAGCGATCCTTACAATAAGTGGACCAAGCCGTCTTGTGTCTTGATGTGCGAGGATAACTACTCCAACGCCCATGGCTTCCCTTGGGTATACAAGACCTTGGGCATCGGTAAACTGATCGGCGCCCCGGTTCCCGGAACCATGACCGCCGTATGGTGGGAAACGCAGATCGATCCGACCTTGGTATTCGGAATCCCACAGGTAGGCGTAAAAGATATGCAGGGTAATTATCTGGAAAACCAGCAACTGGAACCGGATATCGAAGTATACAATACCCCCGAGGCACAACTGAGCGGTGAAGACACGCAATTAAAAAGAGCGGTAGAAGTCATGCTCCAGACCGTAAAATAATTTCATACGAGGTAAAAGCCTTTTTCTCCTAGAGGAAAGGCTTTTACCGCATATAAAGTATTTCTCACAACGAGCAGAAGAAAGATACGAAAAACGGAACCGTAAAATCCACCAAGATCCCATGAAAGATAGAGACAAATACCAGGTCCTTCCCACTATAGCGGGTAATAATCGGCAATGTAGTATCCATCGTCGTAGCTCCTCCCGCGCAGATCGGCGATAGCCTCCCGAAATATTTAACGAACAACGGAGCGCCCAACAAAGCGAATATCTCACGGATAATATTAGCGATCAAGGCGATCGTTCCCAACTCTGCCGCCAGTTGCGTCCCCAACGTCGGTTCTTTCAGCTCCGTTATCAAGATGGATGATAATGAGTAATAGGCGAAGCCGCTTCCAACCGCCAGGCAGTCGAACACGCTCCACTTGGTCAAGACGAGACTGATCAAGGCCGAGAAGCTCAACGTCCCGACAATAGTAGCCAAAGGCACCAATAAAAGTTTTGGTCGTATACTCGACAAGATCTCTTTCAGCTTCTTATCGCTTCCGATACTGATCCCTACCTGAAACATCAATAGGTAAAGCACATAAACCGTTATATCGTTCTCGATAACGACTTGCGGCAGATAACCGCTCCATCCCAACAAACACCCCAAGGCAAAGAAACCCACGACGATCAAACTCCCTTTCATCCCTGGCTCCTTTCCTTAAAAAAGAAGTGATAGACTCCCCATGCCGCCAAGACGCTACCCAGCGTGCCGGCCGCGGCGATCAACAAGGCCTGCCAGCCCAATGTCGTAAGATTATTCACGATAGATTCGTTAGCCCCTACCGAGATCCCTAGCAGGAACAAAAGAAGGAGAATCGTATAAGAAATAAGCGTACCGATCTTTTGCAACGATTCCACCTTACGAAAGAAATACCCGACGGCAATGCCGC
This sequence comes from uncultured Parabacteroides sp., assembly GCF_947855115.1. Classification (GTDB taxonomy): domain Bacteria; phylum Bacteroidota; class Bacteroidia; order Bacteroidales; family Tannerellaceae; genus Parabacteroides. The sequence goes on from NZ_CANTZW010000051.1 coordinate 7,740, forward strand.
AGAACATGATTCCGATTACTGTAAACATCCTTTTGTAGTTTTTGCCGCGAAGTTAACAGAAACTCACAGTACCACAAAACCGTTACTTCCTCGTTTTCTTGAATTTTACGGGAATCCGCATACCTTCAGCGTCGGTCCTTCTTTCCAGCTTATTCCTTTTCCGGGTCATAGCTAAGTCCACAGGCATTCTGTCCACATAAGAAGAAGAGCTTCTTCACGCTCATTCCTATAATCTTATGTATTAAATAAGCAATAGACTTAAATGTAGAGACCAATCTTCGGTCTTCCGAGATATGCTCCAATATACGGGCATCAAAATCTTGCCCCAAAGGAGGTAATGTCTCAGCCTCATGAGATACGAACCAAGCCTTATAGGGTAACAAGTCGGGAGGTAGCACCGCCGAGGAGAAAAAACGGCGTAATTCCCGCTCTTCTTCCACGGACGTGGCGCATTCCCAATATTTATCCAGCAACTTATTTATTCGTTGATAGTCCATACACGATCCAAAAACAGGTTATCTCACCGCATACCGCTCCATCCTTTCCTTATCTCCGGAATATGTCTCCCTCAATGCCAGATTACGTGCCACCATCATGCAATAAGAAGGTAAGTTCTCTATGACAACCCAACTATCCCGGTCTCCCCAAACCTTAAGCAGGGCTTCCTGAACGATCCGCTCAGACTGCGCCACGTCTCCGGTAATCCGGAAAACAACCCGGAAAAGGTTATTCTTCAGCGGCAATATCTTTGTTTTAAATTCATTTGTCCTCATACCTTTTTTACTTGTAAGACGAGCGAATCCCGAAAAAGGTTGCAGATTTTAAAAGGAAATTTCCAATATTCCCTCAAAGCCATTATCTTTGTGACAGATGATTGATAATTCGCTTATTACAAACTAAATCAATAATAACAGTGAAAAGAACGATCTTATTTTTCCAAGCCGCTCTTGCTTGCCTGCTGGCCGGATGTAAGCAAGCGCCGGAGCCACCACAACTACAAGATGAGGTGAGGTATGTAGACCCATTCATCGGAACCGGATTCCACGGACACACATTCCCCGGAGCTACCCGCCCATACGCGATGGTACAGCTAAGCCCGGATACCCATATCCTGGGTTGGGACGCAAGTAGCGGTTACCATTATGACGATGACCACATCTATGGATTCAGCCACACGCATTTGTCCGGTACAGGTATCGGAGATCTGGGCGACGTGGCCTTGCTGCCTTTCTCCGGCGGAGACTCCATCAAACCGGTAGCCACTTTCAAGAAAGACACCGAGAAAGCCACACCGGGGTATTATGCCGTCCGTCTGGACAACTTTGGCATCGACGTGGAATTGACTTCCACAGATCGCGTAGGTTTCCATAAATATACGTATGACAACCCGAAAGAACGCCGTGTCATGCTTGATCTGGGGCATATCCTGCAACCCAACTGGGGGCACAAGCTAGTCGGCAACCAATATTTACTCGTAAACGACTCTACGGTGGAAGGAACCGTGAAAACGCAAGGGTGGGCGCATTTCCACTCCATGTCGTACAGGATTACTTTCTCGGAGCCGATCGAGACCGTATACCAATACATCGGGGGGAAATTGCGTAAAGACTCCTTGTTCTTACGCCTGAACACAGCCGAAGATTTGAAGTTCCATTATAAATTCGCGGAAAAGTCACAACCCCTTTATGTGAAAGTGGCCCTATCCGTAGTCGATCCGGAAGGTGCTGAAAAGAATCTCGAGGCCGAACTGCCCGGATGGGATTTCGATAAGACCCGCGAGGAATCAGCCCGTATCTGGAACGAGGCGTTGAACCTGATCCAGATTGAAGCCGATCCGAAAGTCATGGTCAATTATTATACGGCCCTTTATCATACCATGATCGCTCCATTCGCTTACCAAGACGCGGACGGGCGTTATCTGGGCATGGATAAGAAAGTACATACCGCCGAGCCGGGCTACGTGAATTACTCCGTATTCTCCTTGTGGGATACATTCCGTGCGCTCCACCCGTTAATGACAATCATTAATCCTACCCTAGCGACAGATTGGGGCAAGGTGCTAGTGCAAGGTTACAAAGAAGGTGGAATATTACCTAAATGGCCCTTAGCTTCCAGCTATACGGGCTGTATGGTGGGATACCCGGCGGTAGCGGTTCTCGCGGACCTCGTCGCGAAAGATTTAGCGGAAGGCGATATGAGTACTTGGGCAGAAGCCGGCGCACGCTCTTCCGTTTACCGAGAGGATCTTGCCGAGAAATTCAAAGGAACCCGCGAATTGGATCTGATTACGATGCATCCTTACTATAAAGAGAAATACGGTTTCGTCCCCGCCGATTCTGTTCCTGAGTCCGTATCATGGGGATTGGAAATGGCATACGAGGATTGGTGTATCTCCCAAATCGCCAAGAAAGCCGGCAACACGGAGTTAGCGAACGAGTACGCCAAGAAAGCCGAGTACTACAAACGTTATCTAGACCCGGAAACGAAGATGATGCGCCCGGTAATGGGTGACGGTTCTTTCCGTACCCCGTTCAACCCCCGCTATTCTTCTCACATGAAGAGCGATTATACCGAAGGGAACGCTTTCCAATGGAGTTTCTTCGCGCCGCACGACATGGATAACTTCATCGCCGCTATCGGTGGCAAGAAAGAGCTGGAAACACGTTTGGACACCTTATTTACTACTTCTTCACAGATCGACGGGGCAGAAGCTTCCGGGGATATCACCGGATTGATCGGCCAATACGCTCATGGAAACGAACCGAGCCATCATATGGCCTATCTGTATAACTGGACGGATTCTCCTTGGAAAGGCCAAGGGTATCTCGATTATATCATGCAGAATTTCTATACCAATGAGCCGGATGGTATTATCGGTAATGAGGATTGCGGACAGATGTCGGCTTGGTACGTCATGAGTGCCCTAGGCTTCTATCAGGTATGTCCGGGTATTCCGGTTTATACGTTGGGCCGTCCGATGGTAAACAAGGCTTCTATTCATGTGAAAGGTGGTATTTTCGAGATCGTTGCGACCAACAACAGCTCTGCTAATAAATACGTGAAAGAAGTCAAGCTAAACGGCAAGGTCTTAGAGACTCCTTTTATCAGCCATTCTGATATCGTGAATGGAGGCAAACTCGAGTTTATCATGACCGACCAGCCCGTAAAATAAACTCATATAAAGAAATATAAAAACAAAGGGTGAATCAGTACATTGGTTCGCCCTTTGTCTTATATTTGCCTTTAAACGATTAAATAGAGAAACTATGTTACTTACAACGACTAACACTATTGAAGGTAAAGAAATCACCCAGTATTTCGGAATCGTATCCGGTGAAACGATCATCGGAGCGAATGTATTCAAAGATTTCTTCGCAGGTATCCGGGATATTGTAGGAGGACGAGCGGGCTCATACGAGAGTGTATTGCGGGAAGCGAAAGAAACGGCCTTAAAAGAGATGAGTGACCATGCGGCACGGATGGGCGCAAACGCTGTGATCGCCGTGGATCTAGACTACGAGACCGTAGGTGGAAGCGGAAGCATGCTAATGGTTACTGCCGCAGGAACAGCCGTACGCTACCGATAATCCTTCAAATGAAATACTTTGGAGCCGGATTAAGCGAATCACATAAAGAACTAAACCGCATTATCCGTAAAGAGGTAGATACAAAAAAGACGCAGCACCAACACCCAGGTAGGCGCACCCCATACAGGTTCCCTTTCTTTGTAGAGACGGGGCGTGCCCCGTCTCATCACGGACTGATAGTATTCCAAACATACAAATAAGATTCCCGTCAAACATCGCGAGGGGAGGAGACGGGGCACGCCCCGTCTCTACAACTGGG
>NZ_CANTZW010000052.1 GCF_947855115.1 uncultured Parabacteroides sp.
AGTTCTCACCGGACTACGTCATTTTTATAAACGGATTCTCGCCATGAGAAAAAATTGTATCCCTTATTTTTCAACGCATCTATCAAATTGTCCGAATAATTATAGATTTATCGGTTCTTTTTAAGGGGTACACCTTGGTGGATCAAAAAATATACCCATTAAAACCATCCTCTCGCACCGATCTTTTTGGTAAACCCCCAATAATAAACCAGTGGACCAAGCCCTTTCTTCAAATATAATCAATAGGGTCTCGTAAAGATAACCAATATCCGGTAAATATCCTAATCGCCCCATCCCTAATCCTGCTATTTGCGTTAATCTCCACAGATAACTCTGGTAAAGCAAGAACGAATCAAGCAATCCACACGATCATACATAATTCCAATTTATTACGTACCTTTGTATTGTTTTTAAGAAAATAATAATATGATTCAAGAAGCGATTATCCGATATCTGCGTAAACATCGGCAAACGTCCCTTTCCCCAAAAGCAGTTCTTTTCGATATGGATGGTGTATTATATGACTCCATGCGCTTCCATGCGCAAGCATGGTATGAGGTAGCAACCCGGCATCGGTTAACTTCCCAACTGGAAGACTTCTATATGTTCGAAGGACGTACCGGAGAAAGTACCATTAATGAACTATACCAACGTACTTTCCAACGAGACGCTACCGAAGAAGAAAAACAAACGATCTATAAAGAAAAAGCAGACCTATTCAATACATACAACGACGGCTCCCCCATGGGTGGTGCCGCTGAGGTACTAAAAGAAGTGGAAGCATCCGGATTACAACGATTAGTTGTCACCGGCTCCGGCCAGCATAGTTTGATCGATAAGCTAAACCATACTTATCCGGGGCATTTCGACCGGGATAAAATGGTCACGGCTTTCGATGTAAAATACGGTAAACCTCATCCCGAACCCTATCTAATGGGACTTCAAAAAGCGCAGGCACAGGCAAACGAGGCCTTTGTCGTAGAAAATGCCCCCATGGGAGTGGAAGCCGCCGTGTCTGCCAATATTTTTACGATAGCCGTAAATACAGGACCTCTCCCCGATCAAGTACTACTAGACGCAGGGGCTGATTTGCTATATCCAGACATGAAAAGTTTAGCTAAAGACTGGGCACAAATCATCAAGCTCGCAAGATCCACGCAAGCAAACGAATATTCAAAATAAGCGAACAAAAAAAGAGGCCGCTCAATCCAATCTGAACCGCATTCCAAAAGTTTTTGCCTAATTTCTAGGGTGTGGTTCACTATTGAGCAGCCTCTTTTTCTTTTATCATCAAACAGGTTACTTCACATAATCTGCCTTATTCAAGAAATCATAGCTCTGCTGTACGCTGGCAACCGGATCATTATTTGTATATTGTTCCACCTCAACATACCAATCCTTTATGTTATTAGCATACATCTGATCGAAGATCGGCTTGAAATTCATCTTACCGCTCGCTCCAATCTCCTTCTCGTCCTTGATATGAATAGCCTTGAACTGGCTCGGACGGTTCTTCAAATAAGCGACAGGATCACCACCACCCATCATCACCCAATATACATCCATCTCAAAGAATACGTGGTTCGGGCTTACGTTATCCAATAAATAATCGTAGATCAATTGATCATCAATCTTACGGAACTCGAAGTCATGATTATGATAACCGAAAGCGATACTAGCGGCAGCGGCCTTATAGCCCACAGTATTGAAGTAATCGCAATACATCTTCAAATCATCCAATGTAGTCTTATCATTAACCGGCATCCACGGTTGAACCATATATTTAACACCTAACTCATTATGAGCCTCGATCGCTTGATCCCACCAACTCATAACCTCGGCTTCTTTCTCTTTCGTAAAGGCCTGTCCAAGGTGAGCGCTCGTACACTTCATACCCAGGTCATTAACCATTTTCTTAAATTCCGTAGGGGCTAAACCGTAAATCTTACCATTATCATAGCTTGCTGTCTCCAGATTCTTATACCCCATCTTAGCGGCGGTTTCCAATACTTTCTGGATACCCTCTTCTTTTACAAGGTCTCTTAAAGAATACAATTGAAGTCCGATATATTTGGAAGACTCCGATGCTGTAGCCGCAGCTTGTCCTGATTTACCGCCACAAGAAGATAACAACTGTGGAACTACCAACCCACCCGCAAGCATCAAAGAGGCTTGCTTCAAAAAATCACGTCTGTTCTGCATAGTACTATTAATTAAGTTTGATTGAGAATCTTTACAAAAGTAAGACTATATTCTTAGGTTTATATCTTTATGGAAGTTAAAATCTTCAAAAATGACATTGTATTTTAATTTTCGTTATCTTTGGAAGATATATTATTACTTAAATCATTTATGTCATGAAAAAATTATCAATTCTAGCGATGGGCCTTCTCTTTGTCCTTACCACAGCCTGTAGTGTTTCCGGTAGTGGTACCTTATTCGATGGCAAAGACAGTGACAAATGGAAAATGACAGGCGATGTCTCCGTTCAAGATAACATAATGACCTTGAAAGGAACAGACGCATTAGCCGTATTAAAAAACGGCAAATACAAAAACTTCGATCTAACTCTCGAGTTGCGTACTACCCCAGGAGGTAAAGGCGCTGTCTGGTTCCACACAGATCCTGCATTGAAAAAAGGATATCGTATCGCCATCAATAACGACCGGGCTGATAAGGTTTGGTGGAAAATGACAGGAAGCCTTGTCTCCGTACGGAATTTAACCAAAAGTTTCGTAAAAGAAGATCAATGGTTCAAGATGGATATCCAGGTAGCCGGACAAGAAATCAACGTCAATATAAATGGAGAACCGGTTGTAGAGTACATCCAGCCAGCCGCTCCATATCGCAACGAAGCCAACGCCTACGCCCTGTTATCGGAAGGTACATTTGCTATAGAGAGTGGCGGTGACGGCGAGATCCAAATCAAGAATATCTCCGTAAACGTAATCGATGAATCCACCATCGATATCAACTCACAATTAGCAGAAGCTAATGATGAGCAAAACGATGAGATCATTAAATTGCATCAATCGGATTTCCCCGTATTAGATTATCACGTGCATTTAAAAGGCGGGTTAACCAAGGAAGTCGCCGCCAAGCAATCCCGCAAGACCGGCATCAATTATACGATCGCACCGAACTGCGGTATCGGTTTCCCGATCACAAACGACCAGCAAGTCATGGACTACCTAAACGAGATGCGCTCACAACCTTTCATCCTAGCCATGCAAGCGGAAGGGCGTGAATGGATTACTACTTTCTCTCCAGAGATTCTAAAAGAGTTCGACTATGTATTTACGGACGCGTTGACATTCAATGACAATAAAGGCCGTCGTACCCGTCTATGGATTCCGGAAGAGACATGGATCGAGAATGAGGAAGAATATATGGACATGATCGTGGATCGCATCTGCGCCGTATTGGAAGAGCCGGTAGATATCTATGTAAACCCCTGTTTCTTACCATCGCCAATGGACAAGCGTTTTGATGAGTTCTGGACGGAAGCCCGCATGAATCGTTTCGTCGAGGCCTTGGCTAAAAGCGGGAAAGCGTTAGAGATCAACGAGCTTTACAACATTCCGAATAAGGCTATCATTATGAAAGCGAAAGCTGCCGGCGTTAAATTCACGTTTGGAAGCAACAACGTGACGCCAAATGTCAGCGATTTATCTTACAGTATCCGCATGATGAAAGAATGCGGCTTGACCGCTGAAGATATGTATAAACCGAAAGTTAAAATCTAAGGCTAATTTTAGCATAATACATTTATCACATTCTTGTAATCCTGCGTTTACGCATACCATAAACGCAGGATTACAAGGGTGTAATAAGTTATTTATCTTTTCGCATCATCCGTTGTATCTTCATATATTGATATTGCTTAATAATCAGCCTTCGGCTACGTATGATTTGGTAGCGGTAAATGACGCAAGACAAAATGAAATATATTCCCGCCTGAATCCATAATACCCGATATTCATGCGCCACCTCATACAAGGAAGCACCAGTCGTATTGATGCGGATAAATCCTTGGATACCCGGAGTAGAAGGAAACAGATATCCCACGGCTTTCCAGAATGGAGGAATGGATGCCTCCGGCCAAGAGACTCCCGAGATAAACAATAAAATGACAGACGTGAAAACGAACACCAGCATAGGCGACTCGCGGCTGGTCATAAATCCCGATAACATCATCGACATAAAAATGCAGCCAAACAGGTAAGGCAACAAAAATAACAAGATCGTCAGCGGATCGCCAAGCTGCGGCAAAGAGAACAACCTAGGAACTACCGCCAATACCCAGATGCAAACTACCACATACAGCAAAAGATAAGTCAACGACTTTCCGAACACGATACGCAGAGTTCCACTAAAATGCCGGCAAACAGGAACCAGGCTATGGAAACGGTTCTTTTCCCGAGCTGTCCCCCCTAACATCCCGATACCCAATATCAATGTCTGTTGCAACACCAAGATCAAGATAGCCGGTACCAAGAAACTGGCAAAACCATTTTGGGTATTAAATAACGCTACCGACTCATACGGAATCGGATCTACCGTAATCTGATCCATCTTATCCGAAGAGGACGGATTATTGTGCATCCGGAGCTCCTTACCCATATCTAATGATACCTCCGTCGCAGACAAAAGGAATGCCTTATAAAATAATAGGGCGCTCATATCGCAATACAATGAAACGGTAGCCTGTCGCCCTGCATGTAAGTCCTTGCTATAATCCGAGGGAAAAAGTAAAATACCGTAGGCCTTCTTTTCGTCCAGCATCTTCTTTGCTTCCGCCATATCCGCGCAAACACCCACGATTTCCACATCTGGCGTAGCGTTAACCCGTCTGGTAAACTCACGACTCAAATAAGAATCACTTTGGTCTACCACCACCATTTTCGCCTCATGCACGACCTCGTTATTATATATAAATGAATAAAGCAAAGGATAGACAAAAGGAACCAAGAAAAAGAAAATCATGACCCCCGTATCCTTAAATACATTTCTCAATTCATCTTTCCAAATATAAAACGTATCCTGAAGACCTTCCTTTATAATATATCGTAAACGATATTCCCTTTTCATCATACACAGTTTTTACGGTAGATATTTGAAATCCAACAATGCTCTTTTCAAGTTCCGTCCGATAAGGAACGGCAAGACCAAGAATCCCAACAACCAAGCATATTCACCCAGCGTATAAAATAACTCCCGCCCATTCAAGGCTTGATCTACATAAATCAAGAAATAATGCCGCAAAGGAAATAAACGGGCCAGCGCTTGCAACGTCGGGTCCATGCCTTGTACCGGGAACGAGAATCCGACAATGGAGAACGAGATCATTCCGAACAGGCTGGCAAAGCTAAGCCCCAGACGGAGAGTCGGCAACACGCCAATCATAAACACACCTACCGCCTGAGAGGAAAGAACCAGTAAAAACATCGCCAAAAGCATTGGCAGCCAACCGCTATTCAATGGAAAAGAACCAAATCCATATAGCACCGCACAATACATAAAACCTACGACCGTAAAAATAACCGTCTGTGGCAATAGTTTTCCCAGCAAACTAACAACAATAGAATTTCCTCCCATGCTTAACCATTTACGGGATGTCGAATATTTAATCTCCGTACCAATACCGAATACCGTCACCAGAAATACCATCAACTGGATTATACCCGGTAATACCGTATTATTCAAGTATACAGAATAATTCAGCCAAGGGTTACCAATCGGATGCGTATCAATTACGATCGGTTGCAACTGCCCCATGATCTGTGCCTCAGTGTATCCCTTGGCTTGCCCGGTTTGCAAGCCAACAGCCGCACCTGCCAAGACCGACATCGTTTTCATATCCCGAAACAACAAGGAAGCGGCGATCAGGTAAGTTCCATTCGTATAGAAAGACAACCCAGGCTGCTTTCCAGAAGTAGCCTCCACCTCAAAATCGGACGGTATGTAAAAAATCCCATATACATTCCCTTTCTGCATTTCCCGACGAGCCTCAGAAAACGACATGGTTTTCATATACACTTCTGTCTGCTCAAAAGCATCCAGCTGACGAATCAAATTACGTGAGGTAGCGGAGTTATCCATATCCACCACCGCTACCGGCAGATCAGTCGGTAATCCTTCGTGCATCAAGGATACAAAGAAAATGACACAGATAGCCGGAGCGATCAGCATACAGAAAAAGTATATCGGTTGAGTTCCCAACCGATGTACCTCACGCCTCGCGATAAGCCAGATTCTATGCAAACTTTCTTTATAGGTCATATGATCTCTTTCCCTTTTTTCTTTAAGATTACAGACATTCCCGGACGAAGATCAGCGACTTTCTCCAACGGACGAGCACGCACCTCGAAAGTCTTCGAGTCATACTGCCCATTTGTCTTCGTCGCTTTCCATGCGGCATACGAACCCATATCCTTCATATAATACACCTTCAACCTCACCTGCTGATCACCCAACGCCGGGATGAAAGCGTTTACCTCCGAGCCAATCTTGATATCTTTCAACAGATCCTCACGAACACTGAAAGTCACCCATACATCATTCAAATCAGAGATATTCATGATCGGAGCGCCAGTACCAACCAATTCTCCGATTTCCGGGAACCGCTCTGAAACCTCCCCGTCAATCGGAGCTACCAAAGCACTCTCGCCCACATACGACTCAACTTCTGCGATAGCGCCTTCCGCACGTTCAACCATAGCGGCGGCGGCGGCCTTATCCTCTTTACGAGCGCCCTCCTTCGCCATCTCATATTGAGAGCGGGCAGCTTTCTCGGTCGCTACCATAGCGTTATAATTAGCTTCCGCCTCGTCTCTCTTTTGAGCGGACATGACTCCTTTCTCATATAAATTCCGGATACGATCAAAAGATTTCTTGGCGATATTCAATCCGGCCAAGGCTTTTTGCCACATCTCATAAGCGGCCGAGATCTCCTGCTCGCGAGCCCCCTTAATCGCCTTAGCGTTTTGCGCCTCTGCCGCCGCACGGGCAGCCTCCGCTTGCCTTAACTTCGCCATAACCTCAGGTGTATCTATAAAAACCAATGTATCTCCGGCTTTTACCTGATCGCCCTCACCGAAACGATAAGAAGCGATACGTCCGGGAACCTTACCGGATATACGGACTTGAGTGGCCTCGGCCTGCCCCATTATAATATCGTCAGGCGGTGTAAGCAAGAAGAAGCCCGCCAAGGCAACCAACCCGATCACGATCAATACCGTGATAAAAGCCAACATCATGTTACTGATAGAAAACTTCTTGTTCTCGTTCATCTCTGTGTATATTTTTATTTGTTATTACTCTTGTTCATTTACAGATAGCTTACCCAAAGCCTTACTTAGATAAACCTCCGTCAACTTCACCTCGATTTGCGCATCGATCAAACTAGAGCGAGCAGAAACCCAAGCCGTCTGTGCCTCCATCAAGTTCAAGGCCGGGATAACCCCTTCCTCAAAACCAAGATTCGCACGCCGCAAATTCTCTTCCGCATTTTCCATATTACGGGAGGAAGCGATCAATTTCTTCCCGGCCTCATTCACTTTATAGACTGATTGATTTACTTGTAACTCAACTTTTTCGCAGGCATCCTGCCATTCCAACGTCTTTATACGGGTCTCCGCTTTCGCGGAGTTACGCTTATAAGTTCCTTCCCACCAACCAGACAGTGGGACTTTTACCATAATCCCGACATTAAACATGCCGGCGAAATCATTTTTAAAACCATTAAATACATTCGGATTCGTGATGAAATAATTCGCCGCTAAAGCAACGTTTGGCAACATCTCTGCCAAGGCGATACGTTCTTTCCGCTTATAGATTTTCGTCGCCAGATCCAAACTTCTCAATTCACTACGATTCATGAAAGCCTCATTCAAATCTGCCGAGGCCTCTATTGTCTCTACCGGGAAATCATCCAGTCTCTCATCTGCCAACGATAAATCCCCATCTAAAGACAGACCGCAAATCTGCGCTAAGAGCATCCGGGTTAAAGCCAAGCCATTCTCAACTTTCGTCTGCGCCATCTCTGCCTCATTCAGCTTTACCTTAACAGAAAGACCATCCGCTTCGGTTGCGATTCCCTCATGGATCATAGCGGTCACATCGCTATCCATTTTACGGAGCAAATCCACATAAGCGTCTGCTAATTTCTTTTTATTTACCAAAGATATGACTTGCCAATAAGTCTCATCTGTCTTATAAATCAAGTCTTGCAATTGCAAATTATTCATAGATTCCGCTAACTGCTTCGCAAATTTAGCGATCTGGTTATAATTGACTATTTTTCCTCCCATGAATACAGGTTGCACCAACGATACATTACCCACCCAGATATTCTGCACATCCAAATGTTGCATATCGTTCACCCCACTCATCAAATGCTGGAACATCGGTAACTGGGTCAAACCTCCTAAAGACGAAGATAAGGATGAGGATAAGGCACCCACATCCAATAAATTTATATCTTTCTGGTTCCACATATAGGTACCACTCGCCGATAATTGAGGAAAATACTTGGTAAAAGCGGCTTTTTTCTCATTATCCGCCATCTTGACCTTTTCGCCTGAGATTTGTAGTTCCTTATTGTTCTGGATCGCCAAATTCCGGCATTCTTCCAACGTCAACATTTGCTGAGCATGTATATAGCTCACCGTGACTACAAACGCTAATAATAAGATAGTTCGTTTCATCTTTATATCGTTTTAACCTACCTATAATGCCATCATATATACCCTATGTGACAAAAATATAAAAACCCGCACAAAAGTATAGGTTTAAAACGAATATAAAATTGAACTAATTCAAGAAAGGATACGTTTCTTCAACTTACAATACCAAGAATCACTAACTCCCATATATTGAGCAATATACTTATCTGGAACACGGCTTACTATCCATTGGTGGTTCGTATAAAGATATTTCAGGAATTCTTCTGCCTTACAGGTTTGGCGAACGGCGAACATCGAATAGAGTTTGGAAATGATCATTAACATCACATTCTGATAACTAGCGGCAAAAGCAGGGTAGCCCAACGACAAACGTTCGATATCCGTTCTAGAGAAACAAAGTAATTCCCCATCCTCGATAGCCTTCACCTCAAACTCGGAAGGGGCTTGCGTAAAATAGCCAATCGTAGAGACAAAAGGATACATGCTATCCGAGGAAAAACCCGTCACGCATTCATTCCCATTCTCATTAATATATTGATTGATAAAAAGCCCCTTATTAATAAAGTAAGCATCCTGACACAACTCTCCCGTACGAATCAAATAATCCCCCTTTCGGATCGTCACACTTCGAGTACAACTTTCCAGATCTTGTAGGAAAGATTCATCTTGAGACAAAATCTCCGGAATAAAATTCAGGAACTTCTCAAAGTCGGGAGATAATCTCATACTTTAATCATCTAAAGAGAATTTCTTCTGGCCAATCAAATTACCATCAGAGAAAATATCTACACGGTAAGTACCCGGAGATAAAAATTCCTCGATATTCCAATACATGGTCACAGCCACTTCCTCTCCTTCATATTCTATCATTTTCTTCATAGAATAATTGATCTCCTTACCTTCAAAGGCAAATACATCCGCACGACTCTTCACCAAAATATCATCATCCGGTTTCATGATCCGTACATATATCATTTTCTCGCCGACAGGAGCGGTAATATTCTTCGCGATCTTGAAAGTCACAACAAATTGCTGCATTTTCTTAATACGCTTGGCCAACTTACCCCGGGAGTTCACTGGAGTCACACTAATATCCGTAGCATCCAAACGGCTAGCTAAAGTCACTCTTTCGGTCAGTTTCTCCTTCTCCTTTTTTAAGGTAGCGGCCTGAGAGGTGGCTCGTTGATATTTCTGGACAGCTTCATTCTTCTCTACTTTCAACTGCTCATTCTCTCGATTCAAGGAATCGATCTGGACAACATAGTTACGCATGATTTTACGCAAGGTGTTCAGCTCCTTTTTCAAGCGGGCTATTTCCTTGGCATTCGTTGCCTTCACTGTACGCAATTCTTCCAATAAACGTTGTACTTTCGCTTGTTCCGTAGATAATAAGGCAACAAGGGAGTCATTGCCCACACTAAACTTATACCCTTCATACTGAAGAGACAGCTCATTATATTCATCTTCCAGAGCTTCTTTCTCCAGATCAAAAGTCTCCACCAAATCTGTCATTTGTTGCTTTTGATGATAAATATAATAACCGGCACCGGCTATAATCAATATCAATACGATAACCGCTACGATAAGTAACGAAAGTTTATTTACTTCTTTATTCTCTTTCTTTTCTATATCCATGAGGTTCTTAGCTATTACAAATAGCACAAAATTACAACTTCTTATTCATCTGGACAACAAAGTACACCTAAAAATAGAAAAAGCCAAAAGGATATTAAGGAGATGAGACGTAGCATACCCCATCTCTACAACAAAGTAGATACAAGAAAAAACATATCTAACAATCACCCAACAGATTATTATTTTGTTGTAGAGACGGGGCGTGCCCCGTCTCATCACGGACTGGTAGTATTCTAAATATACAAATAAGATCACTGTCAAACATCGCGAGGGGAGGAGACGGGGCGTGCCCCGTCTCTACAACTGGGGACATACAATAAATACGGGGCGC
>NZ_CANTZW010000053.1 GCF_947855115.1 uncultured Parabacteroides sp.
ACACACACACACACACACACACACACACACACACACACACACACACACACACACAGTCGCCACGCGCGTCAAGATACAAAATATCATTTAATTTTCAGTCAGTTAGCAGGATTTTTCTTTCCGGATTATCCCGCCTTTTCCTGCGGGATACATTCTATAAATCCTATACCTCCCCCACCTTTTCCGGTTGGAGAGTTTTTTTTGTGCCGTCCGGCGATATACGGGGAGATGTCGTGCCCGTATGTCGCCGGAACGTCTTTCATGTAGAATTAACAAACAGATATATTATATGAATTTGAAAAAGCCCATATTGACATTGCTGTTCGTGCTGTCGCTTCTGCCCCTTGCGGCGCAGGAAAAGGCAGACACGACCTATACTTTCCGCTTCGTATCGGGCAAGGACATGTTCTATGTCCCGTTCGGGGAGAACGGGAAGGAGCTGCAACGCCTTCAGGAATGCGTGAGGCGGTACAAGACTGACATCCTTGCGGGAAAAATCCCACTATATGTGGACGGTTACAGCATTTCCGCATCCACCGAAGCGGGAAACCTCGCCGTGGCGAAGACCCGTTCCAACCGTGTGAAATCCGAACTGATAACCCGCAGCGGACTTGTGGAGAAATGCTTCACCACGCGCAACCATGCCTCGGACGGAAATTTCGTCACGGTACGCCTCGCAATACCGGCAGAGAAAGATGCCCCGGGCAGTACGCAGGCAAAAGCCGACAGTATGGCTGCGGAGCGTGCGGAAGCGGAGCAGGCGGAGAAAGCCCGTCTTGCCGCCGAGCGTGAAGCTGCCCGGAGAGCCGAGGAAGAACGCCTTGCGGCAGAACGTGCCGAACAGGAGCGCAGGAAGGCCGAGGAAGCCGCACGCAAAGCCGAACTTGAGAGGACGGAAGCCGAAAGGCTCGCTGCCGAAGAAACTGAAAAGGACGACTATACTCTCTCCCTGCGTGCGAACCTGCTGCGCTGGGCGACCCTTACACCTGATTTGGGTATCGAGTGGCGCATCAACCCATCATGGGGCATTCTGGTGAACGGCTCGTGGACATCATGGACATGGAACGACAAGGACAGAAGATATGCCCTCTGGGAAGTGTCGCCCGAAGTGCGCTATTATATAGGTAAAGAGAAATGCGGCTATATCGGTGCGATGTACAAAGCCGGGCAGTTCAACTACAAGTTCTCCGCGACCGGCAAGCAAGGCGACCTGATGGGCGGAGGCATTGTCGGCGGTTATCAGTTACGGCTGACTGATGCTTTAGACCTCGATTTCAACCTCGGTATCGGCTGCGTCCATGCCGACTATGAGAAATACGAGGTCATCGACGGGGTGCGTGTACGCCGTGGTACGGAGAGCAAGAACTGGTGGGGTCCCGTGAATGCGGGTGTAACCTTAGTGTGGAAACTGTTCTAACGGAAGGAGGAAAAATGAAGAAGATATTAAAGAATATGCTGGAAAATATACGTTCACGGGAAATAACGGTCGTCCGTAAAACGGTTTTGCCGATGGCGGCAATGACCCTTACTTTCGCTGTCACGATGACAGGCTGCGTGAAAGACGAGCTTTTCAATACCCCACACCCCGACAAAGGGGCTGTAGTGCTCGATATAGGCGGATTGCCCGGTGGAGACGGATATACAGTCGATATAGACGGACGGACATTCGAGACGACCGGAAGCGCGTTTACCGTGCCCGACCTGTTCGAGCCGGGGACACATACCGTAACGGTATATAACCGCCCCGAAGGCTTTTCCGTGGAAGGGCTTGTCGCCCGTGTGGCTCCTTTGGGGGCAGCAGTCCGTGCGGCTGACGGGCTTATACACCCCCTGCCCGGATATCTGCATTCGGGGACACGGCAAATAGAGGTCACGGCGGATGACAGCCTGAAAGTGGAGATGTCCGTATCGCAGCGGGTACGCGACCTGCATCTGGAACTGACCGTCACCGAAGGCGACCCCGAACGGATAGCGTCTGTCGAGGGAACGCTGTCGGGCATAGCCGGAGCATTCGACCTTGCGGCGCAGCAGACCACCGGCGAGGCTGTCTCCACGGCTGTCGAATTTATCCGTACGGGAGACAGGCTGACTGCCGACGCACGGCTGCTGGGTATCATGGGCAGCAAACAGACCCTTCTGCTCGACATCGTGTTCACCGACGGACGGACGCAGACGACGGGAAGCGACCTGACGGACTATCTGAAAGACTTCGGCAACGACATGACAGAGGCATTCCGGCTGGCAGGCGACCTGAACACCCCGATAGAAGCGGAAATGAGCGCCACCATCGACAACTGGCAGCCGGGCAACGGCGGCGGTGAAGATGCGGACATAAAATAAACGATTAAGCCGAGGGCAGAGCCGAACTTGTTCGGGTTATGCCGAGGCAGAGTGATTGTAGATTGAAAATCTAAAGTAACAAGGAAACTGAATAAATAAAATAACAGACTATGCAAAAAATGAAAGTGACGATTACCGGGCTGCTTGCACTCGCCGTATTTGCAGGATGCAGCAACGATGAAAACCTGCCCGGAGGGAATGACAGCGACAGCCGTTTGGCACTGCAAGTGACAAGCGGTATCCAGACCCGTGCCTACGATGACCGGTGGGAAGCCAATGATGCCATCGGTATCTTCGCACTGATGCCGGGAACCACTGAGATAGCCACCGATGAAACGAGCGGGACGGCACAGGGCAACAGGCAGTACAGTACGTTAGAAAATGCACTCGGCACATTCAACCCTGCCGATGAAAACGCGACTATCTACCTTCCTGTGGACGGACGCACACGCGATTTCATCGCCTACTACCCGTATAAGCCGGAAATGGCGGAAAGCACCTACAAGATAGACCTGACCACGCAGAATCCGCAGAGAAACATCGACTTTATGGTCAGCACGACGGAACAGGCAGAGGGAAGCAGCAAGACCAAAGGCATCAGCAAGACCGACCCGTCCGTGCAGTTCCGCTTCGAGCACAAGCTCTCAAAGGTGCGCCTGAATATCGAGACCGGAAACGGCTTCGCGGGCAACCACAGCGAGTTGGCGGGTATGACGGTAGCCCTCACGGGACAGCAGACAACCGCCGACTTCGACGTACTGACTGATGACGAAGTAACCATTGCGAAAGGTTACGAAGGCATCGACCTGCTCACCGCAGAAAACGGCCGGACATCCGAAGGCATCGTGATGCCGAGCTATGACTATGACGGGATGCAGTTCGAGTTCCACGTCAAGGGGCACGAGCAGCCTTATGTGTGGGAGCTGAACAATTCGGAGAAAGCCACGAGATTTGATCCGGGCAAGGAGTACATCTACAACATCACCATCCACAAGACCGCCATCGAGGTTACGGCCACCATCAAGGACTGGGAACAGGGCAACGCTGACGGCGAAAGCGGCAGTGCGGAATAAGGGACAGGACACACAGGCAATAATAGAAAAACAAATAAAAAGATGAAAGCAACGAATTACATTCTTTTTGCAGCCGCTGCCATTGCGCTGGCGGCTTGCAGCAATGACGGACTGCCCGGCGACGACCCGAACGCCCCGGTGGAAATCCGTCTGACAGGTGGTCTGGAGGTGCAGACCCGTACCTCGCACAACCTCGACACGCAGTTGAAAAACGGAGAACAGGTACACGTGTGGGTGGATGATGCCGGAAACGTGGCAGACAAGGAACTGTACAAAGACAGGGAACTGACGGCAGGAGAAAGCGGTGCCTTGACAGGCGAGACGATGTACTTCCCCCAGACCGGCAATGCCGTGGACATCTACGCCATACACGGGAATTTTGATGCGTATGAGGATTGGTCGTCAGGCGGTTTCTGGGGAGAAGTCATCCTGCACTGGATAGAGCAGGACCAGAAAAGCACAACCGACGGCTACGCCAAGTCCGACCTTGTGTATGCCAAATCCCCTAATGTCGCCCGCACGAAATCGGCCGTCAATCTGCCATTCAGCCACATGCTCTCCAAGATAGAGGTGGTGCTGGTGCAGGGAGCCGGAAGCCCGGAGATAGCGAAAATGGAAATCCTGAACACCAAGATCGTAGCCAAGTTCACCCCGGACAAGGCGAATGGCTTCAGCGTGAAAGCGGAGGATAATGTAGGTGAAATTGGAAACCCGATTGAGATAGACACCCACCTGACCGATGCAAAAACCGCTGCAAACACGGACAGTGATGAGGGCAAGGAACTGAACGAGGCTGTCATCGTCCCGCAGCTCTTGACAAAAGACACACCGTTCATCCGCATCACCACTACTGCGGGCGGGGAACTGGTTTATAAACTGCCGGAGGACAAGACGTTCGATCCTGCCAAGAAATACCGCTTTACCGTTACTGCCAACCTGACGGAGCTGAAGGTAGTAAGTGCAAAGATTACAGACTGGACTAAGGAAACAGGCGATGACGATGGCACAGCCGAAATGGAGTAATCGCTGACAGCCATCCTGTGCAGCAAGCGTAAGGCACGGAGATATGCCCTTTTGATATACGGTGTAGCTGCCCGCGTCGCGGCGGGCGGTGGCGCAAAGAAACCATAAAAAAGAAAGGAAAAAATGAAGAAGAATTGTTTTATCCCGACCAGCATCCTCCTGACAACCTGCTGCCTTGCAGCGATGACTGTCTTCACAGGCTGCAAAGACAGCAATGGCAAGGACAGCGAAACCGGCATCCTGAGACCAATCGCCGAGAACATCACCGGCAAGTGGAACATGGAGGAGAGCCACAGGAAGCAGGACGGCAAATGGGTGGAAGACCCTATCCCCGACGGCGAAGGACACACCTACACCCTCCGCACGGACGGCACGGCGTTGAGTGCATTTACCGCTCCCGACGGCTACACCAAGCTCAACTTGGGCGAATGGAAAGTGGACGAAGCGACGGGCAAACTGACGCTTGGCACGATGATCGTCGATGTGCTCAGTCTGGACGCGACATCGCTTGTCATGGGGCACGACGAAGCCCGCGACTCGGAAACGGGCGAAATAATGGAGGGAGAGTTCCGATGGACGTTTGCCCGCATGGACGAAAACCAGAAGACATTGGCCGAACAGTTGGTGGGCAAATGGATTCTCTCCAAGAGTTACGAGAAGAAAGGCGGCGAATGGGTGGAAAATTCCAACGGACTGCCCGACGAGGGCTGGCACCTGTACCGCGCGGACGCTACCTTCACTGCCTATTCACGCAGCGGCGAACATGAATTTACAAGCGATACGAATTGGGTGGTGAACTGCACCACCGGGGAAGTGCGCTGGACGGCAGAGAACGGGCAGAGCTCCACGGCAGACGTGACCATCGAGTCCGACGGGACACTCTCCGTGTACTACTCGAACAGTTTCGACCCCGTGACGGGACAGTCTGTCGCCGGCGAATACAAGGACGTGATGGTACGCGCACAGGAATAAATTTCAGCCACCCCGTGCGTCAGCGTAAGGCACGGAGAGATACCTACTAATTAAGGTGCATCGGGCGGTTTCGCAGCCGCCGGTGGCACAAGAATAAACAATTAAAAACCGGAAATATGAAACGTAGTATATTACGACACAAGTTTGCTTTATGGCTGGTAGTAGCCTTGACTTTGGCCTCGTGCTCGCAGGACGAGCTTGCCGGAGGCGAACAAGGCACGCTGCTGCCTTACGGGAAATACCCGCTGGAGCTGACCGCCGCCATAGGAGAGGCAGTCGCCACGCCTGCCACGCGCGGCACGGTGCATGGGACGTGGCCGGATGGCTATTCTTACAATTATCTCCAAATAGCCAGCAGTATCGAGTATCCGGAGGAGAATAAAATCGACTGGATGAGTTACATGGTGAGTACAGTCCGCACATATCAGATATATGCGGATGGCACAATGGTAATAGATCGTTACTATATGCGTGACCCTATCTATTGGAGACGTACTGATGAGATAATCTATATCTATGCCTATTCGTGGAGTAGAACTCCTGACGAGCGTAATACTTCGGACCCACACGAGGTCTATGAGGACCAAAGCGAAGAAGATAAATTAAATGATAGCGATTACCTCTTTGCTTATGAGGCCTTGACCTTCGACGGGGACCACACGCTGAATTTCCGCCACCTCACCTCGAAGGTTACC
Organism: uncultured Parabacteroides sp.; assembly: GCF_947855115.1. GTDB lineage: Bacteria > Bacteroidota > Bacteroidia > Bacteroidales > Tannerellaceae > Parabacteroides. Next base: position 6,104 of record NZ_CANTZW010000053.1, read on the forward strand.
ATCAACCTCAGGCCGTCCGAATACCTCTCGGCGCAAGCCCCTGAAGATGTGGAGGTCAAACTTACCGGCAAAGACGGGGAAAAATGGTATATAAAAGGAAATTTCAAAGGAACAAAACCCAAGGAGATAGCATTGTTTGAAGCCGAGGGGCTGGAGCAGTCGGAAATCATTCCATACAGGAACCCTAATCCGACGGAGGGCATGTACGCCACCTACGAGGCTGTCGTAATCCCGCAGACAATAACCGGCACCGGCAAGACCATAGAGATAAAGGTAGGCGAAACCACCTATTCCTACGAGGTTGAATGTTCGAAAGACAAATACACCAGCGGTGAAGAATGGATTTACAACATCACCGTCGATGCGAAAGGCTTGGATGTGACGGTCGAAGAGGGCGACATCAGCTGGGGGAAAGGTGACACTGGCAGCGGTAGCGTAGCCCTTTAAAACGAACATATAATAAAGGAACAACAATATGAACAAGAATATTTTACATCATGTAATTTTTAGTGCGGCACTTCTGCTGCTCGCCGCCTGTACGCAGGATGACCCGCTGGGCGATAACGGCACGACCTTGCCCGAAGGCGTGTACCCGTTGGAGATTTCATCCGTTACCCTCGATGCGGAAGTCAGCTCGCAGCCGTGGGGTGCGGATGCCCCTCAGACCCGTGTCAGTGAGAACAACCCGGACAGGAACAGCAGCAAGTGGGACGGCAACGAAACTATCTATGTGCAACTGGACAATACAGACGAGATTGGAGAGTTCAAAATAAACAAAATAGATGAAAAAAATATAACGGTTACACCTGTCAATACCGTCTATTGGACAAAATGCGAGGACAATGTGACGGCGTGGTATCCTGCAAACGGGGAGATAAAACTTGACAATCAACAAGATGGAAATCTGGCGTATGTACTACGAGCCACCGCAGAGAAGGTTTCCTACGACAGTCCCGTCGCACTCGACCTCTCTCATCAGCTTGCCAAAGTACGGGTGAAATTCGTGGGCGAAAAGGCCGGAAGTGTGACTGATGTCAAGATAGAGAGCTACACCTCTTGCACGAACACGAACGGAGTGGTAGAAGGCGATGAGACATCTGTCGGCGAAATCACTATGTACAAGACTACCTTGTCAAGCAACGCGGACTGCTGGGAAGCCAATGTAGTGCCGGGAAAAGGAATAACAAAGTTCAGGGTGAACGGCGGTGATTGGGTAGTCTTATCAAATCCCGTCACGCCTGAAAAAGGGAAGATACACGAGATAAGTATTGACGTAAAGAAAGCATCCTTGAAACCCGGAACGGATGGCAAATTCACCGTCAATGGCGGTGATGTCCTTATCAAGGATTACGAAGGCTCGGCACCTATCGTGGTGAATGGCAACGCCACCATCACCCTCGACAATGTGGAGCTGACAACCGAAGGCACGGCTATGGAAATCAACAACGGAGCCACCGTTACACTGAAAGTGAAGGGAACAAACAACTCTCTGACCTCCACAAATGGCAGCGGCATCGGTGCGCACGAAAACTGCAACATCACCATTAATGGCAACGGAACCGGCAACAGCAAGCTGACAGTCTCCTCCGGTGAAGGGCGCAATGTCGGCATCGGTTTTATAATGGGGCAGGGGCAAGGAACTCTTAGTTATGGCAATATCGAAATATCCGATGTGACACTTTCCGTCACAGCTTCCTCCGGGGGAAGTGATAATGAGGGAACCGCGATAGGAGTAACGGCAAGCGTAAATGGTGGTTGGCAGAGTCAGGCAGTTGTTGGAAATATAACCATAACTAATTCAAATGTCACAGCCAGCAGCAAGAGGGGGGCGGCATGCATCGGGACAAGTTTTTGGGAGAATGATATGCAGTCCCTTACTATGGGCGTTATTTCCATTGAAAACTCTACCGTTACAGCAACGAATCAAGAAGTGGGTTCTTGGCTTCCTGCATGTATCGGTATGGGTACTGTTTACGCTGGCAGTGTCACCATCCAAAAGATAGAAATCGAAAAATCAACGCTGAATCTCACCACCAACGCACAGTATAAGGTGGGGAAAGGTGTGGTTTACGACACAGCCACCATCACCGAGGGCATCATCGTGGATGGAAGTGATAAGGGTAAGGAGGGTTGGAATCCGTGACAAGTGTATTTCCCAAAACATAATATTTACAAAACGAGTACCCGTCTCGTAAACCGGGTGGCGGAATCCGAAAAGCCGAAATAATAAATAACAGAATGACGGGAATTACGACAAGAGCTTCAAGCCTACATTGAATAAAAAAAGATGAAGCGAATATCATTACAGCAAAAAATCCTTTTCGGATACTTGGTATTGGTGGCGGTCATAGGCAGTATGGTCGCCATCTTGCTGCATGAGCGAGGCCGTACACGTGAAATAGAAGCGGAAAGCAAGGATATTAGAGAAATCGCAAAGAATATCAATAAAGTCCACCGCTACATTACGGAACTTACCACGCAAGGCGAGGGTGTGCTCGGCTGGGACGACGAGGACAGTCGTGCCTATCATTCCAAACGCCTCGACACAGACAGCCTGCTTCAAGCACTCCGTCAGGAATGTGTCCGTTTTGTGCGTCCCGAACAAATCGACACGTTGCGGATGCTGCTCGCGGCCAAAGAATCGCACCTGCTGCGTATCATGCAGAGTTTTCGCCAACGGGAGGCGATGGACAGCCTGATCGTCCAACAACTGCCTACGGTCGTCAAAAGTGCGAGCAAGCCCCGTATAGAAATACGACGCAAAAAAGGCATCGCGGGATTTTTCGGCAAGAAGGACACGATAAGGGTATATCCGCCGTCGAGAAACCTGCGCACGCTAAACAGCCAAATAAATACTTTGCGGGATACGCCGACCTTTGATTTCAATGATCCGGTGGACAGCCTTCGCCGGCAAAACAGGCAGTTAAACCGTAAACTGTCGGCACTTATCACCTTTCTGGACGAGCAGGCTCAAAAGTCATTCGACGTTCAGGAAAGACAAATAGCCGACACGAGGCTATCCTCTTTCCGTTTGCTGGCCTGCGTGCTGGGTGCAGCTATCCTGCTGCTTATCCTCTCGTATATCATCATCCAACGGGACATACGGCGGCAGGAGGCCGGAGAGCGCAAGCTGAAAGAGATTATCGGGCAGAACCGCGACCTGCTTGATATGCGCAAGAAAATCATCCTGACGATTTCCCACGACATACGCGCCCCGTTGAGCATCATCAACGGCAGCGCAGAGCTGGCGATGGACATGCGCGACCGCAAGAAGCGCAACAGCCATCTGGCCAATATCGGCATATTGTGCAAACATATCCTGCACCTGCTGAACAACCTCTTGGACGTGTACCGTCTCAACGAGGCGAAAGAGACCCGCAACGACACCCCTTTCCGGCTTTCCGACCTGCTGGAACGTATCGCGTCGGGGTTCACCCACGCCGCCAACGACAAAGGGCTTCTCTTTCAGTGCAATTTCGAGGGCACGGACGTTACGGTCTGCGGCGACAGCGACCGCATCGAACAGATCGCGGACAACCTGCTCTCGAACGCTGTCAAGTTCACCGGAGCGGGAAGCGTCGGCTTCACCGCCCGCTACGAAAACGGGACGCTCCTGCTGACCGTCGAAGATACGGGTATCGGCATGAGCGAGGAAACGGCGGCACGCAT
>NZ_CANTZW010000054.1 GCF_947855115.1 uncultured Parabacteroides sp.
AGTTGTCTTATAGATAAATGCAGAATCAATAAGAACCTTAGTACTTGTGATACTATGGTGAAAACAAGCAACAGAAAGTAAATAAGACATGATATAAATCAAAAACTTCGTTACAAAAGTAATTAAATTCATAAATAATATATCATAGATAGGGTCTGTTTCACAAAACTTAACTTAATGTAATGTAATCTCCTTGAATTGAAGTATCGGAAGACGTAGTATCACAAGAACTAATTCCGATATTTGTTTAAATCATTAACAGTATATTTATAACAGTGAAACCTATTATACTGTTCCACACGTTATCTCAATGGCTTTAGTAGTATATAATCTAACTTAAGTCTAAGTTCAACGCTAAAACTCTCCGTATTATTAAAAAAATGAATACTTTTTATTTTTTTGTTTTGTAGAACATATAATATGGTATCGTCTTTTATATAAAATAACACTCGTAATACATATTTCGCTATCTTTACAGCGGTTAAGAGAAAAGAATAAGAGTTCTTTCAGTATTTTTCCAAAAGGCTCATATATGTTAAATAATACATTCTAGATGTGAATATATTTATGGAATAAAGGAGCAAGATGATAGTTTTTATCTTTACATAACAAAATAAATCATATAGATTCTGCAACAATTATCAGTTTTATGGGATAACAAGCCAAAGGAATGTATAGTAAGAATGGTTTTTTATTTCGCCTGTCTACTCAGAAAAAACTCACCTGAAAGTATATAATCATGGGATTTACCATTGAAATCATATATTATCGTGGCGTTTTTAGTCACCCGGTATTTTCCTGCCTTTCCGGTATATTCGTATACGGTTAATTCCAATGTATCATGTGGTGGAACAATATCGGCAATCATTAAATAAGCGTGATTTTCAGGTAACGCATTTTCCCAAGTTTGAGAACTCTCATTATAAAACTCCAATTTATAATCATTTCTTGCCATTTCAATAGCATTATCCATGTGGTTTATTATTTTGATCGGTATCCTACATTGTGATATAGGAAAAATAGAATCTACTTGTAATTCGCAACCCTTTTCATCGACAACATTCGAAGATATTTTTACCGTATCTTCAAATACATATTCCACTCTTGTATCTTTCGGTGTATATTGGCAAGAGGTACTAAACAAAATTGTGACATAAAATATCTGCATATACATTTATTCCTTTTTTGGGGTTCATACTGGTTAATCTTTCTCAAACAAACATATTTTGCATAATTATCAATGTAATACAGGTAAATCAACCTTTTTAAATTGTATTTCTGGCATGTTAGAAATTTGGTTTAAAAAACGATGTACGTGTATCGAATCGATTTCTATCAACTCCACAACTATTCTATTTTCCTCTTCCGAGATATAGAGATCGTTTATCCCTATCTCATAGTGTTCTATTCCCCCAGTGTCCTTTTCTTCTAATAATGGTTTCAAAACTATTATTAGTGAATCATATTTAGACAATAAATGATTATATGAATACTCGCTTTCAGTAATCAAAAATGAATCGTTACCTAACACTTTCCTTATCTCATCTCGATATACGGATGTATCTCCAACAATTCCTACGGTCAATTCATATGTGGAATTAACATAAGAACCCGCATAATAATCCGGGTATCTTATTTTACCCAAGCTATCCATAGGGAATGAGTCTTTATATTTATCCTTATTCGCATTAGCGATAGTCACTTTCTCTTGCAAGTCTTTCCATACTTTCTTGTCGGCATTCTTATGTACACAAGAGAATGATAACAATAGTATACTTTTACAAAGTATGTATAATCTTCTACATGTCAACAGCTTATAAATTAAGCGGTAGAAAAGTGATGATGCTGATTCTGAGGAAGTCGGGAAAAATGAAGATTTAACGTATTTAACTTTCATTAAAAGGTCTATGCTTCTACCACATCCCATATATCTCTCAACTCTTGACAATCTATAGTGTGAAATCTATCCTTTTGAATGGCGACACATAACAAGTAGCGAGGCCTACTCATGCCAACATATACCACTCTAAGGCTTTTTAGCGTATCATCATCAGTCCCCATGTACGCAATCCCCTTAAACTGCTCTTTTAGCCGTTCAGACTCATAATACCTATTGAAAAAGGTTTCAAGGTATAGCGTAGCAGCATGTGTTTCGCCTTTCACAGCATGAACCGTGGCTACCTCAATCTCTATGTCATCTTCTTTGTATATGTTTCCATGTTCAAGATTTTGTCCACCTTTGTTCCCATCTGCAACGGCATTAAAGAATGTATTAGCAACCACAGTCACCTCATTTTTATCAAATAGAGGCAGAAGCGTACCCGACAAATACCGATAAATATCTTCTTTAAGATGTTGTCTTTCTTCTGCATTATTCCCAGTTGCCATAAGCATAGCCCAATTCATCACTTTACTAAGAAATTCTTCTTTATTCTTAACATCTTTCAATGTCAGATAGTCAAGCAGTGATGTTCTAGTATAGCGCTTAGTATCATTATTTACATCACATAAATCCAAAAATTCAATAACACCTTGTATAATAGACGACGCACAATCTTTTACTGTTCCTTGAGTTTTTTTGTATAAGAAATCATCAAATGAATCTCCCTCCACCCTTGTTTTTACATTCTTCTTTTCAAATGATGGGTAATATGATTCTATATATATCTTTTGCTCGTTAGCACCTTTCTTGCCCACCCATCCACATGCTTTGATATTTACTCTGTGCAACGGGTCTTCATTCTTTTCTTTGTTGGCAAGATTCAGCACTGATATGTTATCCATCTCAGGGATGGTTGTCGTTCTCAGCAATTCTGCATACTTGGGTAGTACCGCCAGCGGGTCTTCATAGGTAAGAATAATAGGTTTTACCGAATATACATCTTCATTTCCAACAAGAAGATGATTATCTTCCATGCACAAAAAACGTAATGGCCGGGCAATTTTCTCTCCGAATCGATTACTATTACGTATATATAGTACATTTTCGTTTCTCAATTCAGTATTATCGTTCCCATCGCCTCCATCTCCATCATAGATTGCTTGGCAATAATCTCCAAACCGCTGAACAATGACTTTATCATCTGCGAATAAACTCTTTATTAGTTTAACTTGCTGTTTGTCACAGTCTTGAACTTCGTCAATAAAAAGGTATTTGAACCTCTTATCTGAGAATCTGCAAAAATCAAGCCCCTTTTCCCGTATATATCTAAATGCCAGGTCGTATGCATCTTCAAAAGATAAAATGCCATCTTGGAACATCTCTTCTTTTAGCTTTAGATACTCAGCACTAGATTCAGAAGAAAAACTAATTGATCTTTGGTTTGCTATGATTTGATTATTTAGCCAATCCACCTTAAAGGAAAGAATAATGTCCTTCCATTCATTATCAAGTATTTCTTTCTTTTTTGTCCTAATTTGCTGCACTATATTTCTGGGTATATTTGCGTAAACATGACCGCTCAACTGAAAATCATACCAAATAACACGTTTGCCTTTCTGCTTTATTACATTAGCAGCCTTCAATAAATCAACCCCTCCCCATGCATTTATTTCATCTTCTCCTAACCTATGCTTTTTTGCTGCCATACGAGCAAAAACCAAATCTTTTAACTTGTTTCCAAAAGGTAAACTGCTATATTTCTTCAGCAGAACGGCCATGGCAATATCATTATCCACATATTGGATCTGACTTCCATAGAAATAATGAAGTGCCGCACCTGCAATGTACTTATGCAGAAATGTCTGTATAGTTCCGAAGAAATTAGGATAGCTGAAAAGCACTTCTGCTTTAGGTCCAACTTTTGCCTTTATTTCGTCAATGGCCACGTTGGTGTGTGTAAGTACACACACACCCCTTCCATCTGCCAATGGTAACTTGTTTGCAAGAATAATCAACTTTGCAAGCAAAGACGTTGTTTTACCACTTCCTGGACAGGCTTGGACATAGCAACTGCTATCCTTTTTGATAATCTCAACTCTTGGATTATCAAAAGGCTTCTTCTCTTTCAAAAGAATATCATGGGCTATTCTTATTTCATCATCTGTTGCGAATGACATACATCAAATACCTTTTTAAGAATTACGCAGTGACATGTTCTATGGCTTCCTTTAGATATTTCATCCTATCGTCAGTCTCAATAATGCCTTTAACCTTTCCTTTCATCTCATCATTTCCTTTTACTGGCGGTAGCTCACCTGAAATCATCCCTGCCAAATACTGCGCTGTGATTGCTTTACTCACCACGCCCTCATTCAGAGGCGCAAATATACGATAAATATCCTCTCTTGTTGGTACATGTCCGTCAGGATAGTCCTCTTTCACCTTACTCCACAATTCTAGCAAGGTCTCGTCTGTCATCTCCAAATCTGGATTATCAGTTTCTATTTTTGCAGCTCTGGTAGCAGTAACCAACAGCCTATAAAGACCACTCCCTGCTATCTCATATTCCAAAGTCCAATCTTTGGGCAGGTATATTTTGGTTTTCCCTTTGTTGATTTCACTTTTCAAACGCTTAATCCGATCTTCTCTGATTGTCGAAAGCATTGCTTCGTCAAGCTTTGTCTTCTTATCATCCGTCAGAACTGCTTTCAAACGTTCAATAGTCTCTCCTATAGGAACAAAGTTCTCCGTCTTATTAGACCGAACTTCTTTTTCAAAAGCAGTCAGACTACGGTACACATTTGCCATAGCTTCATAATCAACTTCTTCCGTGATGGCTTTTAATTCCGTAAGAACAGTATCTTTCAACCAATATTTAGGAATCTTACGGTCTTTACTATTGTCATCATAATATTCAAGTGCCTTAACATCGAGGTCAGATATGACAGCAATGGGTATATCAAATGTTTTTTCATCCTTGCGCTTAAAGATACTAACATACCGTTTGTATGCTGTACTTCCCACATTAACAATAGAGACTCCATGTTTATGCAGATGCCTATCCATCAATTCTGCGATGGCTGGGATTAATAAGTTCTCAGCATCTCCCTCAACCATTATCAATCCCTTAGCAAAGAAAAGGTTAGCTTTTGTAGCATCCAGAAAACGTTCCAAAAATTTATAGTCAGCTGGATTCATCATCGTGTAATCCGCAGACATTGGATATACTTCCTTGTCTTTTAGAATAATAAGGTTTTCAAGTCGTATTTTCGATGCCAACGTAATGCTATGGGTGGAAAGAATAAACTGTTCATTGTTTTGTTGGGAGGAAATATAATCTATCAACCTCAACTGATATTGCGGATGAAGGTGTGCCTCCAGTTCTTCTACTATCGCCAGCTTCAATCCTTTTTTCTGGTTGCTAAACAGAAGCATTTCAGCTGCTATACACAATAAGTTAAGCGTTCCGAGTCCCGACTTGTTACCCTCCATGATAAGATCAAGCAACCTCAATATATCTGTTAGTTCTCCACCAGTCAGCTTAATCTGGGCATTTCGCGGGTCTCCGTTAAGCAGGAAATGCTTTTTTAAGAACTTATTAATGTCTCCTGTGATAATAGAGCCATTACCCCCATCTTTGAAATAGTTCTCTATTTCTCTCTTCAAATTCTCATAGTCAGTCTCCAGTTTGTGCTTAGTGCTGTTTCCTTCAGCATCTTTTTGAGTCTTGAATAGTTCGTGTGCACCGAGGATTTGCGCCAACCTTGACTTATAACCATGAGTCATATCTGTAAGGGCATCCCTGAGAGGTTTGAAATATACCACCTTTAACAATTCTCGCGCTTCAGAGTCCATTCTGTCTGCTTGTCCTTCAATACCAGCTGTGAACGATGGCATAATGACGTTATCTTTCCTCTTAGCATAAAGCCATACCTTCAACAAATATCTTGTTTTATCATCGTTCCATGACAACCACTCCCAGAACAAGCCTGAGTCCTGTTCATTCAATCCGTCAAACACGCACTCTATCTTAAACTCTTCCTTTCTATTTCCGTTGACATCTTGATAAAAATCTTTATCATCAAACTGGATAAACTCTCCGCTTTGTGTCTTCAGAGCATATCGAATAGCATCAACGATGGCCGTCTTACCTGAGTCATTTTCTCCAATAAGCACGTTCACGCCTTCATGGAAATTCACCACTAGCCCTGGCTCACCATTAGGACCTTCGCTGTATTTCCTAAAATTCCATAGTTTGAGAACAGACAGATGCATTTTGACTTATATTTATATTACTCTAATACTACCCATACCCCATCATTATCCTTGCCTTCATGCTTCAGAATTCCACTCTTTTGCAAAGCGGAAAGGTCTCGTTCTATTGTGCGTTGGCTCACCGACAGCCTCTCCGACATTTGGCGACCACTAATTGTCGGAGACTCTTTGATGAGATTCAGTATTTTCTGTTGACGCTCAGTAATTTTCGTCTCCGACACGTCTCCGTCATTATCTCCGACATTTGTCATGTCGGTGGAGGCAAAGATGATAGTCTGAAATTGAGTTGGAGTGGACTTGAAAACAGGTTTCAGTTCATCCCTATACCCATCCAATGCTTTGGTCTCGTTACAGATGCGTGTGAGTCCACTACCTCTTTTCTCCATATAGTCCAGTTGGGCCATGACATTTGCAAGTATTGGGTTACGTCTTTCAGAAGAAACGTCAGCGATGTCTAAGTTCTGAATCAGCATACCATTGTACATTCCACCAGGGGACGTGATTGTGAGACGGTCATCGTAGATATCAAGATGCACCTCGCCACCCATAACAGTATAGTCACGATGGATGAAGTGGTTAACCATAGCTTCGAGAATAGCACGTTCTGCATACTCAGGCTTGTTCTTTCGCCCATCAGGTAACTTCTCCCAGCCTTTTTTTGTGTTGGATTTCACAAAGTTCATGGCTTCACGAAGTAACATGAGTACGTTTCCAGTAAACTCTGCATCATTGATAGCATCACCCTTTTCCTTTCCATCCCAACGTGTGCAGTATAGGCGAGATTGCCACAATGGGCAGTCATCGGCAAACAAGGCACCAGCATTCGTAAGGTTCTTTGCACCAGTTACCAATCCAAACGACAAAAGATATTTCTTGTCCCATTCTTGTTGGGTGCGGTCCTTGAAAGCATTTGCCAATATCGTAAAGGAGTAGTCCTCCGCATTATAATCTGTATGTAGAGAATCGAAAGTTTTGTTCGAGCCTTTAAGCATCAATCGTACCATTTGTTCTGCTGTTGCCGGTAAGCTCTCGTCACCAATACGAACAAAGGCGATACGCTGACCATCACCAACATAGTAATATGGGGTATAATGCCCTGTATTGACTTTGAGCTGCAAGATGTGTAAACCATCTGCAACATGAGGAATCAAATCCACCTCTGGTAAAGGATCCATATAGTCACGAATCTTACTACTGATAGCTTCACACACATGCTGTACATCATCAAGACCTCTGGCAATACCATCATTATCAATGCCAAAGAAAAGGGATCCACCCAAACCATTGGCAAAAGCACTTACGCTTTTCAACCAGCTCTTGGGTTTCTTTTCTTCCAGCATCAGCTTAAAATCGTATGCGGTACATTCTGCTATCAGAGTATTCAAATCCATTGTTATGATGACTACTATATTATCAATCAGTAAAAACATTTCTATTCATAAGCGTAAAATTACAACTAATTATCCGAAAACCAGCATAAAAGTCTTTGTTTCGTATAGTTCTAAGCATCATTGGTACACTTTTAATAGCAAATAGAACAAAAGAACTCTATTCCATCGCTATACATTCGTCATTTTCAAATATTATGGGTAATTCTGCGTTTGGATTGGGCGACCATTTCCAGACATTTGAAATAAAAGGAGCGTTATGCTACTCTTGTAAGTGCGAAGCCTGAGAAACTGAAACACGAAATCAACAAGAATTAGCATGGCAGTTCCCACACTATAGCGTGGGCTACTTAACCATATCTGTTGATTAAGGTTTTCTCAGGGCCTGCACTTTAAGACATGGTTATTGGCAGTGCCACGCTTGAACCGAGAATGATTATATACTAATCTGATAATCAATTTATATATTAGTCTTTATCTTTTGTTTGATACTGTATAGTTCCCATATTCTGTCAGTTTCCCAAAGGTTATTACTATTTTGCCCACGGTCTAATAAAAGCTCTTCATTTTGAGGTATGGTGTTAATGTTTCACAATGGATCGGTTAGAACAACTTGGCGGACTATCATAATCCTAACTTAATGTATTCGATCCATGATTTGGGTATTAAACCGCAAAGTATTCTATAACGTCCGATTTTCTTTAAGAATTTCGGACATTTTATTGTTACATCAAGAGTAATATCGTATCTTTGCAACTAGAATCATTGTGGATATGAAGATGATACTGACGAAGGAAATACGAAACATCATAGACCGAAACGGACCGAACAGGCTTTATATGGTGAGTGATTTTGCCCATCTGAATAATGATGGACTAGTTACTCGTGCGCTTTCCCGATTAGAGAAAGAGGGTGTGCTCATTCGTCTTTCTCAAGGTCTATATTTATATCCACTACGGAATAAGTTCGGTGTACTTCGTCCCTCTATAGAAGATATCGCATACGCTATAGCGGAAAAGGATAAGGCTCGTATTATACCTAGTGGATTGACAGCATTGAACAAATTGGGACTTTCCACACAGGTCACGATGAATGCAGTCTATTTGACAGATGCCACAGCAAGGGAACTTACTATCGGGAACCGTAAAATCATATTCAAGCGTAGCGTACCTCGCAATTTTGCCTACAAGACGGACTTGTTCCCACTTATAGTCGCTGCCATGAAAGAATTAGGGAAAGATAACGTGACAGATGAACAGGTTGCAATCATAAAACAAGCCATTGAAAAATATGGTAGTCCTGGTGAAATCAAATACGATTACAGCATTGCCCCGCAATGGATTAAACAAAGACTTGCATTATGAATTTTACTAAGCTTACAAAAGAAGAACAACTTACCATTTTGGCTAATGTAGCCGAAGATAAAGGGATTGTGGACAATGCCGTAGAAAAGGACTACTGGGTCAGTATGGTGTTACGTGCCATATTTTCTTTGCCGTATGCAGCAGCATTTGTTTTCAAGGGAGGAACAAGCCTTAGCAAAGGTTGGGGATTAATTGAACGGTTTTCGGAAGATATTGACCTTGCAATAGATCCCCAATATCTCGGCTTTACAAATATTGAGACTAAAAGTCAACGGACTAAGTTGCGGAAAGACTCCAAGAAGTTC
>NZ_CANTZW010000055.1 GCF_947855115.1 uncultured Parabacteroides sp.
GAATGGCTAATGCCCGGACAATGATACGCAGATCACTGATTTCCTTCTCTGTCCAGTAATGAGTGTTTCTTGAGAAGTCAAACCCGATAGCCCCTTGTGCTTTATCTTGGAGCACTAAAGGATTTTCAAGGGAAAGAAATTAAAACTTCGAGAGAACTCGATTTTGGTGATAGAGGGTATACATGCCTTGAATCCGGAACTTACGGATAAATATAAATACCGGGTGTATGTCTCGGTCTTGACCTCTATTTCCTTGGATAACCACAACTGGATACCGACAACGGACAATCGTTTGCTACGCCGTATTATCCGGGATTACCGTTTTAGGGGATATTCTGCGGAAGAAACGATCAACCGTTGGCCTAGCGTGTGTTGCGGAGAGGATAAATGGATTTTCCCGTACCAAGAGAACGCGGATGCCATGTTTAATAGCGCCATGTTGTATGAGCTGGCAGCCTTGCGGAAATATGTGGAGCCTATCTTGGCGCAGGTTCCGGAGAGCAGTAAAGCGAACGCGGAAGCGTATCGTCTGCTCCGTTTCCTCCGTTACTTCAATTACATCCCCACAGAGAAACTTCCCGGAACCTCCTTGCTATGCGAGTTCTTGGGGGGGGGAGGAAGCTTCAAATATTAGGTGGAATCAGACTCTATAAAGCCTTTAAAAAAAGTGAAGTGACCCCAAAAAGTTGGACATGTTAAACATTATCCCGTAATAGAAAGAGTTCGGTATTGTACCGGGCTCTTTCCATTTAACCGGTTTTTGAATCTTTTATTGTTATAATATTCAATATATTTATCCAGAGCCTTTATAAAGGCTTCAGGAGATTCAAAATTCTCGGTATACATCAGTTCAGACTTCATAATCCCAAAGAAATTCTCCGCCATAGCGTTGTCAAGACAGTTACCCTTACGAGACATGCTTTGTACTATATGATGTTCTTCAAGACGTTTACGGTAGCCATAATGTTGGTATTGCCATCCTTGATCAGAATGGAGTATAAGTCCGTCAAGACTGTCAAACCTTGTGAACGCTTTATCCAACATGTCGTATATCTGTTCCATATCCGGTTTCCGGGAGATGTTGTATGATATGATCTCACCGTTGAACATATCCAATATCGGAGAAAGATAAAGTGTGACAGAACCGATTTTTATCTGTGTTATATCTGTCGCCCATTTGCGGTTGGGGGCTTCTGCCGTAAAATTCCTGTCTATTATGTTTGGGGCTATCTTGCCAACCTCACCTTTGTATGAGCGGTATCGCACCATGCGTATTTTGCTTTTAAGCCCTAAGTCACCCATAAGCCTCAGGATGGTCTTATGGTTTAGCATAAAGCCACGGTTATGCATCTCCGCTGTCATACGCCGATAGCCATATCGTCCCTTATGTTCATGAAAAATTAGTTTGATTGATTCCTTTTCATTGGAATACTTATCAATCGTTTTAAGGCGCTTCAGATGGTAATAGAACACAGAACGAGCCATCTTTTTTAACTTCAATAACAAGTCAAGAGGATAATCCGACCTTAGTTCGTCGATGGTTCGCGCCCATTCAGAAGTGCTTGGGCCTTCTTTGCCTCGACTAAGGCCTTCGCTTTTTTTAGCAGCGCGTTCTCTGCCCTCAAACGGAGATTTTCGGCCTGAAGCCTCTCAAGTTCCGTTTGCGGTTCTTTCTTTTTTGGACGTCCCATAGGTTCTTTTATTGGTCTTCCTCGGCGTTTGGACGGCGTAAGAGCTTCATAACCATACTTACGTACTGTACTGACCCAGCGTTGTAGAGCCGTCTTGCCAATTCTGTATTCTATTCTTACATGGGACAAAGGTACGCCTTTTTCCAATATTAAACGTACTACTTCTTCCTTTAATTTAACCGTAGGACGGCAATGTGGCTGTTGCTCCAGTCCAGAACGGCCATATTTGTCCCACATTCGCACCCATGCCAATATCTGAGTCTTATTGATGTGATACTCTTTCGACAAATGGGCTATTAACTCTCCTTGTTTTACCCGGCTAACAATAATAAGCCTTTGTTCGTAACTGTACTTCATAAAAAACACCCCAAAAGTTTTTTGTCTAACTTTTGGGGTGCACTTCACCTCGTCTTTTTGGAGAAATATGTACGTGTTTTTTATTTAACTCCCGTCATCTATTGGAGAGACGGGAGAAAATATGATAGGATGCCGCATTCGCATCCTCTTTTTATTCAGAATTTTTAGTTAATCATCTGATAGTAGTTCTCTTTAGCCCAGAAGAGCGGGGTATAGTAGCCGCCCAGCGTGTTATCACCCCCACAGTTTGTCGTGATGGCTTGCTGTACATTGTCTGAGTTGTAGTTCAACTCATCACTGACATAGGGGAGGCGGTGCGGAGGGGTTGGATAGCTGGATACCTGTATATCCCTTGAGAAGTACACGACTGGATAACCAGTACGGCGTGTCACGTTCCAAGCCTCCAATTCGTTCATGAAACTGAAGTTCAGCCAAAGTTGTTCGCAAATCCGTTCCTGAGTCGGTTCCCATATACTTTCCGCATAAGCCTGAATCTCGTCGCCGGTTGGTTCTTGCAACGTGCGGTAGCCTCGATAGCTATCATTCCCCTCCTTGTAAAGGGTACTGGTTTTCTTCATGTTCCAATAGAACTCTGTAGAGAGTTTGACACCTTCGATAAAGCATTCGCGAGCCTTGTTCTGGTCGGTTGCCACACCATAACCCATCAAATAGGCTTCCGCTTTGCTAAGGCTTACCTCGGCAGCATTGAGCCAGAGACTCATGATATTTTCATTGCCTTGGTACTCCTCCCAGCCAGCTACAGCCTGGGAGTCGATCTCACAGTAATAATTGGCGGTTGTGATACCACGATTGATGTATTCCTGTCGTTTCTGTTCCTCTAGGTTGGAGATCTCTGAGTTTGTCAACTTGATATCAAACGCCACATATTCGCCATCGGGATTCGGGTCGTACATTACTTGAATGCGCGGGTCTGTGTTCTTGTCGGGGATACCGTTCTCCGGGACGTTCATCACGCGTAACATGGTCTGGGAACCAGCCGCCATATTCCCGGTATGGAGAGCCTGCGACAGGCTTTTCCCATAATTGAAGTCATCCGTCTGAGTGTCGGCATTTACACCCATATTCTCCGCGTTACTTTCGATCAGAGGATATTGCCCCGGATTGTTTAGAATCTCGGCAATGGCCGCGTGGGCTTCGCTGGTGCATTCACCGTTGGTGGCGAGGTGCAGGGCGATACGCAGACGCAGGGAATTAGTATATTTACGCCATATTTCTGTATCGCCGGCAGCCACCGTGTAGTCTTGATTGGCCAAGGAGGTAGTGCTTTGTGAGTTCACTCCTCCGTTCAGGTAGTCGCCGGTCTCCTTCAAGTCGTTCAAGATTTGTCGATAGAGTTCTACGTCGTCGTCATACACACACAGCGTCTTAGCCGCGTCATAGTCACTGGATTGCCACAATGTGCCCGCTCCGTTGAATGGCACATCGCCAAACAAGGACAGCATCTCGTGTAGTTGAGCGTACACAACGACACGAGCCAAGTGGAAGAACACTTCATTGATAGACCTTTCATCCTCTGGTAGTTCCTCGTAAGTCGCTTCCAGAAGGCGGTACTGTGTCACCATGTCATAGAAATTCTGCCAATGGGTATTGTTGTATCCCTCGCCCTGCCCGCGAAAACGACCGGAAGAGTTGTTATCGCCGATTACTCCAGAGAAAAGACCTTCTGTCGCGGACTGTGTATAGTACCGATAATACATTAAGTCTGTCCAAGCCTTGGCTTTAAACAGTACGCCTGTAAATACTTGCGGGACGTTGACCTCTGTCGTCTTGGATGGATCCGCGTATTTGTCGTCATAACTTGAGTCGGAGCAGGAGGTGGAAACCAAAAGGGAAGTTCCGATTAGTAACGATGAAATTATCTTTTTCATACTGTAAAAATGAGTTTTTTTTAGTTTTTCAAAATGTTAGAAACTTGCGCGCAAAGAGAAACCGTATGTACGTGAACTAGCTGTCGAGCCGCCAATTTGTGCTTGGTAGATCCAGTTTGTACCGTCGGAAGTCTCTGCGTCAAACAACTTCAACGTACGGTAGACATAGAATGGGTTGCGTACGAAAGCGGAGAGTTGCAAGCGCTTGCAAGCGAACTTCTTTGTCAGAGACGTGGGTAACGTGTATCCTAGACTGATTTCCCGGCATTTGATGTAGCTGTTCTTTTGAATCGCGTCTTGGTAACTTTGGGACGTACTTGTACCCCAGCCGTACATATTGCTGTTCGTTTCATATTGCGTTACAATAGTATTGTTCGGTGTGCCGTCTTCCTTCACTCCAGGTAGGATTAAACCGTTGTCATACACATAATGACCATTGACCATGGTTGTCCCGCGTTCGTAATTGGAGATCTGGTCGGCAGGTACAATATGGATGGAAGACTTGTCGGAGACGCTCTCTGTATCGCTATAGTAGTAGAGACCGCCAGTCGAGGCGTCGCGTACGCCGATAGCATCCTCAATGATACCGGCTGACATCATGAATTGCCATGGTTGGTTTAATACGTCACCACCGAAACGGAAATCGAATGAAGCGTCCAATGTCCAATTCTTATAGCTCAGGCTGGTTCCGAAACCTCCTGTTACTTTCGGCATGGCGTTACCGACCTTCTTCCGTTCGGAAGAGGCAATGTACAGACCGTTGTCACCCACGATGTAATTCCCGTTCTCATCTGTTTCCCACACATAGGTGTACCAGTCACCCATCGCTTCCCCCACATGCGATTCCAAAGAGGCCGCGCCATTATCGAATGTCTGGTGGGAAAGCACATCCAGGCCATCAGCTAATTTGTTCACTCGGTTCTTGTTCCATGCCACGTTAGCCCGTAAATCCCAACGCCAATCCTTGTTCTCGATGGGCGTACCGTACACGTTCAACTCGATACCTTTGTTCTCCAGCTCACCGACATTCATCAACATACCCGTGGCACCCATGGAGGCCGCGGCTGTAGCTGTCAGGATCTGGTCCTTGATTGTATTCTGGTAGAAGTTAAGCTCCATGCCCAAACGGTTGTTCAAGAACTTATTCTCGATACCCAATTCAAATTCATACTTGGTTTCCGGTTTGATGTTTTCGTTGCCCAGCGTGGTTGGTACCGTATTCGTGATGTAGTTTTTGTCACGGGTATACGATGTTTGTTCGTAAGCCATCATAGCCATGTAGATTTCCGGGGCGTTACCAACGACACCATATGATAGGCGCACCTTTCCGTAGTCCCACCAAGTCGGTCTCTTGTCTTTCAACAGTTCTGTATAGAGGATACTCGCGCTGGCGGAAGGATACCAGAACGCATTGTTACCATGTCTGAGGGTAGAGGTCTTTTCTTGGCGGATGGACCCTTCCAAGAATCCCCAGTTGTCAAAACCGTAGCTGGCGGTCAGGAAAGCTCCTGTACGGAGCAATTGCTGCTTCGTCATCTCGGCTAGCTTTTGTCCAACGGAAGCCTCTAGGTGGAACCAATTTTCTTGCGACAAACCGTTTTGTGTTTTCACGTTTGAAAGATAATAGGATTCTTGGCGGGCGTTCCAGCCTAAGTTGGCGGTTATGTTATGCTTTTCATTGAACGTCTTGTCCCACATTAACATCACATCGCCATAAACAATCGAATAACGGCTGTTTTCGAGAGAGTACAGGTCATCATATTGTCCGTTTGTCGAGAATATGTGAGCGTTTGTCGTGTTTTCCATCAGCTCGGTCTTATCCACCGTCAAATCTGTAGCGAGACGGCCACTCAGTGTCAAGCCCGGGATGATGTCCCATGTCGGATTGACCGACCCGATGAAACGTTGGTGATCTTCCTCTTGTCGCTTACCGAATATATTCCAGAAATAACCGGAAATCATATCTTGCGAACCGCTTGTATAAAGGAGCTGTTCGTCGGGAGTCAGTGTCTCTGATACTCCTCCGTTGATGGCTGCGATGGAGTTCTGGTATCCTAAACTGGTAATAGTATGGTCGCGCAAATAAGCTACATCCGTAAAACCGGTGAACATACCGCCGAAATTCTGCACCAACCGGTTGATACGATATGGGCGGTTCTTAATGTACTGATTGGTATAGTTGGCCGTATAGTTCAACTTGATGTTGTTTGTCACGTTGAAAGTTCCGTTCAAACTGAATACGTGCTTGTTGTTGTTGGAGTTGTACTGCATCGACTTCACGTCGTTGTAGGTGTAAGAAAAGCGGACGTTGTTCTTCTCCGTGCTATTCATCAGCGACAGGTTATATGTTTGATTTACACCTGTACGGAAAATGTCGGCCCATTGGTTATGGTCGATCGGCTCATAGGCGCGCTTCGTACCGTCCCAATAATCAATCATCACGTTAGGGTCGTATTTTGCGCCGTAAGCGTAGCGGGTGGATACGTTTACCGTATGTAGAGGATTGCCGCTCCGGTCGAAATAAGTCGAATTACTAAATCCTGTCAGTGCTTTTGTGTCACTGTTACTGAAATAGTAGTTATCCAATCCCGGGCCGTATTCCTTTTGGATTCCTGGCATATAGGCTACCTTATCGAAACTGACATTCGCGCTGAAGTCAATTTGTGTGCCGCTGCCGGCTTTCCCTTTTTTCGTGGTGATCATCACGACACCGTTGGCGGCTTCTGAGCCGTAAAGGGCAGACGCTGCCGCACCTTTCAAGATGGAGATGTTTTCAATGTCTTCGGGGTTGATGTCTACCATACCGTTGGATTCGATACGTTGGTTCGCCCAATAATCCTCGTTGTTGGCATTCCCGTTACGGATAGGCACACCGTCCATGATAATGAGAGGCTGTGTGTTACCTGTGATGGATGAGAGACCGCGTACCGAGATGGAGATAGAGCCTGTACCTCCGCCCGGAGCCGAGTTGATGCGCACACCGGCTGCCTTACCGTACAAACCTGTGGCGATTGACGAGCTACCTGTCTTGGTCAGGTCTTCCGAACCGATTGTACTGACCGCATAACCTAACTTTTTTGCGTCTTTCTTGATACCCAAAGCTGTCACAACCACTTCATCGAGCTGCTCGGAGTCTTCCTTGAGAGTGATACTGACAGTAGGCTGACTATCCGTGTAAACAATTTCCTGGGTGGCATAACCTACATATGAAACCTGGATCACGTCACCATTCTTCAAACCTTCCAACGTAAAATTACCATCCATGTCGGTAATGCAACCGTTAGTGGAGCCTTTTACCACTACAGACGCTCCAATGACCGGACCATACGAGTCTACTACACGACCCGTCACTTTCCCATTTTGTTGGACGATATTCATCGTGGCAGACCTTTCCGGTACTATTCCAGCGTAAACATTACCCGTCATATTGATGGCTGTTGCTACCAACAGAAGAGAAATAAATTTGACTTCCTTTTTTTTCATATTTACTTAGTTTTTAATATATTATTTCATTCTGCAACCATGGATTTGCATGAATATTATTTCAATTTATCTGATCCTTAGATGATCTTTGGGTTTGACGTATGGCTTAAAGTGCTTGTTTAAGTTGGGGGCAAATATATAATATATAAAATTATTTAACGTATATTCAATATAGGATCGGAAAGTTTCAATTATTATCTATTTATATTGAGTTCTCCCCTTGAATAATAAGGGAGTAAAAACGAGGTTGAATTCTAGGTTTTCTCTAATAATATCTATGGAATCTTACCTGGGTTTACGAATATTAACGTACTCTTGGGTAAGTTTGTATATGCGCATAACTACTCTTATTGCGCGACCAATGTTACAAATGGAGTTTGCTTTCGTTTCACGGCAAAAGACCGGGTACTGATTTAGATCATGTTAAAGCGGCAGCTATGGATTTTTCTCTGCTCAAGGTTCGATCTGGCAAGGCAAGGTGAACCAAAAGCAAG
>NZ_CANTZW010000056.1 GCF_947855115.1 uncultured Parabacteroides sp.
TTTATTGTATGTCCCCAGTTGTAGAGACGGGGCGTGCCCCGTCTCCTCCCCTCGCAGTGTTTGACAGTAGTCTTATTTGTATATTTAGAATACTATCAGTCCGTGATGAGACGGGGCACGCCCCGTCTCTACAATTGGGTGAGTGGATATCTTTAGGGTTTTCTGGTTTTATTTATTAGGTTCTGATTGGATAAATAAAATAAGATGTATATATTCGCTTTCTGTTAAATACAAATGATGTGTCGCTTGTTGCAATCTTGTCGTTTACTATGATCTTGGAGTATTGGGGTTTTGGGGCTGAGCAAGTGATTTGTTAGATTTGGTTTGTTGGATCATTATTATATTAAGTAAGTCATTAATCGAATAAATCATTAACTGAATAAATTATTAATCAAATAAGACAGCTATTAAATAAATCGTTTATCAAATAAAAACAGTTATCTAATATCATGAAGAAAATCTATTTGTTCCTATTCTGTCTGTTTATCTGTAATATCCTTGCGGCACAGGAACAGGGCTATGAAATGGCCAAGGATATCTCTTATACACAATCGGAGGATCCGTATGCGGTGGAACGTTGCAAATTGGATGTTTATTATCCAGGAAAGGCGAAAGATTTCCCTACGGTAGTCTGGTTTCATGGCGGAGGACTGTCGGGAGGCGGTAAGTTTGTTCCGGAGGAGTTGAAGAACTGCGGATTTGCTGTCGTAGCCGTAAATTACCGTTTATTACCTAAAGCCACTTTGAGTGATTGTATCGATGATGCGGCTGCCGCTGTCGCTTGGACGTTTAATGAGATTGAGAAGTACGGTGGGAATAAGCGTAAGATATTTGTCTCGGGGCATTCGGCCGGGGGATATTTGACAAATATGATCGGATTGGATAAGAAATGGCTGGCTAAGTATCAGGTAGACGCAGATTCTATAGCAGCCTTGATACCGTTCAGCGGTCATGCGATCAGCCATTTCGCTTATCGGCAGGCGAAGGGGATGAAAGACACCCAGCCAAGCATCGACGAGTTCGCCCCTTTGTTTTACGTGCGTCCCGACGCTCCTCCATTGATTATCGTCTCGGGCGATCGGGAGATGGAGATGTTGGGCCGTTATGAGGAGAACGCCTATTTCTGGCGCATGATGAAGGTAGCCGGGCATAAGGATACTTATATCTACGAGTTGGACGGATATGACCATGGATCGATGGCCGCTCCCGCCTTCCATATCTTGAAGAATCACGTGAAAGCGATCTTAGAAGGCTCAGAGACCCGGTAACTCTATAAACAGGATATCGTCTTTATAAGGCTCGCAACGCCCTAGGATGTTCCCTTGGGGAGAAAGCAAATAACTGTCGCCCGCATAGGAAAGCCCGGCCAAATCCGTTCCGGCACAGTTTACGGCGATGATATAGGCCTGGTTCTCTATCGCTCGCTCCCGGAGAAGCTTGTTCCAATCATCCCGCCTTGAGTCGGGCCAGTTGGCGATATAGAGAGCTGTATCATAGGAACGGTCCTGGTTACGGCTCCATTCCGGGAAACGGAGATCGTAACAGATGTAAGTAGCTATCCGGTGCCCTTTCCACGAGAGGATGAGCTGTTTATCTCCCGGGGTATAGACCTCTTTCTTAAAGCAGTTGTGCTTGTCGTAATATTGATAGCTGCCATCGGGAAATACGGCCAGCAGGCGATTGTAGTATTTGCCCTCTTCTTTGTAGATTGTCGATCCGACAACCAATGCTTGCGTGCGTGCCGACCATGATTTCATTTTTCCCAGTATCTCGGTAAAGCGGGAGGCTACCTCGTCTTTCGCTTTCAGGGACAATCCGGGAGCTTTTTTCCGCATATCGCAGCCGGAGGCGAATAGTTCGGGGAGGATGATCAGGTCGCTATCCTCGCAGCGCTGTATCCGCTCGTCGAAAGCGGTAAGATTCGCCCGGACATCTCCCCATACGAGGGTAGGCTGTATCAAGGCCAGATGGCAAGGCTCTTGGGCCTTTGTCGGGTACAAGAAAGCGGATAGTATGAAAATAGCCATTAAGAGTAATCTCATAAACTGTGATTTTTAAGTCGAAAGATAATATTGGCTTAGCCCCAAAAGTATAATGTTTCATTTTCAAAAGTAGTATTTTTGACCGATTTCTTAAAAGATCGTTGTATTTAATTTTAGGATGTGCCGTACTTTAATACAGTACTGGCTTTAATGCCATGTTATGCCTTAACGCTGTATTGGTTTCGATTAATCGTTTAATGTGGTATATATGACTGTTTTTTGAGTTGGCGATAGAGCGGAAAAAACACCCGTAGGGTTGTTAAAATCAGAACCTTTTCTTTATAACCTTGTTCAAAGTAGGTAATTAATCTAAACAAGACACATTTATGAGACTATTTGTACAAGGGGCAGTATTGCTGCTAGGTATGGGATTCCTATCGGCTCCCGCTAAGGCCCAGAAGGTGGTCATCGAGGATGATGCGCCAAATTCGATAATCCTTGTCAGACGAGACAAGGCAGGTGATGAAATCGTGAGGATAATGAATGAGACGCAGGGTCCTCGTTTCCATGACCCGAAAGCCCCCCGCTTCGTATTGACCGATCGTAAGGGACGTTTCGCCTTGGGTATCGGCGGTTACGTGAAGGCTACGGCAGAGTATGATTTCGGCGGTATCTCGGATGATATTGATTTCTATCCTTCCATGATCCCGAACAGTGGACAGAACTACGTCCGCAACCAGTTTCAGATGGATGCCACAACCAGTACGATATTCTTGAAATTGGTAGGGCGTACCAAACGCCTTGGAAATTTTATCGTGTATACGGCAGGTAACTTCCGGGGAGGCAGTAAGGTCTTCGAGCTCCAGAACGCCTATGTGTCTTTCTTGGGCTTCACGATGGGCTACGACTATAGTACTTTTATGGACCCGGCTGCCCTTCCCCCTTCGATTGATTATGCGGGGCCTGCCGGACAGGTCTTCTGCCGTGCCACCCTGTTACGCTATGAGCGTGCTTTCGGCAAGGGATGGAAAGCGGGGGTAGGTATCGAGATGCCGGTGGTAGATGGTATCACGAACCAAAGCGTGAACATCAGCAACCAGCGTATGCCGAACTTCCCTGCCTATATCCAATACGCATGGAATAAGAGCAGCCATATCCGTGTAGCCGGTATCGTACGTAATATGACATACGAGAACTTGGTGGCGCAACGTGCCGAGTCTAAGGCTGGGTGGGGGGTATTCGCCGCCTCTACGTTCAATGTGACAAGCAAGCTGAACTTCTACGGTCAGGCTACTTACGGCCGGGGTATCAGCCAGTTCTTGAACGATATCAGTAATCTGGACGTGGATCTGGTTCCGGACCCCGAGGCCAAAGGCAAGATGCAAGTGCTTCCGATGATGGGGTGGTACGCTGGCTTGCAATATAATATCACGCCGAAGGTATTCGTCTCCAGTACCTATAGCCAGACTCGTTTATACAGCGAGAATGATTACCCGGTTACCCCGTCGGATCAATACCGTTACGGCCAATACTTGGTAGCCAACATTTTCTGGAACGTGAGCGCCAATCTGCAAGTCGGCGCCGAGTACCTGAGAGGCTGGCGTACCGATTTCAACGATATGACCCGCCACGCCAACCGACTGAATGTTTCCGCTCAATATAATTTCTGATCATGTAGCGCTTTGTTGATGTGCCACACCGGGGGATTCTTGGTGTGGCATTTTTGAATCAGATAGATAATGTTATATTTTGTGATCTCTTTTATTTATAGTAGCTTTGTGATAAAAGAAATATGGTTATGGATTTTCAACGACAACTTTATCCGATAGGTATACAGACTTTCTCGAAGCTCAGGGAGGCGAATTATGTATATATCGACAAGACCGAATATGTCTACCGCATGACGCATTCCGCTTCAAGCTATATGTTCTTGAGCCGTCCCCGTCGTTTCGGCAAGTCGTTGCTTACCTCTACGCTCCAAGCTTATTTCGAGGGTCGGAAAGAGTTGTTCGAAGGGTTGGCCATGGAGAGGCTGGAGAAAGAATGGATAACCTATCCGGTACTCCATTTCGATATCAGCATGGCGAAGCATGTGGATGAGCCCCGTTTGAATCGCTTGTTAGATTTCCTGTTGTCGGGATATGAGGATCGGTATGATTGCCATATGCGGGAGAAGGACGTTAATATCCGTCTGGCGAATTTGATACGATGCGCATACGAACGGACAGGCCGGAAAGTAGTGGTGCTGATCGATGAATACGACGCCCCGCTTCTCGACGTGATGCACGAGGAGGAAAACTTACCCGTATTACGAAACGTGATGCGTAACTTCTACAGTCCGCTGAAGGCTTGCGATCCTTACCTGCGCTATGTGTTTCTTACCGGTATCACGAAATTCTCCCAGTTAAGTATTTTCAGTGAGCTGAACAATATAGAGAATATAAGTATGGATGGGCTATATTCAGCTATTTGCGGCATTACAGAAGAGGAAATGCTGACACAAATGAAGAAGGATTTAGAGTTGCTCTCTAAGGATATGAAGATCTCGTACGAGGAAGTGCTGAGACGTTTAAAAGATAATTATGATGGTTATCATTTCACGTATCCATCACCTGACATATATAATCCTTTCAGTCTGCTTGTGGCTATGTCTAAAGGTAAGATCGGTTCCTACTGGTTCGGCAGCGGCACACCTACGTATTTGATCGAGATGTTGAACAAGTTCCATGTAAAGCCCCAGCAGATCGGGGAACGGAAAGCGATAGCCGAATCGTTCGACGCGCCAACGGAAAGAATCACAGACATTACCCCGCTACTCTATCAGAGCGGTTATATCACGATAAAGGATTACTCCGAGCTGACGAATCTCTATACGCTCGATATCCCCAACAAGGAGGTACGTATGGGATTGATGAAGAGTTTGCTACCGGGTTATCTCCATCAATATACCGCCGAGGGCCTTACGACGGTAGCGCTCCTTTTCGAGGCGATTGCCGGGGAGAGAATGGACGATGCCCTTCGTTTGTTGCAGACCTTCCTCTCCACGATCCCTAAATGTGACAATACCGATTATGAGGGCCATTACCAGTCTTTGCTTTACACCATTTTCAGCTTGCTAGGGATGTATGTAGACGTAGAGGTACGTACTCCCCGTGGCCGTGTAGATATGGTGATGCGTACGAAAACAACGCTTTATATCGTAGAGCTGAAGCTCGATAAAACAGCCGATGTGGCCATGAGTCAGATAAACTTACGCAATTATCCCGAGCGTTTTGCCTTGTGCGGATTGCCTATCGTAAAGGTCGCCATTGATTTCGATCGTGAGCGACATACCATCAGCGATTGGCTGATAAGTGATTAATAGATATTCGCCATGCTAACCAGCGGCTCATACAACTTCTCGATATCCTGTGAGTCAATTTCTATCTCTACCTGATCGCCGGGGATCAGGGTCTGTCCGGCGGGAGCCAAGTCCTTGCGATCCCTGTGAATAGTCTTGATGATACAACGTTGGGGGAGGGTGAGGTGATCTACCTCCTTCCCGTCGAAATAGGCACCTGTCATGATCTCGACGAACAGGCTGGAACGCCCTTCGGTACGGAAGGCGGGAGTCGAGATCATCTCATCGTAGAGAACCACGTTGAAGGGCTTTATCTGTAGCATTTCCGTGAAGTAATACGTAAGCCCGCCGACAATGATTGAGGGGTAGAATACCTCCAGATGCCCGGTTATCTCCGTAATCAAGACGATGCCCGTCAGCGGTGTCCTGAGTACCGCCACCAAGAAACCCACCATGCTGATTAACATGATATAGCTGATGCTCTCCGTCTCAATGAAACCATACCTCACCAATAATAAGGCGATGATCTGCCCGAACAATCCTCCGGTAACTAATGTAGGAATGAAATTTCCTCCCGGCAGTCCGGAGGAAAAAGAGAGAGACGTGAATATTAAATGGATGAGCATCATCACCGCTAT
The DNA here is from genome assembly GCF_947855115.1 of uncultured Parabacteroides sp. Classification (GTDB taxonomy): domain Bacteria; phylum Bacteroidota; class Bacteroidia; order Bacteroidales; family Tannerellaceae; genus Parabacteroides. The sequence goes on from NZ_CANTZW010000056.1 coordinate 5,961, forward strand.
CCATAAAACGGGTCGATATCCGTGCATCGCTTGCGTGATCAGGAATTGCTCGCCTCCTCCCGTCAAGTTGATCTCTGTCAGCGAGATTGTATATGCTATGATCAGCAGGTATAACATCTTCATATAGGGAGGATACTTCAGGCGGGTAAAGAAATCCTTGCACCAAAGGTTGAACATCGAGTAAATTTTCCCGAAGACGGAAATAACCACGGCCAGAAATAAAAACAACTTCAGTTGATCCATAAAAGTGACCTGCGGGGCGATAGCGCTAATCTGCGAGTAGGGATTGAAGGGGAAAATCAAGCTCGCCACACCTCCCGCCACGACTCCTGCCAGCAAGGTAGTGATGGCGGTCTTGGGAGCGTCGAACCGCTCGATGGATTCGATCACTAGGAGAGAGGAGGCAAGGGGAGCGGCGAAAGCGGCGGCTAATCCGGCCCCCGCTCCGGCGGCCAAAAGCTGTTTACGCTCTCCGGCCAATACGTGTCCCCATTTGGAAATGATGTTCCCCACGTAAGATCCGATCTGTACGCACGGCCCCTCACGGCCAAGGGACAGGCCGGCGCTGATCGCTAATATACCTCCCGTGAACTTGGCGATTAATTGCGTCAACGGGTTCTTATATGTGATCCTGCCATTGATAACCGCCCGTGTCTGGGGAATGCCCCCGCCGGTAATCAGCGGCATCTTCTTGACGATCCAATTCACGCAAAGCAAGATACCCCACAACGTGAGAAAAAACAATACATGGAAATACCAAGGATAATGACCATCGAAAAAAAGTTTCCGGCTATTGAATAATTGCTGGAGCAGATAGTGATAAGGTACCGCCACCAATCCGGTCAGCAATCCGACGAAAATGCTTACAAAATAAAGCCGGGCGTCGATAAGTTTCAGTTTCCAGATCCGCCAGCGCCTCAGTTTTGTTATATTTAAGAGATCATTATCCATCAGACTCACCTTGTTCTCGTTTCCTGTTACAACAACCAAGGTAAATAAGAGGTTTAAAATCTCATTTCTTTGAACCTTTTTTTGAGAGTCTTGTTATTAAGATATAGTGTTTTTCATGGTATTAGAATTAAGTTAGATTAGGTTAT
>NZ_CANTZW010000057.1 GCF_947855115.1 uncultured Parabacteroides sp.
TCTCGAATGCGGGTGCAAAAGTAGTGCTATAAAACATAAACTCCAAACAAAATCGTAACTTTTTTGTAATATTTTTTTCAAAGGGGGGTTGCGTACATTAATATTATTTATAGGTATCATCCCCAATATTATTTATAGGCATCATCCCTGTCATTATAAGCATTATTGAGGCAAGGTATTAACAAAACACATTCCTCCGAAGGATCAAAGACACTCTGGATTCCCGTTTTTTCAAGGTCGAGAGAGTACGGAGAAGCGGCATACGCTCCTCGACGGTCAAGGCCAACCGGAGTTGCTCCAAGATGAGAAGGCTTTCCGAGCGAAGAAGACGCTCGTAGGTCTCCAGACGGGCCACACGGGTACACCGCCGGATCACCTCACGCATCCCCCCTAGCCCACGATGGGCGAGAAGGCTATCCGGATCTTCCCCGTAAGGGAGTTGTGCACGGCTCACCTCCATCCGCTCACGCCCGTTCCAAAGGGCAGAGAGGCGAGCCATGGAGTCTTCGCCTGCGGGATCGGCGTCGAGCAGGAAGACAAGGCGGCGGGTGTATGGCGCCAGTAACCCGGCGTGCTCCTCCGTGAAAGCCACTCCGCAAATCGCTACCGTGTTCGAGAACCCGGCGGCGTGCATGGCCAAGGCATCCTTGTAGCCCTCCGTTATATATACGAAGCCGTGGCTACGGATTCCATCGGCGGCCTCCCGCAAGGCGTACAGGAAACGGCTCTTCACGTAAAGCCCGCTCGTAGGCGAGTTGTAGTACTTGGGCACGTCCGCAGGCCTCTCTCCCACCCCGATCCATCGACCGGCGAAACCGCAAAGCTTCCCCGTCTCGTTACGTAGGGGGAAGACCAGCCGCCCGCCCAGCTTATCGTAGGCGAAGGGAACCTGCACGGGAGCTACGCCAACCTCGAACCTCCGGTAGGTATCGCCCAGCACGTCCATGGCGGGAAGGAAAGGCGAGAGCATCGAGAGGAAGCGGGCGTGCTCACGCTCGATAATTGAAAATTGAGAATTGATAACCGGAACCTTTTTGGGGGTTGGGAGATCTTTCATAGGATTCCTTACGGCTTCTTCTCCGGAAAGGATACCGTAACGATGGGCCAAGATACGCAGCGCCTCCGGAAAAGAGCAATTCTCCATCCGCATGACGAAAGAGAAGAGATCGCCCCCGGCATCGCAAGCGAAACATTTGTAAAGCTGCTTCCCGACATGCACGCTGAGCGACGGGTGGCGATCGTCGTGGAAAGGGCAAAGCCCCACGAGAGCGCTTCCCCGGCGGGTGAGCGTGAGGTACGCCCCGACCACCCTCTCAAGGGTGACGGAGCGTAAGATTCGTTCTTTCAGGCCGTCGGTCATAGCAGTCGGTCGTCGTAATCGGTGAAACGGGTCATGGAAGGGTTGTAGCGGAAAACCGCCTTGCCCACGCTCCCCAAGCGATTCTTCGCTACCAACAGATATCCCACGCCCCGGAGATCTTCCTTCGTCTTAGGGTCTTGGTAGATGCCGTATTTCTCGGGGCGGTAGACGAACACCACCTGGTCCGCTACCTGCTCGATAGCGCCGGAGTTGCGCAAGTCGCTCAAGACCGGCAGGAAAGGCGCCGAGCGACGGTCGCAATCACGGTTCATCTGCACCAGCAAGACAACGGGAACCTTCATCTCCACGGCCATCAACTTGACCTTCCTCACCACCTCGCCCAAGGCCAGGTCCATCGTCTCGTTGCGAGAGTTGCCCTTGCCCTGGGGCACATGGATCAGGTTGAGGTAATCTATCAGGAAGAGATCCACCCCTTCCTTCGCCTGCTCACGGAAGAGCATCGCCCGGATCTCGTCGATCGTCAGCGACCCGCAGTAGACCAGCCGCAGAGGAAGAGACTCCAAGCGGGTAGCCGCCTCGCCCAGGCGTACCCGCTCCTCGGCGGTAGTGCCCCGGTAACGGATCTTCTCCGGCTCCACGTCGCTCAGTATGGCGAGCAGGCGGTGTACCAGCTCCTCCTCCGACATCTCCACGCTGAAGAAGAGCGTGCGCTTGCCCTGCTCCGCAGCACGTAGCGCCCAGTTAAGCGCCACCGCCGTCTTCCCCATCGAGGGGCGTGCGGAGAGTACGGTGAGATCCTTCGGGTGAAGGCCTCCGGTCAGCTCGTCGAAAGAGCGTATACCGGTCAGCACCTCCTCCGTCACGCCCGATCGTCGCTCCTCCTCGCGGCGGTAAGAATCGGCCAGCGCCTCCCGGGCCACGTCGCCTGCCGAGCGGGTCTCCTTCTCCGAGGTAAGGCGCAAGTCCAAGGCATCAAGCTCCTTGCGGATAGAAGCCATCAGGTCTGCCGCCTCCACGCCGGGAACCTCGGCCTCGCTGCCGTATTTCCGGAGCACGTCACGGCATCCCCTGAGTACCCACGCTTCCTGCACCAGCCGGGCATGAACGAGGATATGGCTGTCGTTCCTCAAGGCCGATAGCGTCTCACGGAGGAAAGAGAGGCCGTTGAGCCTCCCGTACAAGGCAGCGTCTTGCCGGATCATCTCGGCCTCGATCGTGACCATGTCTACCGCCTTTCCCTGCGCCGCCAAAGAAGCCACGGACTTGAACACCAGCCGGTCTCCCTCGGTCGTGAACATCTCGGGGATCAATCGTCCCCCCAGCTCGAAATAAGATTCCGGGCTGCTCAAGAGAGCGGCTATCACCGCCCGCTCCGCCTTCTGCTGAGGCGTCTGGCTCATTCTCGCTTCTTGCTTCATCATATACGCCCTCCCGAATAGATGTTGCAAGTAGAGAAAGCGTCGTTATCGCCCATCAGGGTGAAAGAGCCGCCAGCGACATGACGCTCCGGCGCCATCGGCAGCAACCAGCCGAGGCAGATGTAGTTACCCATCTTCTTGACCGTGAGCCATCCTAGCGAGACGAACTCTTTCAGCATCTTCTGGATCGTGCGGTAATCCATCCCCATACGGGCCGACAATTCCTGGGCCGAGGTGATCCATTCCCCCCTGTGGCAAAGATAAGAGGCCATCCCCCGCTCTACCCAGCCCTCCTTGAAAAAGGAGTTTACCTGTATGCAGAGCATCACCCGGGCGGCGTCTTGGTCCTTCACGGGCGAACAAGCGGTTAACAACATACTCCTACTGACGTAAATATAGCCAGTCTCGAGTAAATTCACGGAAAAAGAAATTCGTTTGTTTTCCATAACTGTTTTTTTAATAGATAAAATCTATGTAGAACTGGTTTGCAGGACTCGAAATGGCATCTAACCATCTGATAAAGAAAGATATACAAGCCTCGTTTTTTGTCCGATGTAGCACCCCTATGTAGCACCCCATCTTATAATAAATAATATTTATATAACCTTCTTCTGAGATTTTCTGAAAAGATCGCATCCGTGAACTATTCTAACGCCGCGAAGATACGCACGGGCACCCCGGTATTGGATTACCCAATTTTGCGACGCCAAAAACCCGCAATCGCTTATCGGATATGCGCTTACGGTTTTCCGGTGTCGCATTCGCCCTCTTTCCTGTTAAAATTATCTTCCGATTTCTTGTATCCGGCGAAGGTTTTCTCCAGCTCATCGTACACCGAGGTCTTATCGTAGAACATGGAGCGGATGGAGGAGTCCTTGAGCGGCATCTCGAAGATACGGCCCAGATGCCTGTCCAGCTCCTCGTAGCTGAGCTTCCCGAACATCCCGATCCGGTACAAGGCCCGTATGACCCCTACCATCAGGCGGGGATACCTCACCTTGATCCTCGCCTCGTTCCGGCCTCCCATCATCTCGTAGATCTTGTCTCTGTAGCTGGTGTTGAACATCTCACGGATCGCCGCCATGCGGTTGGTACGTGTATTCCGGGGGTCGAGCAGGTAAGCCGCTGTCTCGAACAGTGTCCGTGTGGGGTTCTCCGAATTCCTGATGGATTCATCGATCTTGACGAATGAATCCATGTTTCTGCTTTTTTTTATTATCCATATTGTCTTTTTTTAAGTGAAAAAACATTCGTGATCGCTGACGCTAAGGGTATGGGGGCGAAGGCGCAAATCGTAAGGGCCGGCAACGTAAAGGCCCGGAACCTGCCGATATACAGAGCGGAGGCCGAAGGCGTAAATCGCCGGAACTAAGGGCACGCATCGCAAAGGTTAGCGGCGCAAAGACCCGAAACCGCCGATATACAGAGCGGAGGCCGAAAACGTAAATCGCCGGGACTAAAGGCACGCACCGCAAAGGTTAGCGGCGCAAAGACCTGAAACCGCCGATATACAGAGCGGAGGCCGAAAACGTAAATCGCCGGGTTGAGAGTACGCGTCGCAGAAGCCGACACTACACGTCGTAAGGGTTGTCGATACACGCAGCGTAGCTCCTCGCTACGCATCATGCGGGCCAACGCAACCTTATGCGCGTCAAGGTTCTCCCAAGAACTTAAAGATAAGCGCTACCTGCTTGGAGGTGAAGAGTTTCTGTTTGGGATAATAACCGGTCTTCCGCAACGCCTTCGAGAGTGGCTGGTTCACACGTATCCAAACCGATAAACGGTTCAGGGCCGCTTGGTAGGTTATATCCGGGGCATAGGCCCGGGCTAGATCTCCTTTGCTGTAAGATTGTGTTTTCATGATTTCTAGATTTAATTTTCTGATATAAAGATACAGATTAATTTGGATATGGAGATACATTTCTTCTATTATTTTTAAACTTTATCTCATGTTTTCTCATTGTATTACATAGTTGTACATATTTGAATGGATGGAGTGTTGTATCTTTGTATTTGTGATTAGGTATGATTCGTATTTACGAGTAGATAGGAGTTGGATAGATGGCTATATATAGTTTGTATAGATGATTAGATTTCACTTGCATATGTGATTATATATCATTTTTTATACAAGCTTATAAATAAGCTAAATATATGGTCATATATCACTTGTATATGTAATTAAACGAGATTTATATCTGAGATTATATAAGATTTATATTCATTCTTAAAAAAACAATTTTATGGCATTAAATTACAGTGTTTCGATGCGGGTAAATCCCCATGATTCTAAACAGCCCAAGAAGGCCTACGCACGGGCTCAGGTTAATGCGGAGTTATCGCTGAAGGATCTCTCCAAGCGTATCGCCAGCCAGACCACGGTAAGCCGGGCTGATGTCTCGGCTGTGCTTATCAGTTGCGTGGAGAATACGCTGGAGGCCTTGCGTGCGGGCGATCAGGTGGATTACGGCTCGCTGGGGAAGTTCCGCTTGCAGGTGCTTAACCGACCGGCTGATAACACTGAGGTGTTCACGGCCTCGAACATTTCCGGCGTAAGGATACAGTTCATCCCCGGCGAGGAGCTGAAGGATGTTTTCACCGGCATGAGTTTCAATCCCGTACCTACCCGGGCGGCTGTCCGTGCCGTGCTTAAGGCAGAGAAGGCCGGACTGACGAACGTGGATATTTCCAAGAAGCCTACGGGCTCGGAAAGCCCGGACGAGATCTGATGAGGTGGCAGTGATAGGTGATAAGTAATGGCAGAGGTTGGCTAATGGCGATTAGTGAGCGGTAGGTGGTGAGTGATGGGGGATGGTTGGTTGTTATGATAAATGAAACAAACATTGTTAGCTATCAACCATCTACTTAAGCCTATCGATTACGATTAATTGAGTATGGGGAAGCGTTAATATAAACGGCTTATGGCTGATTTCCTATGAACTTGACGTTTTCGAACTTTTGATCATGGTTTATTGATTGCGGGGAAGCGTTTAATACAAATTGTTTATGGGCAATTGTCTAAATACTGACACTTATGAACCTTTGATTGAGATTTATTGATTGAGGCTAATCGCCAGATACCAAATTATCTACGATCAATTATTAATGAACTATTACTAACAAACATATGTATACTAACAAACTAATTATTGATTACGGTCTATTGATGACCATCAACTAATAAAATTATGGAGACTAGAGGTTTTATTGAGAAATATGCTCCGTTGGCTCTTGAGGCGGGGCGGGCGTTTCGGATTAATCCGGTGGTGATCTTGGCGCAGGCAGCGATTGAGACGGGTTGGGGTGAGAGTACGCTTTGCCAGGAGCATCATAATTGCTTCGGGATCACGGCTTACGGGCGTTCGAATGCATGGTGGGACGGGACGTTTGCCGAGTTATCGGAGGATTCGCTCCGTTTTCGGGTATATCCGGATTATAAATGTTCTTTCATGGATTATTGCCGTTTGCTCCGTTCGGCCTATCCTCGTGCGGCAGATATGAGCGCTGATCCGAGAGCGTTCGCAAAGGAGATATCATATAGTAAATATATCAGCGAGGTGAATGGAGATAATAGAGAGGAATATCGTAAGCTGATCTGTCGATTATGTCGGAAGATATCGCTTTTTATCGCTCAAGGGTAGGTTTGGTTGTTTGGTTCTAATTATTGGGTTTTGATTGTTTGGTTTTGATTAGTCGGATTTAGTTATTCAGTTTAGTTATTCAGTTTAGTTATTCAGTTTTGTTATTCAGTTTTGTTATTCAGTTTTGTTATTCAGTTTTGTTATTCAGTTTTGTT
>NZ_CANTZW010000058.1 GCF_947855115.1 uncultured Parabacteroides sp.
ATCTGTAAAACTTTAATGCGGATTAAAATTCTGTTGATCATCGTTTGAAGGAACTTCTTTATTATAAATTAGGTCGCAAAGGTAGTTGTTTTTTCTATAAAAGAATCCGGATTTACTTAATTTTATATGTGTTAGATGATATTTTACAAATTTAGCCTCTGGAGATGTATTTTCGATCGTTAAAATAGTTGCTAATTAAAAAAAAATGCACATATTTGAAGCAAGTTATATAAAGTGGGTGGTTTTTTAACGGATGTTAGCTGTCATGGAAGAATCTATAAAGAAAAAACATGTTGAAGGTGGCGACAGGGAGATTTTGTATTCCAAAGCCATCAAAGCGGGAAAACGGATTTATTATCTGGATGTGAAGAAAAATTTGAAAGATGACCTATTCGTTGCCGTTACGGAGAGTAAGAAAGTTCAATCGAAAGACGGTTTGCAAGTCTCGTTCGAGAAGCATAAGATTTTCCTGTATAAGGAGGACTTTGAGAAGTTCATGGAGGGAATGCAAGATGTAATCGGTTATATCAAGGACTCAAATTTGAAGAAATCGACGCAAGATGTAGCAGAAACCGGAGAGGAGGATATCTCTTGTGAGGATTCAGAGGAGGAGGAAGAAGGTATGTCTTCCGGTGATATAAAGCTGGACATTGAATTTTAATAGGATGCGAAAGGAAAAAGATAACGGGCTGTTACTCCTAGAGAGAAACAGCCCGTTATGTGTTAGGAACTTCCTGTAAGGAAAAATCCTATTCTTTGCTGCGAAATTATTCAGCCGGATGGATCGCTTCTGTAGGACATGCGTCAGCGCAAGTTCCACAATCTGTACACATTTCAGGATTGATGCTGTATTTATCACCTTCTGAAATTGCTCCTACCGGACACTCATCTATACAAGTTCCGCATGCAATACAATCATCGCTAATTACGTAAGCCATTTTTTAAACGTTTAAATTGATAACTATTAGTAGGTGCAAAAATATAGCTTTCTTTCTATTTAAAAAATATCTACCGTCTTATTTTCTTCAAAAATCTTGTTTTTTGCAATATCTTTGTCGGGTTTTCGTTATTAAATAAAATAGGTTGAGATTTGAGACGATTATTATTTATATTATATGTGGTAAGCTTAGCTACCATGGGGGCCATGGCTCAAAAGGAGAGGGTAAAGAATCAGCCGTACGCTGATTTGAAATGGCTTCATCTGGGGTTTCATGTGGGTATTCACTCACAAGATTTGTTGTTGACTCATACCGGTGTCACGACGAATGGGGAGACTTGGTTCGCCGAGATTCCTTCTTACTCACCCGGTTTTAGTGTCGGGGTGATCGGGGATATGTATTTGAATCCTTACTTTAATTTGCGCTTTACACCATCAATCCATTTTGGAGATAAAAAATTTAAGTTCAGGGAACAGGCTACAGGAGAGGAGTTTATTACGAATGTACGTTCGAGTTACCTGAATTTCCCGTTGGATATTAAGTATGCGGCTTTGCGGTTGAATAATTACCGTCCTTACTTGATCGGTGGAATCTATGGCTCTGTGGATATCGGACGAAAGAAAGGTAACCCAATTCTACTGAAAAGTACGGACTTCGGCTTTGAGTTTGGTGTGGGATGCGATATCTACTTGCCTTATTTTAAATTATGCCCGGAACTGAAATTTTGTTTCGGATTGGTTGACCTCTTGGAAAAAGATCGTCCGGATTTGGTGGATCAAGCCAATATCAAGTATACGAACGCGCTGTCGAAAGCTACATCCCGTATGGTAATCCTGACATTTAATTTCGAATAAATAATTCGATATAGATATAGGCGGCGGGGATTGCCATCATTACGCTGTCGAAACGGTCTAGCATACCTCCGTGTCCGGGCAATATGTGTCCGGAGTCTTTCACGCCCAATGTACGTTTCATCAGCGATTCGATCAAGTCGCCCCAAGTTCCGAACACTACGATCGTAGCAGCTAGTCCAAGCCATATGTACCGGTTGGTGGAAGGTATGAATCCCGCGAAAATTTGGGAAGCGATCAACACAAATACCAATCCTCCGTAAAAACCTTCCCACGATTTCTTGGGAGAAATGCGTTCGAATAATCTTCTTTTTCCAAACATTGATCCTACCAGGTAAGCCCCTGTATCGTTTACCCATACGAAAACGAAAATAGCCAAGGCAAAATAGGGGAAATGTATGATCTCGCCCGGTGTGTTGGGTACTGACGTGATGAAGTTTAGCAGAGAGAAGGAGCCTGCGCAATAGACTTGGCCGAATAAGGTCAATGCCCAGTTATTGATCGGATTACCGGCTTTATCGTAAAGCTCCGTAATCATCGTATACATCAAGAATAAAAGATAAGGAAGAAATATGTTACCCCCAGCCAAACCATTGGCATAACCGAATGTCGCGGCGAACAGATAAGCTCCACCCAAGGAACTGATGAACCGTTTAATGGCGGCGTTCTCATAATGTTTGACCAACCCGTAAAACTCCCATAAGGAAAGCCCGGTGATGAGTCCGAATACCACGAGAAAATAATAGGAGTGGAAATAGATCGCGCCGACCAGTACCGCTACGAAAATAATGCCAGTTAATGCACGTGTAATCAGATTTTTCAAAACAATAATGTTTTTGCTTGTTTGTAATTTTGGCTACAAATATAACTAATAAATTGATAATATAGCTATAAGGAAAGCCGGATAGTCTTTTTGTACAAAAGATATTATCCGGCCTTCTTTATTTCAGATATCCTGGTTTATGTCAAGCTATTTTCTCGGTTTGATTGGCGTCCGAGGAAACCTCTTTCTTATTCTCGTCGGCCGGAGAGACAGTCGTGGTCGTTATCGTTGTCTCACCCGTACTTTCCTCATCCGTAGATTTCTGCTTGTTTTTACCGTTTGCTTTTTCTTGCAATGCTAAGATTTCTTGCGAGCGAGAGATCCAGGCTCGTTTACCGAAGATATGTTCTACGTCCTCAGAGTAAATAACCTCACGATCCAATAATACCTGGGCCAATTGGTTATGCCCCTCCTTGTTCTCGGATAATATCCGTTTAGCTCTTTCGTACTGCTCGCTGATGATCTTTTGTACTTCAATATCGATCAGCTTTGCTGTTTCTTCGCTATAAGGCTTGGTGAATCCCCAATCCTGCCCCGTGGAATCGTAATAGTTCAAGTTGGGAAGCTTATCGCTCATACCAAAGTAAACAACCATCGCATAGGCTTGTTTCGTTACACGTTCCAGGTCATTGGATGCGCCTGTCGATATTTTGCCTAGGAATAATTCCTCCGCGGCACGTCCGCCTAAAGTCGCGCACATCTCATCTTGCAATTGCTCGCGTGTCGTAATCTGTCTTTCCTCCGGCAAGTACCAAGCGGCTCCTAGGGCTTTTCCTCGAGGAACAATCGTGACTTTAACCAGAGGATTGGCATGCTCAAGCAACCAGCTTAAAGTCGCGTGGCCTGCCTCATGAGTAGCGATGCTCTTCCGTTCTTCCTCGGTCGTGATTTTTGACCGTTTTTCCAAACCACCCACGATACGGTCTACAGCATTCATGAAGTCTTCCTTCTGTACGAATTTCTTACCGTTGCGGGCGGCAATCAAAGCGGCCTCGTTACAAACATTCGCGATATCAGCTCCCGAGAATCCCGGGGTCTGTCTTGCCAAGAACTCGGCATCTACGCTTTCATCTATCTTGATCGGACGCAAATGTACTCCGAATATTTCCTTGCGTTCGTTCAAATCCGGTAATTCAACATGGACCTGCCGGTCGAAACGTCCGGCACGTAATAACGCTTTGTCCAAGATATCCGCACGGTTTGTGGCGGCTAAGATGATAACACCGCTGTTAGAGCCGAAACCATCCATCTCGGTCAACAACTGGTTCAACGTGTTCTCGCGCTCATCGTTGCTGTTCATGTTTGCGTTCTTTCCGCGGGCACGTCCTACCGCGTCAATCTCATCGATAAAGACGATACAGGGGGATTTCTCCTTGGCTTGACGGAATAAGTCACGCACGCGAGAAGCACCTACGCCGACAAACATCTCTACGAAATCGGAACCGGATAGGGAGAAAAACGGCACGTTCGCCTCGCCAGCCACGGCTTTCGCCAATAAAGTCTTACCGGTTCCCGGAGGGCCCACCAATAATGCGCCCTTGGGGATCTTACCTCCTAATTCGGTATATTTCCCCGGATTCTTCAAGAAAGAGACGATTTCCTCTACCTCTTGTTTTGCCTCGGCTAATCCGGCCACATCCTTGAATGTAACCTTACGATCGTTGTCCTTATCGAATAACTGGGCTTTTGCCTTACCTACGCTGAATACGCCTCCCGGACCTGCGCCTGTGCCACCGGACATACGTCGCATCAAGAACATCCACACACCGATCAATAAGATGATCGGCCCGAATGAAACCAAGAAGCTCCAGATAGCGTCATCGCCTTCCTCAAAACGGACTTGTGTGTCAATATGATTATCGAGTACCGCCTTATCATAAAAATCGGAAAACTTATCGGCCGACGGAATCATTACGTATACTTTCGGAGAAACCCCGATTTTAGATACATCCATATTTCCGAAGACTTGTTCCGTCTTCCCGCTTTTCACCGTAGCCTCCACCAAGTTCTTCTTGTTGTAGACTGTCATTTTATCGAATACGTTCTCCTGTGCCAGTTTCTGGAACTCTGTCCAACCTAGCTCTTTCGTTCCCGAAGAGTCGTTTGTCATATATAGGGCGACGAGCATGATGAAGATCAGCCCGTACATCCAATACAAATTAAAACGAAACATCTTAGGTTTCCTACCCTTCGGTGTTTTATTAAACAGATCGTTTTTATTTTCCATAAGAAATTATCATCAAATATTTAGGCCGGCTTAATCAATGTCTGGTACTTGTGTAACCTTCGAGTCTGCCCAAAGGTTCTCCAAGTTATAAAATGCACGTTGTTCCGGCAAGAATATATGTACAAGAACCGTGCCATAATCCATGCCGATCCATTGAGCAGCCTGCGTACCATCGATAGATAATGGTTTCTCGTTGGCGTTTTTGCGTGCGAAATCCCATACGGAATCGGATAAAGCTGAAACTTGGGTAGGGGTGTTTCCCTCGCAAATAACCATATATTGGCAAATGGCGCCAGAGGTCTGGCTTAAATCTACAGTTACAATATTTTTGCCTCTTTTTTCTTGAAGGCCCTCAATAATCGTTTTTACTAATTCTTTTGTTTGATCCATTTATTTCTTAATTGATATAATTTTCCAAGTCGCAAATATAGTTCTTAATTCGTTATATACGTCTTTTTCTTTCATTAATATATGTGTAATACCTTGTTTGAGACTGTCTCTTCGATCGTTATAAGCTTTTAGAAAAAACACGTACGTCTTTTCGGGAAAACACGTACATGTTTTATACGAAAGACGTACGTGTTTTTTCCAGGCATTTTTTTCGAGGGTTTATTTGCAAATTTTGAAAAAGTATATACCTTTGCACTCGCTAACAAGAGAGTTGGCGGTTTGTTAAATATTGTTCTATGGTGTAATGGTAGCACAACAGATTCTGGTCCTGTTTGTCCTGGTT
>NZ_CANTZW010000059.1 GCF_947855115.1 uncultured Parabacteroides sp.
TAGCACAACAGATTCTGGTCCTGTTTGTCCTGGTTCGAATCCAGGTAGAACAACATTTAAAGTTTGTTTTGACGATTTTGTGGAGATTGTTCTATGGTGTAATGGTAGCACAACAGATTCTGGTCCTGTTTGTCCTGGTTCGAATCCAGGTAGAACAACACAAAAAAGCCTCGTTATTCGATAAGAGTAGCGAGGCTTTTTGCGTTATGGATATCGTGTTTTTATTTGTAACGAAGCCATTTGAGCATCTCCTTTATACTGGGCTTCTTACCATACATGAGAATGCCTACACGGTATATTTTGGCGGAAAGCCAAGTGAAACCGATGGATGATATATACAAAAATCCGATGGAAAGTAGTATTTCCCACAAAGGCACGTCGAATGGAACACGGACCATCATGACGATTGGAGAGGTGAATGGGATCATGGAGCACCAGAAAGCTAATGGTCCGTCGGGGTTTTCCATGCTATAGATTCCCGCGTAGAGGGCGAAAACCAAAAGGAGCGTGACTGGTAGCATGAATTGTTGCGTGTCTTCTTGGCCGTCTACGGCTGATCCGATAGCGGCGAATAAAGAAGAATATAATAGGTAGCCGCCTATGAAATAAACGATAAACAAGATGCCTATCTCGGTAAAGTTGATCGTGTTTAGCGTCTCTATCCATTCATTTCCCGACTGTTGGACAGCGATAGCCGTTATGTTAGGGGCTGTGTTAAGTGCCATGCTTGACCGCAAGATCTCGCTTTCCGTACCTCCTCCCAAAAAGAATGTTCCCCCGGTGATGAGTATAAAGGTCATGACCGCCCAAAGGAATACTTGCGTAAGCCCGACAAAACCGATTCCTATAATCTTACCCATCATCAAGTCGAAAGGCTTGACGGACGAGATCATGATCTCGATGATCCGGTTTGTCTTTTCTTCCATAACCCCTTGCATGACCATTCCTCCATAAATTAGGATGAACATATAGATAAGCATGGTGAAAATAACACCGGTGATGGAGGCTACTACGGACGAGGATTGTTTTTCGCTTCCGTCATCTCCCCATTTGATGGTCTGTATATTGAAATTTATTTTGCTTTCTTTTATGATTTCTTTTAAATTCGGGATATTGAACGTTGCCAGTTTGTCACTTTCGATCTGCTTCTTTAATGTCATATTGACGAGCCGGCTCAATTCTCCCGGGATTTGTTTCTTGGAATATAAAGTGGCGGCTTTCGGGTTTTCCAATAAATCTTCCGTGATCGCAAGGAACGCGAATATCTCCTTGTCTGGGATTTGCCTGTAGGTATCCATGCTTTGGTCGCTATTGATGAAACGATAAGTCTCCGTATCCTCAAACAGAGGGGCGTATTTACCGGTGGAGTCGAGGATAGCGATGGTATGTACCTCATCTCCTTTGATGGATGAAAGCCAAAGAGGGACGAATACGAGCGCCGCGAATAGAAACGGCGTGAGGAACGTGAGCAGGATAAATGACTTTTTACTTACTCTCCGGAGATATTCCCGTTTGATGATTAATCCTATTTTGCTCATGCCTTTGGTGTGTTTGTACCGGAAACGGTGTTGATAAAAATGTCATTCATGGAGGGGATCTCTTCCGTGAAAGAAAGTATCTCATATTGGGAGGCGAGTTTCGTCAGCCATTCCGAGTTGCTGATGGGGTCTTCTTTGCGGACTCGTAGTTCTTCGATTTCCCCCGTTTCCCTACGTACATTTAATATATAGGTGTTGTTCTTGAAGCGTTCCCTTACCTCTTTCACGTTGCCCGATAGAACCACTTGGGAACGATTGATAAGGGTTATTTCATCACAAATCTCTTCCACGGAAGACATGTTATGGGTGGAGAATATAATGGTATGCCCAGCCGCTTTCAACTCCAATATCTCCTGTTTAAGACGATCTGCGTTGACTGGATCGAATCCGCTAAAAGGCTCGTCGAAGATCAATAGCTCGGGTTCATGTATCACGGTGATGATGAACTGTACTTTTTGTTGCATACCTTTCGATAACTCTTCCAGTTTACGATTCCACCAAGGCATGATGTCGAATTTCTCGAACCAATGAATCAAGCGCTTGCGTGCTTCCGAGTAAGAGAGGCCTTTTAGTTGCCCGAGGTAGATTGCTTGTTCCCCGACTTTCATCTTTTTATATAGACCTCTTTCTTCCGGCAAATAACCGATCTGGTAAATATCTTCCGGGCAGGATTCATGGCCGTTGAAGCGGATGATTCCGCTATCTGGAGCCGTTATCCGGTTGATGATCCGGATCAGGGTCGTCTTGCCGGCCCCGTTAGGCCCCAGTAATCCAAAGATCGTTCCTTGAGGAACCTGGATACTTACTTTATTTAAGGCCAAATGTCCGGCATACTGTTTGACCACGTCTTCTGTCTCAAGAAAATTCATAGATGTTTTTATTACATTTTTAATACGATACGTTCGCCCAGTTCTTTGCAGAGTACGCTCTTGATCTCGTTCAGGTGGGCGTGTTGTTTCATTAAATCAAAGATTTGTTCCATGTCCCCTTTGTTTTGAGCCTCTTTGATTTTCGTTTGGATATCCTTTATTTTATAGAGGATATAGGCATCTTTCAAGGAGTAGATTTCTCGGGGGACTAAGTAATCCAGCTTATCTTCTTCCTGTTCTAGCTCCCTGAACTTCGTATGATATTTACTAAGCTGGTACTTATCGCTGATAAGGTTAGCGGCAAGCCGGCTTATGTTCGGATCTGGGTGGGCTAGAAAATAACGGTTAGCTATAAAACCTTCGTCCTTGCAATGCTCGGCGGCCTCGTCCAGCATTTGTTTGAAGGAGGGGGTATAAAACGTAAGGTCGTCGCGTTCCAGGTCGAAACGGATATAATCGGCTACCCGCATGATGACATGCTCGTTTGTCTCCTCGTCTATGTAGTCGTAAAGGACACGTTCGCCATATCGTACGATATAGCGTAAAAGAGCTAGCTCGTAAGCCTCGAAAGGGGAACGTTTCGTTTGGACTTGTGTGTTGGATACAGTCGGAACCTCGTATGGAGGTGTCGGGGGCGGGCCCGCTTCCTCTTCCGGAATGTAATCCTCTGGCGGTGGAGGTGGGATATTTTCCGGAGGAAGGGCGTTGATCTCTTCCTGCGTATAAGGCTGAAAACCGGGGAAATCCGGGTATACGGGAACTGTTTCGGCAGGGGGTGAAGGGAGCGTTGTCTTCTTCACCGATTTAGCCGTTAGGTTTTCTTCCTTGCTTAAGCGTATCTTGTTGACCTCGTTGAGTAAGACTTGCTCGTCTATCTCCATGGTCGTACTGCATTCCCGGATATATACGGAACGGGCGATATTATCAGGAATGATCGCCACCGTGCGGATGATATCCGAGATCAAGGCAGAGCGTTTGATCGGGTCGCTGTCCGCTTCCTCCAATAGTAACTTTGTCTTGAAGCGGATGAAATCCGTCTCGTTTTGGCTGATGAACTCGGCGAACTCGCTTGCGCTATGGCTACGGGCGAATGA
The DNA here is from genome assembly GCF_947855115.1 of uncultured Parabacteroides sp. Classification (GTDB taxonomy): domain Bacteria; phylum Bacteroidota; class Bacteroidia; order Bacteroidales; family Tannerellaceae; genus Parabacteroides. Next base: position 3,502 of record NZ_CANTZW010000059.1, read on the forward strand.
ATCCGGGTCTTCTCCGGCGGGAAGGAGCACGACTTTGACGTTCATCCCTTCCTCTAATAACATATCGATACCCCGGAGAGCCGCTTTGATTCCAGCGGCGTCTCCATCATATAATACCGTGATATTATTCGTGAAGCGGCGTATGAGCCGGATTTGCCCTTGCGTGAGGGCCGTACCCGAGGAGGCTACCACGTTCTCCACACCCACTTGATGCATGCCGATCACGTCCATATATCCTTCCACCAAGAAACAACGGTCTTGTTTCATGATCGCTTGCTTGGCGAAATAAATTCCGTATAGCTCGTTGCTTTTGTGATAAATCTCGCTTTCGGGAGAGTTTACGTATTTCGCGGTCTTCTCGTCTTTTTTCAGCACGCGTCCACCGAAGGCTACTATCTTCCCGCTTAACGTGTGGACGGGGAAGATTACACGGCCCCGGAAACGGTCGTTCACATTGCCGTTGTCATAAGTGATAACCAGCCCTGTTTTCTCGAGGAATTCCTTTTTATAGCCTGCTTTTGTTGCGGCTTTGTATAATGCGTCCCGCTGGTCCAGGCTATATCCGAGCTGGAACTTACGGATGATGTCTTCACGTAATCCTCGTTCGGCGAAATAACGCATGCCTATGCTTCTCCCTTCTATATGCTCGTGCAATAAGGAAGAGAAATATTGTCCTGCCCAATTATTGACGATAAGCATGCTTTCCCGGTCACTACGGATTTGTTTTTCTTTCTCGGTAAGTTCCCGCTCTTGTATCTCGATGTTGTATTTTTTCGCCAGGAAACGCAAAGCGTCGAAGTAACTGAGTTGCTCGTGTTTCATGATGAAGTGGACAGCGGTTCCTCCTTCTCCGCAAGCGAAGCATTTGCAGATGTTTTTCGAGGGGGATACATAAAAAGACGGAGACTTGTCCGAGTGGAACGGGCATAATCCTACATAGTTGACACCCCGTTTCCGAAGAGTCACGAATTCAGAGACAACATCTACGATGTTCGCCGCATCCAGTATCCGGTCTATGGTAGGTTGATCAATCATTTTAATATTACTCCTTTTTTTAGCGAACACAAATGTAGTGATATTTTTGGAGGTTTAATTTGTGAATTCGAAAAACAGGGAGAAATGGAAAAGAATGATTTTGTGGCAGGCATGTTAGCATATATGTCTAAGTTGCGTCGGGAAGGGCATCATTCCTCGGCGAAGAGTTATCAAGACGCATTGAACTCGTTCTTGCGTTTTTGTGGTTTGAAGGTGATTCCTTATACCTATATTAATAAGGATACGCTCTTGAGTTACCAGGTCTATTTATTGAAACGTGAGTGTGCCCGCAATACGGTATCTACCTATATGCGTCGTATTCGTTGTGTTTATAATCGAGCGGTGGAGGAGGGAGACGCTCCTTATGTCCCCCATCTTTTTAAAGGGGTGTTCACGGGTGTAGAGAGCAAGCGTAAGAAAGC
>NZ_CANTZW010000060.1 GCF_947855115.1 uncultured Parabacteroides sp.
ACCCGCGACCCCATGCGTGACAGGCATGTATTCTAACCAGCTGAACTACCGAACCTCTTTTCTTTTACGCTATCTCTCTCGATTGCGGTGCAAAGGTAAGCATTATTTTTAAACCTGCAATAGTTGGAACAAAAAAAATCGACCTTAAGCTAAAATATTCTCCTTGTAAAGCGGTAAAAGCGATCGTCTCTTTCTTCGTTTCTTTCTCTTGATCACACCAGTTTATCACAAATACATTTCATTTTGGAACTTTTCATTCGCCTCTCACAATTATGTAATGATAATTTGTTACTTTTGCGATTCAATACAAATGCTTAACAACAATGGACGTTGCCATTATTAAATATAATGCCGGAAACATCTACTCGGTAGATTACGCTTTGAAACGGTTGGGCGTTACCCCAGTCATCACGGCCGATCCGGAATTATTGAATAAAGCGGATAAGGTTATCTTTCCCGGAGTAGGTGAAGCTTTCACGACCATGGAATATTTAAGGGAACACCGATTGGATCAAGTGATCTTGCGCCTAAAGCAACCGGTACTCGGGATATGCCTCGGCATGCAATTGATGTGTATGCGCTCGGAAGAGGGAAACGCCGATTGCCTGGGTATCTTCCCTACGGAAGTGAAACGTTTCGTTCCGCGAAGGCATGAAGACAAAGTGCCTCACATGGGCTGGAATACATTGACAAACGTTAAAAGCGGACTATTCGACGAGCGATTGGAGAACAAGTTTGTTTACTTCGTACATAGTTATTATGTACCCGTAAATGAATATACGGCGGCAACGACCGATTATATCCTTCCGTTCAGCGCCGCTTTACATAAGGATAACTTCTACGCGACGCAATTCCATCCGGAAAAAAGCGGATCGGTAGGAGAAGTTATATTGAAAAACTTTTTGAAGATATGATTGAGCTTATTCCCGCTATAGATATAATAGATGGCAAATGCGTCCGGTTGACGCAAGGAGATTACGCTACCAAGAAGGTTTACAACGAAGATCCTCTGGAAGTGGCGAAGATGTTCGAGGACAACGGCATCCGGCGTTTGCATGTGGTAGACTTAGACGGTGCCCGCGAGGGACGCATCATCAACTATCGCATCCTTGAACGGATAGCTACCCGCACTTCCCTGATCATTGATTTCGGAGGGGGCTTGAAACAAGAGGACGACTTGGAGATCGCTTTCGAGAGCGGAGCCCAGATGGTAACCGGGGGCAGTATCGCCGTGAAGGACCCGGAAATGTTCACCTCTTGGATCGCCAAGTTCGGTAGCGAGAAAATCATATTAGGGGCCGATGCCAAGGATAAGAAGATCGCCATCAGCGGTTGGGAGGAAACGACCAGCCAAGAGTTGATTCCTTTCATAAAAGGATATTACGACAAAGGGATTACCAAGGTGATCTGCACGGATATCGCACGGGATGGTATGCTCCAAGGCCCGGCTATCGACCTATATAAAGAGATACGAGACGAGATCCCTTTTCTTTATATCATAGCGAGCGGTGGCGTAAGCTCGATCGAGGATATTGAGAGATTGTCTGAGGCCGGGATTCCCGCCGTCATTTTCGGTAAGGCCATTTATGAGGGGAAGATCCGGTTGAAAGATTTACTTCGTTTTACTTGAAATAATAAAAAAGATATATGCTAGCCAAGAGAATTGTTCCCTGTCTGGATATAAAGGATGGAAAGACCGTTAAAGGTATCAACTTCGTGAACTTTCGCGACGCAGGAGATCCCGTGGAGCTAGGCGCCCAGTACAGCCGCGAAGGGGCCGACGAATTGGTGTACCTGGATATTACCGCCTCACACGAGGGGCGAAAGACTTTCACCGAGTTGGTAAAGCAAGTGGCGGCCCATATCAGCATCCCTTTTACCGTGGGTGGAGGCATCAACGAATTGAAGGACGTGGATCGTTTGCTTAGCGCTGGCGCCGATAAGGTCTCGATCAACTCGGCGGCTTTACGTAACCCGGCGTTAATCGAGGAGATCGCCAAGAACTTCGGCAGCCAAGTGTGCGTAGTCGCTATCGACGCTAATTTCGAGAACAACGATTGGCTATGCTATCTGAACGGAGGGCGTGTCCCGACAGATAAGTACCTGTTCCAATGGGCTTCGGAAGCGGAAAGCCGTGGCGCCGGAGAGATCCTTTTCACCAGCATGACACATGATGGCGTAAAAGACGGATACGCAAACGATGCTTTGGCTACTTTGGCCGATACGTTACATATCCCGGTGATCGCCTCCGGTGGAGCGGGAAAGATGGAACATTTCCGAGACGCATTTGCCTGCGGGAAAGCGGACGCAGCTTTAGCGGCCAGCGTTTTCCATTTCGGCGAGATACGGATCGGCGACTTAAAACAATACCTCAAGGATGAGGGGATCAATGTAAGGATATAATACATTATATATAAGATGAAATTAGATTTCGATAAAATGGGCGGATTAATTCCCGCTATCGTACAAGACAACAACACTAGTAAGGTATTAATGTTGGGCTTCATGAACCAAGAAGCTTATGACGAGACAGTAAGTACTGGTAAGGTTACATTCTTCAGCCGCACGAAAAACCGTTTGTGGATGAAGGGAGAGAGTAGTGGCAACACGCTGCAGGTGGTTAGCATCACGGCAGACTGCGACAACGATACATTATTGATCAAGGCGATTCCCGCCGGACCGGTTTGTCACACGGGAGCGGATACTTGCTTTGGCGAAAAGAACGTAGAGGACATCATGTTCTTGAAATACTTGCAAAACTTCATCGAGCGTCGCCGCCAAGAAATGCCGGAAGGTTCGTATACGACTTCCTTATTCCAGAAAGGCGTGAACCGTATGGCCCAGAAAGTAGGCGAGGAAGCAGTAGAGACCGTTATCGAGGCAACCAACGGAACCGAAGACGGTTTCATCTATGAGGCATCCGACTTGGTTTACCACTTAATCGTATTATTGACGAGCAAAGGGCTTCGTCTGGAAGACCTCGCCCGCGAGTTAAAGAAAAGACATAAAGGTTGATAATTCTATGGAAGAAGATATCCTGCTCAAATTAGAGAACGTGGAGATATGCCGTGAGGAAAACAGGGTATTACACGACGCATGCCTCACGCTTCGTAACGGAGAGTTCGTATATGTGATCGGAAAGGTAGGCTCCGGTAAAAGCAGCCTGCTCAAGTCCTTGTACTGCGAGATACCGATCAAGCAAGGTGAGGCACGCATCATGGACTACAACCTTACCAAGATGAAGCGGAAGGACATCCCCTATTTGCGTAGAAAACTAGGTATCGTCTTCCAAGATTTTCAATTGCTGACCGATCGCTCCGTCTCCAAGAACCTGGAATTCGTGCTGAAAGCCACCGGCTGGAAAAAGAAGAACGAGATCAAGGAGCGGATAGACAACGTGCTCCGTCAGGTGGGCATGCAAGACAAAGGTTATAAAATGCCGCATGAGCTATCCGGCGGGGAACAACAACGTATCGTTATCGCCCGGGCCCTCCTGAACAATCCCAAGTTGATACTGGCAGACGAGCCAACCGGCAACTTAGACCCGGAGACGAGCGGGCAAATCGTACAACTTTTACACGACATCTGCCAGCAAGGAACGGCGGTGATAATGACTACCCACAATTATACGATCGTACATAATTATCCTGCCCGCATAGTAAAATGCGAGAATGCCTGTCTGAGTGATGTCAAAGAATAATTTTTTTGTAACTTTGCGGTCGCATTCGATTGAAAAAGAAAACAATTTAATATAGAACAAAAGAAAATGAAAGTTTTAAAGTTTGGCGGTACTTCTGTGGGATCTGCACAGAG